>DAOUBU010000076.1:0-165069 GCA_034432395.1 Anaerolineae bacterium
GCTGCTGAAGGGTTGTTCATTCATCGCTACCCCCTTTCTTTAGGTAAGGTAGCGAGTATGCCTCCTACTTTATTTTGATGCGATAGCCCTGACCTGCCCTACCCCATTCGTCTCATCAAACACACAAGCCGATTTTCGATGATCGGGGTTTAAAAAATCCAAATTGACAGGTACAAAATCCCGGTGATAGACTGTTCACGGTAGACGTCAGTGAAGTTTTACTGTGAGGTAACCATGCAGGAGACGCGGCGGATCATCCTGGAAATACTGCGTCAGTATGGGCAGGCCACTGTCGAGGATATCGTCTCCGAGCTTGAGCGCCGCCGCGGTAACATCACTTCTGTCACGGTGCGTCACCACTTGAACCGCCTGCAGCGCGAAGGCCTGATCAGTTCCCCACAGCAGCGCCGGCGTGCGGCTCCCGGACGTCCCCAGCATGTCTACACGCTGACCGAAAAAGCGAGGCGCGAAACCCCGGGAAACTATCAACGGCTTTCGCTCTCCCTGCTGAACGAGATCAAACAGGCGCTACCGCCGGATGGCGTCAATGTGATCATCGAAGGGGTGGCCACTACCCTGGCTTCGGATCTGGTCATTCCCCCGGAGATGACCTTTGAGGAGCGGCTGTCGCTGGTGAGCGATTACCTGAGCCAGCAGGGATACGCCGCCCATTGGGAAACGCATCCCGATGGATACATTCTGTATACAGCAAACTGCCCCTATCATCACATCGTCGATGCCAATCGGCAGTTGTGCGATCTCGATATGCGGCTGGTCAGTCTGCTTCTGGGCGTTGTCCCCAGACGGCTGCATCACTGGGTTGAGGATGGCCAGACCTGTTCATACCTTCTGCCGCATGCGGCTGTTGAACAGAACCTCAGGAATGACGAACGCAAATGTGATATTGCTTAAACTCATCATCTTTATTGTTGACAACGGTTACGCTCATGAGTAGAGTCAGATCAGCGTAAGCGGTGAACTGCAAGATAGCATTCAATTGAAAGGACTCGGTCGATGGCCGTGAATGATGTAAACCGCATTGAAGTTTCCGACTCAATTTCCATTGAGCCGATCGCCGTCCTGAATGTGACACCGGCTGCCGTCAGCGTCATCAAATCGCTGCTCGAACAGCGCGGGATCCCCGGTTATGCGCTGCGCGTCTTCGTCAGCGGCGGCGGTTGTTCGGGGCTGAACTACGGTATGGCGTTCGAGCCGAGTCCATCCAGCCATGATGCCGTCGTTGAAGTCGATGGCGTTCGCCTGGTTGTCGATCCAACCAGCCTGCTCTATCTCCAGGGATCGACGATCGACTACGTCGACTCGGTGTTCAACGCCGGGTTCCGCATCGATAACCCGAATGCGGTGTCGAGCTGCGGCTGCGGGCATTCGTTCCGCACCAAAGACAGCGGTGGGGCGGAGTCTGCCGGCGGATGCAGTTCGTGCAGCCACTGAGCCACGATTAAGCGCCGACAGTTCACGATTTTTCCGTGAGGATGCGTCTGCTGCGCATCCTCTTTTTTTTGTGCAGTCATCAGCGACGTGCAGCGCCGATGAGCAGACCGAGCAAACCAAGCGCTGCAAGTGCGCCGATCGGCACGATCGGGGGGAGCGACTGTGTCTGTGACGTGCGCGGGCGCGGATTAGCCCCGTCCGGAGTCGGGGTGACAGCATCGAGGATGCTGCGGGTCGGCACTGGGGTCGGGGCGATCGGTACGATGCCTGGGGGATAGGTAAACGTCGGCAGCACCTCGCCCGGCGCTGCGATCGCGCCCGGCGCTGCGATCGCGCCCGGCGCTGTCGCAGCGGGCATCATGGCCTGGGCCGTTGCCGTCAGGACGCCCCCTGGTGTTCGGGTCACGATCTCGGCTGTCTGCGTCGCTCCGAACACAGCCGGGGGTAAAGTCGGCTGAGCGAATGGATCGATTTCGGGGATACCGGCGCTGTCACCGATGATCCGGACGAGTTCGCCGAACACCCAACCTCTTCCGTTGGGGGACGTCGGAAACTGAAACTGATACCATTGATAGTAGCGACCGAGCACTGGATAGCGCTCGCCGCTGCGGATCACACCCAGCAGAGCCGCCGCTACATCCGGATCTTGTCGCACATTGGCCACCTCCAACGCTTCGAGCTGCGCGCCGATGCCCTGCGTGGGCGTCCAGGTCAGAGTCGGCTGGAGCAGCGGGGCAGCCGTCGGCGGCACAAGTGTGGCGAGATTGACCTGCACCGGCGTCGCGGTGATCGCTTCCTGGGCGGAAATCGCCTGAGCATGGATCAACAGGTAGATCAGTAGGACGAACTGCAGCCTTAGAAGCTGACTTCGGAACATATGCCTTCTTCACCAGGAGATCTGATTTGAGATAACCGTGCGACCCTGTTCGGCCTGGAGACGTTCACCGTTTCGGACGAGCTGTCCCTGATATTCCTGATTGGCAAACCCGATCACACGCCAGCCGCCCAACACAAACGGTGGCACAGCATACTCTGGGCGGCACTGCCCGCAATCAGCGGGAAGCCACTCCCCATTATAGCGGCGAGCGATGTGCATGTGGGTGGCGTTGGAGAAGCCGCCATCACAGGACGGCCTGCCGATCGGATCGCCGGCGCGCACGACGGCCCCCTGCTCAACGCGATCGCGCTCATCGATATGCAGATAGAAGATCGACCAGCCCGTCGCTTCGTTTCCGTCACCATCGAGGTCGAGCACAACCGTGCCCTCAGCCGTTCGCGCGATCACGCCATCAGCGACGGCGACTGCGAAGAAATCAGACACGTAACACGCGCTTTCCACCTGTGTGATGTCATCGGGCGGCGCAAAATCCACTGCGCCCCAGGCGCTGCCCGATCCATAACCGCCATGCGGCCCGCCCGTATAATACCAGGTATGACCGGGAGCGAATGGCAGGGTGAGATCGGGCTGCACCAGATCGGATGAAATGAGTGGCTGATCGCCGTCCGCAAATGGATCGCCGAACAGGTCACGGTACACGGCGATAAAGCCAGCCTCTCCGACTTCGCGCGTCCAGGTGTCGAGCGGTGCGGTGCGGCTCAGCCAGTATTGAATGCCGACAGTCGCCGGGTTCAGATTTTCGGCGATCCGGACTCCTGTCCCATCGACGAACTGAAGAATGCTCAGATTGCGACTTTTCCAGCCGTAATAACCGGCATTGAGCTGATCCGCAGTCCAGATAAGCTGACGATACAGGCCTTCACGGGCGATGCCGGTTCGCGTTGGCGGCGCCCCCATTGGGAAGCGGCGCTGCTCTTCACCGGGCGAGATCGTCGAGAGCCAGCCGGCGCGATATTCAAGCGCCGCCAGCAGCAGCCGCGGATCGATGCTGAACTCCAGAGCGACGCGCTCGATGATCTGCGCGCCTGTCAGCAGTTCCCCGTTCACGAGATCGACTGACTGGCGCAGATATCCACCCCGTCTCATAACGTATTCGTTGACATCGAACTGGGAGGCCTGCGGCCCGCGCACCAGACGATGATCGGGCAGCAGACGGATGTCACTGCCCCGCGTTGTCGGTTGAGACGGCAGGATCAGCTCCTGACCGACAAACAGCGCATCCGGGTTGCTGAGTGAGTTTGTCGCGATCAACGCATCCAGCGTGACGTTATGCGCCGACGCGATGCTCGTCAGCGTATCTCCCGGTCTGACTACGTAGCGCTCAGCGCTGCGCTCACCGGTGGCCGCGATCGGCCCGGAAGCCGCCGCCGGTAGACTTGTTGGAGGGGAAACCACTGCTGCGCGCGCTGTATCCCGGTTGAAGGCGGCTGCGATCGCGGTCAGGGTCGGTTCGGCTAAAGGAACATCCGTCGATGATGGAAAGGTCGCGGTGATCACGATCACTTCAGGGGGTTTTGACGCGCAGCCCAACAATACGCCGGAGAATCCGAGCAGGACAGCGAGCGTCAGAGACTGCATTCGTCCGGTTATCCGTGCGAGCATCATGCCTTCGCTCCACTGTTGCGGTAGAGAACACCAGTCCGATCTCTTGTTACGCGCATTTCTCGTATACTCATCAAAATCTCGCTATCGTTATTGGGCAGCGGGAAGCTGAGGATATATACTAGTATTCTCATAAGTCTGGTAACGGATGCATGACAAGCACAGGCATCGTTATTTTAAGGAGAACGTATCCATGGCTTCACAACAGGAAGTGGCCGAAATTTTTCAGAAAATGGTTCAGCGCATGGAACCGCAGAAGATCGAGGGCATGAACGCTGTCATTCAATTCGATCTGAGCGGTGACAATGGCGGTCAGTACTGGCTGAAGCTGGCCGATGGTGCCGCAACGACCGGCACAGGGCTGGTCGATGGTGCCAAGATGACGCTCAAGGCCAGCGCGGATGACTTCTACACCATGATGAATGGCGGTTTGAACCCAATGCAGGCCTTCATGACCGGGAAGGTGAAGATCCAGGGGGATACCAGCCTCGCACTCAAGCTGATGCCGTTGATCAACGGCTAACTGCAAGTCAGTTCTTCAGACGAGCTGCACCGGAGTCTGGCTGTTCTCACCGGTGCAGCTCATCTTCACAGGCGATCCGGGTCAATATCGAAGAGATAAAGATCGTCACCGCCAATGCCGGCGTTGGCTAACGCATCATCGACGGCTTCCAGCAGATCGTCGTCATTGCGCGATCGGGCATCCTGCGCCAGCAGTTCAAGCGCGCGCTTCGCTTCCCGCCCGCCGATTTCGCCCAACGACCACACCGCCGCATCACGGATTTCGACATCATCGCTGAAGGCCAGCGCCTTCAAAGTCGGGACCGCGTCCCCGATCTCCAGTTCGCCAGCCGCACGAGCCGCTTCATATCGGATCTCCGGATCTGTGTTTTCGAGTTCGGCCAGCACCACATCCGCCCAGCGCTCGTCGCAGGATTTGCCCATTGCAAACACAGCGCTGATGCGCATCCGCCGATCTTCATGCTGGAATGCAGCCATGATTGCGGGGTAGACTTCTTCTCGACTGGAATGCGCCAGCGCTTCCAGCGCACGCCGGCGCACGTCGATGTCCTCTTGCTCGTTTTGCCAGCCCTGGAGCGCCGCATCCTGGGCGCGCGCTGCGTCCTGCGCGGCAATGTCCTCAAATTCGCCGGCGAGGATGAACGGCCCCAGCGCTGAGAAGGCCGCCGCCCGCACATCGATCGATGGGTCATGGAGCGCGCAGGTGATCAGCAGATCCATCGTTTCCGTGTCTTCACTGGCGAACAGCGCGTCGATAGCCGCCTCGCGAACTGCTGCATCCTCGTCCCGCAGCGCCACTTGAGCCACCGATGTGTAGTCCAGTTCGAAATCGGCCTCAACCGTTTCTGCCAGCACGCGCATGATGTGTCTCCGATGAGCCGGTTCGATATGGCCCCAGATGCGCGAAAATGCAATGGCTTCATCGCGCGTGATACCGGATAGCCCGTATACGATCGTCGATGGGACGGTACGACCGGCAAACTGCTGCAGCGCCTGCAGGGCATCTTCAAGGCTGTACTGACGGCGTTCCAGGTAATCGCTTGAGTGTTCCACAGCTTCCCTCCGATCACCGGATCAGATTGGTCAAAGGATCGCGGATGTCGTTCAACAGCACCACCACCATCAGTGACAGCAGCAGGATGACGCCGATGAAGTGGACCATGCCCTCGCGCTCCGGCGCGATCGGACGCCCGCGAATGATTTCGATCAGCACGAACAGGATCCGCCCCCCGTCCAGCGCTGGAATGGGGAGCAGATTGGTGAAGCCCAATGCGATGCTGATCAGCGCCATGAATTCGAGCAGAATGGCTGGCTGCCGCTGCTCGATACTATCCTGAAGGAAGACAGCACCGACCTGGCTGATGCCGAGCGGACTGGTCAGGCGGAGCTGTTCCGGCTGTGCCGTCCCCTGGAGGATCTGCGCCGGAACGCTCAGGATCGTGTTGAAGACACCGCCGATGCGCGCAACCGAGTACTGCATCGCCTCCCCGAATGACAGCGGAACCAGCTCGACCCGCATCGGCCCTTCATAGACGGCCAGTCCGGCATCGGGGGCGATCGCGCCGTTGCCGATCTCCACCCCCATGGCCCCCTGCCCTTCCGGGGGATTCGAGCGCGGAGTCAAAGTTACCGTCAGCTCTTGCCCGCCGCGCCACAGCACGAGGCTGACCTCCTGATCCAAAAATTCCCGTGTACGCGCCTGAAGCTGCGTGTACGACGTGAGGTCAAAATCGTTCAGCGCCAGAACAAAATCGCCCGGCTCAATGCCTGCACTGGCGGCGGGTGAACCCACAGCGACACCGCGGACGAACGGGCGCGTTTCGACCGGGCCAGCGGCTGCTGCGCGCGGAACGACGATCTCCAGCGGGGCAGACTCTCCCTGGCGGATCACCGTCAGGGTGACCTGTTCGGTTTCAGCGGCGGCGATGCTCTCCAGCAGGCTGGCTCCTGTCAACAGGGGCTGGCCGTTGACCGCTTCGATCACATCGTCGGGGCGCAGATCGGCCTGCGCGAACACGCTGCCCGGAGCGACGTACTGAACGACCGCGCGCGCCCCAGTCACGGTTGGCAGACCGGACAGCCCCACGATAGCGAACAGCACAAACGCCATCAGGAAATTCGCCAGCGCCCCTGCGGCCATGAAAATGATCCGCTGCAAGGGGCGGGCCTCACTGACTGATTTCGGGTTTTGAATGCCCCGGCGCAGGGCTTCATCGCGGTCGGAATTGACTTCCTCATCCCCGCGCTGGCGAACGATATCCTCGCCCAGTGGACGCACGAAGCCGCCCAGCGGGAGCCAGTTGAGCGTGTAATCGGTGCCATGCAGCCGGAACAGCCTGATCAGGCGCGGCGGCATGCCGATGCCAAATTCCAGGATAGTGATACCGACCGCTTTCGCGGCCAGAAAGTGGCCCAATTCATGGATCAACACCGCCGGGATCAGGACGATGATGAACGCCAGGATCGCCGACAGCGTGTCATTGCCGATCAAAAAGTCAAACATGCGAGCTGCCTTCTGCTGATGAGGCTTACTGAGTCGAAGTGAACTGCCCGTGACAGGGCATGACTTCTAAATCAAAATTATAGTGGATTGCTGCAAGCGAAACTGAACGCCGGCGGTAGGATTTATCAACTGTTAACCGCTGTTTGATCCATGATTTGCGCGCCGCCCCCGACCGCCGCTGTGAGGATATCCACGACATCAGGCAGTGCAGAGAGGCGGCGTTTGATCTCATCGGCGTAGGGACGGGTGCAGATGCAGTGGACATTCGGGCCGGCATCCAGGGTGTAACAGACCGGCAACCCTTCTGCACGCCACCGGCGCACAGCATCCATGATAGTCAATGATGGAGGCAGCCAGTAGAAAAGCGGCGGACGGCTCGTCATCATGACGGCGTGCATGAGATTGCTGTCGAGTTCCACGATCTCGGCGAATGTCGCAAAATCGCGCTCAAGGATGGCGCGCTGAACCCGCTCCAGGCGCTCCTCAGCGTGCTGGACGCGCGCGGGCTGTAGATCGCTCGTCCAGGCTGTGGCGTGGCCCGCAGTGGATCCCACCCGTTTATGCTCACGGCTGACGACGGCCACCACATCGACCAGATCCCAGTGTTGTGGGGCGGCGATGCTCTCAGCGTAAGACTGCTCGTCTGTATCCCCTTGATGCCAGATCACGAACCCGGGCGGGATGGAACGGGCCGCTGAACCCGATCCACGACGTGCCAGGGTCGTCAGCTCCCGCTCGCTCAGGGAAGCACCAGCCGCTGCCACGCCGGCTGCAGTCAAGGCCGCGAATGCCGCCGCAGAAGAAGCCACCCCTGCCCCTGTCGGGAAGTTATTGTGCGAGACGACCCGTGCATGCGCCTGTAGATGAAGCCGACTGCGCAGGATATCGAGGTGGCGGACGACGCGCTGCAGTGCATCGTCGTGCTGTTCCACACCGTTCAGCACGAAGGTGTCGTGCGAAGCATCATCGATCCACTCGACAACGGTTTCGGCATACAGGCCATCCAGGTTCATGCTCAAGGAAGAATTGGCGGGAAGTCGCAGCGCGTCATCCGAATTACCCCAGTATTTGATGAATGCGATGTTGGGGTGCGCGCGCGCTGTCGCGATGTGCTCTCCCATGGATCCTATCCCTCGGTGCGGCCTTCAGGCTGGCGCGGCCAAAATGTTCGTCTTACAATTCAGCGGCGTATGTCCGATGATCGTCGTGTTACTGAATAACCGGAACTGGAGCACATCGTGCAGTTACTCGCCGGGCTTGTGCGGACAATGCGTCCGCGGCAGTGGATCAAGAACGTCCTCATCTATGCCGGTATTGTATTCGATGGACAGCTCTTCATTCCAGAGTCGTTTCTCCGCATCACGATCGGTTTCATCCTGTTATCCGCTGTTGCGGGATCGGTGTACATCATCAACGATCTGGCCGATGTGGCCAGCGATCGACAGCACCCGAAAAAGCGCTCGCGTCCGATTGCATCCGGGCAGTTTCCTATTCGGGCGGCGATCATCAGCGCCATCGCGATCCCCCTGATTTCTTCCGGGCTGGCGTTATTGATCATCGGCCCGCTGTTCACAGTCGTTCTGCTCGCGTATTTTGTGCTGCAGATCGCTTACAGTTTACGCCTCAAGCATATCGTCATCCTCGATGTCATGTCGGTCATGATCGGTTTCATCCTGCGCGTGCTCGCCGGGATCGCCGCCGTGCCCGTCGCGGAATTTTCACCGTGGCTGTATGCGATCACCGGTCTGCTGGCGCTGTTCCTGATCGTCGGCAAACGTCGGCAGGAACTTCTGACGCTGGCGGAAAAAGCCGGAACCATCCGCGTGACGCTTGAGCACTATAATCTCCCGATGCTCGATGATATGCTGCGCATGGTGATGACGGGGACGATCATTGCCTATCTGCTGTATGCGATCGAGGCCCCCTCTGCGCTGCTGGCCGGGACTGACCTTGCGCTGCTGACGGTGCCTTTTGTCATTTACGGCATGTTTCGTTATCTCTTCCTGATCCACGTGCGCGGTGAAGGCAGTGCCCCCGAAGAGGTGCTGCTGCGCGACCGTCCGCTGCAAGTCGCTATCCTGCTGTGGGGGGCGACGTTTATCATCATCCTCTACCTCGTTCCACTGATGCGATGAGCGCGATGGCCAGTGCCCCTGCTAAAGTGATCCTGCTGGGCGAACATGCCGTTGTCTACGGACAGCCAGCAATTGCCATCCCGGTTTCCTCCCTGCGCGCCAGCGCTGCTATCACGTTCGATCCACAGCGCGAAGAGGTGCTGCGCATTTTTTCTGATGATGCCGACGTCAGTGGAATAGTCTTGCGTTCTATCGACGGAGTTGAAGACGCCCTGGTGACAGCCGTGCGCCTGGCCACCGAAAGACTGGGTATCAGGCTGTCCGGCGCGACGATCACGATCCATTCGGATATTCCGGTCGCCAGTGGTCTGGGCAGCGGCGCAGCGGTCACCACGGCGATCATCCGTGCCCTTGCCGAGTCGGTCGGCAAAAAGCTCCCGGAAGATGAGATCAATGCGATGGTTTACGAAGTGGAGCGCATCTTCCACGGTACGCCGAGCGGCATCGACAACACGGTGATCGTTTACGAGCGCCCGATTTACTTCGTTCGCCATCATCCTTTTGAGCTGGTTCAGCCGCACCAACCTTTGCACATCCTGATCGGTGACACAGGCGTGCGTGCCTCGACGAAACAGGCAGTGAGTGACGTCCGCCGTTTGCTCGAAACACGCCCTGAACAGGTTCAACCGGTTATCGCGGCGATTGGCGACTTAGTGCGCCAGGCGCGAGAGTGCATCGAGCATGGCTTGATCGATCAGCTTGGCGGGCTTATGGTGCGCAATCATGAACTGCTTCAATCGCTCACGGTATCATCGCCCGAGCTGGATCAACTGGTTCGGGCGGCGCTTGACGCTGGCGCGCTGGGCGCCAAATTGAGCGGCGGCGGACGGGGAGGTAACATGATCGCGCTGGTGACTCCCACCACTCGGTCTGTCGTGGAGGCCAGCCTGAGGCGCGCCGGAGCCGTCAACGTGTATTACACCGTGCTCCACTCATCGGTTGCTGAGGATGAAACAGGTGAATATTCATGATGCGCGAACTCACGCTGATCAAACTGGGCGGTTCATTGATCACCGATAAAACGGTGCCGAACACGTTCCGTTCGGACGTTGCTGCGCGCGTCGCACAGGAGCTAACGGCGGCCTATCCTGAACTGGGCGATACGGGTCTCATCATCGGCCACGGAAGCGGATCATTCGGTCACGTTGCCGCGCGGCAATATCGAACGATCGAAGGTGTACAGACACAGGATGAGTGGCGCGGTTTTGCCCACGTTGCCCGCGCTGCGGCGGAATTGAACCATCTGCTCACGACCTCCCTCGCTTCAGCCGGGCTGCCCGTCATATCTATCTCTCCCTCGGCAAGCGGCCTGGCGCGTGATGGCCGTCTGACACACCTTGCCGTCGAGCCGCTGCAGACTTTGTGTTCGCATGGCATTGTCCCGGTCGTGCACGGTGACGTATGCCTCGACGAAAAGCGCGGTGGGACGATCGTGTCTACCGAGGCGGTGTTCTTCTTTCTGGCTCGCCACCTGCACGTCACGCGCATCTTCCTGCTCGGTGAAGTGGACGGAGTCTACGATCAGGAAGGTCGGATCATCGACGTGATCACCCCGGAAACCCTGCCGCGGGTTGAAGCCGCGCTGGGGGCCTCTCGCGGAGTCGATGTGACTGGAGGGATGGACACCAAAGTTCGCGACATGGTCGCCCTGGTTACCGATCTCCCGCATCTGGCAGTGCGCATATTCTCCGGGTTGCAGCCCGGCTTGCTGCGAGAAACTCTGCTGGGATCGGCGGCGCCCGGAACGCTCATCGCGGCTCACGGCTGAGACTGGCCGCTGCCCGGTTAGCGAGCAGGATTGTGACGGCGATCGCAGCCCCTGGATAAATCCCCAGACCGGGCGCCGCCCGGATCACCTGGCGCGCTTCCGCCAGCATACTCCCCCACTCCGGCGCGCTGAGATCGCCGCTGAGGCCGAGAAAGCTGAGCGCCGCCGTGTTCATGATCGACTGTGCGAACACGATCACGACATAACTGAACCAGAGTGAGCGGATATTCGGCCAGATATGGCGGATCGCAATCCCCCAGCCCCCTGCCCCGGACGCGCGCGCGCTGAGGACATAGAGTTCTGCAAGTCGAGCGCGGCTGGCCTCGCTTGTGAACAGTGCGATCGGGGGGGCCTGGGCGATTCCGACTGCCAGCGCGATCTGGAGAAACCCCTGTCCCAGCAGAGCTACGGCGGTCAGAGCGATCACCAGTGCGGGCAGTGATGCCAGCACGGTCATCACCAGCGCGGCGAGCCGCTGGATGAGCGGAGGAGCCAGCGCCGCCGCCAGCCCCAGAAGGGTTCCGAGGACGGCAGCGGTTCCCACGCTGGCTGCGCCCATTGCAACGGTGAGGCGTCCTCCGTACAGCAGCCGGCTCAAGACATCGCGCCCCAGGCTGTCCGTCCCTAACCAGTGATCGGGTGATGCGGATGAAAGAGCCTCGCTGTCGATAGCGAGGGGATCTTGCGGTGCTAATGCGGGAGCGAGCACAACGAGCGAACACCAGAGGAGGAGCCAGAGAACTGATCGAGGCATACTTCATTCGACCATGCGCAGGCGTGGATCGAGCACTGCACTCACCTGTTGAACGGTGAAGCGCATGACGAGATAGATCAGCCCCATCCAGAGCACGATCCCCTGTACGACGGGGTAATCCTGGCGCAGGACGGCATCGTACAGCAGCCGACCCAGACCCGGTCTGGTGAACAGGGCTTCTGTGATGACGGTGCCGCCCAGAACATAACCGGTCTGCAACCCCAGCACAGAAACAGCCGGCAGCACGGCTATCCGCAGATGATGACGGATGAAAATCTGTCGATCGGGGATACCGCGCGCGGCGGCGGCCCTCAGGAACGACTCATGGCGCGTCCCGGCGATCGCCTGATGCAGCACCTGCGCGACGGGGCCAGCGCCGGATATCCCCAGCACGAGAGCGGGCAGCAGCGCATGGCGCAGGCCGCCGTTCCCCGATGAGGGCAGCCAGCCAAGCCAGACGCTGAAGACAAGGATCGCCAGTGTGCCGGCCCAGAAGATCGGGATGCTGAGGATGAGGTTGATCCCGACTCGGGCGGCGTGCGCCAGGATGGACGTCCCCGCTGCGGCTGTACCCAGGCTGAATCCCGCAGCGGCGCTGATCAGCAAAGCCAGAGAAGCGATTTCGAGCGTCGCGCCGATCTGACTGCGAATCCGGTCGATAACCGGCTGCCCATCCTGAAGTGAGATGCCCAGATCACCGGTAAGCAATCCGCTCAGCGCCTGCGCATACTGTACGACGGGATGCTGATCCAATCCCAACCTGCGCTGACGTTCGGCGATCACTTCCGGGCTTGCGCCGCTGTCAAACAGCGCTGTCGTGATCGCATCTCCAGGCAGCAGGCGGAGGATAAAAAACACAGCCGTAAAGACCGCCCATAGCGTGAGTGCGCTGTGGAGCAAGCGCACAACGATATGCTGCATGGGGCATCCTATCTCCGGTCAATTGGCGGAGAACGATAACGCCGGGATGAGCGGAAACCAGCCGTAAGCGTCATAAGCCAGGCCAGAGACGTTCGGCGCTGCAGCGTTCAGGTTGACATAATCGCGAACAGGCAGGATCAGTGCCTGCTCCATGATCAACTGCTGAGCCTGACTGTACAAGCCGAAACGGGCATTCAGATCCTGAGCGCGTTCTGCATCGAGTAAAAGCTGATCGAGCTGGGGATCGCTGAACCGGCTCCAGTTGTTCACCCCATCCGTTGAAAAGTAGCGCGTCAGAAACGACGGATCGGTCCCAAATTCATAAAAAGCGACGAGGTTGTAACCGCCCGCATTGACCGCTTCGATCAAGGTGCTGCGGCTCGGAACCGGATTCAAAATCGCGCGAACGCCGACATCCCGCCACTGATCCTGTAAAAACTGAGCGACCTCCGGGATCTGGCCCCACGGCGGGACGATCACCGTGATCGTCAGCTCTGCCCCACCGAATTCCAGAAACCCGTTTTCATCGGCGTCGGTGAACCCGGCTTCGGCCAGCAAACTCCGCGCCCGATTGGAGTCGTAGCTGTAAATGCCGATCAGATTCGAGTTGAAGAACGGCGTCGCCGCTGCCAGCGGCCCCCAGGCGATCGGCGAGAAACGTTGAAACACGGTGTCGATGATTTCGCTGCGGTTGGTCGCATAGAGCAGCGCCTGACGCACCAGCACATTATCTGTCGGGTACTGACGGGTATTGAACAGGAACTGCAGCGGCTGGCCGGGGATATTGACCGGGACTAATTCGAAGCGGCCCTCAGCGGAAAGGGCGCGGGCATCGCGCGGCGGTATTTCACCGATGATATGCACATCTCCGCTTTCCAGCGCCAGCGTCCGCGTCGGCGGATCGGTGAAAAAACGGAATTCGATCTCATCCGGGGCTGCACTCAGATCCCGCGGATAAAATGCCGGCCCCCAGGCATACGCCGTGTTTTTGCGCAAAACCAGACGATCGCCGGGGACATACTCCACGAAGCGATACGGCCCTGTGCCAACCTGATGAAACTGGTAGCGATCGGCTGAGTAAGCTTGCAGCGCGCTCGGGCTGGCTATGCCGAGATAGACCTGGCTGAGCGAGTCGAGCAGAGGGGCATACGGCTCCGCCAGGATGATGCGAATGGTGAATTCATCGACAAGTTCATACCGGGCGAACGGGCCGAGAAGAAAAACAGCGCGCTGCGACCCTGTTTCCGGGGCGAGGATGCGTTCCAGGTTGGCGGCGACCGCCTGCGCGTTGAAACGATTCCCGTCGTGAAATACGACGTCCTGGCGCAGATTAAAGGTGTATGTCAATCCATCCGGCGAGACCGACCATTCCCGCGCGAGGCCGGGAACGAACTCGCGCGTAACCGGATCGCGATAGATCAGGGTGTCGTAAACCTGACGCAGCGGGATGCCCAGTTCCGAAGATGCGTGAATGTGGGGGTCGAACCCGCTGGGTTGGAGCGTGAGACCGTAGATCAGGCGATCAGTCGTGCGCGCTGCCTCCTGAGAAGTAAGTGCGTCAGGGGCGCAGGCAGCGGCCAACAGGATCAGCAGCAGAGAGGACAACCACCGCACCAAGATCGAGCCTTTCCGTAGTGAGAGCAGTACGCTACGATTGTTCTATCGAAGGCATTGTAGCGCAGCACCCAGATCGAGATAAGGGTTTGTGATCGCCACTCCTCCGCCTGTGCGCAGTACTTCATACCAAGCCGGGGCACCCCGTTTCGTCGCCCCACCGCAAGATGAGCCGGAGATCTATCCATACCGCCGTGTCTGGATCAGCATCATTGTTGAAAATACGATCCTGTTCGCGGTTACCCTAGGGATTTATATCGCCGTAACGGCGTTCGGCGTCAGCATCCCGCAAACAGCCAGCCGCCCGGTGAATGCTGCGATCGCGCTTCTGCCCGCCGGGCTGTGGCTGGTATTTTCCTGGCTGCGCGAGCGTTTCGCTGTGCAGCCGCGTCAGCAGCTTTTATCTGTAGCGATGGTTTCAGCGCTGGCAGCAAATGCCATCGGGATCCCCTTCGTGGAGGCTGTGTTCCAACCTGAGGCCTGGCTTCCGCTTGAAAGCCTGGTCAATCGAATCGTGGGGTATACCGTCACCGTCATTGTGGTTCAGGAAGTGCTCAAATATATCGTCATTCGATCGATCGTCTGGCGCGAACACTTTCGCATCCGTGAAGACAGCATCGCCTACGGGGCGGCCAGCGCCGTCGGCTATGCCGTCGTCGTCAACCTGCATTTCGCTTTCGGGCGCGACCCCCTGCCCCAGATCATGGCTGCCCGGACTTTCGAGATGGCGGTCATCGGATTGATCTGCAGCCTGATCATCGCCTTCGCCCTCAGTGAGCTGCGATTTGCGCGTCCCAGCCCGCTTCTGCCTGTCTCCTTGTTTGCCCTCGCATGCGTTATCGGCGGCGGTTCGATCGCGCTGCGTTCCGCCTTTGTCAATCCAGCATTCACCTTTCGCGGCGCTCAGCCGAATGATCTGCTCGGCATCATCCTCACTGCAGTTGTGCTGCTGCTCATGATCGTGTTCGTTGCCTTTTTATTCCGAAATGCGGTCAGACAGGAACGAGAGGCCGCAGCCCGGGCAGAGGTGTAATCGGACATGACCGTCGTCGAGATCACTCAGCAGCGCGATGATCTGACGCAGCGCCAGCGATGGGGGCACTATCTGGTCGTGGCTTTCGCTGTGGCAGCAATGATCCTCGGAATCAATTTAAGGGACTCTGCGCTCAATGCGACGGTGCTCTACGCGGATGCAGCCGCAGGAATTCGCGCCTTTCACCCACGCGGCTGGCTGGTGGACAGTGAGGGGGATTACGTATTCCGCGTCCGCGATGTGGCCCGTGTCGGCTTCAAGACGACCATCACCGTGCGCGTGGTGCCGGTGACTGTATCCACATCGGCGCGCAATATCCTGGACAGTCTGATCCTGAGCCGTCAGCGAACGCTGGCGGCGTTCAGCGTGCTGGCGCGCGAACCGTTCACCGTGCGCGAGGGCCTCGTCGCCGACTCGATGACTTATACGTTCGTCAGTCGGGATGAGGATCCGTTCTTGCAGGGGCTGCCGACCGTGGTCGAAGGCATCGATGTCCTGATCGTTCAGGGGGGGCAGGCGATCGTGGTCTCATTTCTGAGCGATGCCGCGGAATTTAATGACCTGCTCCCGGTGTTCCAGAGGTTTCTCAATGATCTCAGCTTTTAAACCAGGGCTGCTGATCATCGTCCTGTTCAGTTTGCTGGCAGTCTCTAATGCGCCAGCCGCGGCGCAAGCGCTCGATATCGAGCGCATCAGCCGGGCGACCGTGTTCATCCTTCAGGGGCAGCCTCAGGAAGACAATCTGTTCCTCACCTGCGTCGGAACGGGGACGATCGTCAGCCGCGATGGGCTGATCCTCACCAATGCTCACAACGTTGTTCCCAGCAGTGAATGTGCTGGAAACACGTTGATCGTGGCCTTGAACGTGAATCCGGGTGAACCTCCCGTACCCCGCTACCAGGCTGAGATCGTGCAGGCCGATCCCGGGCTTGATCTGGCGCTGCTGCGCATCGCACGGCAGAGCGATGGCCGTTTGATCAACCCCGACACGTTGAACTTGCCATTTGTTGAGTTAGCCGACTCGAACAGCGTCAACCTGGATGACACGATCACCATTTTCGGCTACCCCGGTCTGGCGGACGATCCGCTCACCCAGGAACGCGGCACCGTCATCAGCTTCATCGCCGAACCGAGCGGCGGCGATCGGGCATGGATCAAGACCAGTGCCACCATCCGCGGAACCATGTCCGGCGGCGGAGCCTACAATCAATTCAGCCAGCTCGTCGCAATCGCCACGTCAGCGCCGGTCAGCGCGGCATCCCCGGATGCGACCTGTGTGACGATCCAGGATACCAATCGCGATGGGTTCATCACGGACAGAGATATCTGCATTCCGATCAGCGGCCCCACCAATACGCTGCGCCCGGCCAATTTTGCGCGCCCGCTGCTGCGCGCGGCCTCATTGGGGCTGGCAGTAGAGGCGTTGAGCATGTCTGTGGACATGCTGCCTCCGTCCGGAAGCCCACGTTTCCGCTACCTGGGGTTTTCCCCGTCCGTCAACGAAGCCGGGATGCCAACGACCATCATTCGCAGTTTGCCCGCCGGGAGCACAAGCCTGTTTCTGTTTTTCGATTACAGCAATATGACGCCGGAAACTGTGTATGAACTGCGCGTCACGGTCAACGGTATCCCCAGTTCGACCTTTTCGCTGTCCCCGGTGCGCTGGAGCGGCGGGCGCAGCGGGCTGTGGTACGTTGGCAGCAGCGGACAGCCCTTCCCGAACGGCCTGTACGAGTTCACCTTGTTCATCGATGGCACTGCGACCGGTAACGCACGTCTGGTGGTCGGCGCGCCGATCGAGACAGCCCCTCAGTTCAGCGATCTGGTGTTCGGCATCCTCGATCTCCAGGGGAATGTGCAGGGAAACGGGTTTGTCCTTCCGGTCGGCGCAACGGCCAGCGCGCGATTTTTGTTCCGGAATATGCAGCCCGGAACCCCCTGGACAGCGATCTGGTACTATCAGGGCGGTGAGATCCAGCGCACTGATGAGGGCACTGTCTGGTTGAGTTCAGACGGTGACAGCGGCATCAAGACGATTTCCATTCAGGATCCCGCCGGACTACTCCCCGGACGTTACCGGCTCGAGCTGTACATTGATGCGCGGCTGTCGGCTGTCTCCGATTTCACACTGGCTGGCGCTCAGGATGGCGCTTTCGCCCGCATTTTCAGCAATGCGTATGTGACCACCGCCGCCAGCCCTGCTGAAGCGCGCACCGCTGCACCGATCAGCACATTCTCTGCCGGGACGGATGCGCTCTATGTCCTGTTCGACTGGCAGCGCATCGCCCCTGGAACCCTGTTCACCGTGCGCTGGTCGGTCGACTCCGTATTGTTTTATCAGCTCTCCGTACCGTGGGCCGCTGCCGAGTCGGGGACAGATTTCCTGATGCGCCTGACCGCGCCGGGCGGGATCCCTGACGGGACATATCGGATCGATCTGTTCATCGACCTGCGTCAGTTTGAAAGCATCACCGCGCGCGTCGGCATCGGACAGCTTCCGATCGATCAGTTTGCTTCCGCCGCAGGAGTCATTCTGCGCGGACGGGTGATCGATGCTTACACAGGCCAGGGCATGGCCGGCGTCAGCGTTTTCATCGTCAGTGAAGACTTTTCCGCCGCCGATTTCACCTCGGCCTGGCGTCAGGATCAACTCTACTCATCCGCGACGACCGATCTGCTCGGACGGTTCCAGATCGAGCGGCCTTTGCAGCGTAACGCTCCTTACAGCCTGGTTGTGATCGCCGAGGGATATCTGCCAATCACAGCGGACGGTGTCGAGGTGACCGCGCAAAATCGCCCCGACGATACGCCGATCGATGTCGAAATTGTGATGGTACCGGGTTAGGGGGTGCGATGCCGGCCAGGGAACGTCTTGATCTCCTCATCGTGCAGCGCGGCCTGGCCGAAAGCCGTCAGAAAGCGCGCGCGATCATCATGGCGGGCGAAGTCCTGGTGAACGGATCCGTCGTTGACAAACCGGGTAGCCTGGTCGACTCTGAAGCGCAGATCGACATCAAAGCCAGACCGCGTTTCGTCAGCCGCGGCGGGGATAAACTTGAAGCCGCCTTGAACGCATTTCAGATTGACGTCGCGGGAAAAATCTGTGCCGACGTCGGAGCCAGCACCGGCGGCTTCACGGATTGCCTGCTTCAGCATGGGGCGGCGAAAGTCTATGCGATCGATGTCGGGTATGGCCAACTGGCCTTTAACCTCCGCCAGGATCAGCGCGTTGTTCCGCTTGAGCGGACAAACGCGCGCTATCTGGAGCGGCTTCCAGAGCCTGTATCGCTCGTTGTCGTGGATGCTTCATTCATCTCACTGCGCCTGCTGCTCCCGACGATCGCCGGCTGGCTGGCTGCGTCCGCCATCATCGTTCCGCTGATCAAGCCGCAGTTTGAGGCGGGCCGTGAGGATGTCGGCAGGGGTGGGGTCGTCCGCGATCGGGCAGTTCATGCGCGGGTCATTCATGAGGTCTTCAGTGCGGCTGAGATGCTCGGCTTCCATCCGCGTGGGATCATCCGCTCACCCCTTCTGGGGCCTGCCGGCAATACGGAGTTTCTCGGCCTGCTGACCTGGGGGCGAACGGACGAGCCGATCGACTGGAAACGGCTGATCGCGGATCTGATCGGCCAGTGAGCCTCTGGGGGTGAATGCCCCTGCTCCAGATCCCTGTGCGGATCGTTGACTGCTCAACAGCCAGCCCGAAGCACAGCATTCCACCAGAAGCAGCGGGGCGGTCTACTGCGATCGCCCCGCTGCTTCAGCCGATCGATGATAAGCTCAGGCCGCTCCGATCAGCCAGCCGCTACGAATCGACGCGCGTGATACGCCCTTCGATCATCGGCGCGACCGGGCTGTTGGCGCGGATGTAATCGATGACGACCAGATCCAGTTCTCTGCCATCGTCGCGCGGGTTGATGGCCCGATCGCGGAACATCGTGTATTCGTCGCCCCCATTGCGCAGGAAATTGTTGGCGGCGACGCTGTAAACTGTTTCCGGATCGATCGGACTGTACGTGCCGTCAGCATTCAGCACTTCAACGCTGACGATGCGTTCACCCACCGGTCTGCTGCCATCCCAGCTATAACGCAGCCCGGAGACCTGAGCGAAGCGCCCTGTGCCGCTGTCCGCGCCAATGCGCGAGAGGCCGTTCTCAAGCGCGGCGATCACGTCCGCGCCGGTGAGCTGGAAAGTGGAGACGCGATTGCGGAAGGGCAGCACAGTCAGGACATCGCCCACCGTGATCCCATACGGTTCAGGCAGCGTCGGGTTTTCAGGGCGTTCGATATCGACGGGAATGCTGGCGCGGATGCCGCCGCCGTTCATGATGGCGATCTGCGCGCCGGTTTCAAAGCGGATGGCGTCCGCGATCAGATTGCCGATATTGCACTCCGCCGAACGGCATCCTTCGCGATCGCCGCCGAGATAGACATTGGTCTGGCCGATGACCTGTCCCCGCAGATCATCGAGCGGTCGGGCCAGCTCGTCGATCAGCGCCTGCATTTCAGGGTCGGCGGGGATATAGCGCGACATCAGGATCGCATCGCCTCTCCAGCTTGTGGGCACGCCGTTGGCGTCGAAGGTCACATCCAGACGCCCCAGGAAGCGGTTGTGGCGGAAAGCCTGCACGATGAGAACCGGCTCATTGGTGGCGCTGCGCACCACGGTCGGATATGGTCCCTCGACACTGGCATTGTAACGTCCACCGGCCACCGCAAAAATATTGCTCAGCAGCGACTCGCTGTCCGCGCCGATGAGGATATCCACGCCGCTGACCTGGGCCGCCAGCGCTTGCTGCAAGCTGTAAGCCAGGTGCGCCAGCACGATGATCTTGTTCACGCCCTGCGCCGTCAGCTCATCGACGTACTGCTGAACAACCGCGGCCAGGTCGTCATCGAACTGGATGTCCTCGCTCACTCTGGCCAGAAAGCGCGTTTCCGGCGTGGTCAGGCCGATGATGCCGACCGCCTGCCCATTCAGGTCGATGATCGTGTAAGGCACAATTTTGCCCGCCAGCGGCGACTCTTCAGCGATGCGGATGTTGGCGGCAACGACCGGGAAATCGAGCGAGTCGATGAAATCGGCCAGTACCTGCTCGCCATTGTCGAACTCATGATTCCCCAGCGTCATGGCATCGAAGCCGAGCAGTCGCATGACCGCGCTGTTATCCATGCCCAGATGATAGGCATGAAACAGCGTTCCGGTGAAACGATCGCCGGCGTCGAGCAGCAGCGAATTTGGCGCCTCAGCGCGGATCTGATCGACCACCGTCCGCATGATCGCCACCCCGCCGTTGCCATCAGCATCCGGCTGGTGGTACGTATGCGTATCGTTCGTGTGCATCACGGTCAGGGTGAAGGTGTCCTGCGCCAGCGCCGGGGTAATGCCGAGCATCAGAGTGAACAAAACGATAAGAATGCGAGCTGCGATTGACTGCACCATAACTCAAATGACCTCCTCGTCCAGATCGGAGCTTTGCGCTTACAGGGGCAGGCGCTCTCAGAGTACCTCGCCTGTACGTCGCACTCTGGACGGTACCGACCGGGTTTTAAAACGGCATCAAGTCGGCATAAAAGCCGATTGATCGACGCATTAACCCGGATAAACCGCGCTCACGATACCAGGGGATTTTTGAATGCGTTGACGGATGTCATGGTGACGTGAAATGCACTACCCTGAAGAGCAGCAGACGGCCTTGCACAGTCCGCGATCGGACGGCTACAATCGCAGCCTGAACTACCGATGACACCGCAGTAGGAGTACTGCCCCATGAGAGAAGAGATGATTCGCCGGCGTGATGCAAAAGTTAAACCGCACCTCTCTCAGTACGCTCCGGTCTGGATCGTGAACCAGGAGTTCTTCGATGAGGACGAGGCGATCCTGTTCGAGGTCGTTTTCCAGCACAACCTGTATGGCTGGGTGCGCCGACGCTATCGCTACGATGCGTTCAACGACGTCCTTTATCACAAGGGCCAGGTGACGATCAGCGAAGAAGAAGCATACGCCATCACCGATCATGAACCGTTCATCGCAGCATCGGTATCAAACATCCCTAACGCCTATGGCGGCTGATGGCTGCAGCAGCTCAAGGGCATGATCGATCACCTCGCATGCCCTTCTGTTTTCTCTTCAGTCAGCCGTTGTCTCATGCTTCACGCGGGTGGCTAAACGCGCGATCAGTTTGTAGATGCGCGTATCCTGAGCGCCCATCCGATACTTGTATGCTTCGTTGCCGCGCAGAAAGTCGAACAGCACATGACCGCTGTCGATTGCCCGCTGAATGTCGTAGCACAACAGCACAATCCCCGGGCTGAGATGCGCGCAGTGATCCAGCTTTAAACCGGAGTTGTAGACCTGGATCTCACGGTTGTAGTCGAAATAACAGTACGCCGCCGTCGGCACGCCGTTCATGTCGAGAAATGACAGGCGCAGCCAGCCGCGTTCATGAACGACGCGCAGGATCCGCCGGAAGAACTGGGCGTTTTGCTCGTTGGCCAAAAACTCCGCCTTTGCGGGCTGGCTTTCAGCCATCAGCGCCAGAAATTTCTCGACCTCGGCGTCGAAATCGCTGTCGGATGTGAGCGTGTAATACCGAACGTGAACTTCGTTTTCCGCGCGTCGAATTTTCCTGCGCAGCTCGTGTCGCTGCTTTTTATCGAGCATCGCCAGATAATCCTCCCAGGTGCCGGGCAGATGAATGACCGGGCACACTTCCTGGAGGATCATGTCCGCCTCAAAGCCGCACAGGCGCAGTTGATCGGGAAACAGGCGGTAAGTGAGCGATGCTTCAGGGATATTGCACAGGTTGACCCGGTCGAAATGATCGGCCAGCGCGCGCAAACTGGCGGCAAGCTGTTCCAACACACGGTGGACAGCTTCGCGATCGGCGATCACATCGACGTAATCGGTGACATCGACGCATCCGACCGTTCGAACGACGCGCTCTCCATCGCGCTCCTGGATGAACCAGGGAGCGATACCGATCAGACGACCGTCATCATCCCGTACAGCGATCAGCAGCAGTTCACCACAGGCGTATGTCGTCCACCAGGTATACTGCCATTCCCAGGTGAGAAAGATCACATCTGTGATGCTGCGGCTCAGTAAACTATTCCATTCATCGCGCAGCAGAGTAAAGCCATCTGGACTGGTGTAGATATCCACTTTCACCAGTTTTATCCTCACTCCCGGTACGGGGAACCAGCCGAAACGCTTGCGATTATATAACCTTCATCTCCCCGGCAACGTAAGCAAGGTATGAAAAAATGCGCCGCCTGATCGCTTCAGGCGGCGCTGCGCAGTGACGACTCGATCAGGCGCTTTAAACGACTGCTTTCTGGCCGAACTGGTTGAGCTTGTAGTCATAGGCCAGGGAATGCTGCGTATCGACGTCGAAGATGTGGACGTTGTCCATATTCATGGCGACGCCCATGCGCTTGCCGACGCGCGCCTGGGTGCGCGGATCGGTGCGCGCGATGAACGTCTTGCCGTGATCCTCAAGGTACAGGATCATCTCATTGCCCATCTGCTCGACCACGTCCACATTGGCCTCGACGAGACCGGGGGTGATGCCGGGCGGCTGGTATTCCGCATCGTGGATGTCTTCCGGACGGATGCCCATGATGACGCGCTTGCCGGCATGATCGCGGAACGCATCGACGCGGCTGGCCGGGATCGTCACCTGGAAGCCAGCGGTTTCGGCCACTAGCTTGCCATCCACCATCTTCAGGGTGGCGTCGAAGAAATTCATCGACGGGCTGCCGATGAAGCCGGCCACGAACAGGTTGCGCGGATTGTGGTACAGGTTGAAGGGCGTATCAACCTGCTGCAGCTCACCGGCATTCAGAACAGCGATGCGCGTCCCCATCGTCATCGCTTCCGTCTGGTCGTGCGTCACGTAGATGAACGTCGTGTTCAGACGCTGGTGCAGCTTGCTGATGAAGGAACGCGCTTCGACGCGCAGTTTCGCGTCCAGGTTGGACAGCGGTTCGTCCATCAGGAAGACCTGAGGCTCACGCACGATCGCACGCCCTACCGCGACGCGCTGGCGCTGACCGCCGGAGAGCTGACGCGGACGCCGATCGAGCAGGTGGTCGATGCCCAGGCTTTTAGCGGCTTCTTTGACCCGCTGATCGATAACCTGTTTGGGTGTTTTACGCAGGCGGAGACCGAAAGCCATATTCTCATAAACAGTCATATGAGGGTACAGCGCATAGCTCTGGAACACCATCGCGATATCGCGATCTTTGGGGGCGACATTGTTGACGACGCGATCGCCGATCAGGATGTCACCTTCAGACACCTCCTCAAGGCCGGCGAGCATACGCAAACTAGTCGATTTCCCACAGCCCGAAGGGCCAACCAGGACGAGAAACTCGCGATCAGCGATATCCAGATTCAGATCCTTGACGGCAACCGTTCCGCCAGCGTACCGCTTCCAGACGTGCCTAAAGGTCACACTTGCCACGAGATGTCCTCCATATGAGAATGTCTTGCATACGACGAATTCTGACAGGCGCTCCTGTGTGCTGCAAAGCACCGATCAGGAAAATGACGTCCCGAGAAACTTGTCGGTTGTGTACAATTTACTGTGCAAAATATCCAAACTTCTTGCGCTTCATCGGACACTCATTTTCACGGTTAATTATAGAGGCCAGCGTCTAAATTGCAACAAATCTTGCCGTTGTGATTGCGTCAGTTTCTCTGGCATTTACGATGTAAAACATCGATGATTGTTGCAGGCTATCCAGAGGGGATATCAGGGTGACAACCAAACAGGTTCGGGCGGAAATCATCGCGATCGGGACGGAGATCCTGCTGGGCGAGATTACAGACACCAATTCCGTTTTCATCGCCAGACTGCTGCGCGATCTCGGTATCGATCTCTACTTCATGACTTCGGTTGGCGACAATGAGCAGCGCATTGCTGAAGCGGTGCGCATCGCTTTGAGCCGGGCGGAGGTCGTCATCACCTGCGGCGGGCTTGGCCCGACTGTCGATGATATGACCCGACAGGGCGTCGCCGCAGCTACCGGTCGCAACCTCGTCTTCCATCAGGCACTGCTCGACCGGATCGCTCAGCGCTTTGCGAACTTCGGCGTGGCGATGACGGAGAACAACCGTCGCCAGGCATACGTGCCTGAGGGGGCGCTGATCGTTGAGAACCCTGTCGGCACAGCGCCTGCGTTCATCGTCGAGGTCGGACAGCAGTGCACCATCAGTCTGCCCGGTGTGCCTCGTGAGATGAAATATCTGCTCGAAGAGCGCGTCGTGCCCTATCTGCGTGAGCGTTACGATCTGCGCGACACTGTGATCAAGACCCGCATCCTGCGCACCGCCGGTATCGGAGAAAGTTTGCTGGACGAGCGCATCGGCAAGGAGCTGCTTGAAGGCGCTAACCCGACAGTGGGATTGGCGGCCCACAGTGGTCACGTGGACGTCCGGATCACCGCGAAAGCCCCGACGCAGGCAGAAGCGGATCGGATGATCGCAGTTGTTGAGGCTCAACTGCGCGAGCGTATCGGCGATTATATCTTCGGGACAGATGCCGAAACCCTGGAACAGGCGTTGATCGCCGTCATGCGGACACATGGGGCCTCCCTGGCCGTGAGTGAAACGGGAACCGGTCAGCTCATCAGCGCCCGCTTGCGCGGCGTGCCGAACGGTGAAAGCATCATCGGCGCGGCCTACGAATTTCCATCGATTGAGGCGCTGGCTGAGCATCTTCGTGTGCCGCCGACGACGCCGCTGCGCGAACTCACAGAAATTGCCGCGCGCGATGCCGCCACAGAAGCGGGGGTGTCGGTCGGGATCGCGCTGGTCAGCAAAACGCGCGATGCCGCCGACCATGCAGACAGCCAGGAGTTCAGCGCGGTTGCCGTCTTTGTGGACGACAAACTGCGTTCGCGCGCCTATGGATTTGGCGGCGGGTCGGATTTTGCGCGCCAGTGGGGCAGCAGTTGGGCGATGTCGATGGCCTGGCGGTTGATCAAGGAGCGCGAAACAAGCAATGCCAGCGATCTACGCTAAACTGCTGACGGCATATCAGCGATCGGATGCCGGGCCGCTGCTGTACATTCGTCCGCAGTATCCGTTACTGCCGATACCAATTCAGCGATTTGACGAACCCCTACTGCCCTTCAGCAAGGCGTTGATCGCTGCGACCGATGATATCGTCACCGGATATATCTTTGACTTTCCGGCATACTTGGCCTCCGGTGCTGCCGGGGCGATCGCTTTGGAACGGGCGATCGGCTATGTGCGGGCGTCCGGTCGGGCCTGCGCGATCGTTCACGGGGCTTTTGCCACCGATGCCTACGCACCAGCGATGAGCGCGGCTGGCTTTTCCGCTGATGGCGTCACCGTGATCGACCAGGCCCCAACCGCCGCATATCACACCGGTGGGGTTTTCACCCTGCCCGTTTCCTCTGCAGATCTGCCGCCGGTCTTTCATCTGCCCGGAGCCGAGCAACCCGTGCCCGTGCTCGGCGATGCGGTCGTATACACGAGTCGAGATGACGATTTTGCCGCAAGCGTGCGCGCGGCAGTCCTTGCCATGAAGGTGCAGCGATGAGCGACTTGCTCTATGCGCTCCATGCCGCGCGGCTGATTCAATTCGGTCAGTTCTGGGTGAAAGACAAGATCGAGCCAGTGCGTTTCGAATTGGCGCTGCTGGCATCGTATCCCGATCTGCTGCTGCGGATCACCGACGAAATCGCCCTGCCACCGGCTGAGCGCCTGCTCTGCACCGGTGACGCGCTTGCGCTCGGCGTGTCGTTGAGTGTGAAGCACGGTATTCCACTGGTGTACTCATGCGCGGGCAGCGGGGACGCGGGCAGCCCGGAACTGATCGGCGCCTATGACATCGGTCATCCGACGGTGCTTGTGATCAACGTGCTCGATCGGAACCCAGGGCTGCGGGCGCTGATCGCCCATGCCCGTCAGGTTGGGTTGCAGGTGAACGCCATCGTCGCCGTGCTCGACGCTGGATGCGGGACGATCGATCTCCCGGTTTCCGCTGTATTTCAGCTCAATGACGTCATCCACAAACTGGTACAGGCCGGAGAACTCCCCGAAAAGCAGGCCGATCTCGTCCTGGAATGGTGCCTCGGAGAAAAGCACGCTCATCCGTACTGATGCCGGCTTCAATTTCCGGCATCAGTTCTCCTCATCCAGAGACAGCAGCGCCATGAAGGCTTCCTGCGGCACTTCGACGCTGCCGATCATCTTCATGCGCCGCTTGCCCTTTTTCTGCTTCTCGAGCAGCTTGCGTTTGCGCGTGACGTCGCCGCCGTAGCATTTTGCCAGCACGTCTTTGCGCATCGCTTTGACATCCGCGCGCGAGATGACCTTGCTGCCGATGGCCGCCTGGATCGGCACGACGAACATCTGCCGGGGGATCAGATCCTTGAGCCTGGAGACCAGCTTTTGACCTTTGTGATAGGCGTCGTCACGGTGCACGATCATCGCCAGCGCATCCACCGGATCCCCATTGACCAGGACGTCCAGCTTGACCAGATTGCCGGCTTCATAGCGGTCGAACTGGTAATCGAGGCTGGCATACCCTTTGGTGATCGATTTCAGGCGATCGTAAAAGTCGATGATCAGCTCGGACAGCGGTAGTCGGTAATGAAGCACGACCCGGGACTTGTCCAGATATTCCATCGTGACGAATTTACCGCGCTTCTTGATGACCATATCCATCAGCGGCCCGATGAATTCTTCTGGCGTGTAGATCTGGATCTTCATCCACGGCTCGCGGATTTCGGCGATTTCGTTCGGATCGGGCATCATCGCCGGGCTGTCGATCGTGCGAACCGAGCCATCTTTCCCCACGATCTCATATTCGACGCTGGGCGCAGTGACGAGAATGTCGAGGTTGTATTCGCGTTCCAACCGCTCCTGGACGATCTCCATGTGGAAGAGACCGAGGAAGCCGACGCGGAAACCGAAATTGAGGGCCTGCGATGTCTCCGGTTCGAATACCAGCGACGCATCGTTGAGTTGGAGTTTCTCCAGCGAGTCGCGCAGTTCCGGGTAGTCATCGTTGTTGACCGGATAGATCCCGGCGAAGACCATCGGCTTGACCTGCTGATAACCGGGCAGACTCTGTTCAGCGCCGTTGATCACCGTGGTGATGGTATCGCCGACTCGGCATTCGCGTACTGTCTTGAACCCGGTGGCGACATACCCCACCTCCCCCGCCATCAGCGAGTCGACCGGGCGCATATCCGGGCTGAAAGCGCCGATCTCGACCGGTTCAAAGCGCGCATCGGTGGACATCATGCGCAGCATGTCCGATTTTTTGAGCGTGCCCTCGACAACGCGGATGTACGCGATCACCCCTTTGTACGAGTCGTAGTGCGAGTCGAACACCAGCGCCTTGAGCGGGGCCGCTGGGTCACCTTTGGGAGGTGGGACGCGCTTGACCACAGCTTCGAGGACATCTTCAACCCCGATCCCGCTTTTCGCTGAAATGCGCAGGACTTCTTCCGCCGGCGTCCCCAGCAAATTCTCGATCTCCTGCGCCACGACGTCCGGGTTGGCCGCGGGCAAATCGATCTTGTTGACGACAGGGATGATCTCCAGATCCTGCCCCAGCGCCAGATAGACATTGGCCAGCGTCTGCGCTTCGATCCCCTGGCTGGCATCGACGACCAGGACTGCGCCCTCACAGGCTTGCAGCGCTCTGCTGACTTCGTAGGTGAAGTCAACGTGTCCGGGGGTATCGATCAGGTGGATCTCGTAATCGTGACCATCGCGTGCACGGTAATGCATACGAACCGCTGAAGCCTTGATCGTGACCCCGCGCTCGCGTTCCAGTTCCATGCTGTCAAGTAGTTGTTCCTGCATCTGGCGTTCACTCACTGTCTGCGTGACCTGCAGCAGGCGATCGGCCAGCGTGCTCTTGCCGTGGTCAATGTGAGCGATGATGCAGAAGTTGCGAATGTAGTCGCGTTCCATTGTCTCTCGATCAGGGCTAAGGTCTGGATGACAAAAGTATACCAGAGACCCGGCTCGCACGTTAGAGGAGATCCCTCGCGTCCCCATCACTGTTGAGACAGCGATCGAACTGATGCCGGGAAAGATGAAAACCTGGGCGTCGCGGGCCTCACTCAAACTGGAGAGCCTTCTGGCAATGCGCTATGATATGCGCACGTTACTCACAGTTACACGCACAACGCTCACGAAAAAGCAGCCTACTTGCGAGATACCCCCGATGGATTACGACCGGTTTCAATCTCCGTTTAGCTGGCGTTATGGTTCAGAAGCGATGCGCCAGTTGTGGAGTGAAACTGAAAAGCGCCGGCTGTGGCGGCAGATCTGGGTGGAGATCGCCCGCGCGCAGGCTCGCGCAGGCATCGTCACATCAGAACAGGTGGCCGATCTGGAAGCCCATCAGCATGCGATCGATGTCGATCGCGCGCTGGCGATCGAGGCGGAAATCCACCATGATCTGATGGCTGAGATCCGGGTTTTCGCTGAACAGTGCCCGGTCGGGGGCGGGGTCATTCACCTCGGCGCAACCAGCGCGGATATCGAGGATAACGCCGATGCACTGCGGTTGCGCCGCGCGATATCGATCATCCTGGGCCGGCTGCGGGATCTGCTCGCGCTGCTGTCAGACCGCATACGGGCTTACGCCGATCTGACAGTGATGGCGTGGACGCATCTGCAGCCAGCGGAGCCAACGACGCTCGGCTATCGCTTGGCATTGTATGCGCAGGATCTGCTCGATGACTACACCGAACTGAACCATGTTCATGACCACGTATGCGGTAAAGGGCTGAAAGGCGCTGTCGGAACCGGTGCCGCCTATGAATCGCTCCTTGCCGGAACTGGGATGACAGCCGCCGATCTCGAACGCGCCGTCATGGATGCGCTCGGACTGCCCGCCCACCCCATTTCCGGGCAAGTTTACCCGCGAAAGCAGGATTATCGCGTCGGGGCTGCGCTGGCCGGCCTCGCCGGATCGCTGTCCAAGTTTGCCTTCGATCTGCGCCTGCTCCAGTCTCCATCGATAGGCGAACTGAGCGAGCCATTCGCTGCCAGGCAGGTGGGATCATCGGCGATGCCGTTCAAGCGCAATCCGATCCATGCTGAAAAGATCGACAGCCTGGGACGCCTGGTCGTATCTGTCGTGCCGGTGCTGTGGGATAACGCGGCGCTGTCACTGCTTGAACGCACGCTTGACGACTCGGCCAACCGTCGCGAAGTGCTGCCGCTCGCTTTCCTGGCCCTGGATGAGATGCTGTTGGTGATGCTGCGGATCATCCGCGGACTGCGCATCGATGAACGCGCGATCGCGACGAACCTGCAGCGGTATGGGATCTTTTCAGCCGTCGAGCGTGTTCTAATGGCGGCCGTTCGCAGTGGAGCCGATCGCCAGATGATGCACGAACATCTGCGCGAGTTGAGTCTGACAGCCTGGGATGCGGTCACATCCGGGCAGA
Source organism: Anaerolineae bacterium (assembly GCA_034432395.1). Lineage (GTDB taxonomy): Bacteria > Chloroflexota > Anaerolineae > Aggregatilineales > Phototrophicaceae > Flexifilum. Next base: position 29,657 of record DAOUBU010000076.1, read on the forward strand.
GCAACCCGCTGGCCCGGCTGATTGCGGAGAGCGCCGTCGTCACGAATTATCTTCAGCCGCAGCAGATCGCGGAACTGCTCGACATCACCCAGTACGTCGGCGATGCACCCGCGCGGGCACGGGCGTTTGCCGATCGGATCGACGCCCGTTTGCTTCAAGGATGAAATCGGATGCCTCGTGCCATCATCAGCGTTTATGACAAGACCGGCCTGGTCGATTTTGCACGCCGTCTCAACCGCCTCGGCTACGATCTGGTCGCCAGTGGGGGAACAGAACGCGAGCTGCGCTCCGCTGGACTGCCCGTTACCCCGGTTGAACAATTAACCGGAGTCGGTGAGCTTCTGGGCGGTCGGGTCAAGACGCTCCATCCGGCCATCCATGCCGGTATCCTCGCGCGGGATCGCGCAGCCGATCTGGACGATCTGAAAGCCCACGGATATGCGCCGATCGCGATCGTGGTATGCAATCTGTATCCATTTCAGCAGACGATCGCTCAGCCCGGTGTCAGCTTGCAGGATGCGATTGAACAGATCGATATCGGCGGCGTGACTCTGCTGCGCGCAGCCGCCAAGAACTTCATGTATGTGACTGTGGTCTGCGATCCGACGGATTACGATGCCGTCATCAATTCGCTGGAGACCGAGGGCACTGTCGATCTGGCGTTTCGCCGTCAGCTTGCGGTGAAAGCGTTTGGGGTCACGCGCGATTACGATACCGCCATTCACGCTTATCTATCCGAGGAGACACCCCGCACCGGCACGGTATTGGACGCTGAACTGCCGAAAACGCTGTCGCTGGCACTGCATCAGATCGAAGTGCTGCGTTACGGTGAAAACCCGCATCAGATCGCCGCTCATTACAGCCGCCGTCTGGGATCTGGCCCGCTCGGCGGGACGGTGCTGGGCGGGAAGGCGCTCTCTTACAACAACATCCTCGACCTCGATGCGGCGTGGCGCTGTGTCAGCAGTTTCACCGCACCCACAGTCGTGATCGTCAAGCATCTCACACCCTGTGGGATCGCCAGCGGGGTCTCGATCGCCGAAGCGTTCCCCGCCGCGCTGGCCTCCGATCCGGTCTCCGCATTTGGCGGCGTCATCGCCGTGAATCAGATCGTGGACGAAGATTTTGTGGCCGCCCTCGGCTCATTGTTTATCGAAGCGATCGCAGCCCCCGGCTTCACCGAGTCAGCCCAGCAGATCCTGCACGAAAAACGCAAGAACTGCCGTCTCCTGAGCATACCTGCCCCGTTTGATGGCGCAGACCTGGAAATTCGCAGCGTTCATCGTGGGGTGCTGGTGCAAAGCGTCGATCGGGGCGACCCGGAAGGAACGCAGTACACCACGGTCACACGCCGGGCACCAACCCCGGACGAAGTCAGCGCGCTGCGCTATGCCTGGCTGGCGGTGCAGCACGTCCGTTCGAATGCCATCGTCATCGCCGGCCAGAGCGCGACCTTCGGGATCGGTGGCGGTCTTCCCAGTCGTCTGGATGCGGCGAAAGTTGCTCTCGCTAAAGCCGGTGAACGCGCACGGGGAGCTGTGCTGGCATCCGACGCTTTCTTCCCATTTGCTGATGGCTTGCAGGTCGCGATCGAAGCCGGGATCACCGCGGTCATCCAGCCGGGAGGGTCGATCCGGGATGTGGAGGTGATCGCCGCCGCCGATGCCGCCGGCCTGGCGATGGTCTTCACCGGAGTTCGCCATTTCCGCCATTGACGCCGTTCGAACCGGTGAGTCGGTCTTGAAAAGCCGGTTAAGGATTGCTAGAATGCGTTTATCGATGCCACCTTAGCTCAACGGCAGAGCAACCGCTTCGTAAGCGGTAGGTTTTGGGTTCAAATCCCAAAGGTGGCTTCACGACAATGCCCGCATCGTTCTTCCATGCGGGCATTTGTTTTGAAAGGAGTGTGCCGCAGTGAACACGGTATCCTCAGGCCGTCCCCGGCCCGTCACCATCGCTGTTGCAGGGGGCAGTGGTTCCGGTAAAACGACAGTCGCCAATGCGATCCTCGATCGAGTCGGCAGCGACCGCATCGCCTACCTTCCGCATGACGCTTACTACCGCGATCTATCGCAGTTCCCGACCCCGGATCGCGCGAGCATCAATTTTGACCACCCTGATGCATTTGAAACCTCCCTGTTGTGTGAACACATCGTTCGCCTGCAGAACTGGGAGGCGGTCGAAGTGCCGATCTACGATTTCACCACCGCCCGGCGCACATCCCACACCCGGCATGTCGATGCCCATCCGATCATCCTGGTCGAGGGGATCCTGATCCTCGCAGAGCCGCAGCTTCGCCCTCTGTTTGATGTCAAGATCTTCGTCGATGCCGATGCCGATCTCCGCTTCATCCGGCGTCTTCGGCGCGATATCGCTGAGCGCGGTCGCACGCCCGAATCGGTCATCAACCAGTATATGGCCACGGTGCGCCCGATGCATCTGGAGTTCGTTGAACCCAGCAAGCGGTACGCCGACGTCATCATCCCGGAGGGGGGATATAACACAGTGGCTATCGATATGGTCAGCGACCGGATTCGCGCGCTGCTTCGCGAACATGAGCCGTCTGGGGCTGTTTGATCGCCCCGTCGTCTCATCCGTCAGGTGCAGGATTGACAGTGAGAGGACAGTTGTTATACTGGCAGCAAATCGACTGCTCAAGATCAGCGTTGACCGGGAAGAGTAAGCGTGGAACGCCGGTAGAGAGTGCAGGCCCTGGGCTGAAAGCCTGCTCGGTTGTGAAACGTTGAAAGTCACCCGCGAGCTGCACCCCCGAACCCGGTTTCACCGGCAGTAGGTCGTGCCGGGATGCGCCCGTTACCGCGCTCAAAGATGATCGTGCAGTGAACTGTGTCTCACGATCAAGCAAGGTGGTACCGCGAACGCTCCATCGCCCTTGTGCTGTGGAGCGTTTTGATTCTCAGAGCGGATTTTACCGAAGTCGACAGCAGTGAGGATGCCGTGCTCAGTAATGACACCAATCCGTTTTACAACGCTATCGCTGAATACTATCCCCTGTTCTACCGTGACTGGGAGACTCAGATCGAGCGTGAAGCCCTGGGACTGCGCACGATCTTCCGCAATCGGGGGGTTCAGCGCGTTCTCGATGCCTCTTGCGGCGCAGGGACGCAGGCGATCGGTCTTGCCGCGCTCGGCTTCGAAGTCACCGCTGTTGACCCCAGCCCGGGGATGCTGCAAAAGGCGCGCCAGATCGCTGCCCACCGCGGTGTGACGACAGTGGATTTTCGTCAGGGCGATTTCCTGACACTGCTGAATGTGGTGACGGGAAGTTTTGATGCCGTGATCAGCAAGGGCAATGCCCTGCCCCACCTGCTTCTGGATGATGAGATCGAAACCGCGCTGTTGAATTGTTACGAGCTGCTGCGCCCCGGCGGCATCCTGGTGATCGGGATGCGCGATTTTGGCCCATTCATGGAAGATCGTCCGCGTTTTCTGCCGGGGTTCATCCACAAGCTGGAGGATGGCAGTGAGTTCATCACTTTCGATATCTGGGAATGGCATGATGGCCCCCCCGTGATCGCGACACAAAATCTGTTCATCGTTCAGGGCAAAGCCGATTACTACCAGACGATTAAACGGCAGGTGCGTTATCGTCCGCTTTCAACCGATGAAGTCAAAGTGGTGCTTCTGGAAGTCGGTTTTGAGGAGATCACCGATCAACCGGATCGCACTGAACGGGTACTGGTCGCGCGCAAGCCGATGCAGGCAGCCGAACCGCATAACCGCTGATGCAGAACCCCATTCCTTTTCCATCCATTGAGCGCGAGAGGTGCGAACAGTTCATGAACGCTGAAAAACCGATGTCGAAAAACTTCGATTTCAAAGAGGCGGAGAGCCGGATCTACGACTGGTGGGAGCGCAGCGGCTATTTCAAGCCGGAAATCGCCGGCCCCGATGCAGAACCATACGTCATCGCGATGCCGCCGCCCAATGTGACGGGCGCGCTGCACATCGGCCATGCGCTCTTCTCCACTCTGGAAGATCTCATGATCCGTCATCAGCGGATGCTCGGTAAGGCGGCGCTCTGGATTCCGGGGACGGATCACGCCGGGATTGCTACCCAGTTGCAGGTTGAAAAAATGCTCAACGAGGAAGGGACATCGCGCCTGGCGATCGGTCGAGAAGCCTTTTTACAGCGCACCTGGGCCTGGAAAGAGAAGTACGGCGGGACGATCACCCGCCAGCTTCGACGCCTGGGGGCAAGCTGTGACTGGGATCGCGAGCGCTTCACCCTGGATGAGGGCCTTTCCAACGCGGTGCAGGAAGTTTTCATCCGTCTGTGGGAACAGGGGCTGATCTATCGCGGGCCGCGTCTGGTGAACTGGAGCCCCGGCTTGAAGACGGCCGTGTCCGATCTGGAAGTGGAGCGTGAGGAAGAAACGGGCAAGCTGTATTTCTTCCGCTACCCACTTGAAGATGGCGGGTTTCTCCCCGTCGCCACGACCCGCCCGGAGACGATCCTGGGGGATACGGCTGTGTGCGTGCATCCCGATGATCCGCGTTACCAGGCGTACATCGGCAAATATGCTCTCGTCCCGGTTCTGAACCGCCGGATCCCCGTGATCGCGGATGCCTATGTGGATATGACGTTCGGCACGGGCGCGCTCAAGGTGACCCCCGGCCATGACTTCAACGACTATGAGCTTGCCCGGCGTCATCAACTGCCGATCGTGAATGTGATGAATGCCGATGCCACGATCAATGAACAAGGCGGGCCGTATCAGGGCCTCGATCGGTTCGAGTGCCGGCGGCGGCTGTGGGACGATATGCAGGCGCTCGGGCTGACGATCGAAGTGCGCGATCACGTGATGGTCGTTCCGCGCTCGCAGCGGGGGGGCGAGATCATCGAACCGATGATGTCCACCCAGTGGTTTCTGAAAATCCAGCCGCTGGCCCAACGGGCATTGGAAGCTGTCCGCAGCGGTCAGATCACGATCGTGCCGGAGCGTTTTGAGAAGGTTTACTATCACTGGCTGGAGAACATCGAAGACTGGTGCATCAGCCGTCAGCTCTGGTGGGGGCATCGTATCCCTGCATGGTACGGCCCCGAAGGTGAGGTTCACGTCGGGCGGGCCGCCCCCGACGATGGCCGCCTCTGGACGCCTGAGGAAGACGTGCTCGATACCTGGTTCAGCAGCGGTTTGTGGCCTTTCAGCACGCTGGGATGGCCCGAAGACACGCCGGACATGCGGCGTTTCTATCCCACGACCATGATGGAAACCGGTTATGACATCCTGTTCTTCTGGGTGGCCCGGATGATCATGATGGGATTGTGGTTCACCGATCGACCGCCCTTCCGGATCGTGTACCTGCATGGTCTGGTGCGCGACAAGCTGGGGCGCAAGATCAGCAAAACGCTGGGAAATGTGATCGATCCTCTTGAGTTGATCGACAAGTACGGCGCTGATCCGCTGCGTTTCACCCTGGTGACCGGAAGCACACCTGGCAACGATATCAACCTGGACACAGCCCGCGTCGAGCGCAACTGGCGGTTTGTCAACAAGATCTGGCAAATGGCCAATTTCGTGCTGACCAATCTCAACCGGGATGATGCGGATGCACCTCTCCCACCGGCTGAGCAGCTTGACCTGCCATCGCGCTGGATCCTGAGCCGTCTGAACCGCCTGATCGCCTCGGTGAATCGGTTATTCGAGCAGTATCAATACGGCGAGGCCGGGCGTCAGATCGACGATTTCCTCTGGAGCGAGTTCGCTGACTGGTACATTGAGATGAGCAAGGGGCCGCTCTACAGCGGCAGCGAACAGAGCAAACGCGCAGTGCAGCAGGTGCTGCTGCATGTTTTGCGCAACAGCCTCAAGCTGCTGCACCCATTCATGCCGTTTGTGACTGAGGAGTTGTGGTCGTACCTACCGGGGAACTCTCAGGCGCTCATCATCGCGCGCTGGCCGGAGGTGGATGCGTCCTACATCGACGATGCGGCCGAGCGGGCCGTGACTATGCTGGTCGATCTCGTGCGCGGCATTCGCAATGTCCGTGAGGAATACAATGTGGAGCCGGGACGCAAAATCGCAGCCGTTTTTTCTGCTGGCGCCCAGGCCGATATCTTGCAGGACTATGCGTATCTGTTCAGCCGGTTGTGCAATGTGGGTGATGTGACGCTGCTCGACACAGACCGGCCCGCTCCGGCCCAATCAGCCTCTGTGGTTGTGGGAGAAGTGACGGCTTATCTTCCGCTGGCCGATCTGGTCGATCTCGCGGCGGAGTGCGAACGCCTGACCAGAGAACGTGAGCGGCTGCTCGCGCTGATGACGCGCTCGCGCGACATGCTCAACAACGACCAGTTCGTCAACCGGGCGCGTCCGGATGTGGTCGAGCGCGAACGTCAGAAACTGGCGGATGCGGAGACCGGTTTACAGCGTATCGACGAGCGCCTCTCCGCCCTGTGCAACGGGCGTTGAAGAGGACTGTGTCCTGCTGGCGCGGGAAGCACCGGGCCGCGCCAGCAGGGCATCAGGCTTTCTTTTCCGACAACTGGCGGCGGAAGATGTTCTTTCCCGCCTGCTGCGCCGCCGCTCTCACGGCAGTATCCGGATCCGAACGAAACACCTCTTCCAGAGCTTCAAGCACCGCCGGATCGCCAATTTCCTCTAACTCGCGGATGGACTCCAGTCGGATCTCTGGCCTGCTGTCTTTCAGCCTTTTGAGATGATAGGCGATGATTTGTCGTGTAACAGTCACGTTCGTCCAATCTCCACAATGCAGATGATTTATTACGAACAGTATAGCGATCTTTTGGCTGATGTGGCGATTGGAATTCGAGATGCACTCCGTTCGCCTGACGCTGTGGAGCCATCCCCTCGCGTTTGACCGAAACGCTCTCTATAATGATCGCACTGTGTGTTTCGATGGAGCGCAGAGGGTGTGACGCAGCCATATAAAATCTGTCCGAACTGCCAGCGAACTGCTCCGACGGATGCGGTTTACTGCCCTCATTGCGGTATCCCGATCGGCGATGCCCGTGTGACCGCGGGCCGAAGCGCATCGACTGCTGGCATCAGTGGATATGACTCGCGTTCTGGTGAAACTGACCTCTGGGAAGCTGATATCCGCGTCGTTCATCTGACGCGCGCGGCTGCGCTCATTTTCCTGCCCCTTCTGCTGCTGTGCAGTCTGGCTGCGGGATTCGTGTTGATTTTTTCGGGGGCGGTGGGTAATGCAGAACAAGAGCACGGTGGAACGCTGCCGGCCGCCACGATGGAGATGGGGATCACCTTTGTGACCAACACGCCCCGGCCTTCGCTGGCACTGCCCACGGTCACGCCCCAGCCGCCCACGCCCACTCCGACGGAGACGCCCGGGCCGTGCCGTGTGACTGTTCAGCCGGGCGATGGTCTGATCGGCCTGGCGTCCCGCTGCGGTCACCGAAGCATGGACGTCATCCCTCTCATTCTGGAGTTGAATGGCTTGAGCGCGCCGGAAAGCATCCAGGTCGGGCAGCAGATCCTCATTCCCTGGCCGACCCCGACCCTCGATCCCAACGCGCCGACACCCACCCCGGTGGGCGGGAATATCGGCAGGCGGGGCGGGGCCGATCTGGTCTTTGTTGAGAACGTGGACTCAGCTTCATCCGGCCCGCCCACCGAAACGCCCACGCCCACGCTGGTTCCCACTGAAGCGCTGCCGCCCGGGGTGACATGGCATGTCGTTCAACCGAACGAAAACATGATCATCATCGCCTCGATATATAACACCAATGCGGAAACGCTCGCTCAACTGAACCCGGAGATCTCCTTTTCACAGTGCGATTTCAGCCTGGATACGGGTGGCCCGCGCTGTACCGTGCTCCTCAGACAGGGACAGCGCATGCGCGTACCGGCGCCGACGCCGACACCAACCCTGAGTCCGACCCTGTCGGGCAGCGAAACGCCGACGCCCACAGCGACGCCGACATTCAACGCCCCCAGTGCCATCGCACCGCCCGACCGTGCCCTTTTCGGCGTGGATGACATCATCACGCTGCGCTGGATCACGACCGGAGCGCTGGGGCCAGGGGAACGCTACCGTGTCGTCGTCCGCGATCTGACGGCTGAGCGTGAGTTCAGCGCTGACACCACCGATCTGCTGTTCATCATTCCCGCTGAATGGCAGGGATCAGACCAACGGCTGCATGTCTACGAGTGGACGGTCAGCGTCATTCGCGAGCAGGCCCCGGATTCCCCCCTGTTCACGACCAATCCTCAGACTTTTTCCTGGCAAGGACGAGTGCGTCAATGATGAAGCGGAAACAGAGATATCACCGATCGCTCGGTGCGATCGGACTTTTCGGGGTGATGCTGGCGGCTTGCACGACCGCTCCAGTCGGCCCGACGCCGACGCTGCCATCACCGACAGACGCGGCCACGATGCCCGCTGAAGTCGTCAATGTGCCATCGCCAACGGTTACCCTGCCTGCTGTGACGCCCACCATTCCGCCGCGTTTGGAGACGCCATCGCCGACGTTCACCGCCGGCCCGCCGACTGAGACGTACACCCCTTCCCCTACCCCTGGCCCGTATGAATACATCATTCAGCCGGGCGATACACTGCTGTACATTCTTCAGCTTCCCCCGTTTAATTACACCGATCCCGGCGTGATCAGTGAAGTGCTGCGTCTGAATCCTCAGATCACATCGGCTGATCGGCTGCCGGGGCCAGGTTCTGTCATCTTGATACCCCGTCAAACTCCCACCGAAACTCCACCCGGTTTTGAACTCACCGCGGCGATTGCGACGCCAGTACCGGTCTACGATCCCGCTTCTGGCCCGATCAATCAGGTGACGGTTCGAGAGGGGGAGACGATCCTCGGTCTTGCTGCAAGCAACGAGACGACCCTGGTCATTCTGGCGACGCTGAATCCGCAGTTGTCGTTTTTCAACTGCAATTTCAGCAATCCGAGCGGCGGGCCGGATTGCAATGTCCCGCTGCAAGTCGGTGAACTCGTGAACGTCCCCGCGCTGACTCCGACCCCGACGCTGACCCCGACATTCAGCGGCAGCGAGACCCCCACGCCGACGCCGACGTTCGCCCCGCCGATCCTGATCTTTCCGCCAGCCGGAGCCAGCGCCTCCGCGCGGACTTTTCAGCTCCAGTGGTTGAGTGCCGGTGTCTTACGCCCGGAACAGGTGTATATCGTTCAGATCGAGGACACTGTTACCGGAGCGGCGTATCTGGGGGTGACGCGCGCGACCTCATATGAGCTGCCTGAGGATTTGATACCGTCAGACGGTCAGCCCCACCTGATGCGCTGGCGCGTGAGTGTGGGGGCTGCTACTGCCGACCCCGGCGTCTATCGCTTCGATGGCCCGGAAGGAAATTGGCGTGAATTCATCTGGCAGAGTCGGTAGGGACAGTCTGTCAGTGGGTGCGGCCAAATTCTCGGGCGAGCTGCTCCGCGGTCATCTGGATCAGAGTCGGCCTGCCATGCGGACAGGTGAGCGGTGAACGGCAGCGTTCCAACTGCCGGATCAGACTCTGCATTTGCTCATGGCTGAGGATCTGCCCAGCTTTGACGGCGGCCTGTTTGCACACGCGAAGGATGATGCGCTCCTCAACTGCGCGCTGACCGGGCGTCAGCCCCTGCTCAAGATCGTCAACGATCGCCGCGATCGTCTCCACGGGATCCTGATCGGCCAGCAGGGCCGGAACGCTGCGGATGATGAACACATTGGGGCCGAAAGGTTCGATCTCAAAACCGAGATCGCGCAGCACCGGCAGATGACTCTCCAACACCTGCGCTTCTTCTGGTGCTACCTGTACGGTCTGCGCGGCCAGTGCATACTGCGAGACAACGCCGGAGCGCGCATGATCGGCCATGAACTGCTCATACAACACGCGCTCATGAGCAGCATGCTGATCGATCAGGTACATCCCGGCAGGCCCTTCAGCGACAATATAGCTGGCGGCGATCTGCCCGACGACGCGCAGGACGGGCAGCGTTCGCGGCGCGGCTGGCCCTTCTGGGCCTTCCGGTATGGCGTGGGGATCGGCTGTCCATGCCGGATCGGGATCGATAACAGCATCATCGCGCTTGACTTGATGGCGTGCATGCTGGCCGGGGGCGGCGAGGTCGAGGTTGAGATGATACTGCGCCGCCGCCTCGGCGGGCCAGACTGCATCGCCCCGTCCGGCCCCCTGGCCGAGGCTGGAGCGAACTGCGGGAAACTGAGCGTTGGCGATGACCGCTCGACGGACAGCGCGCTGAACGGCTGAAAAGACGAGATCGCTCTGGCGGAACCTCACTTCCGCTTTTGTGGGATGAACGTTGACATCGACGTCGTGAGGCGGCACGTCGATCATGAGCACGGCGATCGGATAGCGGCCCGTCATCAGCAGTGTGTGATATGCCTGGGTGACCGCAAACGCCAGACTGGAATCCTGCACCCAGCGTCCATTGACGAACAGGGTGATTCGACTGCGATCAGTGCGGTTGAAGCTCGGCACGGAGGTGTATCCGCTGACGCGGATCGTTTCGTAGACATCCTCAACTTCGAGCATATTTTTCAGATGATCGAGTCCCATCGACGCGCCGATCACATCGAGCAGATTTCCGGTGCCGTTCGTGCGGAAGATCTCGCGCCCGTCCTGCTCCAGGGTGAAGCGGACAGCGGGATAGGCCATCGCATAGCGCGTGATGACGTTGGCGATTAAACGCTTTTCTGTCGCCTCAGATTTCAGGAATTTGAGACGAGCCGGCGTGTTGAAGAACAGGCTTTCAACACTCAGCACAGTGCCCCGCGGAGCACCGACTTGACGACGACGGACGATCTGCCCGGCTTCAAGGCGGACATGGGTTCCGCTGACATCCTGTTCCGAGCGCGTCGTCATTTCGATGATGCTGACGGAAGCGATACTGGCCAGTGCCTCACCGCGGAAACCGAGCGTGCGAATGTTATACAGATCATCGGCGCTGAACAGTTTGCTGGTCGCATGGCGGGCAAAGGCCGTGTCCACTTCGTCAGCGCGAATCCCGGAGCCATCATCGGCAACCTGAATGCGCCGCCGTCCGTCTCCCTCAATGGCGACGTGGATGTATCGCGAACCGGCATCCAGAGCATTCTCAACCAGTTCTTTGACGACGGAGGCTGGGCGCTCGACGACTTCTCCGGCGGCGATCTGGGCTACGACTGCTTCGGGTAGAACACGAATGCTCATACGGGCTTCAGGGTTTTTCGTGTTGATCGGATCGAGGACTTCCCAGCAGATTGAGGCCTGTCAGGGGGATGCTGATGTGAAAAGTACTCCCCTTCCCCGGTTCGCTCTCCACCCAGGCATCCCCGCCATGGCGCTGTGCGACGCTGCGCACGATGAACAATCCCAGTCCCGTGCCTTTGATCTGTTTCTGATCCCGGCGCGCAAGCCTGACATGGCGTTGGAACAATTTCTGCTGATCTTCTTCACTGATGCCAAGACCATTATCCTGCACGCTGATACGCACGTGATCGCCATGCTGCTCATCGACGATGCGGCTCACGCTGATGGTGATCGCGCCTCCGTTTGGCGTGTATTTGATGGCGTTGTCAACCAGGTTTGTGACAGCGCGTTCGAGCATGTTCACGTCCGCGTTGATGATGGGCAGATCATCGGCGATCCAGATGCTGATGGACAGATCTTCTTTTTCCGCCGGTATCAATTGATTGTGGACTACGCGCCCGACCACTTCTCCGACGTCCACGGCATCGCGTGAAGTCTCATAAAAACCCGTTTCCGGGTCGAAGCGCCCGGCATCCTGAATATTCTCAACGATCGATGTCATCGACAGAATGCCGGCTGTGATCTTTTCAGTGAACTGGCGCTGACGTTCATTCAGTTCGCCCCCAACGCCCAGTTCCAGCATTTCCGCATAACCGCGCATACTCGTCAGCGGAGAGCGGAGATCGTGCGAGACGATCCGGATGAACTCGTTCTGGTTGCGATTGAGAGCCGCCAGCCGTTCCTGAAGCCGATCGTGATCGCGCGCCTGTTTCACCAGTGCAGCAGCAGTTGCAATACATTCGGCCAGGAAAGCGGCCCTGGCCTGCACCACCGCGGCACTGGCGCTCGATGCAATGATGAGTTTGCCTGCACAGGTTTGTTCAATGGTGACATCCCGCTCAACAACGGGACTATCCGGGACCTCCCCACAGCTTACCGACCAGTGAGGATCGACGTAGAGGGTCAAGGAGGCGTAGTGGAGGCTCATATAACGCATGCTCGTCTGCAGCGCCTGCTGGATCTGATCGGGTTGTGGAACGCTGCGCGCGAGATGGCGCCACAGGGAGATGCACTCTGTTAGTTCCTGCAGGACGATCGCCTCATTGTCGCTCACTACTGCCACCCTTACCATCATTTACCGCTGCAGAATGGCCATTATAGATCAAACGCGCCTGCTTGCACCGCTCATCTATTCATGCTATTCTTTCGATCAATAGGGATGCGCCTTTTCGTCTATTATGCCCCGGAAGTGACATTCGAATGGCCGAAAAAATCCTAGTCGTTGACGATGATATCGACAGCCTCAGGCTGATCGTCATGATGCTTCAGCGCAACGGCTATGATGTGGCTGCTGCCAGTGCTGGCGCACAGGCCTTACAGAAAGTTGCCAGTGAACATCCTGATCTCATCATCCTTGATGTGATGATGCCTGACATGAGCGGGTATGAGGTGTGCCGGAGACTGCGCAAAAATCCGGATACCAAAGCGATCCCGATCATCATGTTCACCGCCAAAACCTTGATCGATGACAAGGTCGCCGGTTTCGAGGCAGGGGCTGACGATTACCTGACGAAGCCGACCCATCCCGCTGAATTAGCATCGCGTGTGCGCGCTATCCTCGCGCGTAACGCCGCTCAAAGACCGTCGTCGCAGCAGCGCGGCATGACGATCGGCGTGCTGGGTGCCAAAGGTGGTGTCGGGACGACGACGCTGGCGGCCAACATCGCCGCTGCCCGGCTCAGCGCCGGTGACCATCCGCTTGTCGCGGATTTACGTCTGGGGGTCGGCAGCCTGGCATTATCCCTGGGACTGGGACGCGCCCACGGCATGGCGAACGTCCTGCTGAAAAAGCCGGAGGATATCACCCCGTCCTCGGTTGAAGCGGAGCTGCTGACGCACCCCAGCGGGCTGCGTGTGCTCGCATCGTCCGCTCGTCCGAAGGAGACCCAGATCGCCTACAATCTGGATACGATCGGCGCGCTCATTCGTGTGCTGCGCACGATGGCGCGCCCAACCGTCATCGATCTGGGCAGCGGCCTGAATGCCACCCTGATGCGCGTTCAACGTGAGATCGACCATCTGGTTCTCGCAGCCGATCCGCAGCCAGTGACGCTGACGATGGCCCGTGAAATCCTGGCTGAATTGGAGCCAAACCGCCCGGAGCACAGCACACTCCATGTCGTGATCGTCAATCGCGCAGCGACTTCTGCCCCGCCCAGTTGGAATGAAATTGAGCAGATGCTGGGGCGCGATATCCGAGCGATCATTTCCCTCGCATCAGAACTGATGGCCCAGTCCCAGCATTCGGGCATGCCAGCCGTTCTCTTCCAACCGACAGCGATTGCACCGAGCCAGATGATCAAACTGGCGGAAGATATCATTCAGCGTGCAAAGCACCCTGAAACGGGAACGCTGGCCCCTTCATAGGCGGTGCATGACGTCTGGTAACCATAATGATATGCCCTGAGATGGTTAAAGGCCGTCGATCGTGCCAGACGTTGAAATTGCACAGATCGCCAAATTGATCCGTTTCTCTCGTGCTCTGGTGGCCTTCACGGGGGCCGGGATCAGCACCGCATCGGGCATCCCCGACTTTCGCAGTCCACATTCAGGTCTGTGGAACCAGGTTGATCCGATCGCGGTTGCCAGTTTGTACGGATTTCGACAGAATCCGGCAGCATTTTATGACTGGGTACGCCCACTCGCACGCACGATCCTGGCTGCGGCCCCTAACGAGGCCCATCTGGCATTGAGCCGGCTGGAAGTGCTGGGTAAACTCAAAGCGATCGTGACGCAGAATATCGATATGCTGCATCAGCGCGCCGGGAACAGCATTGTCCACGAGCTTCACGGTCACCTGCGTGAAGCGACCTGTATTCATTGTTTTCGCGTCTATCCGATCGACGATATGCTGGATGCTTTTCTGGAGCAGTCTCAACTGCCCCACTGCGAGAACTGTGGTGCCGTTTTGAAACCCAATGTGATCCTATTCGGGGAACAACTGCCCCATCGGGCTTTTCGCGCCGCACAGCAGGCGGTCAGCGATGCGGATCTGCTGCTGGTGGTCGGAACTTCACTGGAAGTCGCACCGGCCAGCGATCTGCCACTGCTTGCGCTGCGCAATCGCGCTCACGTGGTTGTGATCAACATGGAGCCGACCTCCTTAGACCATGCCGCCAGTGTGGTTATCCATGGTGATGCAGCTCAGATCCTTCCGGAGATCGTGCGGCAACTGGAGGCGTTGGGATGAACGACGAGATTCTCACAGATCAGATCCTGGCGAGATATGAACGGATCATCGAAATCAGTCAGCAGTTGAATTCGACACTCGATCACCGTCCACTGCTGAAACGGATCATTCAGGCCGCCATGGAACTGACCAATAGTGAGGCTGCATCGATCCTGCTGATCGACCCCGCCACGGGTGAGCTGCGCTTCGAGCAGTCATCGAATATGGATCCGTCCACTATGCAGCAGATCGTCGTGCCGTTAGAGGGCAGCATTGCCGGATGGGTCGTATCTCATGGTGAGGCACGGGTCATCGAGGACGTGACGCGAGAGCCGAGCTTTTTCAGAACTGTGGATGAAACACTGGAGTTTCGGACGCGCAATCTGCTGGCTGTTCCGCTCCGTGCTCACAATCGCGTGATCGGCGCGCTTGAGGCGGTCAACAAATTGAACGGCGCAGCTTTCGATAATGAAGATATCAAGTTCTTGAACACGCTGGCCGGCCAGGCGGCGATCGCCATCGAAAACGCGCGCCTGTTTCAGCAGAGCGACTTCATGGCAGAGATGGTGCATGAGCTGCGCACGCCGCTGCTGGCGTTGAAGACGAGCATCGTCCTGCTCAAGCGCTCAGAGCTGTCTCCGGAACGCTACCACGAGATCGTCGATACGATGCAGCAGGAAACCGAGCGGTTGATCCGAATGACGAGCGATTTCCTCGATCTGGCGCGTCTGGAAAGCGGGCGAGCGCGCATTGAGCTGTCCCATTTCGATCTGGGCCGGCTTGTGCGCGAATGCGTCGATATCGTATCCGCACAGGCCGCGGAACGGGGTATTACGATCGAATATGCTCAGGAAAATTATGAGGTGATCGGCGATCGCGGGAAGCTGAAACAGGTGCTGCTCAACCTGCTGACCAACGCCATCAAATACAACCGCGATCGCGGTCGCGTGGACATCCTGAGCCGCGTTGTTGAGCGATCGCGCGAGCGCTTTGTCGAACTGGCCGTCAGGGATACCGGGTACGGCATTTCGAAAGACAACCAGCGAATGATGTTCCAGAAATTCTATCGCTCCGCCGATACAGCCGGCTTTACGCAGGGCACCGGGCTGGGGCTGGCCATCGCCAAACACATTATCGAAGCGCATGGCGGAGCGATCTGGCTGGAGAGCGAACCGGGCATCGGGTCAACGTTCTACATTACCATCCCCGCTTCAAACCAGGCTGTATCTCCTGCGTGAAGCGCTCGATTTTGCGCGCTCAGTTCGCGTTCACGGCTGGAGCAGCACCTTGCGCACACCGGGTTCGGCGGCGCGCTTAAAAGCGAGTTCCGCCTGGGACAACGGGAAACGTTCGCTGATCAGCGACTGCGTATCGATGAGTTTGGCCTGTAACAGGCGCAGTGCCGCTGGAAAAGGCCCACAGCGGCTGCCGATCAGAGTGATTTCCCGGACGACGACCTGAGCCAGATCGACAGAGGCGAGACCGGCAAAAGTGCTCTTCAGCACGATCCTGCCGCGCGATCGGGTCAGCGCGAGCGCGCTGGCGAAACCGCTCTCAGTCCCGGCGCAGTCAACGACGACATCCATCGACTCGGCTTCCAGTTCACTTTGGTAAAACGCCGGTATCCCCCAGCGTGCGATGAGATCGACCTGGTGGCGGTGGCGGACGACAGCGGTGACCTCTGCTCCAGTCAGGCGCAGCACCTGAAGCACCAGCAGCCCCAGTTTCCCCGCTCCGATCACCGCCACCCGCTCGGTGGGGCGGATATGGGCAAGCTCGACTACCTGCAGCGCAGCGGCCAGCGGTTCGACGAACACGGCCTCTTCATCTGTGACGGAGTCAGGAACGGGATGCAAATTCTCGCTGGCGAGCGCCAGGTACTCTGCGAATGCGCCGGGATGGTTGCGGATGCCCACCGTTGAGCGCGAGGGACACTGCGACCGAATGCCTCTGCGGCAGAAATCGCATGTGCCATCCACGACGTTGATTTCACCGACGACCCGTTTGCCTATCAGATCAGGCGGCCCGCTGACGACTTCCCCGACGAACTCGTGTCCTGGTATGCCGGTGAACCCGGCATAGCCGCGGATGATCTCCAGGTCGGTATTGCAGATCCCCGCCAGGCGGATGCGCAGCAGCGCCTGTCCGCCGACCGGGATCGGGGATGGCACATCGTCACGGTAGTGCAGCGTGGTCCCGTCGAATATGAGTGCACGCATGAGGGCTTAGCCTGCGTTTTCCCCTGCCGGACTGGTCGTCACGGCGGCAGGATGCTTTTTGCTGATGAACGGGATTTCACCCTTTTCCCAGGCGACCAGCAGCGGCACGGCGATGAACACCGAGGAATACGTCCCCGTCACCAGGCCGATGAAGAGGATGGCAATGAACTGCTTGATCGAGTCGCCACCGAAGAGCAGAATGGCGATCATGATGAAGAAAGCGTTGAGCTGCGTCGCAAATGAGCGATGGATGGTTTCGAGGATGCTGCGGTTGACGATCGTTTCGTATGGTTCGCCCAGGTATTTGGGGATATTTTCCCGGATGCGATCGAACATCACGATCGTATCCTGAACGGAGAAACCGACGACTGTGAGGACTGCGGTCAGGAACAGCGCATCGACTTCCCAACCCAGCAGCAGCCCGGCCAGAGACATGACGCCAGCCACGACCAGAACGTCGTGGAACATGGCGACAATCGCACAGATGCCGTAGCGCAGCGCTTTCGGGACTGAGCGAAAGGCGATGACGATGAAACCGGTCACCACCAGGGTTGAAAGTAATACAGCGAAGAGCGCCGCTCGTGTCACCTCCGCGCCGACGGTCTCGGAAACCTGTTCGATGCGCAGACTGTCCATGTCGATCGGTGCGATCGCGCTCAGATCGCTGATGATGCGCTCAACCACAGCCTGTTCCTGGAAGCCGGCGCGGATCGACCAGCGCTGCTCTTCGGGATCGCCGAGGCGCTGAATGGTGATATCGGACTGCTGATAGCGCTCAAAAACATCGCGGATCGCCGCTTCACTCGCCCCCGGCTCTCGGAAGCGGACTTCGTAGATGCTGCCCCCGACGAAGTCGTTGCTCAACGGAAACAGGCTGCCCGTGGTGAGCAGAGAGTAGATCATGATAATGAGTCCGACGGCGATGACGCTTCCGGACAGCAGGAAAAACCAGCGGCGCTTCTGAACCAGGCTGAACATCGTTTACAGCACTCCTTACGGGCAGTTTTACACCGCCAGATTTAAACTCCGAACAGCCACTTCCGCTTTTCGATGTAAGATTTGGTGGCGCCGACCGAAAGATACAGGAACGTCCGCGTCACGACCACAGCCGTGAACAGGTTGATCACCAGGCCGATCGCCAGGGTGACAGCGAAACCGGCCACGATGCTCGCTCCTGGCGTCTGGCCAAAGAGGAACAGGATCAGGCAGATGATGATCGTCGAGAAGTTGGAGTCCCGAATGGTGTGCCAGGCGCGTTCGAAGCCGGCGTCCAGCGCGGCATCAAAGGATTTACCCGCGCGCAGCTCCTCTTTGATGCGCTCGAAGATCAGGATGTTGCCGTCCACCGCTGTGCCGATGGAGATGAGAAAACCCGTGATCGCAGGAAGGGTGAGCGTCACCGGGATCAGTTTGAAGACGGCATAGTTCAACACAATGAAGACCACCAGCGCCAGCGCAGCCGACGTGCCGGGAAGCCGGTAGTAGCTGATCAGGAACAGAAGCACGATTACCACACCGATGATGCCGGCGCGAATGCTCAATCTGACCGACTCCTGACCGAGTGATGCGCCCACCGTATCCGAGGAAACCACGCGCAGCGGGATCGGCAGCGCGCCGGAACGAAGCTGTAGTGCGAGCTGGCGTGCTTCCTGTTCGGTAAATCCCCCCTCGATGATGCCGCCCGTATCGAGGCGCGCACGGATTGTCGGGGCGGACAGAAGCACGCCATCGAGGACGATGCCCAGCGGCTCGTTGATATGCGCCGCTGTGTACGGCCCGAAGATCGCCCCGCCTTCCGGCGTCAGCTCAAATTGAATGATCCAATCCGATGTCCCCTGAATTGCAGCGGCGGCGGATTGTAAGCCTGCGCCGGTCATGACCGTCTGAAAGGGCTGTCCAGTGAGCGGGTTGACGGATCCGCTCAGCGGGGGCAGCGTCTCACCTTCCCGTGCGTTCTGTTCCCGCTGCTGCTGGATGATCACCTGCTGTTCCGTGATCACGCGCTGGCCGATGAGCTGCTCGACCTGTTGAAAACCGAGGCCGGACATATTGATGAATTCCAGGGCTGCGGTCTGGCGGATCGTATCGATCGCCTGCTGACGGTCAGTGACGCCCGGCAGTTCGACCAGGATACGACTGCTTCCCTGGGTCTGCACCGTGGGTTCAGAGACGCCCAGGGCATTGACGCGCCGGGCCACATTGTTGGCGGCTTCTCTGAGGTCGTCAGGCGTGAAGGATCCCGGAGGAAGCTCCGCCTCCAGCAGAACTCGTAAACCACCGACCAGATCCAGACCGAGGGACTGCTGTACGGACAGCTTGAAATCCGGCTGACCATCTTGATTCAGATCGATTTCGACGCCGGTGGTGTCTGGTAGCGCGACCCAGACTGAAAACAGAGTGAGCACGAGGATCAATGCAAACCAGCGAAGGTGTGTTTTCATCCGCTCTTTTCCAGTGTGATGGCTGAGGTCACGCTTCTGGCTGGCCCAGGGCTTTCTGCGCCGCACTGCGCAGTTCGTCGGGATCGAAAGGACGGACGAGGGCCGCCAGCAGCACCCTGACCACGATCCCATCGGCGATCTCGACGAAAGCGATGCCTTCGTCGTACCTGATCTCCTGCACCCGCCCAATAATGCCGCCGTAGGTGATCATCTCATCGCCGGGTTTTAAATCGGTGAGATAGCGCTGACGTTTCTGAAAGTCGCGCTGACGCGGGAAGATGACCATCGACCAGTATGCGCCCAGTCCGAGGATCAGGATAACGCCGACCAGGATGATTTCGGAAGTCATGCTGCTGTATTGTCCAGTTCATCCATCGAATGACGCTCCGCATTATAGCGCTTGTGGAGACCGTCACAAAGCCTTTGCAGCCGACGCCTGACAGGCGGATGCTTGACAGCGTCATTCTACCCCCTACAATACCGAAGCATGGCAGGTACTAGGAAACAGGATGCTGAGATGGTTGTTAAGCCCGTGCTGCTCATCGGTTTCATCCTTGCGGTGCTCACCACTGTGGGACAGGTATCGGCTGGAGAGCGAACCATCTCGATCAACACGGACTCACCGAATCAGACCTGGTTTATCACCGGCGAACGTTCCCTGGTCATGAACGGGTTTGATCTGTCCGCACTGGGTGTCGGTCTGCCCGCGGCTGTTGATCGGGTCAGCCTCGCCGTTGAACGCCCCGTTCCGGGGCAGTCCATCGACGTCGTGATCTATCAGGATGCGAACGGTGGGTCACCGGTTGATGCGGCGCTGGCGGGAAGAACCACAGTCGATATCACTTCACCGGGCACGTTCACGGCGACCTTCAATCCCCCCGTCACGGTGACTGCCCCCGCTGTCTGGATCGGTTTCTATCTCCCGGTCGATTTTCGCTTCATCGGCGATAGTTCGGGCACTTCCGTGCTCACCTACTGGGCATGGACGCCGAATTCGACATTCGACCTGGCGAACCTGGCATCGGCGGCGGTGCTCGGCCCGGCGGATGGCAGCGCGCCGGTGAACATCAACATGCGCGGTCGGGCGCGGATCACCGCCGAAATCACGCCGGCGGCTGGAGCTGTTGTTGCACCGGGGGCAACCGCAGCCGTCCAGCTTCAGGGCGGCGCAGCCGATCTGGGGGTGATGTCCCCGTACCCACTCTGTGCCGGTCTGTCTTACGATACTGCTGACGAACAGATCACCCTCCGCGATGCGTTTGACTTCGTGTGCACGGAAACAACCTCCTGGCTCGCTCCAGCCAGCCCTGTCGGGTTCATCCGACAGGGGCCGCTGTACGATGTGACGATCTTTCAACGCGGCGGTTTCGTCATGACGTCGCGCCTGTCGGCGGCGGTCACCCATTGTGTCCGGCCCGACCCGGCCATTCTTGGCAGCGCCGTGATCGGCCTGGCGTCCGGTGCGCCGCGTCAGTGGCGGATTTTGCCGACCCAGCGTTATGGGGATGCAGTGTGCGCGGAGATCCGCAGCGGCGGTAATTTATCCGTATTTACGCCTTCAGGGTAACGGGATCGGCCTTCCGTCTTCCGAGAAAGTCAAATCCATGCGTGTTGTCACCAATGAAGCGCTGATTCGACGCAATCGGCGTACTGCCCAATGGATGTTCTTCGTCAGTTTTGGCATTCTGCTTCTCGGCCTTTTCGTCATCAATGCGCCGGCGGCATCGCCAGATACGGCTGGATTGAGCTTCGTGCTGTCGCTGCTGGTTCTCCCCCTGGCTTACGGCGCGACGATCATGTCCGTGCGGATGACGAATTTATGGGTGCGCCTGCCCCGCCCGGAAACAGCGATTCAGGAAGGCCTGAAAGGGGTAGGAAGCAAGGCCGTTCTCTACAATTACTTTCATCTCCCGGCCCGGCACGTCCTGATCGCTCCTCAGGGGGTGTTCGCGATCGTGACTCGCTTCCAGGATGGCCGTTATTCCTTCGATGGCACACAGTGGATCACCCACAAAAACTTCCTGGCCAAACTGCTGAGTTTCCTCCGGCTCGATCAGATCGGCAATCCGCACCGTGATGCTGAAAAAGCCGCCGCGCATGTTCAGGGATTGCTCAGCGCGATCGCGCCGGATGTGCCGGTGCAGCCGGTCATCCTGTTTTTCGATCCACGCGCCGATATCGAGGTGACCGAGTCGTCTATCCCCATCGTGCATGCCGATCCCAAACGGGCGCTGAGTCTGAAAAACTATCTCAAGAATTTGCCCAGAACTGGCCCCACGTTGACTCCAGAGCAGATCGCAGCATTTGAGGATGCGACGGTGAATTGAAGACATTATCTGCATCGGTACGGGTGAGCTGGTTCGTTGGCTGTCTGACCCTGCTCGGCTTCGCATTCCGGGTTTACAGTATCAATACAGTGCCTCTGCGCGGTGACGAAGCGTTTACCGTCATCCACTGGATCCGGGAACCTTTGAGTCACACGCTTCAGGAGATCGCCACCGTCGATCCTCAGCCGCCTCTGGCCTATTTTTCTTTCTGGGCCTGGGGCCAGCTCATCGGGGACAGTGAGTTTGTCGTCCGCTTCCTGCCGGCGTTGATCAACACGATCGGCGTCCCTGCCGCTTTTGTTCTCGGCAAGCGTTTATTTGGATACCGCATCGGTCTGCTGGCCGCTCTATTCTGGGCGATCAGCCCAACGCAGATCTGGCACGCCCAGGATGCGCGAAATTATGCGCTCTGGAGCACCTTCAATGCGCTCTCTCTCTGGTTAGCGCTTCGGGCGGTCGAACGTGCGCACGCACGCCGCGATCGCCCGGTTGACTGGGTATCGTTTCTGATCGCCGCATGGATCTCCGGATATCTGTACTATCTCGAATTATTCACCATCGCTGCGCTGAATCTATTTGTGATCTTCACTTTCTTGTCTGACCGACGGCTGCTCGTGCGCTGGTTCTCCGCCCAACTGCTCCTCGGCCTCGGTTTATCCGCGTGGTATCTGCAGGAACGTCTGCTGGTTGGCAGCGGCTATGGAGGGACTGCGGGAGGCTTCGAGTTAGGCCGGGTGTTCGACTGGTTCCTGCCCGTTTTAACGTTCGGGGAGACCTTCACTCCGAATTGGCTCAACGGGATTCTCGTCATCCTCCTCGTCACGCTGGCGATACTGATCTACAAAGCCCTGTTCGCTGCAACGGATCGTCCCAGGTTTTTCCTGCTGCTGCTGCTGATCCTGGTGCCGCTGAGCGGGATCTCGATCGTGTCTTTTTACTTGAATGTTTTTGTCCCTCGCTATGTGCTTTCTGTATCGCTCATCCTGTATCTATCGATCGCGGTACTGCTGACGACGCTTCGGCGTCTGCTTCCCATTTTTTTGCCTCTCGTCCTGCTTCTCTTTTTGACGTCCCTGATCCACTATTATTTTTCGGATGATTACGCCAAAAGCCCTGATTGGAGAGCGCTCCTGGCTTTTCTGGCGGATACCGCATCAGCCGAAGATCAGATCATCAACACATCCGCTGATGAAGCATTTGCGTTTTATCACGGGGAGTATGGGCTGCGCACGCCCTTCGTCCGTCTTCCGGCGAATCCGCGTCAGTCCGACCTTGAAATCACCCAGGAACTGACGCGGCTGGACGGCGATCTGTGGCGCGTCGCCAATCCGCCTGCGGACTGGCCCAATCGCGAGACTGTCGATACCTGGCTGCGCGCAAATCGTCTGCTTGCCCTGAGCGCGTCGATCGAGGGCATGCGGGCTGAATACTGGGTGCGCAATCCAGAGCCGGGCGGCAGGGACGGCATCGCCCCACTGGGGACATTTCCAGAGATCGCCTCTGTTCGGTCAGTTCGAACGCTCGGCCCGCTGCCGGATGGCCGATTGATCGTGCTGGCGACCTGGGATGTGCTCGGACGTACATCCGCTGCGTTGAAAGTTTTCGTCCACCTGCTGCCCTACCCTGCCCCGCCGGATCGCCCTCCCCTCGCTCAGGATGATCAATTCCCCGCGGATGGCGGCCTGAACACAGAGACCTGGCTGCCGGGAAGCGCTTTCATGGATGTTTACGCGATCGATGTCCATGACCTCCCACCGGGGCGCTACCAACTGCTGCTGGGGCTGTACAATCCGGACAGCAATGAACGGGTCATGACCGACAGCGATCATGATTTCATTCGCATTGCTGAATTGACCCTGTCTCCGTAGAGCCAAAGAAAAAGGGGAAGACAGCGGCTTCCCCTCATGAACAAGTTTTCCGGCTGTGTCGATCTACTCAGGCAGTTCGTTCAGGCGGGCAGTCCATTTTTCGACCAGCCTGTTGTATGCTGCCTCGCTCAACTGCCCGGAGGCGAGCTGGGCATCGAGCTGATCGAGCAGCGCCTGAACCTGGGCGCGGGTCTGCGGCTGGCTCGCCGGTGCAGCGGAAGGTGCTGAAACGGCGGGTGCAGAAGCGGCCGCCCCGGCCTGATTCTGCATCATATTCATCATCATCTGCTGCATCATCATATTCTGCTGGGCCATCTGCCGCTGCATTTCGGCCATATCCGGGTTCAGGGCCGCGCCGATCTGCTGACCGACGCCGAAACCGACGCCAGCGCTCGCCAGAGCGCCGCCCGTGCCGGGATTGGCCGCCGCCGTCTGAGCGATGTTCAGCCGCTGCACCCGCTCCCACACATCCAGGCTGACGTAGTTGCGCAGCTCTTCCATCGACACGTCTTCTTTGGCGCGGAATGGGTTGGCCTCAAATGCCTTGATGCGCAGGCCGAGCGCCGCAAACTTTTCATTGATGCGCGCCAGCATCGCGCCTTCGAGATCGCTCAACAGCTTGTTCGCTTCTGGAATGCTCTGCGCGCCTGATTTGGTGAGCAGTTCGGCGATCTCGCCCAGCAGCATTGTCTGAATGCGGTCTTTGATATCACGGACGTAGACGGCGGGTTTCCCTACCCCGTACTGCTTGAGGAACCGAACCGGGTCATCGATCCCGATATCGATCACCCCGTGTGTGATCAGCAGCACCACGCCCATCCCGCGGCCCGGCGTTTCCATCACGATCGGCGGATTGGTGCCCCAGCCGATCTGAGGCAGATCCTTCAGGTTGACGAAGTACAGATCGGCGGGAAATGGGGTTCGACCGTTTGTCGCCAGACCGATCAATCCTGACAGGATCGGCAGATTGCCTGTGGACAGGGTATGGCGCCCCGGCCCCAGTTTGTCCAGCACTTCGCCGCTGCGGACGAAGATCGCGGCCTGCCCTTCATTGACAAAAACCTGCGATCCCATCCGGAAGTCACCGCCGCCGGCCTGGGGTTCGCGCCAGACGAGTTCCTCATCGGATACGTTGGTATGATCAACTACATCGATAATGCGGGGCATGCCTTTTTTCCTCCCTGTATGAGCGGACTATGAACTGTGTGGACGGATATCGTCGATATGAGGCAGGGGTTGTCAATTCGATGACGCCGGGTCATCAGCCTGTTCGAACAGGCTGTAATCGACCGGTCGTCCTGTGGCCAGGGCCTTGTCGATCTGGGTGATGACCTGATCGCGCAGTGAGAAGGCCGCATTCGCTTCAACCGTGAGCCGATCCAACTGCTGAATCGCCTCTTTGATGCCGCTGCCAGCGCTGATCGCGGCATCGAGCGCATCGAGACCCTCGTTGATCGCATGGGCGAAGCGGATCTGCGCTTCATCGAATGCATAGATCCGTTCCAATTCTTCGGGGCCGATCTTGACCGACTCCATGAACCCGGAATAACCCGGTGCGGCGGTCTGGACGCGATCGCGGAAGGTTTGCAGCTTGGTCTTGACGCTGTTAGTATCGCTCATCAGCATCAGGCCGCCGTCGAGATCCAGGATCCGCCGTTCCAGTTCAACCAGACGGGCAACGCATTTTGTCAGTTCACCTGCCACATAGTCCCGGATCATTCGATCGGCGTCACGACGGTAGCCCTTGTCTAGATAGCCTTTGAAGCCCGGTATCCAGCCCAATACACGTTCAAACGTACCCCGCTGGCTCACAATGCGCTCGTACAGGTCTGACATGGTTTTGCCTTTCTATGCGGACAGGTGCTACTTGTAATTGTAGCGAAAAATTACTGGATGAATGCGCTTCAACTGAGAAAGTACTCAGTTCCGCAGTACTTGCACGTCATCACCCCTTTCCCGGCAAGCACAATTTCCCCTCCGCAATTGCGACACTGCTTGAGGTCGCGCAGGTTGGCTGCTTCAGCGGAGTAAAGCATCCCATCCTTCCAGTTGATGTACCCACTGAAGACCTGAAGCCCGACCAGTTGGTGGACCAGATCGCGCACTTCATCGACGCTGATGGCCATCTCCAGGGCCAGATCATTCACGCTGACCTGCCCGCGGCTTTTGACGATATCCAGCAGGCGGCGTTGTTTATGCATCTGGCTTTCGATCTGCTCCTGCGCACCTCCTTTGGCGTACAGATACAGACCGGAGCCGACCAGGGCCGCCACCGGGATGAAAGCCAGTCCCGCGCCGAGCACAGCGCCCCCCGTGGTCAATGCCTCCGCGCTCACCTGACTCGCCAGCCACAACCCGGCGATCAGGGCGATACCGAGACCCACTACGGTCAGGATCAAACCGATCAAGCGATTTCCCTTCATGCCTCTGCCCTCGCTTCAACCTTCAACCAAAACCGGCACGACCGCCGCCGCTGCCACCCCCGCCGCCAAAGCCGCCGCCACTGAAACTTCTGCCGCCGCTGCTCCATGAACCGCTCGACGACTGCTGCGGACGGCTCGTCATCACCCGCGCGGCGCTGTCAAGCATATTGGATAAACCCTGCGACAGCGACTCCAGGCCGGATGCCAGCCCGGATGATAGATCATCGAATGAGAATTCTCCCCCTCCGGCTCTGGCGATTTCGCCGGACATCGGCCCCGCGGGGATCGGTGAACCCGCCCGATAACCGCGCGCCCACGGCCCTCCGAGATGACGGGGATAGTACCACGGAGGCAGCGCCACACCCGGCATGTTCCTGAACCGTTCCATCCATTCGCGGTTGATCCCGAAAGCAACTGCATAGGGCAGATAGGCATCGAAGCGATCCGCTGCGGCTGCAACATCCCCGTAGCGCTCTAAATGGCGCAGATAGTGCTCAAATGCGCGCCACTTCGCGGCTTCCTCCGCACCTTTGCGGGTTTTGACCGGCATCCCCCCGCTGACAGCGATGAACGCAGCGCCGACCACAACAAGCGCGATCGGGGGCAGCCCAAGCGTAAAAATCCCGGATGGCGGGGTGATGATCTCGGCGAACAGCAGAAAACCGCCGATCACGCCCAGCGCACACAACAGGATGCCGCCGCCAACCCAGCCCTGCCTGACCGTCTCCGGATCTTTTGTGTAAAAACCCTGCCGAACCATCTCGCGGTAAAGTTCGCGCTGAATGCTGCTCAGCGTCACATAGAAGACATTGCGCATCGACTCCAGTGAACGCTGCATCGTATTTCGCGGAAAGATCCCGCGCAAGAGCCGCTCTTCAAATCGATTCAGGTCGTCCAGCGGTTTTTCCGTTCGCTTGAATGTGAAGCTGCTCGTGTACCCTATACCGAAAAGACCTTCAGCCCTATCTTCCTCCATGACGAGGTAGCCGCGGTGAGCCAGGTCGAGGATGATCGCCATGACATCGCGGATGTCTGCTTTTTCATCGAGCAAAGTGCCGACCAGGGCTGGAGACAGATCCGACGGGGGATCGGAAAGATATTCCGGAACCGGGCCGATCGCCGGATCCTTCCCTCGCGCTCGATACTGCACGAATGCAAACACCACCCCGCCAACTCCAACTGCCAGCGACAGCGCGATCAAGGCCAGGTTGATCAACGGGGCGGCGGTTTCTTCGAAAATGCGCTGCGCATCCCAGTCAGGCTGCCAGTTCGGCTGGCGCGCCTCTGGGGTATGGGGGTATTGAATGCGCAAACTGAATTCCTGGCCGCTCGGGATCGCGCCGCGGGCCGATGCCCTGACAACCGTGCCGTTCACAGTCACATCCGCCGGCGTTCCGTACGTCACAACCGGGTCGATGCCCTCACGAGGGGCCAGCCCATCCGGGAGCTGAACCGTGATGACACTGGAACCCACCGAGAATCCATATCGATCCTGGGGCAGTACGTCCCACCAGAGCTGATCGCCATCGGGATAAACGCGCAGCGCACCGATCACCGTGTAGGTGAGGCGGATATCCACCGTTGAGTTTGTCACGGGCTGAGGGAAATAATACGTGAGCTGATAGTAATCTCCCGTCGACGTCAGACAAAATGATCGCTGTTGAGCGAAACATGAATTTTGCAGGATCTGTCCGTTGACCTTGATTTCGATATCGGTGATATTTTCCAGGGTTGTCCGCTCAAAATCGCGCGTGCCGAAGCGAAATGTGCCCTCAAAGCGCACGCGCTGCTCTTCAACGACGCGAAATGAATTGCTGCGTGGGTTGACTTCGAAGATCGTCGTATTCCACTGTTCCCAGAAGACAGTACGCTGCTGCGCTGAAGACGATTGTGGCATCGTCAGCAGCAGTGAGAGGACAGCGGCTGTCCACACAAGGTGCCTGAACCGATTCATATCCCCTCCTCCGTCCTGACCGCGATCACAACACTACATTTCATCCTATGGCAGGATCGCCATTGGGAGAACGATCAGGAATTGGGGGAGTATAGCGATATCGCATCGGGAAACACACCGATGACCACACTCATGAGATAAAAAAGATAACGGTCATGGATATAATTCAGATAGCACCGGAGGCGTGAGCATGGCGCATGCCTACAACCAATAACAGCGTGAGTACAGCCAATGACAGACGTGACGTTTTTCAAGTCTGATAGATATGAACTGCGCGAGCGCATCGGCGCAGGTGGCAGCGCCCGTGTGTACAAAGCGTGGGATAAAGCGCTTGAGCGTTTCGTGGCGATCAAAATTCTTCACGAGCATCTGGCGGATGATCCCTCATTTCGCGAGCGGTTTGAACGGGAGGCCAAATTTGTCGCCAGTTTCAATCACCCGAATATCGTCCAGATCTACGATTTCAGCATTAGCGAGGGTTCAGGAGCGCCGACTTATTACATGGTGATGCCCCTGATACCTGGCGACTCACTGCGCGTCATTCTGGAACGCAGCCTGCGATCGAACCAGCGGCTTCCCACCGCGCGGATCATGAAGATCACCAATGATATTCTTTCCGCCCTGGAGTACGCTCACGACCGCGGTATGGCACATCGCGATGTCAAGCCGGGCAACATTCTGTTCAATGAGCGCGATGAAGCGGTGCTGACCGACTTCGGCATCGCTCGTCTGATGAACAGCAGCCGTTTGACGCAGGAAGGCGTCTCGACAGGGACGCCAACGTACATGTCACCGGAACAGGCCAGTGGTGACGCGGGGGATGGACGCAGCGATCTGTATTCGCTGGGGATCATCGTCTACGAAATGCTGACGGGACATCCGCCATACGCAGACGAAAATGGCATGGTCGTCATGTTAAAACATATCAATGAGCCGGTCCCGTCAGCAGCGACGAAACTGGGGCTTCAGCAACCGACGCTGGACTCGTTTTTCGATCGCGCGCTGGCGAAAAATCCGGACGAGCGTTTTCAAAATACAGCCGAATTTCGCAGAGAATTCAATCAGGTATTCCGAGATCTGCTGCTCGAAAACGCTGAGGGTGAGCAGACGCTGATTGTCGCAGAGACGGATGCTGTCTCGGTCAGTTCTACCAACACACCATCAAGGAGCATATCCAGCACACCGCTCAATCGGACAGCGCAGACGACCAGACAGCCGCATGAACGCCCACAGACGACCACGCTGCTGCAAACCCTGACTCAGCAGGCGCTGGCGCATCCGCAAACATCGACGGGCATTCTGCTCGTGATCGTCATTATCATCATCACACTGCTGGTCACCATTCTGATCAATCAGCAAGCGGTCAACAGGCTGCTGGCGACCTCTCAGGCGACGGTGGTCAGCCTGAATGCGCCGACGCCCCGCCCGGAGCAGATCCCCCCCTTACAGGCGGACACAGGGTACTTTCGCAGCACATTCAGCGAGCGTGACGGCACACGCATTCACTGGCCAGTTGGCGATTTTGGGCAGTTCAGCCTGGACATTGCGGATGGCCAGTATCGTATTGCCAACAGTGCCCCTCAGACTGCTCAGTCCGCAATCTATCAGGGGAGCGCCGCTTTCAGCAATATCTCGATCGTGATGGAGGCGCAGATCACGGCTGAGAGTCATCCCAATTCAGCCGTTGGCATCATCTTCAGTTATCGCGATGCCCGCAATTATCATGTGTTCGCCATCGATGGCATGGGACGTTACAGCATCTGGCAGCTTGAGGACGGAAACTGGCGCGAGCTGCGAGGAGCGGAAGAAACGTGGTCTCGAAATGAAGTCATCCGGCTGCGTGGTCAGCCGAACACCCTGTCGGTGGATATCGTCAGCAGCCGCGTGACCGGCTACGTCAACAACCGCCAGTTAGTGCGCATCACGGACGCTGATATCAGCGACGGGCAGGTTGGCATCTACATCGCTGCCGATGAAGAACCCGCCTTTATTCTGGTCGACACCTATCAGGTCTATGCCAGCGTACCTTCGATGACAGGCTCGTGAGCCGCGCTCATCCCCCGAATCGGGCCTGGAAGACAGCGATATACAGCGGGATCAGGCAGAGCACCGCAAGTAAGGCCAGCATGGCGAGGGCGATCGTCGCTGGATCGAATACCTGGCCGAAAGAGGCATTTCCTCGCGTGCGGCGATCGGTCAGCGGTTGGAAGGGCTGCGATGCATACAGGTTCTGCGCGGGTATCGAGGGCGGCTGCTGTGTGTACGGAGGGTAAACGGCGGGCGGCGGCGGGTAGGGATTGGCCCCGGTAGTTACTGGCTGTTGAAACGGAGGGGCTGCAGCGGCCCCCGGCGGGTTCGGCGCGAGATCGAATCGTTGGGTCGGCAGGGGATCGGTGACCGGTCGCGGCTGTACAGTCGGCCCAAGAGCGGCGTCGATACGCTGCCAGCCGCTGTTACCTACAGCGGGCGGTTGAGCGGGAACGCCCGGCGCGTTAGCGGGTGCAGCAGGCGGTGGAACCGACTGCGACATCGTCTGAACTGGCCTGGATGCCCCGGAAGACATGATCCCTTTATCGCGGAATGCCGTCAGCACACTGCCGAGTTGGTCGGCTGTGCGGTAACGCTGCATGGGATCCTTACTCATCGCTCGCTGCACGATCAGGGCCAGAGCATCGGGAATCGTCGGCACGTAATCGCGGACATTCGGCACAGCCTCGCGGATGTGTGCCAGCGCCAGATCCTGTTGATTCTGGCCGGAATAAGGCAGCCGCCCGGTGAGCATTTCGAACAGCACGATTCCGATCGAGTAAACATCGGATGCGGGGGTCGGTTTCTCCCCACGGGCCTGTTCCGGGGAGAAGTAATGCGGACTGCCCCACACGACGCTCTGCCGCTCACCCGGCGCTGAGTCGGTGAAGGCCTGGGCGATACCGAAATCGGTCACTTTGACGATATCGTCACGGGTGACGAGGATATTCTGCGGTTTGACGTCCGCATGAACCAGGCCGGCCCGATGCGCAAAGCCGATGCCGGCGCAGATCTGGATCGCGAGAGCGACGGCGCGATCGACTGGCAGCGGCGCTTCCGCCTTGATGATCTTTTTCAGGTCTTGCCCTTCGACGAACTCCATGACGATGAAGTGCGCCCGCCCATCGCTGCCGACGTCGTAAACTGTGACGATATTGGGATGTGCCAGGTTAGCGACGCTGCGCGCTTCGTTGCGAAAGCGCGCCAGAAAAGAAGGATCCTCGATCAAACTCGGTCGAAGGGTTTTCACCGCCACAGTACGTCCGAGTTCCTGATCGATCCCTTTGTAGATCACGGCCATGCCTCCGCTGCCCTGCTGCGCGATCAGACGGTAGCGGCCGTTCAGAATGGTGTCACTGCTCATGACCGGTTCCTTTTCGTTCCAGATTGAGCGGATTGATCGCAGCGGTTACATGGACTGCGACTGCAATGACGCGCTGCTGCGCTCACAGACGGATCATGGGATCGAACAGACGCTGGTATTCTAGCAGAGCCGATCGATCTGTCATACAGGCGATATAATCTGCGACTGTGCGATATCTGTCGCCGTTTTCCGCTCGCCTGCGCCACTCGGGCGGAAGCTGACGGATATCTTCAGTGAGCGTGATAAACATCTGCTCGATCACGCGCTCGGCCCGCTTCTGCATGCGCACAATGCGATAACTGAAATACATGTGCTCGTACAAAAAGGCTTTCAGATCGCGGCGCATCCGATCCATTTCAGGGCTGTAACTGACCAGTTTGTGATCGCTGTGCTGAACATCGAAAACGGACATCGGTTGGGCCTGCTCGATCTGATGTGCAGCGTGCGCCAGCACATCATCGACCAGCAGGCCGACAAGCTCGCGGATGAAACGATGCCGCATGATCTCATCGAGACGCCCCCCCTGCCAGTTCAACCGATCGCACAGCAGACGCCAGATCTCCAGCTCCTGGAGTTGTTCCGGGGCGATCAGACCGGCATTCAGGCCATCATCCAGATCATGCGCTGCATAGGCCAGTTCGTCGGTGATATTGGCGACCTGCGCCTCCAGGCTACCCTGTAAACCGGGTTCCAGACCGATGATGCCCGCCAGATCGATATCGGTCTCATGGTTGGCGATGCCCGACAGGGTTTCAAACGTCAGATTCAATCCCGGCCAGGAGGGATAGCGCTGCTCCAGCTCAGTGACGACGCGGTAACTTTGCAGATTGTGGTTAAAGCCGCCATGCTCACGGGTGACGGAGTCGAGTGCGCGTTCACCGGCATGTCCAAATGGCGGATGTCCCAGATCGTGCGCCAGGCAGATCGCTTCAACCAGATCTTCATTCAGTTGAAGCGCCCGGGCGATTGTCCGCCCGATTTGCGCCACTTCCAGTGTGTGAGTCAACCGGGTGCGCGCGTAATCTCCGGCATCATCGTTGGCAAAAACCTGGGTTTTGTATTCCAACCGCCGGAATGCCGCTGAGTGCACGATGCGGTCGCGATCGCGTTGAAAAGCCGTTCGATAACCCGGCTCCGTGTCCGGGTACATCCGCCCCCGACTGTTTCGGCTCAATTGAGCATATGACGCCAGTCTCTGCTGTTCTTGCAGTTCGATCTGGCTGCGATCTAATCTCATCGTCTCAACCTCAGTCGCTGGCTTTACGGCGCTGGCCGTCACTTGCGCTAGCCCATCGGAGCATGGTGAGCCGCCCGGATCGGGTCTGATCAGTCCCGCTCCGCCGGGTTGGTGTATAATGAATCATCGCATAGATTGGCGTCGATTGCAGTCGATTCCTCATCCCATTTTATGGGGAACTTGACTGTCAGTATGTTCATCTTACGTCGGAACTGGATGCATTTCACTTGAAAGAAATGCTGGAGATACCCTTCCTATGGACACTCAACAAACTGTGCGCATGATCGAGTGGCTCGATGAACAGCGGCGGCAGGATCGACTCACGATCGCCGCGCTGCAGGAACGCCTGGCGCAGCAGCAGGATGTGATCGATGCGCTGACCCGTCGAGTTGCCTCCGTCGAGTCCGATCAAACGCTGCTCAGCAGTCAGGTCACACCGCCCAACCGCGATCTCGACATACTCGATCAGATGCGCCGGGAAATGCAGCAGATGATCGAGGCGGTGGAAGCCAAGCGTCTCACCGCTGAACGGGAGAGCGAACGGCGGGCTGAACTGGCGCGAGAACTGCAAATGCGCCAGATCCGAGAGCTGAGTGAGAAATACGGGCGGATCGAGCGCACAACGACCGAGCTCCCGGCTATTTCATCCGAAAAAGATCGGTTGTTGACGCTGGTGAACACGCTCCAGCAGCGCGTTGACGATCTGTTCAAGCGCCTGGAAGATCCGGAGCGCCGGATCGTCCAGATCGAGGAACAGCGGCGCACGGACTCTCGTCGGCTGTCTGAACTTGAGTCCGAGATCCCGGAAGTGCGCCGCGCTGTTGACAGCCTGAAACCCAAGATCACCCTGATCGAGGATCTCGCCCTGCGCAACGAGCGCCGCGTCAACGATATCCTGAATACCGACCGCGATCGCCGTGAGCAGATTCAGCAGTTCATCGATCAGCAGACTCTGACCGAGCAGCAGCGCGAGGGGCAGGTTCAGGAACTGCTGAGCAAATTTGCCGAACAGGAAGCGCAGATGCAGCGCAATATCGAGCGCTTTGAGACCTGGGCCGAAGCGTATCGGGAGATGAAGAAGATCATCGATGATTTTGAGCGCATCGGTGAACGTCTGGAGCGTCGCATCAACGAAGTCGCCGAAATGCAGCGCCTCAGCGAAGAACGCTTCCGCCAGGAATGGAATGATTACCGGGGTGAGGAACAGAAGCGCTGGAAACAGTTCACCCTGAATACTGATGAGGTCTGGCGGCAGCACGACCGAGACTTTGAACGCTTCACCGCCCGCCTGACGCAGCTCGAGGAATCGCTGCCAGCCGCATTCGATGCCATCCAGCGTTTGTGGCAGCTTGAGCGCGACCGCGCGCAGCTTTACCGGGAACGCTACCAGGCGCTCCTGCTGGAGTACGATAAAGGGATGCCTGCTTCACCCGCCCCGCAAACCAAAAACGGGACATCGACTCCGTCCACAGCATCTCCCAGCGGCGCTGGCGTCACCCCCTCACCGCTGACGGCGCCCCCGGCTGCGTTGAAGACGACCACTTCGACTTTGCCCGCCGTGCCTCCGCCTGCTGCTCCTTCAACTCCTACGCCATTATCGCCTCTCAGCGGCAGTGACAGCGGCGGAACGGGGTAAACGGTAATCTTCATGCGTGTTATCGGTACTGCGGGCCATGTCGATCACGGTAAATCGACACTGGTGAAACGGCTGACGGGAATCGACCCCGACCGGCTGGCTGAAGAAAAAGCGCGTCAGATGACGATCGACCTGGGCTTTGCCTGGTTCGACCTGCCACGGTCAGGTCGCGTCGGGATCGTCGATGTGCCCGGGCATCGCGACTTCATCGAAAATATGCTGGCCGGCATCGGCGGAGTCGATCTGGCCCTGCTGGTCATCGCGGCGGATGAAGGCCCAATGCCGCAAACGCGCGAACACCTCGCCATTCTCGACCTTCTCGGCATTCATCACGCGATCGTCGCGCTGACCAAAGTCGATGCAGCCTCGGATCCGGAATGGCTCGCGTTGATTCAGGCTGATATCACGGCGCTCCTCGACGAGTCGCATCTGGCCGGAGCGCCTATCGTCCCCGTCTCATCGCTGACCGGTCTGGGGATCGATCAGCTCATGCGGACACTGGATGAGCGGTTGGAGGCGCTGTCCGACACCGGTTCAGGCCTGTTCCAGATGGGACTGCCACGCCTGCCGATCGATCGGGTCTTCAGCATGACCGGCTTCGGGACGATCGTGACGGGAACGCTGCGCGGGGGGCCTGTTCAGGTCGGGGACATGCTGGAAATTCTGCCGGCCCGGCTCACGGCACGAGTGCGCGGGATTCAGGCATATGAAGAGGCCGTTGAACGCGCCCTGCCCGGAAGCCGCGTCGCGCTTAACCTGAGCGGCATCGAGCGCAGCCAGGTGAAGCGCGGTGACGTGGCTGCACCGCCGGGGCTGATCGAACCTACCTGGCTGGTCGATGCGCGTTACCGTCATCTTCCGGATGCCGGGTTTGAATTGAAACACAATGCCCTCGTCAAAGTTTTTACAGGAACTGCTGAGACGATGGCGCACATCCGTCTGCTCGAAACCGAAGTGGTTACGCCCGGTGCCGAAACATGGGTGCAGCTTCAACTGGATCGCCCGATTGCGGTATTGGACGGCGATCCTTTCATCCTGCGGCGCCCATCACCGGCCCAGACGATCGGCGGAGGTACGATAGTCCGCGTGCAGCCGCGCCGCAAATGGAAGCGCGGCGATCGGGCCGTCATCACCGATTTGATCCAGTACAATGAAGGTCGGCGTACCGCCCGGCAGTTACCGCTCCTCGCCGAAACCCGCGATCCGATCTCACGACATGAACTTCAGCGCCGCAGCGGCCTCCCGAATGATGAGTTTGAGTCACGGCTGACGGATGCGTTGAACCGCGGCTGGCTGATCGCTCAGGTGAAAGGTCATGAAACGCTGATCTGGTCTGCGGGAAAGGTTGATGCAGGACTGCAATCGATCGAAGAGCAGCTCAGGCAGTACCATCGAGCGTTTCCGCTCCGCACCGGCATGCCGCGGGAAGAGCTGCGCAGCCGGTTGAAATTGAAAGCCGACACCCTGCAGTTTCTCCTGAATGCTGCGGAGCGGTTGATCCAGGAAGGCAGCGTCGTCCGCCTGAGCGATCATGGCGTAACGTTCTCGCCAACTCAGCAGCAGCAGCGTGAACAGGTACTGGAATGGGTCGGGCGCAATCCCTTCGCCCCCCCATCGCTCGATGAGCTGATCGAGCGGTATGATCAGGAACTGATCTATGCCCTGATCGACCTGGGCGATCTGGTGCGCGTTCCACCGGATCTCGTCTTCACGCGCGCAGCATACGACTCTCTCATGCAGCAGATCGCGCGGGTCATTCATGAGCAGGGCAGCGTCAGCGCCGCCCAGGTTCGCGACCAACTGCAAACCTCGCGAAAATATGCCATTGCCCTGCTCGAATATCTGGACAGCATCGGCTGGACCCGGCGTCAGGGCGATGTTCGCGTGGCCGGCCCGCGTTTCACGCTCAGTCAGGGGAGCGCTGCGGGGCCTTCCTGAGTCTCAACGCGGGTGATGCGCGCGCCCAGCGCGGTCAGTTTTTGTTCGACTCGCTCGTAACCCTTGTCGATCTGCTGGACATTCGAGATGATCGTTGTGCCCCGTGCGGCCAGTGCCGCCAGCAGAAGCGCCATGCCCGCGCGGATATCGGGGCTTGAGATCGAGGTGTCCCCGTGCAGGGCGGTTGGCCCCTGAACGAGGACGCGATGCGGATCGCACAGCGTGATCCGCGCGCCCATCCGGGCAAGCTTGTCCGTGAAGAAGAAGCGGCTCTCGTACATCCAGTCGTGAAACAATACGGCTCCTGCGCTCTGTGTGGCGATGACGAGCGCAATCGACATCAGATCAGGGGGGAAAGCGGGCCACGGTTGCGCTTTGATGACCGGGATGCGGTTGCCCAGGTCCGGGACGATCGCCAGTCTCTGACTCGATGGGACGATGATATCGGCGCCGTTCGTTTGCCAGTGCACCCCCAGCCGCTCAAACGTCAGTTGGATCATATCGAGGTGCTGCGGATCGGCTTCGCGAATGGTGATCTCACCGCCGGTCACCACTGCTGCTCCGATGTAACTGCCGACTTCCATAAAATCGGCGCCAACCCGCCCTTCCCCACCATGCAGTCGATCCACCCCCTCGATGACGATACGATTGGAGCCGATTCCGTCGATCCGCGCGCCCAGTGCATTCAGCAGCAGACAGAGATCCTGCACATGCGGCTCGCTAGCGGCATTGCGGATGACCGTTGTCCCCTTCGCCAGCACCGCTGCCATGATCGCATTCTCCGTCGCGGTGACGCTGGCTTCCGTCAGCAGAATATCCGCTCCCTGCAGGCGTTCCGCTTCCATGATGAACCTGCCGCCGTCATACTGGATCGCCGCTCCCAGTTTGCGCAGCGCCAGCACGTGCATATCCAGGCGGCGCTCGCCGATAGCATCACCCCCTGGCAGTGGCAGCTCGACCCGCCCGGCGCGCCCTAGCAGTGGGCCGGCGACGACAATGCTGGCCCGCAGTCGGGATGCCAGCCGGGCCTCGATCGTCGTTGTCGCGATCACCTGGGCATGGATGCGCAGGGTGCGCTCTGCGATCCAGGAGACATCGGCTCCCAGTGAGCGCATGATCTCATTCATCACCTGCACATCGAGAATGTCGGGCACATTGTGCAGTATGACCGGTTCATCAGTGAGTAAACAGGCGGGGATCATCTTCAGCGCGGCATTCTTATTGCCGCCAGGTCTCATTTCACCGCGCAGGGGAACGCCGCCCTCAACGATCAACTGCTGCATACGTTTCCTTGTCTATCTGTATCATCACAGGATACAGCCCGCCAACCGGACTGCTTTTTATGACTGCACCGGTCGGTATTGTAGTCTTCAGTGCCGGTTTGACAATTGCCCGTTGACTTTCTATACTTCAGTTATGTTTGCTTACGCTTCGTTCCACCCCCATCACGGCCTCGGTCATGCGGCATATCCCTAGCGGGTAGCTGATCGCATCTGCGCTGCTGATCAGTGATGGTGAACCGGCCCACCCCCGCACTGCGGGGCTTTTTATTTCTGGAGATGCTATGCTGGCGGTCATTGACTACGGTGCTGGCAACCTTCGCAGTGTCCTTCATGCGCTTCATCATCTGGGCGCTGACTCGCTCCGCCTGGTGCGTTCGCCCGCGGATCTGCACGGTGCAGATAAAATCATCCTGCCCGGTGTGGGGGCGTTCGGCGCGGGGATGCAGAAGCTGCATGAACAGGGTTTGATCGAGCCGATCCGACAGGCTGTTCGCGCTGGTGTCCCCTATCTCGGTATCTGTCTCGGCATGCAGTTTTTGTTCGAATACAGCGAAGAAATGGGACACCATGAAGGCCTAGGTTTGCTGCCCGGCAAAGTCATCCGCTTTCCGCAGAAATTCCCGCTCAAAGTGCCGCATATGGGCTGGAATCAGATCGACCCGACCCGTGAGTCGCGCCTGCTGGCCGATATCCAGCCGAATGCATACGCCTATTTTGTCCACAGTTACTACTGTGAACCTGCACGTGAAGAAGATATCCTGCTGAAAACGACCTACGGGATCTCGTTCACCGCCGGCGTCCAGCGCGATCATATCTACGGCGTCCAGTTTCACCCGGAAAAAAGCCAGCAAACCGGCCTGACACTGCTGCGCAACTTCCTGGAGATTCGGCCATGATCATCTACCCCGCTGTGGATATCCGGGCCGGTCGGGTGGTGCGCCTGCGCGAGGGTGACCCGGAACAGCAGATCGTTTTCAGCGAGGATCCTGTGGCGGTGGCGGCGCACTGGCGCGCATTGGGCGCTGAGTGGCTGCACGTCGTCAATCTCGATGGTGCGTTTCAGACCGCCAATGACACCCTGTCCGCCGTCGCTCGAATGGCCGAGCTGGGCGTTTCCATTCAGTTCGGGGGAGGGATCCGGTCGCTGGAGGATGCACGGCGCGCGCTGGATCGCGGCGTCTCCCGAGTCGTCTTCGGCACGGCTGCCGTGACCGAACCAGACTTGATGCGCACCGCCGTTGAACGCCTGACCGCGGATCGGGTGTGCGTCGCACTGGATGCTAAGGACGGTAAAGTAGCCGCCCATGGCTGGGCCGCCCTGACAGAACACACTCCGGTCGCGCTCGGTAAGCGGTTTCATGAAATGGGGGTCATTCATGCCCTGTATACCGATATCCGCCGTGATGGCGGCCTGCAGGGCGTCAACGTGGCCGCCACTGTCGAACTGGCCGTGACCACCGGTTTGCAGGTGATCGCTTCGGGGGGCGTGTCCAGCCTCGACGATCTGCGTCTGCTGCGTCAGTCCGGTAAAGTCGCCGGAGCAGTCATCGGTATGGCGTTGTACGAAGGAAAAATTGCGCTTCCGGATGCATTGATGATCGCCAGTGAGGGAACAGCCTGATCATGCTTGCCAAACGGATTATCCCCTGCCTCGATGTGCTTGACGGGCGAGTGGTGAAAGGGATCAATTTCGTCGATCTGCGCGATGCGGGCGACCCCGTGGAACAGGCGCAGATTTACGACCGGGAAGGCGCTGATGAGCTGGTCTTTCTGGATATCACCGCTTCACATGAAAACCGGGGAACCATGCTGGATATGGTCAGGCGGGTGGCGGACTCGATCTTCATCCCCTTCTGCGTTGGCGGGGGGATCCGCACCATTGACGATATCCGCTCGACCCTTCTGGCCGGGGCCGACAAGGTATCGATCAACTCCGCCGCGGTGCGCAATCCCGATCTGATCAGCCAGGGGGCGTGGGCATTCGGCAGCCAGTGCATCGTCGTCGCTATCGATCCGAAATGGGTCGACGGCCACTGGGAGGTGTTCATCAACGGCGGTCGGGTAGCCACCGGGCTGGATGCCGTTGAATGGGCGCAGACTGTGGAGGCGCGCGGCGCAGGCGAAATCCTGCTCACCAGCATGGATCGTGATGGCACAAAATCGGGCTATGACCTGGCGCTGACGCGCACCATCGCTGAGGCTGTCTCGATCCCGGTCATCGCCTCCGGGGGTGCGGGAGCGCCAGCCGATTTTTACGATGCGCTGACCGAGGGGAAAGCGGATGCTGCACTGGCCGCTTCGCTGTTTCATTTCAACGAACTCCGCATCCAAACGCTCAAGGCATATCTTTCCGAGCGCAGCGTGAATGTGCGGATGCACGGGTGGAGTGCACCTTAATGATGATCAGTGACGTGTCGTTCGATCGCCTGAAATGGGACAGCAGCGGCCTGATCCCCGTCATCGTTCAGGATGCGACGACCCTTGCCGTTTTGACCCTGGCCTACATGAACGCCGAAGCGCTTCAACAGACGCTGGCTACAGGGCAAACTGTATTCTGGAGTCGCAGCCGCGCCACTCTATGGCACAAAGGGGAAACATCCGGTAATTATCAGATCGTTCGCGAAATCCGGGTTGACTGCGATGGCGATGCGCTGCTGGTGCTCGTAGATCCGCTCGGCCCGGCCTGTCATACCGGCGCGACAAGCTGCTTTTTTCGCAACCTGGAGACGAAACCATGACCGATATCCTCGATGAGCTTTATGCTACGGTAGTCGATCGCAAACTTCATCCGCGCCCGGGAAGTTACACCAACCGGCTGCTCGATGAAGGTCGGTCACGGGTCGCTCAGAAAGTGGGCGAGGAGGCGGTGGAAGTCGTCGTAGCCGCGCTCAGTCAGTCTAAACAGCGTCAGGTCGAAGAAATGTGCGACTTGCTTTACCACCTGATGGTGCTGATGGCCGATCTCGATATCACGCTGAGCGACGTCTTCAGCGAACTGGAATACCGTCACCGTAAATGAGCTGCACCTCAGTGCGCTGAAACGCTTTACCATCGACTCAGGGAGAAATGACCGTGCCTCCGCAGGGCGTGTATGTTTGTGAGACCAGTTTCCACGTGCGTTATGTCGAAACGGATGCTATGGGCATCGTCCATCACTCAAATTACCTCGCCTATTTTGAAGAAGGCCGCAGCAGTTACTCGCGTCAGCGTGGGCATGACTACGCTGAATTTGAACGCAGCGGTTACTACCTCACGGTAACCGAGGTCAGCGTTCGATACCTGAAGTCCGCCGTCTACGCGCAAAAAATCTCTGTACTCACCTGGATCGCTGAGTTGAAAAGCCGTGGTTTGACGTTCGCATACGAAGTTATCGATACCGAAACACGGGAACTGCTCGTCTCCGGGATGACCAAACATATCTGCATCACGCGCGCTGGACGTGTGACTACCCTTCCGGATACCTGGCGTCAATGGGCCGCTCCTTGATCGCAGTTCAACACCTGAAACCTTCGACTAAACTTAGTTCTGATAGCATTTTTTAACCCCATATGAAATGCTGTCCTCAGGCAGGCTCGCCCCGCGCTGAGGAGATGTTTACCACCCCAACGACGCACCTCGTTGACGAACTGAACCGCACTCCCTATACTTCAAACTTAAGAAATGCTGTAATGCTTATCGATAGAAAGAGGCGATTAGATGACTTCCTATTCCGAAAAGCCCTGGCTAAAAAAGTATGATCCGGGTGTTCCCGCCTCCTGCAAACCGTATCCTGAAGTGCCTCTCTATCAGTTTCTGCGCGATGCCGCCGGGAAACACGGCGATAAACCGGCGCTGATCACCAGTGCGCGCGTCCCCGTTCTGGGGCGCATCAGCGCGAACATCACTTACAGGGAGTTGGACGAAGCCTCTGACGCGCTGGCGTCCGCCCTGATCAGTCTGGGCGTCAAGAAAGGCGATCGCGTCGCTCTGGTGATGCCGAATACTGCGGCGTTCGTCATCAGTTATTACGCGATCTTGAAAGCAGGTGGGGTCGTCGCTGCGACCAACCCGACCTATCCAGCGGAAAAGATGCAGTTTCAGATCAACGACTGCGATGCTCAGATCGTGATCACCCTCAGTCTGTTCTACCCGCTGATCAAATCGATCCAGGCGCGCACCAAAGTGAAGACCGTGATCGTCACCAATGTCAAAGAATATCTGCCCCCTGTGGCCAGGCTGTTGTTCACTGTGGCCAAAGAAAAGAAGGATGGTCATCGGATCGATCAATTGGCGGATGGCGATCTCTGGTTTCAGGAACTGCTCACGCGTTTCGCCGGCCAGCGCCCCGCAGTTGACGTCAGACCGGCTGATCTGGCGATCTTTCAGTACACCGGCGGGACGACCGGGATC
The DNA here is from genome assembly GCA_034432395.1 of Anaerolineae bacterium. GTDB lineage: Bacteria > Chloroflexota > Anaerolineae > Aggregatilineales > Phototrophicaceae > Flexifilum. The sequence continues at coordinate 71,200 of DAOUBU010000076.1, forward strand.
TCAAAAGCGGCGATGTCCGCTCATCGCGCGCTGGTGGCGAACACGGTTCAGTGTCGCACAGTTCTGTTGGCTGGAACCAAAAGCACTGAAGAGGCCGCAAACGAGATTTTCCTGGGGGCGATCCCGTTCTTCCACGTTTACGGGCTGGTCACGGTCGTGTCATTTGCGATTTCGCTCGGCGCAACGGTGGTGCTCGTTCCCAATGCACGCGACATAGCGGATCTGTTGGATGTCATCGACACGTTCCATCCGACGATCTTCATGGGGGTTCCAGCCCTTTACAACGCGATCAACAACCATCCCCTTGTGACCTCAGGCAAAGTCGATCTCACCTCGATCCGCATCTGTATGAGCGGTTCAGCGCCGCTGCCGCCGGCGACCAAACGCGAGTTTGAACGGATCACCGGCGGAAAACTGCTCGAGGGTTTCGGCATGAGCGAGGCACCAACGGCGACGCACGCCAACCCGCTGCTCGGTGAAAATCGCACCGGTTCGATCGGCCTGCCCTTCCCCGATGTGGATGTCCGGATCGTCAGTCTGGACGATGGCGTGACCGACGTCCCTGTGGGTGAGATCGGCGAGATGATCCTGTCCGGGCCGCAGCTCATGGTTGGCTATCATGGCATGCCAACAGAGACAGCCAATACCCTGCGCGAAATGGATGGAAAGGTGTGGCTGTATACCGGGGATATCGCCCGTATGGATGAAGACGGCTATTTCTACATCGTCGATCGCAAAAAAGATATGGCGCTGATCGGCGGTTTCAATGTGTATCCCAACAATGTCGAAAAAGTGCTGGCGGAACACCCGGCTGTGCTGGAGGTCGGGGTTGCAGCGGTGCCGCATCCCGAAAAGGAAGGCCAGGAAGCGCTCAAGGCATGGATCGTGCTGCGCGAAGGTCAGACGGTGACCCCGGAAGAGCTGATCAGCTTCTGCGAAAAGTATCTCGCTCGCTACGAAATCCCGACCCGCTTTGCCTTCGTCAGCGCGCTTCCCAAAACGACAGTCGGCAAAACACTGCGTCGTGAGCTGGTGCAAATGGAACTGAGCGAGCGCGAACGTTCTGCACCCTGATCATCTCCTTCCAGGCTGTTCACAGCCCCCGTCGATCAGGGATGGTCTTCTTTCGTGGGTAGGTAATACCCACGAAAGAAGGCGCGCGCTGGCGCCCGGTTCACATACCAAAGCACGTACAGCATGATCAGAGCGGTCGTCACCGCTTGCAGCAGTGCAAGCGTGTGCGCGATCTCAGTCCCTGAGTCGATGCCCTGGCTGATGTCAACGGGCGAGAGTGCCGCTTGAAGCGCAAGCGCAATGGTCAGTGTTGAATACAGTACGATTGAAACAGAGTAAATCAGACGTATTCTCGGCACGCGACCGCGCCATGCCAGCGCCGCAATGACCAGAAAAGTCAGTGCCAGGATCGTTTGAACCGCCAATCGGGCCGGTTCTGCCCCCTGAAAATTCGCCCCGCTGGCAAAAGCCTCCATCGTTCCGTCGTCTCCAGAGGGAGCGGGGATCGTCGCAACGACCGCCCCAACACGGGCTTGAATTGCCATCACCATGCCGACCTGGATCAGCGGGATGAATGAAAACATGATCGCACTGGTCACAATGGCGACGATCAATCCAAACGTTCTGGGAGGACGATTGTCAGGTTGTTGGAACGACATCCCCTGCGCTATCTCAGTCTCGGCCCATTTCAAGACAAGAAATGTCTCTGCTGCCTGACCGTTGGCTGTATTCCGTAAATATTTATGTTAGAATCAGGATATTGCATTTTGCGTTTCCACACAAATTGTGCTGCATGGCAGAGAGCATACCCCTGTATGAATCTACAACAAATTCTCGCTCAGCAGTATGAACAACTCGAAGCTGCTGCTTCTGAGGCGCGCGTCATTTTACTTCACCCCGAGAGTTTGTATCGATCGGCGCTGGTGGCCTACTTTCTGCGTTTTGCCCGTCGCCCAGTTTACTACTATGCCATCGCACAGGATGATGTCGATATCCAAACTTTTGTCAATTCACTGATTCGCGAGATGTCTCATCAGCATCTGACTTTTGGCCGCCACCTCAGTATGATGACTCAGGGAAGAGCCGCAGCGGGTGAATCGCCCGATCTGCTTCTCGTGGCTGAAGCGCTGGCGAAAGAACTGAGCGAACTAAATAAAGAGAACTATTATTTCATCATCGATGAATTTGATCGCTGCGATGCCTCCGATGAAATTCACAATTTATTCGAATATCTGATCGACTATCTGCCAGCCTCATGCCATCTGATCATCAACAGCCGGACGTTCCCACGCCTGTCCTGGGTGGCACGCATGGCCAGCAAGCATGCCCTCATGTTTTCCGATCAGGGCGTCGTGTATCGAGAGTTTTACGCCAGCGCATCGAGCGAGGTCTCGAAACGGATTCGACTCGATGTACGGTCGCTGGGGCCTGGTTTCGTCTTGCTGGATGATCTTCCTGTTGCATCCTGGGATGGAAACTTGCCGCGTCTGCTCCTGTTTTTCGTGCTTGAGAAGCCGGCCGTCAGTCGTTCAGAGATCTGTGCAGCGTTGTGGCCTGAATTGGATGATGAGCAGGCTGTCAATATCTTTCATGTGACCAAACGCAGGCTGCATAAGGCTTTGAAAGGTCAGAGTAAAACTTTCCAGATCCTGGCGCATCATCGCGATCGGGGGCACTACTCGATCGACGAAAAGGCAGTGTCCCTGTCCCACGACGCCCGTGAGTTCGCCGCCGCCCTGCTTCAGGCACGCTTCCATCCGTCGAACGAGCGAGTCACCTGGCTGAGCAGGGCGATCGAAATCTATCGCGGCCCGTATCTACAGGGGCATGACTCGGACTGGATTATCCGTCGGCGGAAAGATTATGAAGAGGGTTTCATCGAAGCCCTGACCGCTCTGGCGGAAATTCGCGAGGCGGAGCAGCACCCCGATATTGCCCTTCAGTATCGTCTGCGCGCCGCCAGAACGGCCCCGGATCGGCTCGATCTGCATCGCAGCGTGATCCAGACCTATCTCAAACTGGAGAGAAGAAGCGAGGCGTTCGCTTACCTGAACCGCCTGAGTACGGCCGAGTTTGCCCAGAACTTGAACCTGCCCTCAACCTTCGTTCAAGAGCAGAGGCTGCTGATCGATTAGGTGAACCTGGTGCCCTCGGCAGGGATCGAACCTGCAACCTTAGACTTAGAAGGTCTCTGCTCTGTCCGATTGAGCTACGAGGGCGACTGTTTGAATTCTACTGATCGCCGTCATGCCTTGTCAATCGGGTTGATACGATGAATTTTGTCGTGTGGAGATCGCTGTTTTGCAGCCTAAAAACAGAATATATGTTCTGGTTCGCTTGAGAAAATCACCTTATTCTGGTAAACTGAAAGGGTTGTGAAATGAGGTGAAAATGGTGGATAGAGAGTATCGCGCAGCCTCTCAGCAGACCGAGGATCATATCCAGTACCTCGACCCGATGGTGCACGTCCGCATGCGCCCGGGGATGTATGTCGGGGGTACCGATGCGCGTGCCCTGCATCACCTGATTTACGAAGTTGTCGATAATTCGATCGATGAGGCGCTGGCGGGGCGATGCGATACCATCGTCGTGACGTTGTACGATGACAATTATGTCTCAGTCGCTGACAATGGCGGCGGCATACCGGTCGGCCCGAACAAAGAGCTGGGCATCTCAACCCTTCAGGTCGTGATGACCAAAATCGGCGCTGGCGGTAAGTTCGACAGCGGCGCTTATAAAGTCAGCGGGGGGCTTCATGGGGTGGGCGTTTCCGCTGTTAACGCGCTGTCAGCCCATCTGAGAGCAGAAGTTAAACGCGACGGCTTCCTGTTCCGTCAGGAATATCAGGCCGGGGTCCCGCTCGGGCCGGTCGAGCGGGTGCGTCCGCTAGAGCCAGGCGAAACGTCGGGCACGATCATCACGTTCCGGCCGGATTTCACGGTGATGGAACCGAATGAATTCAGCTATCAGGTACTGACTGAGCGATTCCGCCAGATGGCGTTCGTGACGCGCCGCGTCACCATTACGCTGCGCGATCTGCGCGTTAAGCCCATCCCGCGTGAGACGACGTTCTATTTCGAGGGCGGTCTGCGGGCGTATGTGCGCTACCTGAACCGCAATCGTACCGTCCTTCACCCTGTCGTGTTTGCTGAGCGCGATATCGAGATCGCCCAGGACGGTAAAAAACCATACACCATCGGTATCGAAGTTGCATTTCAGTACAACGATACCGCGAACGTGACGGAGCTGGCCTTCGCCAACACGATCAATACCCCGGACGGCGGTATGCACCTGACGGGACTGCGTTCGGCCATCACCGGGGCGATCAATCGCTATGCGCGAAAGGCCGGTCTGCTGAAAGAACGCGACAGCAACTTCAGCGGCAGCGACACGCTTGAGGGCATCACCGCGATTGTGAGCATCAAGCATCCCCACCCTTCGTTTGAAAGCCAGACGAAAGTCAAGTTGATCAATCCGGAAGTTCAGGGAGCGGTGTCGCAGGTTGTCACCGAGGCTTTCGGCGAATTCCTCGACTTGAACCCGCGTGAGGCGCGTCGCATCGTCGAAAAATGCATGACCAGCATGCGTGCCCGTGAAGCGGCGCGCAAAGCCCGCGATCTGGTTCGCTCTGGCCCCAGCCTGCTGGAGAGCACGTCTCTGCCCGGTAAACTGGCTGATTGTTCACAGCACGGCGAAAACGCGGAGATCTACATCGTCGAGGGGGACAGCGCCGGCGGCTCGGCCAAGCAAGGACGGGATCGTCACTTCCAGGCCATCCTCCCGCTGCGCGGGAAGATCCTCAATACTGAGCGCGCACGCATGGATAAAATGCTCGACAACAACGAGATTCGCGCGCTGATCAGTGCGCTGGGGACGGGCATTGGCGAAGATTTCTCGCTGGCCAACCTGCGTTACCATCGCGTGATCATCATGACGGACGCTGATGTCGATGGCAGTCATATCCGCACGCTTCTGCTCACCTTCTTCTTCCGTCAGATGCAGGAATTGATCCAGGCCGGCCATCTGTACATCGCTCAACCGCCGATCTTCCGGATCCAGAATGGCAAGGAAGTCGAATACATTTACCCGGAGACCGGGGTGAGTGAGGCTGATCTGCTCATGCGTGCGACGAGCCGGTATAAAGACCCGGACAAATTGAAGATCAGCCGCTACAAAGGTCTGGGTGAGATGAACCCCGAGCAGTTGTGGGAAACGACGATGGATCCCCAGCGGCGCACGCTGCTTCAGGTGACCATTGAGGACGCCGCCGAAGCCGATCGGATCTTTGACATGCTGATGGGCAGCGAAGTGCCGCCGCGCCGCCGCTTCATCCAGACGCATGCGCGCAGTGTGCGCAATCTCGATATCTAGTGCATACAGGGGGAGCCTGTTTCCCCCTGTCCCCTTCTAAGCTGGATCAGCGGGATCGGCTCTCATGCCGTAGACCAGATCGCGATCGATCTGAAGATGAACCCCCTGACCGGGCTGCAAATCGATGCAGGATCGCGCAGCCGCTGAAAAGCTCAACGGCTGACCATCGGACAGGCGCACTATGAGTCGTGCGGTCAGGCCCTCGATGCTGATCGACTGCACGGACGCGGGGATCCCCGTTTCGCCCAGTTGAACGGCCCACGGATGGATGAACAGGTAATCGTCGTCGGGTTTCAGGTCGATCGTTCCGATCGCGGTTTCCGCTCGATCGCCGCTGTAGCGTTCCACGTGCAAAAGGTTGCCCAGGCCGAGGAAACGGGCGACATACGCATTTTCCGGGCGGCTCAGCAGATCGATCGGCGTTGTCACCTGGACAAAACGCCCCCGGTGCATCAGCGCGATCCGGTCGGCGATCGAGAAGGCCTCGGCCTGATCGTGAGTCACATAGATCACGGCTGTGTCGCCGCCCGCCAGGATCGTGCGCACTTCTTCGATCAGATCCCGTCGTAGGGCGGCATCCAGCGCGCCAAACGGTTCATCAAGCATCAGCAGACGCGGCTGCGCAACCAGGCTGCGCGCCAGGGCAACGCGCTGTTTTTCACCACCGGATAGATCGCTGACGGAACGACGGGCAAAATCTTCCATGCGCACGCGGCGCAGCATCTCCTGCGCCCGCTGACGGGATGCATTGCGCGGCAGGCCTTTCATCCGCAGGCCGAACATGACGTTCTCGATGACGTTGAAATGGGGAAACAGGGCGTAATCCTGGAACATCAGGCCGAAGCCGCGTTGATGCGCGGCCAGATGCTCCACCGACTGCCCGTCCCAGGCGATCAGCCCTGACTGCATGCGTTCCAGCCCGGCGATGACGCGCAGCAGCGTCGATTTCCCGGAGCCGCTTGCGCCCAAAACAGCGACGATTTCTCCGGGCCTGACATCGAGATGAATTCCATGCAGCACGGGTGTCGTGCCGTATTGAAATGTGAGATCGCGAATTGTGAGCATTACAGCGTTCCCGACCCGGGCAGACGCAGCTTCTCCATAGCGAAGATCGCAAGCGCACAGACCAGCGTCAGAATGACGCTGAGTGCCATCGCCTGACCGTAGTTATCCGCCCCCGGCTGCCCTAAGAGCCGTTGAATGACGATCGGCAAGGTTGGCATATTGGGGCGAGCGATGAACAACGACGCGCCAAATTCCCCCAGACTGATGGCGAACGCGAATACGCCGCCGACGATGATCCCACGGCTGATCAGCGGGACGTCGATCAGAGCCAGTATCTGCCGGGGAGATGCCCCCAGCACGGCTGCGGCCTCGCGCATCGACGGCGAAATGGCGCGCAGGGCGGGGATGACACTGCGGACAACGAACGGCAGCGCGATCAAGGTATGGGCGATCGGGATCAGCCAGGGCGAGGTTCTCAAATTCAAGGGCGGCTCGTCGAATGTGATGATGAATCCCAGCCCCAGTGTAACGGCGCTTGTCGCCAGGGGCAGCATCAACAGGAGGTCGAACAAACGACCGACGCGGCGGCGGGAGACGACGCTGTACGCCGCCAGCGTGCCGATCGGCACGGACAGCATGAGCGACGCTGCGGCGAACTGGATGGAATTGCCGATGGCCTGAACGGGCGGCACAAACAGGACTGAGCGCGCCTCAACCGCTCCCAGCGTGCGCCAGTAACGGGTGAAATCCCCTTCCGGGCCGATGGAGCGCCCGATCAGGCCGAGCAGCGGCAGCACAATCGCCAGGCCGATGAGCAGCTCAGCCCCGACGATCATCCCCCATTCGCGGCGGCTGGTCGGATGGCGCAGAGACGCCTGACTGCGCAGATCGATCGCCGGCTGACGCGCCTGGCTTCGGGCGTAGATGAGCATCATCAACCCCATGACCGCCAGTTGGATCAGCGCCAGTGCCGCCGCAACCGGTAAATTGAACAGACTGATCGTCTGGGTGTAAATTTCCACCTCGATTGTGGAAAAACGCCCGCCGCCGAGGAGCAGAACCACGCCGAAACTGGTGAAGTTGAAAATAAAGATCAGGAGCGCTGCACTGGTGATAGCTGGCTTCAACAGCGGAAAGCGAATGTGCAGCCACAACTGCAGCGCGTTCGCCCCCAGCACCTGTGCTGCTTCTTCGATGCGCGGGCTTTGCACCATCCAGAAGCCTGTGATCAGGCGAAAAGCGATGGAAAAGTTGAAGTAGACGTGGGCGACGATGATCAGCGCCAGCGACCGTTCCAGCCGGAGCCACGGTTCAGTAAGTCCGAACCCCTGCCGCAGTATCTCATTGATCAGGCCGCGTTCTCCCAGAACAGCCAGAAGTGCGGCGGCGACCACCACGGTTGGCAGGACGAAGGGTAAAGCGCTGAGCGACAGGATGAACTGCCGACCGGGAAAACGGTAATGGGCGAAGATGTAGGAGGCGGGCAAGGCCAGCCCCAGCGTGATCGCGGTCGATAGCACGGCCTGCATCAACGTGAACGCGATCGTATCTCTGAGATACGATCGCGTCACGATCGCTGTCAGGCCGCTCCAGTCAATCCGCCCCGCTGGCGCAATGCTGACAGTGAGGATCGAGGCCAGTGGGTAGTAAAAGAAGATCAGGATAAACCCGATCGGCATCAGCAGCAGCGCTGAACCGATCAGCCGCCGGAACGTAAAACGGTCTCTGTCCATGCTTCAATCCACTGTTCCCGTCTGTCCTCGATGAGCGCGGGATCCAGGCTGACCGGACTCGCTGCGATCTGCGCATACTCCACGAAAACATCCGGCAGTTCTGCATCGACGACGACGGGGAAGACGAACATCGTCAGCGGCATATCTTCCTGGAACGTTCTGCTCAGCAAAAAGTCGATGAACAGCCCCGCCTCAGCGACCTGATCGCTGCCTTGCAGGATCCCGGCGTATTCGATCTGCCGGAAGCAGGTTCCTTCCGCGACGATCGCGCCAGTCGGCGCCGTTGACGGACGCTCGTCGAGAAAATAGACCTCAGCCGGCGGGCTGCTCGCATAGCTGACCACCAGCGGGCGCGTTCCGGAACTCCCCTGGCTGCCGCTGAACTGACTGTAATAGGCATCCGTCCAATCGGGAGAGACGTAGACGTCGTTCTCAACCAGATCGGCCCAGAAGTCGAGATAAGTGTACTCCCCTTCCTCGCCGAATACAGCAACGGTTAACAGCAGAAACGCCAGACCGGGCGATGACAGCGCGGGATTCTGCACGACCAGCAGACCCCGATAGTCCGGGCGCGTGAGATCGATCAGCGCCTGCGGGAGGTCGAGCCCCGTCTCAGCGAAAAATGCGGCGTCGTAATTCAAACAGACGTCACCGAAAGTGATCGGGGTGACGCGATCTTCATCCGGCAGACGCAGATCGGGTTGGACGCGATCGATCTCCGGGCTGGTATACGGGATAAAAATATCGGCATCCAGCGCCCGTGACAGGAATGTGTTATCCACCCCGAACAGGACGTCTCCCAGCGGATTCGAACGGGACAAGATGCTCTGATTGACCAGCGATCCCGCATCGCCAAGCCGGATCACCTCGACGTCGATCCCTGTCTGTTCGGTGAACGCATCCATGACGGACTGGCTGTACGCGAAGCTATCATGGGCGACGACAGTGATGACGGGGTTCGCCTCAGGCTGAGCCTGAGCCAGCGCAGCGGCGCCGCTGAACAACGCCGCGACCAATGTGATGATCAGCATTCTTCTCATCGCTTTTCCCTCTGAATGAACTGCATCAGATACCCGAAAATAAAAACGCCTTCCCTGACTGAACATAGGAAGGCGTCAACCTCTGTTTACGTCGCTGCTGCGCTCCCTACGCCAGTATGATCTGGATCAGGTATAAGGGTCGGCGCCGCATCACAGGCACCCTCTCAGCCCACTTGCGTGGACTCCCCTGCGTTTTCTCTGAAAGAGAGCATACGCTCTGGATCGGACAATGTCAAGAAACTTGGATCCAGATGCGGCGCGTCTTTAACGGAATTTTCATCCTTCAGCCTGAAGGAACTCCTCCAGGTAGCGCGCAAATTCTCCGGCGGCGCAGGCATCAACATATCGCATCAATTCGCCGCCGCGGATCGGATATTTCGGGTAGCAGCTTGTCGGATAGGCGCCGTTCGGGGCCAGGGCGATGTAATCGCTCCCCGGAGCGGGGATCACGAAGCCGTCGCGTTCGCGTTCGATGCGCTCGACTGTGGTCTCCACAGTTGTGATCACCCGATCAGCCGCAGAGCATAATTCCAGATCGACCCCCAGATTGTTGTTGAGCAGGATATTGCCGTAGCGATCCCCCGCCAGACCATGCAGGACGGCGATGTCGATCGGAATGGCGGGAAATGCCATCAGTTTTTCGCCGGTGTAGGGATCGTCAACTGTTTTCACGTCCGGGCGCAGATCGGGCAGATCGGTTCCCAGCCAGGCGCGCGCGGGCAGGAAACTGATCCCGGCCGCTCTGGCGCGAAGCCCGAGCGCAAAACTGGCTTCTGTTTCCTCGATAACGGTCAGATCACCGCGCCCGGCAAATTCGGTGAACATCGGGGCGAAACCGAATGCTTCCAGTCCGAAATAGACGGTGCGCACAGCCGAGACACATCCGGCCCCGACCAGCAGGTCGGATTCGAAACCCGCAGTGAAACAGGCCAGCGTGAGGTTCCGTGGTCGGGGATTGCGACGCAGTAGGGCGCGCACAAAACTGACCGGGCGTCGGTAGAGCGAAAGTCCGCCGAAGGCGATCGTCATCCCATCTTCGACCTGCGCCGCGGCGGCATCCAACGATAGGAAATCGGCTGACATGGGCGTACGGACACTCACAATCTCACCGCAGTACGGGCTGTCGCCATCTGCTGTGCGAGCCGTTGCAGACGATCGGCGTGTTCGCATCGTGCGCGCCAGTCCGACGGGATGGCGTCCAGCCCCAAACGTGCCCCCATGATGCCCCCGGCGATGCAGGCGATCGAGTCGCTGTTCCCTTCATAATTTGCTGCGCGACGCACACAGGCTGTGTAATCATCGGGATAGCGCAGCACACAATACAGCGCCAGCGCGACCGCCTCTTCCGCAGTCCGGCCCTGCCCGATATGCCGCATGGCGGCGATTTCATCAGCCCAGCCGCCGACATGACCGACGCGGCGCAGCGCCTGTACAAATTCATCGCTGATCTCCGCGGTGACTTCAGCGATGCGGGGGATCATCATGCCTACAGGCGTATCATCCAGCGCCAGCTTGATCGCATATGCAGCCGCGACGGATGCAGCCGCTGCACAGGGATGCCCGTGGGTGATCAGGCTGGATGTGCGCGCCGTCTCGATCAGTGCCTCTGGATTGTCCTGATACAAATAGCCAATCCCGGCAACGCGCACCGCTGAACCGCAGTCTTTTGAGTCATTTTGACCGGACTCACGCCACGAGATCCCCAGATCAAGCCGGGAGACCGCGCGCATGCATGTCATACCGGGGGCGCGGTTGTTCTCCGGGCTGTTCAACCAGCGCACAAAACTTCGGGCAATGGCATCCATTCGGGCATCCAGATCGCTGTCGATGCCCGCACTCAACAGCCCTTCGATCAAAGCCACCGTCATCTGGGTGTCATCCGTGTACAGAGCCGGATCGGGCGGCTCCTCGATCCCCCGAGCGCCATATCGGTTGATGATGGAGGCCAGATCGAGAAATTCGGTGGGATGTCCCAGCGCGTCACCCAGCGCCAATCCGAAGAGCATCGCTTCGGCCCGGTCAGCGCTCATCAACTATCCTCCCTGGATCTATTTTCTCATCGCTCGACAGGGATCTACCCCAGACTGAGTCGTCGGTGAGAGTCTGTTCTGACTGAATGCCGTGCACATTCGTATTCGGCATATAATGATACCAGAGTTGAAAATCCTGGAGCCGGACATGAGTTTGATGAGATCGCGCCTGCGCCACTTGGCTGTCGCAGCGTTCATCGGAAGCGTATTTGTGGTCGGGTTTGCATTGGGCAGCATGCGCGAAATCGGTGCAGCCCAGGGCAATTTCATCCAGCCTGCCTACACCGAAAGGGCATTTTCCCCCTTCTGGCAGGTTTTTGATCTGATCCAGAACGACTATATCGAGGATGTGCCGATCGATACCCTGGTTGAAGGGGCGATGAACGGCATGCTTGAGGCGCTGGGCGATGAGTACAGCGGTTATATGTCGCCCGATCTATTCAGCATGATGAATGCCGACCTACAGGGCGAAATTGAGGGGATCGGCGTTGTCATTCGCACTGACGCGGAAACAGGTCTGACGACAGTGGTCAGCCTGCTGGAAGGTTCACCTGCCCAGGCAGCCGGCATTCTACCCGGCGATATCTTCGCCGCAGTTGACGGTGAACCGGTGAATAACTGGTCGCAGCTCGAAATTGCGACCCGTGTTCGCGGGCCTGCAGGGACGGACGTGACGATCACCATGCTGCGCGATGATCAGCTCATCGATTTCACGATCACGCGCCAGCGCATCACCATCCCGAACGTTGAAACCGACATCCTCGATGGCGATATCGCTTACATCCGCCTCAACAACTTCACTCCGGATGCGCGTCGTGACCTTGACCGCGCGCTCACCGCGTTGAATGTCAACGAGCGTAAAGGGTTGATCTTCGACCTGCGTGACAATCCGGGCGGCCTGTTGAGCAGCGCGGTTGAGGTCGCCAGCGCCTTCGTGCGCGATGGGGTGATCGTGACCGAGTGGTTTGGCGACGATGAGGACTCGATCGAACTGCGGGCGAATGGGAACTACGCCGACATCACAGTGCCGATCGTCGTTCTGGTCAATGAAGGCAGCGCCAGCGCTTCGGAGATCGTCGCCGGGGCGATCCAGGATTACCATGCTGCCACCCTGCTCGGGGTCACGACGTTCGGCAAAGGTACGGTACAAACCTGGCATCCGCTGGTCAATGGTGGCGGTGTGCGCCTGACGATCGCCAACTGGCTGCGCCCCAGTGGGGAGTCGATCCATGAGCAGGGCGTGACGCCGGACATCATCGTGGAATGGGTTCCCCAGACGCTGGATGAGCCGGACATTCAGCTAGAAGCCGCGCTGGATCTGCTGCATGCGGAACAGGTTCCCGCCGCCAGCGCTACCCAGACAGCGCCAGATACGAAATAGCGGTATTTCACCGCATGCATCGGCGCGATCAGCGGCGCAAACTGCGGCGCGATCGCGGACTGGATAAGCCCGATGAGGCATGCTATACTGCCCGGCAGTTCTGCCGGGCAGTTCAATGATGGATGGGAGTTACGGGCATGGATGTCGCCTTCAAAATCGTTTCGATCATCATCTCAATCCTGCTCATCGTGCTTGTGTTGATGCAGGTCAAAGGTGGTGGGCTGGGCGATCTGCTCGGCGGCGATGCAGGGGGCGGTATCACCCGTACACGCCGCGGACTGGAAAAAACCCTGTTTCAGCTCACGATCGGGCTGTCGATCGCATTCCTGACGGTTGCTATCCTCGCGGTGTCATTCAGCAATCGTTAGCCGATCGTTTTGAGCAGCACGACGCCGATCGCCGCCCTGCTTTTACACAGAAGAGGGGCGATTGGCGTCTATCCCTCCCCCACCCTGACTACACAGCAAAGGTGAGCCTATGCTGCGCGGGTATCGCTGGCAGTTCCTCGCTCTGCTTTCTGCATTGAGTATCTTCGTCGTCGTTCTCAGCTTCAGGTTGTCGTCGAGGCCGCTTCCGCCGCCTGCGCCGACCGCTACGTCCGCTGCGGCGGAACTGCCCGTGCCATCGCCCACTCAGGCGCCCCTACAGGAGATCCGGACATCGGCCCCTGCGGCAGCACCCGCGGCACTGCACCGCAGTCCCGATGGCATTCCGACGCTGCGCGAGGGGCTGGTCGGTTCAGTCCGGCGCATCAACCCGCTTCTATCAACCCACCCTGCCGAGGCGGACATCGCGTCCCTGATTTTTGAAGGGCTGGCCCGAACCAATGAGTTCGGTGAGCCGGTTCCCGCCCTGGCGCAAAGCTGGGTGGTATCGTCGGATGGCCTGGAATATGTGGTCACCCTGCGAGATGACATCCTCTGGCATGACGGCGTTCCATTCAGCGCTGCCGACGTCCTGTATACAATGTCACTGCTGCGCTCGCCTGGCTTCCCCGGCGACCCGGAACTGGGGCGGTTCTGGCGCACGGTGGAGACGGAGGCGATCGGCGAACGGATCATCCGTTTCCGCCTCACTCAGCCGCTGGGGACGTTTCCCGATAAACTGCGCATCGGCATTCTCCCCGAACACGTGCTGCGGGGCACACCGGCCTCAGCTCTGGCTGCGCATCCCGCCAATCTCACGCCGATCGGAACCGGCCCATATCAACTGGAAGCGATCCGGACGAACACCGCCGGACAGATCGAAACGGTGGATCTGCGCGCCGCCCCGAACTACCGCCTGCGTCCGGAAGTTGGGGCCAATTCGCTGGGCGTTGAACGGTTGAGTTTCATGCTGTTTCCGGATTTCGTATCTGCGCGCGCGGCCCTGGAAAATGGGACGATCGACGCCCTTTCCGGCGTCAACGCTGAAGAACGTGCGGCGCTCTTTTTGTCCGCCAATCAGTTCGATCTGGTCATGTATAACCAGATCGCCAATGCGCTGGGGGTCGTCATCTTCAACTGGCAGTCCGATGACACCCCGTTTTTCCGCGAACAGCGCATCCGTGCCGCGCTCGCGACTGGTCTCGACCGGGTGTCTATCGTCACCCGCATCATGGCCAATCAGGCTGTGCCAGCCGACAGCCCGCTTCTGGCGGGCAGTTGGGCCTATGTCAGCAATCTGCCCTGGCCGGCGTATAACCCGCCCGCGGCCATTCAATTGATCGAACAGGGACTCGATCGACTGGCGCGGCTGGGCATTGCGATCGATCCCGAGCCTACCCCGGCAGAGCCTACCGCTGACTCGATCCCCACGGAAGTTCCATCCACGGCTTACTTCGAGTTCGCCATTCTGGTGCCGGATATGCCGGTCATGATCGCGCTGGCCAATGAGATTGCGGCTCAATGGGCGCAGTTGAACCTGGCTGTCCGTGTGACACCGGCGGATTGGCCGACGTATCTCGCCCGCCTCGACAGCGGCGCTTTCGATGTCGCGCTGGTCGAATTTTCACTGGGAACCAGCAGCGATCCCGATGTTTACGACCTCTGGCATCAGGGGCAGTATCCGGATGGCCGCAATTTCGGTGGGGTTGATGATCGCCGCATCAGCGAGCTGCTGGAACGGGCGCGGCGCGAGTCGTATGGCGTGAATCGAGCGATTGATTACCGGGCTTTTCAGCGAGAGTTCGTTCAGCGCGCGATCGCGCTGCCAATGTATTATCCCGTGTTCACCTATGTCACAGCGCCCTACGTGAACGGGGTTCAGCTCGGTTTCATCGGCGCCCCATCGGATCGCTTTCGCACGATCGCGAATTGGTCACTTGCCCCGGTTTCGGGGGGTTAAAACGTTCCTTCATGCATCAGGATCTGACGGAGCTTTTCTTTCCGGGCGCTTCCAGCCAGCGTTTCCAACTGGCGGACACCCAGCGGATCGATCTCCGTGCGCAGCAAACGCAGATCCTCGGCTGATGGCGGCGGTGTCTCGTGCACGTCGGGGGCGATCTCAAGATCGAAGCCCGTCTTCTTGCGAATTTCTTCCGCGGTCACTCCGGGATGATAGCTGATCAGGCGCATCCTGCCATCCTTCCAGTCGAACTGTCCCAGATCGGTGACGAGATACCGCGGCCCGCTGCCGTGACTGCGTTTCTCTGAATGGCCGAGGCCGCTGATGAAATCGACACGCGGAACCAGGATGGCTTTCGAATGCCGGGGGATGTACAGATAGATCTGTTCCGATACCGGTGAGACATCGGGGATGCCGCCTGTACCGGGCAGGCGTAAGCGGGGTTTGCGGTAATCCCTGCCGATCGCGACATTGTTGAAATTGCCGGCGGCATCGAGTTGAGCTGGACGGAAAAATTCTTTCGGGTTGAATTGGGGCAGCAGTTCAGCGGCAGCCGCGGCAAAGCCGACATGGATCAGCCCCTTACCCAGCCACATATCCTCGACGCGCCCGACGCTCAGTGCACCCCATTCTACGCAGATGCTCTGGCCGATGGCTGAGGCGAAACGAACATTCGGTGCATGTGTGCACTGCGCCAGAATGTAGCCGGCCATCACCAGCGGTGTGTTGATCCCCTGGGCCAGCACTTCTCCATCCACAACCTGGCGCGCGATGCAGGTGCAGATCAGTTCATCGATTGTGTATTCAAGTGACACGATTAAAAATCTCCTGCCTCATCCGCCATGCGCACCATCAGCGGCTGAATTTCGCCCAGCACGTCCACCAGATCGACCTGGGCTGAGATGATTTTCTGAATGGGCTTGTATGCCTGCGGTGACTCGTCCAATCCGCCGCCGAGGAGAATCACCCCGCGTTCCCGCAGCAGCCGGTCACGCGCTGTTTTGGTGATGCTGTTCAGGGCTTGCTTACGACTCATCTGCCGTCCAGCCCCATGGGCCGCCGAAAACAATGCTGTCGGGTTTCCTTTGCCACGGACGAGATATCCTGAGTCGGCCATCGAGCCAGGGATCATACCGATCACGCCTTTTTCCGCCGGTGTAGCCCCCTTGCGATGGATGATCACTTCCCGTTCAGCGGCCTGGAAGCCCCCCGGCGCGGGGATTCTGGCCTTCCAGGCGAAGTTGTGATGATTCTCAGCCGTGAAAAACGGCTTCAACCCGGCGATCGCCGCCACCCGCCGATGGATGACCTCGTGATTGGCCGCCGCAAAACGCCCGGCAAGCGCCATCGACAGCCAGTATTCGCGACCGATGTCGGTGGTCAGATCCAGCCAGCCGAGGTGACGCAGACCCTCATCGAGTTCCGGGTGCATCTGGGCTGCGATTTTCGAATAGAAGTTGGCGATCTTGAAGCCGACAGCCCTCGATCCACTGTGCGAAAGCAGCGCCAGATATTCTCCGGCGCGCAGACCGAGCTGCTCATCGTCGTGTGCCAGTTTCAGAGCGCTCCAGTTGACGAAGTGGTTGCCCGTACCGCTCGTACCGAGCTGAGCGTAAGCGGTCTCGTGCAGAGAGGCCAGCAGTTTTGTCGCTCTCCAGTCCGGATCGTCCAGCACCGGGTGGTCAGGTCGTTCGTGCCGCGCCCATGCCGCTCCCGCGCCGAAACGGGTTCCTTCGAGAAGTGCCTTTTTGAACAACCCCGTTTTCTGGCTCACGAGGGTGGGACTGACGGGGAAAACGCTCAGACGCATGCGGCAGGCGATATCGACGCCGACCGCATACGGGATGACCGCGTTTTCGGTTGCGAGCACACCGCCGATCGGGAGACCATAACCGACATGAGCATCGGGCATCAATGCCCCGGCAACGCTGACTGGCAGACGCATCGCATTGCGCATCTGCTGCCTGGCCTCGTCGTCGATCTGTTCCGATCCCCATTCCGGAAACGGGAGCGGCTGATCGCGCAGTTCTTCATCTGCAGATGGATGACGCTCTACCATCGCCCACCTTCATTTCATGATACAATCCAGAACCGTTATCATACTCGAACTTCATCAGCTTCATGCAATCTGATACAGCAAGGATGGAGTGTCTGTGAGTATCGCCGCGATCCTTCGACAGGCTGATATCTTTTACGAGTTCAATCCGACCCATCTGGAAATGGTCGCCTCGATCTGCCGAGAGCGCACATACAATCTGGGCCAGATCATCTTTGAGCAGAACACCCCTGGAACGGAGCTGTATATCATCGCTGCTGGAGAAGTTGACATCCAGATCGAGCCTTCCAGCCGGGGGCAGGAACCTGCTCAGGCTCAGACGATCGCGACACTGCGCCGCGGCCAGTCTTTCGGTGAGGTCGCTCTGGTCGATGAAGGGCTGCGTTCGGCGCGTGCGCGCTGTGCTGTGGACAATACCCGGCTGCTCATCATCGATCGCGAGCGCATCATGCTGCTCTGCGACACCTACCCCGCGCTCGGATATCGCCTGATGCGCAACCTGGCGGCTGATCTGGCGATGAAGATCCGCAACACCGATCTGCAAGTGCGTGAATACCTGACCTGGATGCAGACCAGGCGCTGATGGATCTGAACGAAACATGTCGCCCGCTTTCTATCTGATCGTTTTACTGGTGGGGCTGCTGATCGGTCTGTCGAAAGGCGGCATGGGGGCAGTGCTCGTCGTCCTGACGACGCCGCTGCTGTCTCTGGTCATGCCGGTGCAGTCCGCGATCAGCCTGGCGCTGCCGCTGCTCTTAATCGCAGATGGATTTGCGCTCTGGGTCTTCTGGCGCAAATGGGATCTGTATTATGTGCGGTTGATGCTCATCCCCGGCGCTGTCGGCGTGGCCGTTGGATCGATCATCCTTGCCCTGCTGCCGGATTTCACGCTGCGGCGGATTCTGGGCCTGTTCACGCTGGTATTTATCCTGTACCGCCTGTTCGCGTCCCGTCTGACAGCGCTGACATACAGACCGCGCACCTGGCATGGGTATGCGGCGGGGGCGGCCAGCGGCCTCGGATCCGCGCTGGCGAACACCGGCGCGCCGCCGTTCACAGCCTACATGCTGCTTCAGCGCGTCCCGCCGCTCGCTTTTGCCGGCACGACCACCCTCTTTTTCGCCATCATTAACGCGCTGAAACTGCCCGGTCTGCTCGTCACGGGCATCTTTGACTTTGAGCAGTTCCTGGCGACGCTGTGGGTGCTGCCCACAATCCCGCTCGGCGTCTTTCTCGGTCGCTGGTTGATCGCGAGGATCAATCCCGTGACCTTCGAGCGCTTGCTGCTGGTGCTGCTGACGCTGGCAGCCGCGCTGCTCCTGCTGCGCTGATCCGCAGGCGGGCTGCTGCCGGCGTCATTCCACCGCTGACTGCCCTCATCAGGCGCGCACCAGGCGCATGAATTTCCGCTTGCCCACCTGGAGCACCGCCGGAAGCTGTTCCGGTTTGATCACGGCCATGACATCGGTCACGACTTCATCGTTGACGCGCACACCGCGCTGTTCGATCAGCCGGCGCGCTTCACTTGCGCTGGAGGTCATGTGCAGCCGTGCCAGCAGAGCGGTGATCCGTTCTTCTGCATCCAGTGTCGTTTCCGGAATATCTTCCGGTATCCCCGATCCACCGCGGAAGACCTCATCCCAGCGCCGCTGGGCGGCCTCGGCAGCCTCCGGGCTGTGGAAAATGCTGACGATCTCGCGCGCCAGCCGCATTTTGGCTTCATTGGGATGCAGCGCGCCGCTGGCCAGATCCTGCTTCAACTGTTCAACCTGCGCTGGCGACCACCCCAGTACCAGCTTGTGATAGATCGGCATGGCTTTATCGGGGATGCTCATCACTTTGCCGAACATATCCCACGGTTCAGCGAGCAGCGGGATGTGATTGCCCAGGCTCTTGCTCATCTTGACTTCGCCGTCGGTTCCCGGCAGGCTCTCTCCCATGATGATCGCGACCTGCGGCTTCTGCCCCAGCGCTTCCTGAAGTTTGCGCCCTGCGACCAGGATATTGAATAACTGATCCTGACCGCCGACCTGGACATCCGCCTCTTGAGCGACTGCATCGTAGCCCTGCATCAACCCGTAAAACAGTTCGTGCAGGAAGATCGGCTGGCCGGCTTCCAGCCGTTTGGCAAAGTTTTCGCGGACGAGGAACTGCTGCACAGTGAAATTGCTGGCCAGCCGGATGATGTCGGCAAAATCGAGCGTTGCCAGCCATTCATCGTTATAGCGGACGCGCGTCAGATTGCGGTCAAGAATTTTGAACGCCTGCTCCGCGTAGGTACGCGCGTTCTCCTCGACCTGTTCGCGCGTGAGCTGTTCCCGCGCCCGATCTTTATCGCTGGGATCGCCGATCAGGCTGGTGAATGTCCCGATCAGGAAAGTGACATCATGCCCGAGTTCCTGAAACTGGCGCAGCTTGCGCATCGTGATCGTGTGGCCGAGGTGGAGGTCAGCGGTTCGGGGGTCGTAGCCGCAGTATACGCGCAGGGGGCGCCCCTGCTTCTCCGCTTCGATCAGGCGTTCGCGCAGTTCGCGGCGCATGTTGTCGCGCGTCGCGGGATCGCCGTATTCCGTGCCAGACATCAGGATTTCGACCTGTTCATCGATTGTGGGCATGGGATTTCCTGTTATCACGTATGCTCGAATACTTCGCGCAGCGATCGCGATTCAGAGGGCGCGATCGGCCTGTAAGTATAGCACACTGGAACGGGATCATGAGCGTGTCATACGCCGGCCCATCCCTGCCCCGCTCTACCCCTGCCCGGCGGACGCCTGCTATAATGCGGTCGGTTCGAATGCGTAAAAGGACTGCCAGTACATGACCCCGATGACCAGCGCAGAGGCGCGCAGGATCTTCCTCAACTTTTTTGAGCAGCATGAGCACCGGATCGTGCCTTCATCCTCGCTCGTGCCGGCCAATGATCCGACTCTGCTGTTCACAAATGCTGGCATGGTGCAGTTCAAGGATGTCTTCCTCGGGCTGGATAAGCGAGATTACAAACGCGCGACGACGGCTCAGAAGTGCATGCGCGTCTCTGGTAAGCACAACGATCTGGAAAACGTCGGGCCTTCCCCGAGGCATCATACGTTTTTTGAGATGCTCGGCAATTTCAGCTTCGGCGACTATTTCAAACGCGATGCCATTCGCTTCGCCTATACGCTGCTGACCGAGGGCTATGGTCTGCCTCCTGATCGGCTGGCCTACACGGTTTACCAGGACGATGACGAAGCCTATCAGATCTGGGTCGATGACATCGGCGTCGATCCACGGCGTGTGGCGCGCATGGGCACGAAGACCAATTTCTGGCAGATGGCCGATACCGGGCCGTGCGGCCCCACCAGTGAGATCCACTGGGATAAAACGCCCGAAGCGGGAGTGGACTCGATCGTATCCATGCTTCAGGCGGAGGATGATCGCTTCCTCGAATTGTGGAATCTGGTTTTCATGCAGTTCAATCGCACGCAGGCCGATCCGACAAACTCCGGCCAGTACGATACCCCCCTACCCGCTCCGGGCGTCGATACGGGTATGGGATTGGAGCGCATCCTCAGCGTCGTCAACGGCGTCTCCGCCAATTACGAGACCGATCTGTTCATGCCGATCATCCGCGCCACTCAGGCGCTCACCGGTCAGTCGGACGTCGAGCGCGATGCCAACATCGTCCCTTACCGGGTCATCGCCGATCACCTGCGGGCGGCGGTATTCTTGATCGCCGATGGGGTCATGCCCGGCGCCAAAGGGCGCGACTCGGTCTGCCGCCTGGTGATCCGCCGCGCGGCGCGTTTCGGGGAAAAGCTCGGTTTTCATCATCCCTTTCTGGCGACTGTGGCCGATGCGGTGTTCGAGGTCATGGGCGAGCACTACACTGAACTGCTCGAGCGCAAGGATGCGATCAAGCGCGTGATCACGCTGGAAGAGGAGCGTTTCCGTCGCACGCTCGATCGCGGCCTGTCTGAGCTGGATGCCATGCTCACCGATCTTCCTGAAGGCGGCACGCTGGACGGTCAGAAAGCGTTCTATCTCAAAGCCACCCTTGGTCTGCCGATTCAGGTGACAAAGGATATCGTCGAAGAGCGCGGTTTCCACGTCGATATGGCCGGGTTTGAGGCGGCTGAGGCCGAACATGGACTGCGCAGCGGCGGCGGCCAGGCGATGGGCACGATCGAGTCGGCGGATATCTACAAGAAAGTGCTGGCTGATCTGCAGGCGCGCCGGGCACTGCCGGCTGAAGGGGTGAGCTATGAGCCTTACGGGCCGACAGCCCTGAATGCGCGCGTACTCGCTCTGCTGGTCGATGGGGAACCGCGCACTGAAGCGATCGTCGGCGACAAAGTGGAAGTCATCCTCGATCGAACGCCGTTCTATGTCGAAGCCGGTGGGCAGGTCAGCGATACTGGGGTGATCAGTGGCTCCGGCTGGCGCATCGAGGTTGAAGATATGGAACGTCCGCTCGGCGGCCTGATCGTCCATCGGGGTGAGGTGGTTGAGGGCACGCCTCGCGCTGGCGATGACGCGCAGGCCGTCGTCGATGCGGAGCGCCGGGCGAGCATCACCCGCAATCACACGGCCACGCACCTGCTTCACGCGGCGCTGCGCAATCATCTGGGTAAGCATGTGCAGCAGCGCGGTTCGCTGGTCGCCCCCGATCGACTGCGTTTCGACTTCGCTCATGAAGGCCGGGTCTCGCCCGACGAACTGCGCGCGGTCGAAAACGAGGTCAATGACATCATCATGCACAATTACGCCGTCACCGCTGCGCTGAAGCCGCTGGCCGAGGCGCGCAGCGAGGGCGCGATGGCCCTGTTCGGCGAAAAATACGGCGATACCGTCCGCACGATCAGCGTGGTCAACGCCAGCGGCGACCGCTACAGCTACGAGCTGTGCGGGGGCGTCCACGTGCGGGAGACATCGGAGATCGGCCCCTTCCTGATCGTGAGCGAGGGCAGCGTGAGTTCCGGCGTGCGGCGCATCGAGGCGCTCACCGGGCGCGGAGCGATGGATTATGTGCAGCGAACCCGCAGCCTCGTCAGCGGGCTTGCCGCTCAACTGGGGACGACTCCGGAGACGATCGGCGAACGCCTTGAGACCCTCCAGAGCGAGCTTCATGCGGCGCGCAAGCGTATCGAACAGCTTCAGCGCGATCATGCGCGTTCGCAGTTCAAAAGTTTGCTCAGCGGCGCTGAGTCTCGCAACGGGGTGCTCACGGTGATCAGCGCCATTGATGATGCGACACCGGATATGCTGCGCGAGATGAGCGACTGGTTCCGCACTCAGGTCAAATCCGGCGTCATGGTGCTGGGCAGCGTCAGTGATGGGAAACCGCAGCTTCTCGCTTCAGTCACCGATGACCTGACCCGGAATGGCCTGCATGCCGGCAATCTGATCAAGCAGTTGGCTCCGATCGTCGGCGGTGGTGGCGGCGGGCGCGCGAATATGGCTGTTGCGGGCGGTAGGTACCCGGAAAAACTGCCTGAGGCGTTGAACGCCGCGCGCGATCTGATCGCCGCCGCGCTGCATCAGGGTTAAGTCGCCCAGCGGATATGGCCGCTCGCGTTGTTCCGGAGTACGTTCATCTCGATGCAGACGATGACGCAGCATCGGTACGGGATCGGCTTGCGTTTTTGCGCGGTCGGCATGTCCTGCTCATCTGGCCAGAAGCGGGCAGCCCGCTGCGCCGCAAGCTCGATCTCGTGCTGATCCAGCGCGAGGCCATGCGCCGCGCGGTGCGTCTGGCGCTGGTGACCCACGATCTTCAGGTGATCCGCCACGCGACGGAACTGAATATCAGCACGTTTGAAACGATCCAGGACAGTCAGAAGCGGAAATGGAAGCGCGGTCGTTCACGGGTGTTCGCCGCACGGCTCAAACGTCCCGGGATGTTGTACGATCCGGATGAATTGATGCCGTATGCCAGTCGTCTGCGCGAGGATGAAGTCACGGCATTGCAGCGGTTTCTGCGCGCTGTCGTCCGCCTGTCGGCCTTGATCGCCCTGATCCTGATAATTGCTGCGAGCGCGGTGCTCATTGTTCCGGGTGCGGTGGTCACACTCTCCCCCGCCCAGACGATCGCGCGCATCAGCGCGATCATCACTGCCGATCCGATACGCGACGTGGCGCTGATCGATGTCGAAAACGGGATCATCCCGGCGGCGCTCCTGCGCGTCGAAGTCGAGGAACGCGCCAGCCTGCCGACCACGGGGCTGCAGGAGATGCTCAGTACCCCCGCCCTGGGATCGGTCGTGTTCATCAACCGGGGAGAACGCGCTGTTGAGGTGCTGGCCGGTTCTCTGGTGAGCACCAGTGCCGGAACGCCGATCGTCTTTCGCACGCTCAATGACGTCATCGTCCCTGCCGGGGTTGGCCGCCAGATCGAAGTCCCGATCGAGGCGATCCCGGAGTCAGCCGGGGAGATCGGCAATGTGCCTGCCGGGTTGATCAACACCGTCATCGGCCCTCTGGCCGAGTCTGTTGAAGTGCGCAACCTCGCCCCGACTTTCGGCGGGCGCAGCAACGTGGTACGGATTGTCACCGCAGCCGATCGCGAGCGGCTGATCGGCGTGCTGCGTCAGCAGTTGCAGGAACGCGCCTTTCGCGAGCTAAGCCCCAGGTTGAGCGGAAGCCAGTTCCTGGTGGCCGAGACGGTGCGCATCAGCGATGAACGGTCGGACTGGCTGCGCTTCGATCACGAAGTCGGTGCGGCGGCTGACAATCTGACGCTGACGATGCGCGCTGTCGTCAGCATCGTCGCGGTCGATGAGGCGCTCGCGCAGCAGATCGCCTATGCGCGCCTGTCGCAACAGGTCGAGCGCGGCCGTGTGCTCGTCCCGGAGACTGTGCGCTTTCAGCGCGGCCCGATCAGCGCTGTCGATCAAGAGGGCCGCGTGATCTTCACCATGCTGGCGGATGGGGCCGTGCGCGCTCAGATCGATCCGGCGGCGCTCGCTGCCCGGCTGGCTGGTCTGCCCGTGGATGAAGCCCGACAGTATCTGATGCGCGAGCTTGACCTGGAGCCGGGCACGGAGGTCATCATCGAACTCAGTCCGCCGGGGCTGCCGTTGATGCCGCTCATCCCGCTGCGCATTCAGTTGAACCCCCTTACGCCCATGTCTGTACAGGGGGGATAGATGACTGCGGGCAGGTTGATCGGTCTCGATCATGGGATCAAACGGATCGGCATCGCCATCAGCGATCCGCTTCAGATCGTCGCCCGTGAGCTGATGATCCTGACTCGCCGCAGCCGTGAGGAAGACTTCGCTGCGATCAACACAATTGCCAGTCAGCATCAGGCGGTCGGTTTCGTCATCGGCATGCCGGTCAACCGCGATCTACCGGAAAACATGCATTCGCAAGCGGATACAGTTCGCCTGTGGATCAGCCGTTTCCAGCAGACCACGCCGCTGCCGATCATCGAATGGGAAGAGGCATTGACCAGCGTAGACGCTCAGGAACTGGCGCGTCAAAAGCGGCGGAAGCCGGGCGCGCCGATCGATGATCTCGCCGCCCGGCTGATCCTGCAAAGTTATCTGGATGCACTGCACGCGGGGCTGGTCCAGCCTGTATCTTCCGGAGACTCTCAACCATGACACGTGGACTGCGGATTGCCGCTGCACTGGCCGCGCTGATCTTCGCTTCGACACTCCTGTGCAGTGTCGTGCTGTTCGCCGCCTCAGGCGGCGATCCGATCGGGGTTGTCCGCACGGCCCTGTTACGCCTGCAGCTCGCTGGACGTGAAGCCGATCTCGATCGCTCGATCAGCGATGATCCCACGCCGGTGCGGTTTCGCATCAATCCCGGCGATACCCCGCGCATCATCGCAGCCAATCTGGTCGCCAGCGGGTTGATCGCCGATGCGGATCTGTTCGTCGATTTTGTGCGCGTTGAGGGGATCGATACCCAGCTCGAGGCCGGCACCTATTTCTTATCCCGCGCTGAAACGCTGCGCGAGATCGCCTTCGCGCTGACGGACTCGCGATCGGGACAGTTCCCGTTCCGAATTCTGGAAGGCTGGCGTCTGGAAGAGATCGCAGCCGTCATCGATCAGACGCCGTATTTTGGCTTCAGCGGTCAGGATTTTCTGAGCGCGGTCGGGCCGGGGGCGCAGCCCGATCCGGCTTTCAGCGCGTATGTCGGGTTACCGCTGGGGGCGTCGCTGGAAGGTTACATGTTTCCCGATACGTACACCCTGCCCGCGGAAGTCACCCCACAATCTCTCGCGTCGTTTTTGACCGATGAATTCATTTCACGGGTGACGCCCGATCTCGCGGCGGCGGCGCAGCAGCAGGGGCTGACGCTGCATCAGGTGGTCATCCTGGCCTCGATCGTCCAGCGTGAAGCGGTCCATCCGCAGGAACAGCCGCTGATCGCCAGTGTGTATCGCAATCGTCTCGCGATCGGCATGAAACTGGATGCCGATCCGACGGTTCAGTATGCCATCGGCTGGCGGGACGGGCGCTGGTGGCCGCAGATCACCCAGGCCGATTATGTGAACACGATATCGCCCTACAATACGTACCTGAACACGGGGTTTCCGCCCGGCCCGATCGCCAGCCCCGGTTTGAGCGCCATACGCGCCGTGATCTACCCCGAACCCTCGCGGTATCTGTTTTTCCAGGCTGAATGCAGCGGCAGCGGGTATCACGTGTTTGCCTATACGTATGAAGAACATCTGGGCAATAGCTGCCGATGAAGTGGATATTCCTCTCGATCATGATGGCGATGCTGGCGGGCTGCGCGGCGTATCAGCCAGCTTCGCGCATTGCCCTGATCGCGCCGTTTGAGGGCCGCTATCGCGAAGTGGGCTACAACGCCCTGTATGCTGCGCGCCTGGCCCTGGCAGATGCGCAGGGCGGGATGCAGCTACTGGCTCTGGACGACGGTGGCAGTGAAGCGAGCGCAGCGCAGCGGTTGAGCGCAGTCGTCCGCGATCGCAGTGTGGCTGCTGCGATCGTGCTCGGCCCATTTGCGACAGCGCCGCAAGCTCAGTCCGCGCTCGCTGGCCTGCCGACTATCATCATCGGGGCATGGACGGATAGTCCTCCAGCCGCGTCCGTATTCACCGCCGCCTCAAGTCAGACTGCGACCCTGATCACCCTGCCATTTGCTGTGCCGCTGACGACTGCTGCGGCGTACCCGGATCCGCTCATTGTGCATGAAATCGGCGGTCTGGAGAACTTTCAGACGCTGCGCCAGATGCATGAGCGCAGCGCCATTCTGGTGACCAGCGGCCACCCCGCTTCGGCCAGCTTTGTGCAGCGTTATCTCGCTTCGGCGCAGTATGCCCCCCGGCCCAACCATCTGGCCGAGCTGACGTATGATCTCACCGCCTGGCTGGCCCTGCTCTGCGACCGGACGGACTGCGCACGAGAGACGATCAGCGCACGCCTGGCCGCAGACAGCTTCACATCGGCTTACAACGGCGTCATCGCTTTCGGAGCGGATAGTTTCTGGAGCGATGCGCCGCTCAATGCGTTCCGGATCGAGTCAGGCGCGCTGTCCCCGGTATCCCTCGATGACGTCATAAATGAGCGGTAATCCCGGAGCCGGATCGGCTGAGATGCTGATCGCATTCTGGAGCAGGGCCAGCGCCGCATCCAGGCGCGATCGATCATTGGCGTGGATCGCGATCAGTGGCTGGCCCACGCTCACCGGCTGGCCGACTTTGACATGGACTTCGAGACCGACGGCCAGGTCGATCGAATCGGACTTCTTCTCGCGTCCCGCGCCCAGCGCGACCGCCGCCCGACCGACTGTTTCGGCCTGCACCTGGCTGATATAACCGTCCCGTTCCGCGGAGATCACGCGCTCAATGGACGCCTGTGGCAGCCGCGCAGGCTCATCGATTACCCGAACATCTCCACCCTGGGCGCTGACCAGCGCTTTCAGCCTGTCTAAAGCGGCGCCGCTGCTGATCTGACCGGCCAGAAGCCGTTGATTGTCATCGATGTCCTGCCAGCGACTCCCCTGCCCCGCCAGTTTGAGCATCCATGCGCCGATGATCAGGCAGTGCTGGTAGAAATCGTCTGGCCCTTCGCCGCGCAGGGTCTCGATCGCTTCCTTCACTTCAAGCGCATTGCCGACGGCACGACCCAGCGGCTGATTCATGTCCGACAGGACGGCCACGACGTCGCGCCCGGCATCGATGCCGATATCGACCATGATCCGGGCAAGCGCTCGCGCTTCATCCAGCGTCTTCATGAAGGCGCCGCTGCCCACTTTGACATCGAGGACGATGCCGGAAGCGCCGGCGGCGATCTTCTTGCTCATGATACTGCTGGCGATCAGCGGCAGGCTGGATACCGTTTCCGTCACATCGCGCAGCGCGTACAGCTTGCCATCCGCTGGAGCCAGCGCCAATGATTGACCGGCCAGCACAAAGCCCGTCTGGCGCGCCCGCTCGATGAATTCATCAGCCGTCATTTCAACCTTGAACCCCGGTATCGCCTCCAGTTTGTCGATGGTTCCGCCGGAGAAACCCAGACCACGACCGCTCATCTTGGCGATCGGAACCCCCAGTGAGGCGACCAGCGGCAGGACGACCAGCGTGGTCTTGTCGCCCACCCCGCCGGATGAGTGTTTGTCGACCGTGTAACCGAAGTCGGGTTCGAGGTTGAGTGTTTCACCGCTGCGCGCCATTGCCAGCGTCAGGTCAACGATCTCGCGCCGATCCATCCCTCGAATATAGATCGCCATCAACAGGGCGGCGATTTGATAATCGGGAAACGAGCCGTTCGTCACGCCCTCGATAAAAAACTGGATCTGTTCGGTGCTCAGTGAGGCGCCATCGCGTTTGAGCGCGATCAAGTCTTGAATACGCATTTTAACCCTTCCTTTTGACCTCTCTATCTTACCCGGCTTCTCGCTACTTACCTACAGGGAACAGCGCTGTGGCATCCAGTAAAATCGGTGCGATCTATCGGGCAGTTTCAGGTACAATTCTGAAATCCATATCCAGATTGTTTGCTTCGTTGAGGAGCCTTTACCGCATGAGCGCAAGCAGCACATCGGCCAGCCCGAAACCCACCAGCCGCCGCCCGGCCAGCAACCAGACGATCGTGATCGTTGGCGTGGTGATCGTCGCAGCGATCGCCCTGATCGTTTTCATCGCTCTGTCGGGTCAGTCGCGCGCAGAAGAAGTCAACTACAGCGCCATTCCCCAGTCTCGTGGCAGTGACGGCGCGTTCATCCTCGGCGATCCGAATGCGCCCGTCACGATCATCGAATTCGCTGATTTCGCCTGCCCTCACTGTCAGGATTATCATCCGGTCATCACGCGCTTCATCAATGACTTTGTCGTGCCCGGCTATGCGCAGTTCGAATACCGCACGTTTCCCACCAGCGGCGGCGATCTCACTGTGTTCGCCGGTCGGGTGCAGGAATGCGCTGATGAACAGCGTCCGGGGGCATTCTGGGACGGTTACAAGCTGTTTTATGAGATGGCCAGCAGTTTCAACTACACCCAGGACATCGGGCGCGTGCTGGCCCAGCGCGAGGGCCTCAACTACAGTGACCTGCTGGCCTGTGTGACCCGCATCAGCGGGGGCCAGTCCCAGGTGCAGACGGATATTGCATTCGGGCGCAGCAACAACGTCAGTGGCACCCCCGCTGTGATGGCGCGCATCGGGAATGGACGTCCCCAGTTCATCACGTTCGGCGGCGTCACGTATGACCGCGGCCCGGTGCCTTACGACGCGCTTGCCGGGTTCGTGCGTCAGGTCAACCCGGCTGCGGCCGCCGCCAGCAGTTAGGTGCGTCATCTCCAATTGAATAACAATGGGGGCGAACCGAGCGCTCGGTTCGCCCCCTGCTGTCTGTCGATCAGACGATGCCATCCGTCGACTGGATCAAGACAAGGCCGCGCCTGGCGAAATCGGCGAAGATCTCGTTGGCGATGCCGTCGAAGTCAATTTCGGGATGCTGCACTGCTGAAGTGCAGTCGGTCAGCACGCGCATTTTGGCGATGATTCTGGGATGCCGGGCGAAATGACGCATGATCGATGAGACAGTTTCCAGCACGCAGTGGCTTTTGGCCTGCCCCGCGATGTAGATCCGATCGTAACTGGCCAACATTTCCAGGAAAGTCACGTTCAGGTCGCCGGATGGCTGATCGGGCACTTTCACTTCCGGTTCCAGGATCGAATAGTGCTCGGTTTTCGGGATCGAACCTTTGGTCAGAAAGACCGGCTGCGACTGGCGGGCCGCGCTGTGGTAGGCGATCGCTTCATACAGTGCCGGGGTGAGGCTGTGACCGGGGGTTCCCAGCAGCGTGTGATAGGGCCAGATCATCAGTTCCTTGCGCGCCTGTTTTTCCAGTTCCTGAACGTAATAGCGAGACCATTCCGGCTCGTACAGCGGCTGCCAGGTTCCATCCGCCACACTGCTCGACGAGATCACGGTGAACGGAGCGGGATGTTCCCCGCTTGCGTTGATCCACCAGGATGAAGAGAAGATCTGCAGCGGCAGATGGCTGTCCAGTGAAGCGGCGATCGTGGTGATCTCCCCGACGTGATCGTAGATCCATTCAATGGTGCGTCGTGCATCATCCACCGCCCCCGGCACGCTAAGCGCGCCGTCCACGTGGACGAAATCCACCTGCATATCGACCAGCAGCAGAATGGTTCGGACGCTGTCCTCAGACGATGGCCGCGCCCCGGCTGCCCCACCTTCTGCGACCGCCTGTGACACTCTCGGGGCAAAGATCTGTCCTACACGCTCTGGCATATAAAATGAAGGTCGCATTGTGAATTGAACTCCCTTGTCTGACTCCCTTGAGCGGTATACTACGTGCGATTCCCTTTAACGACAAGCGAGCATCCCGCTCGCTTCGGCTGTTTTTTAAGGTACAGGAGGTTGAGAACAGTGCGTACAGTGGACTGGCAGGATGGGCAGGTCGTCCTCATCGATCAAAAACTGATCCCGTGGGAACTGAGCACGGTGCATCTTTCCGACTATCGAGCCGTCGCCCATGCTATCAAGGATATGACAGTGCGCGGCGCGCCTGCAATCGGTGCAGCCGCCGCGTTTGGTATGGCGCTGGCAGCCCGTCAGGCGTCCGCATCTTCAACCGCTGAACTGCTGATGGAACTTGAAGCAGCCGGTGATTACCTGAAATCTGCGCGTCCAACAGCGGTGAACCTCGCCTGGGCCGTGGATCACATGCTGAGCACAGCGCGATCGCATGCCGCTCATCAACTGGATGAGGTACGTCAGGCGGTGCTGGAGGCCGCGCAGCGTCTCGCGGATGAAGATGTCGCTGTGAATATGCGCATGGGCCAGCACGGGGCATCGCTCATTCAGGACGGCGCGGTGGTGCTGCATCACTGTAACACCGGGGCGCTGGCGACTGTCGATTACGGCACGGCGCTCGGCGTCATTCGCGCAGCGCATGAACGCGGCACACGCTTTCATGTGCTGCTGGACGAGACCCGCCCGCGTCTGCAGGGGGCGCGCCTCAGCGCCTGGGAGCTGGAACAGCTCGGCATATCTTACGAGATCATCCCGGATACCGCCGCGGGATATTACATGCAGAAGGGAGAGATCACACTGTGTCTGGTCGGGGCCGACCGGATCTGCGCCAACGGTGACTTTGCCAACAAAATCGGTACGTATCAGGTCGCGGTGCTGGCCAGGGAGCATGGCATTCCTTTTTACACCGTCGCGCCGACCTCGACGATCGATCTGTCGCTTGCTCACGGGGGATTGATCCCGATCGAGGAACGGGATAAAGCCGAGGTGATCGCTCCTTATGGCTGCGCGATCGCGCCTCCGCACTTTCGCGCGCGCAACCCGGCGTTTGACGTCACCCCGCACCGTTATCTGAGCGGCATCGTGACCGAAAACGGCATCGTCCGTCCGCCGTTTGCGGACAATCTGGCGCGCGTGTGCCAGGGGATGACGGTCTAATTGAGCCAGCGAGCGGGTGCAGCGTCGGTGCGCCGCGCTGCACCGTCTTGATAGCGCATCAGCATGACGTAATCGGGATAATCGGTATCGACACGCGACTGCCATTCGGCGATGCTGAACAACTGCAACTGTTCGCGAATGCGCGCCACTGTGATGATAAATGGCAGTCGTTCATACAGCGCATGAACCAGGCGCTCTCCCGCTCCGTAGGCTGCCCGTCTGGCCAGCATTCCCATCGCGCTTTGCAGTCGTTTGGCATCGGGGACACCGCGGACAACCCAGATCTGACGCGGCGTGTTCTCCTGATCGAGCAGGGGGGCGATACAGCGTGGGTCATCGCCGCGCACTTCATCGAGCAGAAGCGTCGCGGGGTTTTCCTCCAGCGCGGCGCGGATCTGATCAGCAAACGTGACGGCCTCCCGCTCCGCTGAGCGGGAACAGGCGGCGCGGCAAACAGCTCCCTGCGGCAGGCGCAGCTCACGGGCGCGTTCGACGGCAATCATGCGCTCTGGTTGGGGCAGGATCTGGGCGATAGCGTTGAGCAGAGTCGTTTTCCCGGTTTCTGGCTCACCGACAATGACGAAACCGTAACCGGAATTCGCGATCTGCGCGATCAACTCGGCTGCATCTTCGGTCATACAGCCGGCACGGGTCAGATCGCTCAGGGTCGGCGCGATCCGCGGATGGATGCGCAGATCGGCGTTGATCTCCGTAGTGAGCGGCGGAGTGAACAGATGAATCGAGACCGGACGCTCCCCCACCACAAGCCCCACTTCCACACTTCCCATATCACCGCTGATCTCATCGGGATAATCCGTTTCTGCGTCGAGCAGAAGCCGGGTGATCATCCGCTGCAGGTGCTCCTCATCATCGAAGATCTGCCCCAGATTGACCAGTTCGCCATGTCCGTAGCGCACAGCCAGGCTACGCGCCCCTTTGATCGAGATCGTGGTCACTCGCGGATCGAGAAAGAAGGGATCCAGCGGCCCATACCCGAACAGATCGCTGTACGCCCGCTCAACGATATGGGCTTTTTCGGCATCGGATAGGTGCACCGACTCGACAGCGAACACGTAACTGGCGGTATCCAGGATCAGGCGCAGGCGGCGCGCTGGCGTGTCCGCATCTCGTAGCGCGGTGGAGCTGTCGCCATGCTCAAGGTTGAATGTGTCCACCACCCGCTCGATCAATGCGTTGATCGAAATCAGGCGTGTCCCTCCGCGTCCGACGACAAAGCGCGGGGTGGTGCTGTCCGCAGGGTGCGACTGCTCAGGTTCAGGTTGTGCTGACGACGGGTTTGTATCGGACATAGTAAACCTTACAGTTTCGTCAGATCAACGACACGCAGGTTGGGATTCTCATTGCGCCGGCGACCGACTTTGGCCATATCCACCCATTCCCCCGCGATCTTCACGCGCACAACATCCATGGTGAAATCGGTGTTGGTCTCCCGATCGTTGCGCAGAAGCGATGAGCCGACACCGTATATATCCACCGGAACACCCGCCGCTTCGAATTCACGGATGCGCTCGCGGTTGAATCCGCCTGTGACGGCGATGCGCACCTGACGACAGTATGATTGAGCAAGCGGAAGCCATTCATCGCTCACATGCCAATCGCGCCAGGCATTGTCGATCGCCTGACGCACGATTTCGACCAGCTTCGGCGTCACCCCGCCTGGTTCTTCCGGGGGCAGCGATCGATCGCGTACATTCGGGCTGGTGTCCAGCCGCACGCCCGCCAACCGCCATCGGCGTTCGCCGTCGTTATCTTCACTGCGCACCGCGTTCAAATATCGCGGCCAGAAAGCGCTCAGCGTGCGCAGGATATCGGTGACAGCGTCGTTGTTGAAATCGGCGAGCAAAATGCGTGGAACTGATGGATCGGTGAACTCAGCAAACGCGATCATCGTCTCGGCGGCGTCGGATAGAAAGGCGGCAAGCAGGGCATGCGGCACGGTTCCGACGCCTCGCCCACCCCACCAGCGCCCCTGGGCATCGGTGCTGACGGACGCTGTCGCATTGGCTGAAAAGTCCGCGTTGTAGCGCTGTACTGCGACCCAGTAAGCGTATCCATCAACGGCCTGCACATCAGGCAGATCGAAACGCGCAGGGAAGAAGAGCACGGGCTTGCCATTGCTGACTTTGAGGACTTCATAACAGTTGGTTGCAATGCGGCTGGCTCGCGTCAGCACGCCCAGGATGGGCGTCTCCAGCAGCGCGAAATCGCGGTAACGACCACTGATGCGCAGCACAGGGACGACGTCTTCGGGGTCGCCGTTATAAGGGACGATGTCCCCATCCTCGACTGCTTCCACGATCAGCCGATCCGCCGTGTTATGGAACTGATCGCCGTCAAACCAGCCGGTTGCATGGGCCAGCATCGCCAGGGCGATATCGAGACCGGCGATCACAGCCTGAGGCATTCGCCGCATGAAGATCTGCGCTTCGACCTCAAGATTGCCCACATCCAGATCGGCGACAGGCAGGTTCAGGGAACGCGGGTGCTGGCCAGCGTAGCGGTAGCCAGCGGCTGCGGCACGCTCAAGGACATGAACCACATTTTCGAAGTACTTATCGCTGTAAAAGCCACGCCGCAGTCCATCTACATCCAGTCCCAGCATGCGTGAATTGAGCCGATTCCCGTCAAATCGTGTCATGGTCGGTTTGATACTGCCTGCTGTATGATTTTGAGACTATATCCCGGTCAGTTTATGCTGCACTCTCATCTATAAATGCATCTGAGAGATGTGGTACACTTCACGCGCCAGGCAGATGCACTCATTACCTCCGCGGTGAAGGTCAAGCGCACGTATGAATATCATTGTAACCGGTTCCATCGCCTACGACTACCTGATGCGATTCCCCGGTCGGTTTACCGATCATATCGATCCAGAAAATCTCCATCAGGTCAGTTTGAGTTTTCTGGTCGAAGAGATGACCCGTCACTGGGGAGGCGTGGCAGCGAATATCAGCTATACGATGGGGCTGCTCAACCTCAGGCCCAAACTCTTCGGGACTGTTGGGCGCGATTTCGGTGATTATCGGCTGTGGCTCGAGCGAGCGGGCGTCGATTGTTCGATTGTGCAGCAGCTCGATGATGTTTATACGGCTTCGTTCTTCGTCAACACGGATATTGAGAACAATCAGATCGCGTCATTCTACAGCGGTGCGATGGCCCACGCGCGCAACTATGCCCTGCGTGACGTGCTGGCCGAGAAACCGGATATGGTGGTCATTTCGCCGAACGATCCCGTTGCGATGGTGAAACTGGCCGACGAATGCCGGGCCAATGACATCCCGTTTGTTTACGACCCCAGCCAGCAGGTTCCGCGGTTAAATGGTGAGGAATTACTCCAGGGGATGCGCGGCGCGTATGCCATGGTCGTGAATGCCTATGAAGCCGCGATGATCGGCAAAAAGACCGAAATGAGCATCGATGATCTGCGCCGGATCATCGATATTCTCGTGATCACAAAGGGGAAAGAGGGTTCGACGATCTACCTGAATGGGGATGTGATCGAGGTTCCCCCGGTTCCCGTCGAGGCGATCAAAGATCCGACAGGTGTCGGTGATGCTTACCGCGCCGGCCTGCTCTGTGGTATCGCGTATGGGTTCCCCATGAAGCTGGCCGGTGAAATGGGGGCGATGTGTGCGGCATTCGTACTGGAACAGGTCGGGCCACAGAGCCATCACTTCAGCATCGCAGAATTCATCCAGCGGTTCCGCATGCATTTCGACGATGGCGGGCTGTTGGATCGCTTACAGGATAGCGCTCAGTAGTACCCTGCGTGTTCATGACGATCGGTCTATCCGTATACAACCTACAGCGCTTCGTGTTAGAATGCCGGAGTTTCGGGGCGCGAGATGCGCCTCTTCAGATGTGTCGTGTCGTCGAGGAGCAGATATGACTGTTGAACATGACGTGAAGCAGCTCGATCTTGCGGTCGGGGGGCGCTACCGCATTGAGTGGGCCGAGCGCGAGATGCCAGTTTTGCGGGCCATCCGGGAACGCTTTGCTAAAGAGAAACCGCTTCTCGGGACGCGGATTTCCGCCTGTCTGCACGTGACCACGGAGACGGCCAACCTGATGCACACGCTCCAGGTCGGTGGAGCGGACGTCGTGCTGTGCGCCTCCAACCCGCTGTCCACGCAGGATGATGTGGCTGCTTCACTCGTGACGCACTATGAGATCCCCGTTTTTGCAATCAAAGGGGAAGATAACCAGACGTATTACGACCACATCAAAGCGGCTCTCGATCACAAACCCCAGATCACGATGGATGATGGCGCTGATCTGGTCAGCACCATCCACAAGACGCGGCGCGAACTGCTCGACGACATCGTCGGCGGGACGGAAGAGACGACCACAGGGGTCATCCGCCTGCGCGCAATGGCAGCGGATGGCGCGCTGGCTTTCCCGGTGATCGCCGTCAACGACAGCAACACAAAACATCTGTTTGATAACCGCTATGGCACCGGTCAGAGCACGATGGATGGCGTGATCCGCGCGACCAACATTCTGCTGGCCGGGCGAACGGTGGTCGTCGCCGGCTACGGCTGGTGCAGCCGCGGGATCGCCAGTCGCGCTCATGGCCTCGGCGCGAATGTCATCGTGACTGAGGTCGATCCGCTGCGCGCGTTGGAAGCGGTCATGGATGGTTACCGCGTCATGCCGATGGAAGAAGCAGCGGCGGTCGGCGATATTTTCATCACTGCAACCGGCGATATCAACGTGCTCGACGTCCATCATTTCGAGCGGATGAAGCCCGGTGCCATCATGGCGAACTCTGGACATTTCAATGTGGAGATCAATCTGGCCGGGTTGAAGGAGATAAGCGACGGGGAGCCTCATTTGGTGCGCCCCTTCGTGGAGGAGTATCGCCTCAAAGGGAAGCCCATCTACGTCCTCGGGGAAGGTCGCCTGATCAACCTTGCCGCGGCTGAGGGGCATCCGGCCAGCGTGATGGATATGAGCTTTGCCAATCAGGCGCTCGCCGCCGAGTATATGGTGAAGAATGCGGCCAATCTCTCACCGAATGTCTATACTATTCCAGATGCGATCGACAAAGAGATCGCGCGTTTGAAGCTGGAGTCAATGGGGATCCGCATCGATAAATTGACGCCGGAACAGGAAGCCTATCTCAGTCAGTGGGAAGAAGGCACGTAGAGAGAAAATGGGTCTCACTGCTTCCGCTTTGACCGTGCAGCCAAGATAAGGGGGTCGTATGCCTGATCGTGCGAAACGTGCGCTGCCTATCGTCGTTCTGCTGTTTTCTCTGGCCGTTCTGACCGTTTCTGCCCTGGCGCAGGTCGATAACGGCGCAGTGGGTCAGGTTCGTTTTGTCCATGCCATTCCCGGTGCTGCGGCGATCGACGTGTACACCGATGGTCAGCTCACCGTCAGCGGTCTGGAGTTTGGCGCCGCCAGTGAGGATATCCGGATGCCGTCCGGTGAACGCCAGATCACGGTCACCAGCGCCGGCCTGACGACGAGGCTGTGGAGCCAGACGGTTTCCGTCATGCCCGACTCCGCCCTGGCGCTCATCGCTTCGGCCACGGATCCGCTCGGTTTTCAGCCATTTCCCCTCGATCTCAATCCGCTCGATCTGGGTGAGGCGCGGATCACCGCTGTTCATGCGATCAATGGCGCCCCGTCGGCCAGTCTGGTGCTGGCAAATGGCAGTGAAGTGGCCTCTGGCCTGACCTACAACACCCCGTTCGGCACGCTGGATGTCCCCGCTGGAACATACGAAATGGGGTTGATCCCGGCGGGTGGAAGTCTGGAAAATCCGCTGATCGCCCCGGTTCCTTTGTCGTTCAACAGCGGCTCGTCGTACATGGTCATCGCGTATGGGACGCCAGTCGCTCCGCGTCTGCTTCTGATCAGCAGTTCGGTTAAAAGCAGCGCGGATGCCGGCTTTGTCCGTTTTGTTCATGGGGTACCCGGTGCGCCGCCGGTGAGTATTCTGCTGAACAACACGGTTGTCGTCCCCGCTCTTGCTTTTGGGGGCAGCGCGACCGATTTCATTGCGCTGCCTGAGGGGCAGTATGCTCTGTCGATCCGCCAGCCCGGCGGCAGCGATGACATTCTCCAGGGGACGCTCGCTGTTGCGCGTGGCGAGCGCATCACAGCCGCTGCGCTCGGCACGTTGACGTCGTTTGGCGTGCAGCGTTTCACGGATATCATCACTGGGATCAGCGCCGAAGAAGGCGTGCTGGGGCTGATCAACGCGCTCCCGGCTGGCACGGTGAGCGCGGCGTTTGTGTCAGGTGAGGAGCTGATCGCGGCGGTCGATCCCGGTGAAGCCGCATCTGCGGCTGTTGCGGCGACTACCGCCGAGATCACGGTTATGGTCCAGGGCGAGCGCCCCACTGATCTGCCGCTGAGCCTGCCCGGCGGGGTATATGGCGGCGTTTACTACACCGCGGTCGTTCTTCCCGATGAGGCGGGGCTGCCGAGCCTGATCGTCCTCGACCCGATCAGCATCGCCGAGTCAGTCGCCAGCGCCCCGGGGGATACGGTTCTCGCACTGGAACAGCCGACAACTGCGCCCACAGAAGCGATGCCGATCGCAGTGCTGCCGACAGCCGTTCCCGGTCAGGAAGTCGCTGGTGGATCGGCTGCGGGCGGAAGCAGTGAAGTCGTCCTCAGCCAGCCGACACCGATGCCGACGACGACTCCCCTGCCCCAGATTCCCGCCCCCACTCCGCGGCCGATTTTGCCTTCAGCGCGCGTTCAGCTCGACCCAGGAGCCAACTTACAGCTCCGCCAGTATCCTTCTTCATCGGCCCTTTCACTGGGTCTGGCGCCTTCAGGCTCACTCCTGAATGTCCTCGGTCGTCAGGGGGAGCCGCTCCCACCGATCGGTGTGACGCCCGATCCGCTTGCAACCCCGTTTGTCGATCCGGCGTCGCTGCTTCAGCCAAACCAGGATCTGGATCCGGCTGTGACCTGGCTGTTCGTCGAATATCCGACACCCGATGGTGGGTTGATCGAAGCCTGGGTCAATGCGCTGTATGTAGCGGTTTCCAGTCCACAGGGGACCCGCCAGCGTCTGGCTGACCTGCCGACAATTCCGGCGAACCGTGCCGGGGAAGCGGTGAATACCGCGGTACAGTCTCCCAGCGGGCGGCAGGATGTCGTGACCGTGACGATCATCAACCTCGATCCCGGCGTCAACCTCAATATTCGGCGCACGATCGGGGTCGATGGTGAAGCCCTGGCCCGCGTCCCTGCGGGAACACAGACGCTGTTCCGGGGCATCAGCGCCAATGGCCAGTGGGTATTTGTGCGCTACACCGCGCCGGACGGCGGTCAGGTCGATGGCTGGATCAGCGCGACTTACGCTCAGTTTGAGTTAAATGGGCGTATCACGACGGTGCAAGATTTGCTTGAACGCAATCTCCTGACGGTGGTTCCGGATGATACGCGCGGTGGGGCAACTTCCAGTCCGGCCGTTCCCGCTGCGCCAACGGTCAATCCACTGCGAGATGCCGTCGTTGCTGAGGTCATTCTGGATCCCGGCGCTAACCTGCACCTGCGTCGTCGCGCGAACCGTGACTCCGAGTCGCTGGCGCTGATACCGGCCGGAACCCAGGTTGTCGTCAATGGTCGCAATGAGATCGGCGATTGGCTGCAGGTGACGTTTGAAGGGATCGATGGCTGGGTTTCGACGCAGTACGTCTTCGTGACGCGCAATGGCCGTCGTGTGGATATCCAGACCCTGCCGGTTGTCCCGGAAGTGACGCCGACCATCACGCCGATCGGCTTCACGGCTTCACCGACGCCGCCTGGCTTTGTCAATCCAGCCGCTACGCAGCCTACGGCTCCGGCAGGTTCTGGTTTCCCCACCGGGGTGGATGATCCGAATCTGGATCCCGTCCCCGGAGGTTGATGTCTTCGTTTTCACCTCGAATTCCCCATAGTTTCAGTCCTGTGGGGAATTCGAGGTCATCAGGGGTTTCATTGTCAGTCTCTTATTTCATGTTTTAAAGGCCTGTGATGTCTGATCAGAAGCGTGCATTGATTACCGGTATCACCGGTCAGGATGGTTCTTATCTCGCTGAACTGCTGCTTGATCAGGGGTATGAAGTATTCGGTCTGGTCAGGCGCACCAGCACGGTGAATTTTGAGCGCATCGCCCATATTCAGGATCGGCTGCGTTTGATCGGCGGGGATATGAGCGATCAGACCAGTCTGATCAGCGCTATCCGGGAAAGCCGCCCGCATGAGATTTACAATCTCGCTGCCCAGAGCTTCGTTCAGACCTCCTGGTCTCAGCCTGTTTTCACCGGCGATATCACCGCGCTCGGCGTCACGCGGATGCTCGACGCCATTCGCACCGTGGATCCGACGATCCGGTTCTATCAGGCGTCGAGCAGTGAGATGTTCGGCAAAGTACGCGCAGTCCCGCAAAACGAGGAGACGCCTTTTTACCCCCGCAGCCCGTATGGGGTAGCGAAAGTCTATGGGCACTGGATCACAGTGAATTATCGCGAGAGCTACAACCTCCACGCCACCAGCGGCATTCTTTTCAACCACGAGTCCCCCCGGCGCGGCCTGGAGTTCGTCACGCGAAAAGTGACTTATCATGCGGCAAAGATCAAGCTCGGTCTGGCGAATGAGCTGCGCATCGGCAATCTGGATGCTCAGCGTGACTGGGGTTTCGCCGGTGACTATGTTGAGGCGATGTGGTTGATGCTTCAGCAGGATCAGCCGGATGATTACGTGATCGCGACCGGGCGCACCCATACGGTTCAGAAGCTGATCGAGATCGCATTCGGGGTGCTCGACCTGGAATGGCAGCGTTATGTCGTTCAGGATGAGCGGTTCATGCGTCCCGCGGAAGTCGATCTCCTCATCGGCGATGCGGCGAAAGCCCGGCAGAAACTGGGCTGGCAGCCAAAAGTGACGTTCGAGCAGTTGATCGAGATGATGGTCAAGGCGGATTATGACCGCCTGAAGGCGAATTGATCCCGCTGATGCCTTTGATCGATACCCATGTCCATCTCGACCTCGAAGATTTTGATGCCGATCGGCATCTCGTTTTAGAGCGCGCGCAGGCGGCTGGTGTTCAGCGCTTCATCATTCCCTCGATCGAGCCAGCCCTGACGCCGCGCATCCAGCGGCTTGCAGATGAACTACCCGGTGTTTTTTATGCGGCTGGGCTTCATCCCAATTACGCAGCGCATTTTCAAACTGACGTCATTGATGCGATTCGCGCTCTGGCGTCTCATCGCCGCTGCGTCGCTGTGGGGGAGATCGGTCTCGATTATCACTGGGATTACTGTCCGGTTGTAGTGCAGCGTCAGGCTTTTGAAGCGCAGCTCAGTCTGGCGGCGGAGCTTGAGCTTCCTGTGATCATTCACAACCGCGAAGCGAGCGATGATGTGCTGGCGGTGCTCCGCTCCTGGGTCAGCGGTCTCTCCGGTCAGTATCGCACCCGTCTGGGCGTGCTTCATGCCTTCTCTGGCTCGCTTGAGCAGGCTGAGATGGCCGTCGATCTGGGATTTTACATCGGCATCGGCGGCTCAGTGACGTACAAAAAGGCTGACAATGTCCGTCAGGTAGCGGCGTCTATTCCGCTGGAGCGGCTTCTGATCGAGACCGATGCGCCGTATCTGGCTCCTGTGCCCTATCGCGGCAAGCGTAATGAGCCTGCTTACGTGCAGCTTGCTGCCCGTTACCTCGCCGATCTTCGAGGGATTTCGACTGAAATGCTTGCTGATGCGGTCTGGATGAATGCCGACCGGCTTTTCCAATTGAGTGTGATAGAGAATTTTTCCGATCCGCTGATAAACGCATAACCCTCAGCTCATTGATGTTCAGCATCTCGATCGTCATC
Source organism: Anaerolineae bacterium (assembly GCA_034432395.1). Lineage (GTDB taxonomy): Bacteria > Chloroflexota > Anaerolineae > Aggregatilineales > Phototrophicaceae > Flexifilum. The sequence goes on from DAOUBU010000076.1 coordinate 111,901, forward strand.
GTCAGTTGGAATGTTTCCGCTCTTTTGCTGGATTGTCTGTCCAGTATTTTTGCATCTCCTACGGGTGCACTCAGTGAGGTGATTGTTGTTGACTCGGCTAGTGCGGATGATACTGTCTCACTGGTTCAGCAGCGTTTCCCTCAGGTCAGGCTGATCGCATTATCTGAGAATGTGGGTTTCGCTCGTGCCAATAATATCGGCCTGGCTGCTGCGTCTGGCGATTTTATTCTTCTGTTGAATCCGGATACACGGATTCTGGGCGATGCAATCGGCGATCTGGCCCGTTATTTGCGGCATCATCCTGATGTCGGCATCGTTGGCCCACATACTTTGAATCAGGATGGGACTCATCAGTCCACTCGGCGTCGTTTTCCGACTGTTCTCACTGGGATATTCGAGAGCACATGGTTTCAGTCTTATGCTCCGCGTTCCGTACTTGAACATTATTATGTGCTGGACGCTTCTGATGATGCCGATGCTGTTCAGGTTGATTGGGTTCAGGGGTCTGCGCTGATGCTGCGGCGCGTTGTTTATGAGCAGGTCGGTGGGCTTGATGAAGGTTACTTTATGTATTCTGAGGAGCTTGATTTCTGTAAGCGCGCTCGTGCTCGTGGATGGGATGTAGTCTATTTAGGGCAGGTCTATTTGGTTCACCTCGGTGGCAAAAGTGCTCAGCAGGTTCATTTTGCTTCTCAGGTCGCCTTTCATAAGAGTAAAATTCGCTATTTTTACAAGCATCATGGTAAGTTTGCCGCCTTTTTAGTTAGATTGTTTATTTTTATTAGTTATATTATTAATATACTATTTGAGTTTTTAAAGTTTGTTGTTGGTCATAAACGTTCTCTTCGCCGATATCGTTTATCTGTCTATATTCGCGTTCTTTCTTCTGGTGCTTTTTCTTTTTGACTATGCGAATTGGTTTTGTGAGCGGGGAGTATCCCCCACTGATTGGCGGCGTTGGCGCTTTCACTCAGCGGCTCGCTGACGCCCTGGCGGCATCTGGGCATCAGGTCTTCGTCCTCACCGATCTTCGCGGAGGAATGAACGATGACCCGGTTATAGTTTCCCCTCTGATCCAGAGTCACGGTTGGAACTGGCGGATCTACCCCCTCATCCGACGCTGGGCAAGAGAGCAACAGATTGACATCATCAACTTGCAATACCAAACCGCTGCCTACGGAATGTCTCCCTGGATCCACTTTTTGCCCGACAAACTCTATCCGATGGCATTCGTCACAACATTTCACGATCTGCGCTTTCCTTACCTGTTTCCCAAAGCTGGCCGCTTACGCAACTGGATCGTGCGTCATCTGGCCACTGCATCGACTGGTGTGATCGCAACCAATCACGAGGATTATGCGCATCTGAAATCGCATCCGCTGGCGGCCATGATCCCGATCGGGAGCAACATCCAGCAGCATGCGCATGACCGCGCTCAGTTGAGCGACTGGCGCGCGCGCATGGCCGCTCAATCGGGCGAATTCCTGATCGCCTTCTTCGGTTTCATCAACGCCAGCAAAGGGATCGATACCCTGCTCGATGCGCTCGCACTAGCGATCAGCAGGGGCCGCAGATGGCGGCTGGCGATTATCGGCGATCCGGTGGGGACAAGCGATCCCACAAATGCCGACTATGTGCAGCAGATCGGGGAACAGATCCGCCGGCTCGGGCTGACGGAGTCGGTCATCACCACAGGCTTCGTCGATGATGCCGCCGTAGCTGGCTTTCTCGCCGCCGCCGATGCGATCGCCCTACCCTACCGGGATGGCGTTTCGCTGCGCCGCGGCACGCTGATGGCGGCGCTCAATTCTGGAACGCCGATCGTGACAACGATCCCGCGCATCCCGATGCCGGAATTGGACGACAGTCTGCTCATGGTGCCTGCCGAACAACCGGAGGCGTTGTATCAGGCATTGACCCGTCTTGAAGACGATCCCGCCCTTGGCCAGCGGCTCAGTGCGCATGCTCGCACTCTGGCCGCCAGCTTTGACTGGGAGCGGATCGCACGGCTGACCGCTGAGCATTTTGAACGTGTCCTTGAAGCGGCTCGTCACCGGAATTGAAAACCACCATGCCACGTCAACGTCTGTATCATTTGCTCACGCGCCACAGCATTCTATGGCTGATCAGCGGAGCCTATCTGGCGCTCGCTGTCACGTATGGTCTGGTTACACCGCGCTTTGAGGCTTCCGACGAACTCTGGCACTACCCGATGGTGGATTACCTGGCCCGGAATGGCCTTCAGCTTCCACCCCAGCAGCCCGGTATTTCCACTTCATGGCGGCAGGAAGGCAGCCAGCCGCCGCTCTACTATATGCTGGCAGCCGTGCTGACAGGTGGGATCGACACGTCCGATCTTGAGTATGTTCGTCGGGTCAACCCCCATGCGGATATCGGATTGGTGCGCCCGGATGGCAACGTCAACATGATCGTCCATCGTCCGGAACTGGACGGCTGGCAGCCCGGCGGCGCCGCCCTTGCTGTACAGATATCGCGGTTATTTTCGACCGCTCTGGGGCTGGCAACCGTGCTGGTCACGTATGGACTGGCGCGCGCGGCCTTTCCGGAGCGCCCCCTCATCGCCCTCACCGCCGCCGCGCTGAACGCCTTTCTACCGATGTTTCTGTTCATCAGCGGTTCGGTGAACAATGACAACCTGTCCAATCTGCTGGGCAATCTGATCATCTGGCTGATCGTGCTCGTCATCAAAACGCCCAGCAAGCCCGGCTGGACGCTGTATGTCCTGATGGGACTTGCCGTGGGCGCCGGTCTGCTTTCCAAGTTGAATATCGGCTTTCTGATACCGCTTGTCGCGTTGGCCTTCGTGGTGGTGAGTTTACGCTTTCGCAGTCCCGGCCCGCTGATCATGGGCGGCCTCATCTCCGGCGGTCTGACTATCGCGATCGCCGGCTGGTGGTATTGGCGCAATTACCAGTTGTACGGTGACCCGACCGGTCTCAATGTCTTTCTCGATATCGTCGGCAGGCGTGCTATCCCCGCCAATGCCGCGCAGTTATGGGCGGAGCGGCACAGCTTTACTCAGGCATTCTGGGGATTTTTCGGCGGCGTCAACGTACCGATGCCGGACTGGGTTTATCTCATCTTCAATGGGATCGGTGTGGTGGGATTGCTCGGCGCGGTGGCCTTTCTGCTGACTCGGCTCATCCGACGTGAATGGTCACCCCAGCAGTGGCTGATCGCAGGTGTGCTGATCATCTGGCCTGTGGTGAGCTTTATGTCCTATCTGCGCTGGACGGCGGAGACGCCGGCTTCGCAGGGACGGCTGCTTTTCGGCGCGCTGTCCCCGATCCTGATCTGGATCGCGATCGGCTGGACATGGTGGCTTCCAGCCCGTTTGCAGTTCATTCCAGCGAGCGCCGTCAGCGGCTGGTTTGCGGCGGTGGCGATCGCAGCGCCGTTTGCCGTTATCGCTCCTGCATACGCCCGCCCGCCATTGACCCCCGCTGTGGAGCCAGCCGCCGAAGCTGCGACATTTGTCGCTGCGGATGGGGGCAGCATCGCGCTGTTGAGCGGAAGCGTGCGCGAACCCCGCGTTCTTCCAGGCAGTTACGTCACCATCGATACCGCGTGGATGATCGTTGAACCCGTTAGACGCGATTGGAGCCTGTTCGTCCACCTGGTGACGCCGGACGATGTGATCATCGCGCAGCGGGATATCTATCCGGGGGGCGGTCGTCTGGCAACGAGCGATCTCGCACCGGGCCTGCGTTGGGATAATCCGGTCGCCGTTTTCGTGCCGGAGACCGCTTTCGCGCCGACCCCGCTGGACATCCGCATTGGATGGTATCATCTTCCAACCGGGGAACGCATGCAGCTCAGGAATGGCGATCAGATGCTTTCCGTCGGCAGCGTCGAACTTGTGCCGCGAGCGAGCGATCTCGATGTCCCCAATCCGGTTTCAGTCAATTTCGACAATCAGATCGAACTGGTGGGATATACGGTGTCCGATATCAGTCCAGCGGCAGGGACGGATTTCACCATCACGCTGTACTGGCGTGGATTGCGCCCGGTGACGCACGACTACGTCGTTTTCGCCCACCTGATCGATCCGCTGACGCAGACCATCTATGCCGGATCCGATGCGCAGCCCGTCAACTGGACGCGTCCCACATCGACCTGGACGCCAGGTGAGATCATCGAAGACAGCCACAGCCTGACTGTGCGCGCGGACACGCCGCCGGCAGTATATGAATTCGAGATCGGCCTTTACCGGCATACCGAAAGCGGATTTTCCCGGCTGCGCGTCGTCACGCCGGACGGCGGCATGGCCAACGACTACCAGTATCTGACGCGCATGCGCGTCCTGCCAGCTCAACCATGAGACGCATCCGTTCATTCGTCCTGAACTCCGGAGACGCGGGCGCCGTCGTACTGCTCGTCCTGTTGTGGCTGCTGTTCTTCTGGCGGTTGTTCACCCCGATCCCCGCCGATCAGGCCTCATTGAAGCAGGGCGATTTCTCTGCGCAGTTCGTCACCTTTGCGGGGTATCAGTACGCCCGCATGAACCGGGATGAGATCCCGCTGTGGAACCCGTATAACAACGCCGGCTTCCCCTTCATTGGCGATACTCAGGCCGCTGTATTCTATCCGCCGCGCTGGATCACGCTGGCGCTCGCCAGTGCCAGCGGCGGTTGGACATACCATGCGCTTGAACTGGAAATGACGGCGCATGTTCTGCTGTTCTCATTGTTGATGTACCTGTTCATCCGCCGTCTGACGATCGGCGCACCCCGATCGCGTCTGGCGGCGCTGGTCGGCGCCATCACAGCCAGCTACAGCGGCTTCCTGTCCGGCTACCCGCCTCTTCAACTTGCGCTTTTAGAAGCGGCGATCTGGCTGCCGCTCACGCTTCTCGGAATTCATGAGGCGACGCGCTCCCCCAGACCGTGGTCGCTCTGGCTGCTTCTCGCCGCTGTCGGCATCGGGCTGTCGTGGCTGGCCGGCCATCCCCAGACCAGCTATTTTCTCACCCTGTTAGCAGTTGCCTACACCGGGTATCGCCTGGCCGCTGTCCGTGCGCCGTGGGTTTACTTCATACTGCATGTGGGCATCCTCGGTCTGGCGAGCGGCGCTCTGGCGGCTGTTCAACTGCTGCCCGGCCTTGAATATCTGTCCCTCACTGCGCGGCCCAATCTCGGTTTTGACGCCAAGGATAACGGATTTCCATTCCAGGACGTCGTTCAATTCATCTATCCGGGCGTCGTCAGCCTGTTCTCCCCGCTGCATGTGGGCGTATTCTCGCTGGTTCTGGCGGGCATTGCAGTCGCTCGGCGGGCGGGAGAGGCCGTTTTCTGGGCCGCTGTCGCACTCATCGCCCTGCTGTGGAGTTTTGGCGGTGGCAGCGCGATCTATCCCCTGTTCTATCAAATTCTGCCCGGGCTGCGTTTCTTTCGCGGTCAGGAACGCGCCGCCTACCTGGTGTCGATGAGTCTGGCGATCCTCGCCGGCCTGGGTATGACCCAACTGACGCGCACTCCCGTCGATCGCGCTGACGTCCTGGCGCAGCGTCTGCCCCGGTTTCTGGATCGGCTTTTGGTCGCTGCGCTGATCCTGAGCGGCATTATCTTTGCCGTCTGGTTAACAGCCCCGGATCAGCTCAGCGGGGTTATGTCTCGCATCGCCTTCGGAACGCTCATGATCGCGCTGCTCCGGCTACTCCTGCCGCCTCTGGTGAATGGACGCTTGCCCGCCTGGCTGTTGATCGGCCTGATCGCATTCGAGCTGTTCTCGACCTACCTCGATGCCGACAGCAACTACGATCCTGTCCCCCCTCACACCCAGATCGCGATCGATCCCCCTGTCTGGATCGAGCCGGTTCTTGCCGATCAGGATATTCCTTTTCGCGTCGATGGTTTCCGCGGACTGGGCGGCAACTTCGGCAGTCTGTACGGTGTGGCTGACATTCGTGGCATCAGCCCGCTCTTCCTATCCTCGATCTATCGACTGGTGGAGAGCGATCTCCCCGATGAGCGAGCCTGGGAAATCCTGAGCGTGCGTTATGTCTATTCCGACTGGCGCGAACTCCCCGTGCCCTCGACGATCGTCTATACCGGGGCCGATCGCTTCGGCCCGGTCAACCTTCATCGTCTGGATCAGCCGCGCCCGTTCGCCCAGGTGATGTTCGACATCTGGGCCGCTGCCGATGCGGACGAAGCGCTGGATGTGGTTTTCAACCCTGCGGTGAATTTGCGCCGGGTCGCTGCGCTGGAATTTGAGCCGCCGTTCGCCGATGACTCCTCGCTTGAACCGATCCCGGCCCACGTGTTATCGTTCAAACCGGAGACGATCGTCCTTCAGGTATCGACGCCGCGTCCGGGGCTGCTGTCGATCGCCCTGCCCTACTATCCGGGCTGGCGCGCCGTCTCCAATGGGCGGGAAGTCGATCTGGTGCGCGTCTATGGCGCGCTCAGCGGCATCCTGCTGGACGCGGGTGACCACCAGATCACGCTGACTTATGATCCGCAGACGTATCGCGTCGGGTCAGCGATCAGCCTTGCCGCAGGAGTTTTCATCGGGGCGATCGGCGTGCTGGCCGCAGCACAGACGATATTCAGGGTTATTCGAGGCTATCGAGGCTCTCATGCAGCAAGTTCAACCTGACATGCAGATGGGCACATGGCACATGCCGCCTTCTTCGCTGCGCCGCCGCACCCACAGTTTACTGCTCGGTGCAGCGATCGGGATCACGGCTGGTGCAGTCGGCGTTTTGATCGCGCTGGGGGGGCCGCTGGTCGCCGCAGCAGCCGTCTTCGGCGCGCTCGCGGCACTGTACATGCTCACCAATATCAACGCAGCGTTGTACGCGATCATCGCGGTGCTGGCGCTGCTCCCCTTCGGCACATTCCCCTTCGATATCCTGATCACCCCGACCCTGCTCGACGGCGCGATCGGGGCTTTTCTCCTGGTGTACCTGCTTCAGTGGATGCGCGGCAACCGCCGCAGTTTCCGGCTCACTCCAGTCCATTTGCTGCTGGTGCTGTACACAGCCTGGCTGATCTTCAGCTTCATCTTCGGGCTGCGTTTCGGATCGATCACGACCACTGTGGCGCGGCAGTTTGCGGGGACGCTGCTGGCGATCGGCATGGTCTTCATCCTCGTCGATCTGCTGCGCGAACCCGTCATGCTGCGCCGACTGCTGCTGCTCATGCTCATCGGCGTGGGGATCCAGGCCGTCATGGCGATCATCCTGTACGCCATGCCCGATCCGACCGCAGAGCGCACCCTGATCCGTCTGGCCCGCATCGGTTATCCCAATGGCGGCGTGATCCGCTACGTGGAAGACGACCCGAATGATAACGAACGCGCCATCGGCACCTTCATCGATCCGAATGTGCTCGGCGGTTTTCTGGCCATTCTGGCGTCCATGATCGCGCCGCAGGTCTTCGCTCGTCAGCCGGTGGTGCGCTGGCGCTGGGCCGCGCTCGCTGTCCTTTCCATCGTCATCATCGCGCTGATCCTGACGTTTTCACGCGCCGCAATGGTCGGCTTCGCAGCCGGGATCGCGTTCATCGGTCTGTTCAGGGGATATCGACGTTTTCATCTGCTGCTGCTTGTCGGTCTCGTGCTGCTGTTCGTGCTGCCGCAAACACGCGCCTATATCGATCGTTTCGCCCAGGGGCTGAGCGGCCAGGATCTGGCGACGCAGATGCGGCTCGGCGAGTATGGCGACGCGCTCGAACTCATCTCGCGCTACCCCCTGACGGGCATCGGTTTCACCGGGACGCCGGAGGCGGATCTGTATACCGACGTCGCCAGCATGTACCTGATCATGGCCAATCAGATCGGCGTGACCGGCGTTATGCTGTTTCTGCTCAGCATGGCCGGGGTGTTCATCTATGGGCTGGCCGCCTGGCGTCACATTCGTCATTTCGAGCCGCTCATCGGGCCTTTCATCGGGTTCCATGCGGCGCTGGTGACCGTGCTGTTGAACTCGATCGCGGATCTGTATTATTTCCGGTTAGATTTTCAACCGTCGATCACACTCCTGTGGCTGGTCGTCGCGCTGTGCATCAGCACCTCGCGCACTGGCATCAGTCTTGCGACGGCCTCAAACCCGGCTTCAGGTAAGTCTTGATTCTTGAGCAGCCGTACAGTAGCATGACGGGGTGTTCACCGCCGGTGAGCATTGGATCGCTTTCCGCTCTGCCGATCCCGAACAGGCTGTGTTCAGGCAGGGCAAACCCAGGGGAAGGAGAATTCGTTTACCCCGATGAAACGCCCATACGAGATCACCTTTATCGTGCGCCTCGATAACACCGATGAGGCCCTGGTCAATCAGACGATTGACAATGTGCGCGGCTGGATCGAAGCGGAAAATTTAGGTCAGGTCAAACGCATCGACCGCTGGGGGCGGCGTAAGCTGGCTTACGAGATCGATCGTCAGCGCGAAGGCTATTACACGCTGATGGAGTCGGAAATTGAGCCGAAAGCCCTGGCCGAAATCGAACGCAATCTCAACCTCTCGCCCTACATCCTGCGTTATCTGATCGTCCGCACGGACGAATAGCTCACCCACCGATCGACCAGGATTGATGGTCTGGAAAGCGCTATGGGACGCGGACTGAACAAGGTCATCATCATCGGCTACGTCGGGCGCGATCCTGAAATGCGTTATACGCCGAGCGGACGCCCGGTGACCAGCTTCAGTGTGGCGACAACCCGCACCTGGGTGAACGCGGAGGGGGAACGCCGCGAAGAGACCGAATGGTTCAATGTGGTTGCCTGGGGACAGCTCGCTGAAATCTGCAAAACGCACCTGACCAAGAATCAGCAGGTTTATGTTGAAGGGCGACTGCAAACACGCGGGTGGGAAGACGAGACCGGCAAGAAGCACTTCCGTACTGAACTGGTCGCCAATGAGATGATCCTGTTGGGTGACCGGTGGACGCAGTCCGATGCCGATTACTTCCCCGATGATAACGAGAGCGGAGACTACGCTTTCTGATCCAGCACCAATTGACATACCCGATTCCATCAGGAGACTTGACCTGTGACCGATAACGAAACGCTGACCACTTCAGAAGCACCGGGACGCCGGGAAACCGCAGCAGAGGATACGCCCCCCCGCCGCACGAGCGATGAGCGCCCGGACAGCGGTCGCGGCAGCCGCGGACGCATGCGGGTGCAGAACTACTGTCCGAAGGGGAAATGCTACGACTACAAGGATGTCGAAACCCTGAAGAAGTTCATCACCGAGACGGGCAAGATCAAGCCGCGTCGTCAGACAGGGAACTGCTCACGCTGCCAGCGTGAACTCGCCCGTGAGATCAAACGGGCGCGTCATCTCGCCCTGCTGCCTTTCATCATGCTGCAAGATTGAGCGTGACGTGGCCGGGCATCCGGGGCGGCTGCCCGTAGGTACTGCTGCCCCGGACGCCTGACCACAGGCCGTGCACAGAAAAAGCTTGACCCTGCATCGCGACGCACTGCATCAAGGACGAACGGCATGACCAAACGTGGCAGCACCAATCTGCCTCAAAAAAGCAAACCGGGCAGCAAGCAGGCGGCAGACGTCTCTCCATCTGGATCGAAAGCCTCACAACCGCGCCTGCTGCAGGAATACAAATCAAAGGCCGAACGTGAAGCGGTTATCCAGCGCTATCTCATCCTCGGCACAGCGGCAGCGCTCATTGTGGGGCTGATCATCCTCGGTGTCGCTTTCCTGATCGACGGCATCATCGTCCCCTCACAGGCGGTGGCGGTCGTGAACGGCCAGACGATCACGGTGAGCGATTTCGAAACGCGGGTGCGCCTTGAGCGCGCGCTGATCAACGAACAGCTCAATCAGGGGATTGCGCTCTTTTCCAGCTTTGGCCTGTCGCGCGATCAGATCATTCAGCAGCTTCAATCCAGCCCGCCCTACTCCACATATCTGTCGGAGATCCAGGTCGCTGATACGCTGGGCAACCGGGTGTTGAATGAAATGGTCGATGATCTGCTCATTCGTCAGCAGGCGGAGCAGATGGGGATCACCGTCACTGCAGAGGACGTTCAGAACGCGATCAATACCTACTTCGGTTTCGACCCCCAGGCCGGTCTCATCGATCCCACCGCAACCCCTGAACCGACAGCGTCGCCCACGCCATTCGTCAGTCCGACGCCGTCACCGGTTCCGACCAGCACGCCGACGCCGGAATTCACCCCTACCCCCTCCGTGACGCCCCTGCCGACGAGCACTCCAGTCCCAACGCCCGGCCCGACGCAGCGGTACGAGACCTTTGTGAGCAATCGCGACAGCTTCTTTGCCGCTCTGCGCAGCCAGGCGGGCATCTCCGATGCGGATATCAACGCCTATTTCGCTACACGCGCCCTGCGCACGAAGCTGCGCGATACCTTGTTCGCGGAAACACCGCGCACTGCACCATACGTCAATGCCCGCCATATTCTGGTCGACTCGCAGGAAGTCGCTCAGGATCTGCTGGCCAGTTTGAACGCCGGCGAGTCATTCGCTCAACTGGCCCAGCTCGTCTCAATCGACACAGGCAGCGGATCGCGCGGTGGAGAGCTGGGCTGGAATGCGCCCGATACTTTCGTGCAACCGTTCGCTGACGCGGTTCGCGATGCCGAGATCGGCGCGCTGATCGGGCCGATCTCCACACAATTCGGCTGGCATATCATCCAGGTGCGCGCGCGTGAAGAACGCGAGCAGTCGCAGGCGGAATATGAGCAGTCGCTCGATCGCCTCCTCGATCAGTATGTTGCGGATCTGCGGCAGAGCGAAAGCGCTTCGATCCAGATTTTCGACGTCTGGGTTGATAACGTTCCGTCAGATCCCGTTTTCATCCCCAGAGGCCTGTGAGATCGCGCTGCCAGCTCTCAAAGCCCTCCGCATGGATGCGGAGGGCTTTTTCTAATCTCACAGTGATGATCAGCGGCAGATTGAAAACCCAGGTTCCGTTCAGGATACCGCTGATACCCCGACGGCGATCCTGCTGTAGAATTGCTTCAAGCGGATGCGCGGACTAAAATGCAGGCTATGAAACGATTGCGTCCCGCACTTTCTCAGCTAGAGTCTAAACTAGAGCGCATGATTGAGGGGACTTTCGCCCAGTTATTTGGACGAAGTCCGTACCCTCATGATCTTGTGGTGCAGTTGTCGCGCGCTGTCGAAACCGGCCTGCATCCGGCTGACGATCTCGACCAGCGCCCGATCGCCCCCGATCAGTACATCGTCGTGCTCAATGACCGAGTACACCGTCAACTGCTCACCGATCATCCTCAACTGGTGAGCGTTCTGCGTCAGCACATCATCGATCTCGTCGCGCTGGCGGGTTATAGGCTCGTTCACCCGCCGTCGGTTCAGCTCCGGGCCGATCCGGCCCAATTGTCCGGTGAATTCAAAGTGCTCACAGACCACGCCGCTTCGCCTTTTTCCACCTCAGCGCTGCAGCCAGTGCGGCTGGAGCCAGCATCGGCTGCACCTCCGGGCCGCACTTATCTTTTGATCAATGGGGAACGGACGGAAGTGCTCGATCGTCCCGTGATCAGCATCGGGCGCGCATCGACAAATGACATCTGCATCGATGATCCGTATATGTCCCGGCAGCACGCCCAGCTTCGCTTACGCGGAAAGAGCTATTTTATTTTCGATATCAACAGTCAGAGCGGAGTGCGCGTCAACGACGTCCCGGTTAAAGAGCACCTGCTGCACAATGGGGACGTCGTTCAAATGGGAAAAACGCATCTCGTCTTTCTTCAAGATCGACCGGATGATCTCCAATCCACGAGCGCATTTGAGCCGGTCGATGAGTAGCGAGATGACATCCGCCGAAATCATTTTATTTCTATTGAGGCTGCTTTCCGCCCTGCTGCTGGGCGTCTTTCTGGTGGCTCTGTTCACCCTCATGCTGCGCGATCTGAAACTCGCCAGCCAGCAAACTGAAAGCCACCGGCGCAGCTATGGACAGATCATCGTCCTGCAGCAGATCGATGATCTGAGTGTGCCAACTGGGCAGACCTATCCGCTGACCCCGATCACGACATTCGGGCGCGCTCCGACCAATTCGATCCCGCTGAATGAGCGTTTCGCCAGCGCCGAACACGCCCAGATCCTGCTGCGCGATGGCCAGTGGTGGTTAGAAGATCGGGGAAGTCGGAATGGGACGTCCTTGAACGGCATCCCGGTCACGCAGCCGGTGATCGTCACGGACGGGGATGTGATCGGCATCGGCACACTGCGCTTTCGTCTTGTACTCTCTTCCACATGATGCAGGAGGATGAAGGTGGACACCCGTACAGCTATCGCTGTCATTGGCGGATCGGGTCTGTATGACATGGCTGAACTTCAGGAGCGGGAGACGGTCTCGCTGACGACCCCCTTCGGCTCGCCCAGCGCACCTATCACGATCGGCACGCTGCGCGGTAAGCGGGTCGCTTTCCTGCCGCGCCACGGCATCGGGCACGTGTATACCCCGTCAACGGTTCCTTATCGCGCCAATATCTACGCGCTCAAAAGTCTGGGGGTGCGCTTCATCATCGCGGTCAACGCCTGTGGCTCGCTGCACGAAGCATACCAGCCCGGCCATATCGTCATCCCCGATCAGTTGTTCGATTTCACCCGATCGGATCGCGGGCGTTCGTTTTTCGATACGGGTCTGGTCGCTCACATCTCCGTGGCCGACCCGTTTTCACCGGAGCTGAACGCCATCGTCGCCGATGCTGTGGAACGGGTTGGTGGGATAGTGCACCGCGGCGGCACGTATATCACGATTGAAGGCCCACGCTTCAGCACCCGGGGGGAAAGCCAGATCTTCCGCCAATGGGGGTGCAGCATCATCGGGATGACCACTTCCCCCGAAGCGTTCCTGGCGGCTGAGGCGGAGATCGCCTATACAACGATGTCCCATGTGACCGACTACGACGTCTGGCATACGAGCGAGGCTCCCGTCACAGTTGATGCCGTGATCGCCACGATGCATCGCAATCTGGAAATCGCCCGACAGGCGATCATCGCCGTGGTGGAGACATTGGATACTGCGCAGATCTGGCCAGCCCATACCCGTCTTGCAGACGCGATCATCACTCAGCGGCAGGCGCTGTCCCCTGAGATGATCGAACGGCTGGGGCCGATCGTCAGCCACTACCTGAAGTGAGTGCATGAAATCAGCTCATCCGGCCGCATCGCGGCCCTCTCGCATCGAACTGCTCCTGCTGGCGATCGCCGCGGCCTTTCTGCTGGTGAATGCGATTAGCCTGGCGGTTGTGCGCGGTGCGCTGTCTCTTTCGGAAGTCATGCCGCTCATTGCCTGGGGAGGGTGCGCCGCCGCGGGTATTGCCATCTTGAACCGGGCTGTGCCGAAGCGCGATCCCTTCCTGTTCCCCCTGGCCATGTTCATGAGCGGCTGGGGGCTGATTGCCATCGAGCGGTTGGCTCCATCCTTTGCTGATCGCCAGATGATCTGGCTGATCACCAGCACCACCGCGCTGGGGGTTATCGTCAGTTTACGGAGCGTCCTGCGCTTGCTGCGCGCCTACCGGTACACGATCCTGCTGGCCGGTCTGGCGCTGCTGGCGACCACGATCATTTTTGGCGTGCACCCATCGGGGCAGGTCGGAGCGCCACGTCTGTGGCTTGGCTGGCAGGGATTGTTCTTCCAACCCTCGGAACTGCTCAAGATCATCCTCGTCACGTTTCTGGCCAGCTACCTGGCGGAGCAGTATCCGGCGCTGCGCACCTTCACGGACGAAAAAGGCATCCGGCTGTCCCGTCTGTCACCGCGTCTTTTCGGCCCGGTACTGCTGATGTGGGGACTGTCGCTCATTCTGCTGCTGTGGCAGCGCGATCTCGGCGCGGCTGTGCTGTACTTTTCTCTGTTTTTGATCCTGCTGTATGTGGCCAGCGGCAGTTTTATCCCAGTTCTCATCGGCGGTGTTCTCCTGCTGCTGGCCAGCACCGCAGGCTATTTTTTCATCGATCTGGTGCGCACTCGCGTGAACATCTGGCTCGATCCCTGGGTCGATGCCAGCGGCAGCGCCTATCAGATCGTCCAGAGCCTGATGGCATTCAGCGCGGGCGGGGTGTTCGGGCGCGGTATTGCCCAGGGTGCTCCGGGATATGTTCCGGTCGTCCACTCTGACTTCATTCTGGCTGCCATCGCTGAAGAATGGGGCTTGCTCGGCGTCACTGCGATATCCATTGTGCTGCTGTTTTTCACCCTGAGAGGGCTGCGCGCGGCGCTCACCAATGGCCGGTATCCCTTTCATGCGCTGCTGGCCGTCGGGCTGAGCGCCATCCTCGGCACGCAAAGTCTGCTCATCATGGGCGGCGTGCTCAAGCTTCTGCCTTTGACCGGGGTGACGCTACCCTTTTTCTCGTATGGCGGCAGCTCCCTGCTGGTCAATTTTCTTTTGACCGGGCTGCTGCTGCGGATCTCGAACGGGGACTGAGCATGCAGCGCGCTGCTCCTCCGCCATTTACAAAAGAAATTCTGGCTCTGGCGCGCGCCTTTGTGTTGATCTTCGGCCTGGTGATCGTAAGCGCGGCTTACTGGGCCGTATTCGGCCCAGATACGATCCTGAACCGCGCTGATAACCCGCGCAGTGTTGATGCGGCAGCGATGCTCCGCCGTGGGGCCATCTTTGACCGGGACGGAAACCTGCTGGCGCTCTCTCAGGATCAGGACGGACAGACCGTCCGTCGCTATTTCATCCCGACCACTTACAGCGCCGTCGGCTACAGCAGCCGGATCCATGGCAGCGGCGGCTTCGAGGCTGAACTCGATGCGTTCCTGCGCGGGCAGTCCCATGAACGCACCCCTGAAGCGGAGATCATCCGCAGATTGTTCCAGATCCCACAGCAGGGCATCGATGTGCGCGTCACGTTAGCGGTACCGGTACAGGACGCTCTGTACGACTTGCTGAATGGTCGGCAGGGGGCTGCTGTGGTGATCAGCATTCCCGATGGGGGCATCCTGGGGCTGGTCAGCGCCCCCCAGTACGATCCCAACGAGATCGACAGCCAGTGGGCATCCTACCGCAGTGATCGAGCGGAGCCGCTGATCAATCGGGCCATCCAGCGGCTGTATCCCCCTGGCAGTCTGGCGCAAACCCCGCTGCTGGCAGCGGGGCTGCTGCTCAACGTTGACGTCGAAGCACCTGCCCCTGCCTCAACCGAAACGGTCACGTTTGCGGGAAACCCGATCGGCTGCGTGGTGCCGCTGCCCGCTCTAGAATTGACGCTCAGCGAGGCCTATTTATTCGGATGCCCGGCCCCATTTCTCGATCTGGGGGAACGCATCGGGCCGACGACAGTTCAGGCCGTTCTCGACTCGTTTATGCTGCTTGAACCACCGGAGCTGCTGTCCGCTCTGCGCGTGATTTCGCAAACGGAAGCGGTCGAGGAAAATCAGGTCTTCGACCTGCGCGCAGAAGTGCTCGGTCAGGGACAGGGGCGTCTGACTCCGCTGACAGCCGCGTTGATCGCAGCGGCGCTGGCCAACGATGGAAATGCGCCCTTCCCCCACATTCTTGAGGCAGTCCGTCCATCTGGCAGCGACGAGTGGCAGGGCGCGGTTCCTCTACACCCCTCACTGCCGATCACCACAGTCGATACCGCACGGCGCATGAGCGATCTGCTGCGCCGCGCTGTCGCTCAGGGTGCGGCACAGAATGCCGGTCGCCCGGAGATCGATATCGGCGGACAGGTCGGGCTGGCGCGCTACGCCGGCAGACCGTTGAGTTGGTTCATCGGCTTCGCCACGCTGGGGCGCGGCCAGGGCCTGGCTGTTGCGGTTGTCTTAGAGGATGTCGATGATGTCGGCATTGCGGCTGATATCGGCGGCTCCGCGCTGGTCTCGGCACGAGAATATGTGCAGGGACGTTCAACCACCGCTCCATAGCCGCTTTTTCAAACCGGCGCGTTTCAACCATTTGGCCGTTGTACTGGTCCCGTGAATGAAGACGCTGCTGTATCGATTTTCGGGGACGGCCGTCTTCAGCGCGACCAGAAACTGACCGGCATTGGCAAACGGCGTCATGCGCAGCACACTCCGCCCGTATTCCGCTGAACTGTGCGCATCCGATCCAACGGTGCCAACCAGATGATGGAGCTCCGCGAAGGCCTGCGCCCGCCGATTATCCTCCCGAAAGATGCAGCGAGCGTTGAAAACTTCAATCGCATCGATCAGCGGTAAGATCGGCAGCAGATCGTCCACCTGCCAGGCCCCCTTGCGCAGCCGGTCGAAGGGATGGGATACGCTGATCACCGCTCCCTGATCGCGCAGGCGTGCGATCGTCTGCTCTGGGCTAAGGCCGGGGGGCACAGTTTCACGCATGAAGTACCCCAGCAGTTCTCCGCGGGTTGTCATGATTTCTTCCCCGACGATCACGCGGTCGGGGGCGGCCTGTGCCAGGCGCAGCGCGCCATCGGCGGTATTGTGATCCGTGATGGCGATCCGATCGATTTTGCGCTCATCGCATAGGCGCAAAATCGTTTCCACGCGCATGATCGAGTCTTTTGACCATTCAGAATGGGCGTGCAGTTCCACCCGCCAGGTCGATGATGGTTGCATAGATTCACCAAGTATCGTTGTGACCGCTTCTCCCCTCTATCTTATCCTATCTGATCGCCCGTTCACACGCGATAGGCTGTGATATAATGCACGCTTCGGCTGGAGCACCGCGATCGGCGGACAAACGTCAGCCTGAAAACTTGTTCGCCTGACATCCGTATGGCAGACTGATGTCGTCTGACAGTCGTTTAAACGAATGAACACAATGAATAACTATCGTCGGGAGTCCAGTGAGCCGACGCTGAACGCTCCACCTCCCATCCTGATGCTGTTCGCCTTCGCCTTTCTGGGGCTGGTCATCGCCGCAGGCATCGGTGTCGTTATCTACTTAACCAACGGTCGGCGGCTGGCGGCACTGCTGCCATTTGGTCTCGGCGTGGGGGTTATTTTCCCTGTCGTTTTGATCCTGGCCGCGGCGATCTTCCGCAGCACGCTTCCCCGACGGCTGTGGCTGTGGCTGAGCCTGCTCTTCATCGCCGCTGGCGCAGCAGGAGCTTTCGGCAGCGTGGCGATCTATCGCTCAGTGCTGCCCCCGCGCTATCAGGAAGAGATCCGGATGCAGCTCCCCTTCATGGGTGCATTTCTGCCGCCGACCCCTGCGGGCGGTCTGATACCCACTGTCGCCGTGACCTCGTCGGGGCCATCGCCGCTGGACCTGCTCGCCATGCCCCTGCTCACGGCGACGCCCTCCGGGTCAGTCGATGAGGCTGTGGCCACGCCCACAGCCACACAACCGCTGACGGCGGTCGCGACCGCGACGCCTACCCTCACCCTCACACCGCAGCCGACCGATACCCCATCACCGACGCCGACTACTGCGGTCACGCCGACTACGCCGCCGACTGTCGAAAGCGCATTCCCCCAGAGGACGGCTATTCCTACGGCGGCGGCACTGCCTGCGTCGGTGAACCCATCGATCCCGACGCGCCAGGCGCCTTTCAATCTGCCGCTGGCGGCGCGGATGTACGGCTTCCGCCATCAACAGCAGACATGGAACAACTGCGGCCCGGCCAATATCACCATGGCGCTGAGCTTCTTTGGCTGGCGTGAAGATCAGGCGTTCGCCGCATCATTCCTGCGCCCGAATGATGATGACAAAAACGTCAGCCCACACGAGCTGGTCGGGTTCGTCAATCAACAGACGCAACTGCGCGCCCTGTATCGTATCGGCGGCACGGTCGAT
Organism: Anaerolineae bacterium; assembly: GCA_034432395.1. Taxonomy (GTDB): domain Bacteria; phylum Chloroflexota; class Anaerolineae; order Aggregatilineales; family Phototrophicaceae; genus Flexifilum. The sequence goes on from DAOUBU010000076.1 coordinate 129,613, forward strand.
CTGCTCAAATACTTCATCGCAGCTAACTTTCCGGTCGTCATCGAAACGGCATACACCCCCGCTGGCTATGACTGGATCGGTCATTATCAGACGGTCGTCGGTTACGATGATACGATCCAGTCCTTCTACATTTACGACAGCTATCTCGGATCCGGTGAGAACGGTGAAGGGATCGCCGAGCCGTACCGCGAATTCGACGCCGGCTGGCAAGCGTTCAACCGGGTCTTCATCGTGCTCTATCGGGAAGCGGATGAGGCGTTGGTCACGCAAATTCTGGGCGATTACGCGGACAGCCAGCGAGCCGCCGAAATTGCGCTGACGACGGCGCAGGCGGAAGCGCGCGCCAATCCGCAAAACACTTTCGCCTGGTTCAACATGGGGTCGTCGTTCACCCGCCTGGGCCGGTTCGAGGAAGCGGCTGCTGCGTTCGATCAGGCGCGCCGTCTGGGCATCCCGTTCCGGCTGAACTGGTATCAGTTCGGCATGTTCGAGGCTTACTACGAGGTAGGGCGCTACGATGATGTCATGGCGCTCGTCCAGACCAACATCACCAACAGCGCCACCACCTATGTCGTTGAGGAAACGTACTACTGGCAGGGCCGCGTCCTGCAGGCGCGCGGTGATATCCAGGGGGCGCGCAGCGCATACCAGCGGGCCTTGAATCAAAATCCCGGTTTCACCGCAGCGCGCGATGCGCTGAACGCACTCGGTTCGTGATCCACTTGTATGGACGCCGCTCATGACATCCGTTCCGGCCCAGACTAAAGCTGCCGACTCCGACGCCCCGCTCGGCTCACCGCGCGCGGGTCTCAGCCAGTTGGCTCGCTCCACGGTGATCGTCATGGTCGCATTTGGTGCAGCCAAAGCGATCAGCCTGCTGCAAACGCTCATCATCGCCGATGTGTTCGGCGTGGGGCGCGAATGGGATGCCTATGTCACAGCCAACCGCATCCCGGAGCAGATTTTCAACCTGATCGCGGGGGGCGTGCTGGCGCATGCCTTTATCCCGATCTTCTCCGGTTTTCTCGCCAGAAATGACCGCATGGGTGCATGGCGGATCGCCAGCCATGTCATCAATACCGCATTCCTGGTGACGCTGGTCATCAGCGCGCTCAGCTTCATCAGCGCGCCCTGGTTGGTGGCGAATGTGGTCTCGCCGGGTTTCGACGCTCAGGCGCAGGCGGAAACCGTCGGGTTGATGCGTCTGCTGCTGCTCAGCACGCTGATTTTCTCGCTCAGCGGGATCGCGATGGGCATTCTACAGAGCTTCAACAGCTTTTTGCTGCCCTCCCTGGCCCCGATCCTGTTCGATCTCGGTATCCTGTTCGGCGCCGCCTTCCTGATTCAACCGCTGGGGACTTATGGGATCGCTGTGGGAGCCGTCCTCGGCGCAGCGTTGCATCTGGGCATTCAGGTGCCCGGGCTGATCCGTCACCGGGTGCGCTGGCTGCCAGAATTCGGCTGGCGCGACCCCACCTTGCACCGGGTGATCCGTTTGATGATCCCGCGGATGTTCGATCTCGGCCTGTTCAGTTTCACCGCAATTGCAGCCAATAACATCGCATCCCGGCTGGGCGAAGGAGCCGTCAGCGCCCTGGACTGGGGCTGGCGTCTCATGCAGATCCCGCAGACGCTGATCGGCACTGCGATGGGAACGGTGATCTTTCCGACGCTCTCCGCCTTGAGCGAGCTGGGCGATATCGACGGCAAGCGTGAAGCGATGAGCGGGGCGGTTCGTTTCATCCTCATCGGCACGATCCCCTCGGCTGTCGGCCTGATCGTGGTCGGCATGCCTCTCGTCGGACTGTTGGAGGGCGGCGCGTTCGATGCAGCCGCGACAGCCCTGGTCTACAGCACACTGCGGTTTTTCGCCCTCGGCATCATCGTGCATTCGATTCTGGAAATCATCGCGCGCAGTTTCTACGCGGACAAAGACACGTTCACACCGCTGCTGGTCGCCTTCGGGGGCGCCGCCGTCAATCTGTTCACGGCGCTGCTCGTCACTGGCATTTTGACCGGGGACAGTCCGGACGTGAACCGGGTCGGCGGCCTGGCGCTGGCCAACACCCTGGGCGTGACGTTCGAAGTCGTTGTGCTGAGCATCATCCTGCGGCGGCGCTGGCGCGGCCTCAACGAAAATGTACTGGCGCGATCTGCTGCCAAAACCCTGATCGCCAGCCTGATCATGGCGGCGGCCATCATCGCCCTGCAGGGGCTGTGGCAGATCATCGGCCCGGTCAACCCGGGACGGATCGTCGCCGCCGGGCTGGTGACAGTCGAAATCGGGGTGGGCGCGCTCGTTTTCTTCGGCGCGGCGCTCGTGCTGCGTATGGAGGAGCTGGGAACGCTGTGGCGGCTGATCCGTCGTCGCGCCGATGCCCCGGCGGCCTCCGGGGAGGCAGCATCATGATCCGGATCAAACGGTTCACACTGGGGCCGGTGGAGACCAATGCGTATCTGATCGGCGATACGGATAGCAATCTCGCTGTGCTGATCGATCCGGTCGATGATGCCCTGCGGCTGCACCGTGCGGCCCAGGAACAGGGCTGGCGCATCGCGCTGATCCTGGCCACGCACGCCCATTTCGATCACGTTCTGGCCAGCAAACCGCTCAAAGCGCTGACCGATGCCCCCTTCCGCCTGCACCGGGCGGAACAACCGTGGTTAGACTCTCTGCCTGACCAGGGTCTGCGCTGGTTCAATCAGCCTTTCCCTGAAGCGGCGCAGCCGGACAGCTATATCGAAGATGGCGAAGTCATTCGGGTCGGCGCAGTTTCCCTGTCCGCGCTGTTCACCCCCGGCCATTCACCGGGGCATCTGGCCTTTCTGTGCGCTGAAGAGAATGTCGTCTTCAGCGGCGATGCATTGTTTGCGGGCAGCATTGGCCGGACGGATCTACCGATGGCCGATCATGACCAGCTCATCCAGTCGATCCGAACGCGCCTGCTGTCTCTCGGTGACTCCGTGCGCGTGCTGCCCGGTCATGGGCCGGAGACGACGATCGGCCGGGAGCGCCTCAGCAATCCGTGGCTACGCGAATAATCAAAAACTCTGATGCAACTCTGATCTGAGATGCCGCCTGCCTCACTTAGAATATGTCCACCATCCGATGAGTTGGCACATGAGCGGCGGAATGCATGTCACTGGCTAATCAATTTTCGTATGTTTTGCTGTCTGCGCTGGCCATCATCATCATCCTGGCCTTGATGCGCGCGCTGCTCCGTCCGCGCCCGTTGGTGCTGCTGGGGATCGGGGCGGCGCTTGCGCTTGGCGCTGTCGGTCTGTTCCTTGCGCTCCGTCCCGGAGCGAGCGATGTGGACAGCATCGAGGCCGCTGAACAGATCCTCACCAATGGTCAGCCCACTCTGGTCGAGTTTTTCTCGAATTACTGCGCTGGCTGTATGGGAGTTCGCCCCGCTGTCGATGCGCTGATCGACGACCTGGAACGGACGCGCGCTGGCACGTTCAACGTGCTCAGAGTGGATATTCATACTTCGTTCGGACAGACTCTCAGCGAGCGCTATCGCTTCTCTTTCACGCCGGAGTTCATCCTGTTCAACAGCGCCGGTGAAGAGATGTGGCGCGGGCATGCGCCGCCCTCAATGACGGATATCGATCGGTTGATCCCGGCACAGGGATCTTGAGTATTTGAACCTGTGAAATCGATCTCGCGGCATGGTCGGTAAGCATATTCTGCTCATTTTTCTGGATGGCATCGGGCTGGGGGATGATGATACGGCGTCCAATCCGTTTGCCCGCGCCGACCTGCCGACGCTGCACCGACTGACCGGCGGCCAGCGCTGGCTGCGCGGCCTCGAACCGCTGCAAAGCGAGCGAGCGAGTTTCATCCCTACCGATCCGCGCATGGGCGTTGCTGGACGCCCACAAAGCGCCAGCGGCCAGGCGGCGATCTTGACCGGGAAAAATATCCCGGCCCTGATCGGCGAACATTACGGGCCGCGTCCTAACGCGGCGATCCGCCAGCTTCTCGCTGAGGACAACTTCTTCACGCGCATGGTACAAGCGGGCAAGACCGCGGCCCTGATCGAGGCATATCCGCCGCGCTGGCACGACGCGGTCAACAGCGGAAAGCGGCTGCGCTCCAGCTATCAGCACGCCGCTTACGTCGCCGGTCTGCCGCTGTTCGATGAAACGCATATTTACAGCGGTGAGGCGCTGGCGGTTGATTGGACGGGGGAAGGCTGGCGCAGCGAACTGGGCTACACGGACACGCCTGTCTATACGCCAGAAGAAGCCGGGCGTTTGATGGTCAGGATCTCGCGTCGCTATGACTTCGCCTTCTTCCCCCATTGGCTCACCGACATGATCGGACATCGTGGAACGCTGGCTGAAGGGGTTCAGATCCTGGAATTGTTCGACCGCGTCATGGCCGGCGCGCTGGCCGAATGGCAGGATGATGAAGGGCTGATGATCATCACCAGCGATCACGGCAATCTTGAGGATCTGTCGCACGGGAAGCATACCGACAACGACATCCCCACCCTTGCGATCGGCGCTGGTAGTGCCAGTTTCACGGCGGGTATTCGCACGCTCGCCGATCTCGTGCCGCAAATGACCGCTTTTTATTCGTCTACCTGCTGAGGGATGGCCAGAGAATACAGGACTTCACTGGCCGTGCAAGGCGGGTTCAAGCGCGATGAACAAGAGGATAACTATCATGATCGACCCGCAAACGATGCGCGATACCCTGCGTTACTGGGCATCGGGCGTCTCTGTGGTCTCCACAGTGCTGACGCAGGACGATGCCCGGACTCGCTCTGGAATGACGGTCAGCGCATTTAACTCGCTTTCGCTGGAGCCGCCGCTGGTGCTCGTCTGCCTGCACAAGGAAGCACATACCGCGCGGATGGTCATGGAAAGCGGACGCTTCGCCATTTCGATCTTAGGCGCTGAACAAAGTGAGTTATCCGACCGCTTCGCCGGTCGGATCCCCGGTCTGGATGGTGACAATCGCTTCCATGATCTGGCCACCTTCACCGCCCAAACCGGCGCTCCCATTTTGCGCGATGCCCTTGCCTGGCTGGACTGCACCATCCACACGACCCACGATGGCAGCACCCACTGGATCGTCATCGGCCTGGTGCAGGCCGCCGGACGCGGCCTAGCGAGCGAGCCGCTCCTGTATTTCGATCGCAGCTACCGCCAGCTCGCAGCGCTGAAAGTGACCTGATGCATCTTCGCTTGAAATTGCGCGGCGCGTCCACTACAATGGCTTCGCAGGAAGAGGTGACCTCTCCGTTGATAGATCCGGGTGCGGCATGTTCGAGCAACTGACCAATCGGCTCCAGAGCGTCTTTGATGGTCTCGGGCGCGTCGGAAAACTGACCGAAAAAGATGTCGAAACGGCGATGCGCGAGGTGCGCATGGCGCTGTTGGAGGCCGACGTTGCGCTGCCCGTCGTCAAGGATTTTGTGCGCCGCGTCAAGGAACGGGCGGTCGGCTCGGAGGTTCAGAAAAGCCTCAAGCCCGGGCAGCAGGTCGTCAAAATCGTCCATGACGAACTGCTGGAGACGTTGGGCGCTCCCGGTCGGCTGAATTTCTCCGGCGGCATCAAGCCGCATGTCATCATGCTGGTCGGTTTACAGGGGTCTGGTAAGACGACGACTGCGGCCAAGCTGGCGCTGTTCCTGCGCCGTGAGGGACGTCAGCCCTTCCTGATCGCCGCCGACACCTATCGTCCCGCCGCTGTGGATCAGCTCGTCACGCTGGCAAAACAGATCAACGTCCCGTATTATGAAGAGGGGACACGGGCCAAACCGCAGGATATCGTCATGCGCGGCCTCAAGCAGGCCCGTGAAGCGAACGCTTCCGTCGTCATCCTCGATACCGCTGGCCGCCTTCAGATCGACGACACGCTCATGCAGGAGCTGGAGGAGATCAAACAGCGGACGAACCCGGTGGAGATCCTGCTGGTGGCGGACGCGATGACCGGCCAGGAAGCGGTCAACATCGCCGATGGCTTCAACAAACGCCTCGGCATCACCGGCCTGATCCTGACCAAAGTCGATGGTGACGCCCGCGGCGGCGCCGCCCTGTCGATGCGCGCCGTGACCGGAGTTCCGATCAAATTCCTGGGGACGGCGGAAAAGCTGGATGGCTTTGAACAGTTTCATCCCGACCGCCTGGCGCAGCGCATCCTCGGCATGGGCGATGTCCTGTCGTTGATCGAAAAGGCGGAACAGCAGTTCGATGAGCAGGAAGCGCTCAAACTTCAGAAGAAACTGCTGCAAAATCAATTCACGCTGCAAGACTTCCTGGAACAGCTCCAGAAGATCCGGCGCATGGGGTCGATCGGGTCTCTGTTGGGGATGATCCCCGGCATGGCCCGCGTCAAGGATCAGATCAACCAGGAAGATGTTGAAAAGCGGATCAAACGTGTCGAGGCGATCATCAACTCGATGACGCCGTCCGAACGGAATAATCCAAAGATCATCAACGCCAGCCGCAAAAAGCGCATCGCGAAAGGCAGCGGCGTTGAGGTCAGAGACGTGAACGAAGTGCTCAAACAGTTCGCTGACATGCAGCGTCTGATGAGCCAGGTTCGCAAAGGGCGCTTACCGGGTTTTCCCGGCATGCCCCGGGGCGGCTTTCCGCGCTAGCTGCATCGGTGTTCCTCCCACCATGCGCTTCCGCAACTGAGCCACGTTTTGTATTCGTGCCAGTGGCCTTCCGTCACAATGGTGATGCTTGAAGGCGCAGTACATCATCAGGAGTGTTGTCCATCATGGTTCGTATTCGTCTTCGTCGTGTCGGCAGTAAAGGCCAGCCCAGCTACCGCCTGGTCATTACCGATCAGCGCAGCCCGCGGGATGGCAGCTTCATCGAGATCGTCGGCAGTCACAATCCGCGCACGCAGCCGGCCACCGATCTGGTCAATGAAGAGCGGGCGCTCTACTGGTTGAGCGTCGGCGCTCAGCCCAGCGATGCGGCGCGCCGCGTTCTGGAGCGCGCGGGCACGCTCGCTCGTTTCGAACGCCTGCGCAAGGGGGAGGCGCTGGAAACACTGGTCGCCGAGGCCGCGGCCCAGCGCGAGGCGAACCCGCCCAACTACCGCACTCGCTACCCCTCCCCCGCTCCGGGGCAGGGCACGATGAAGCCCAAGAAAGACTGATCGATTTGCCGCTTGTGAGGGCGGCTTCCGCCGCCCTCGAATGGGGATGCGCCTATGGAGTCACTGATCGAGTACGTGGCCAAGAGCCTGGTCGATGATCCGACAGCGGTGCGCGTGCGCCGCCGTGAAACAGGATCGACGATCATCCTGGAGCTGCATGTCGCTCAATCCGATACCGGACGGATCATCGGTAAAGGGGGACGGGTGGCCAACGCCCTGCGCACCCTGCTGCGCATCCACGAGATGGAGCATCGATCGAAACGCATCATCCTCAAGATCGTATAGATCGCTGATGACCACGCGCAAATCGGACAATACGCCCAGATATCTGCTGATCGCGGAGGTGATGCGCCCGCACGGGATTCGCGGTGAAGTCAAAGTCAAACTGCTGACGGACTATCCGGAGCGCATCCCACAACTGGCAGTCGTCTATCTGGGACGCAGCGAAAATGCCACCGCAGTCCGCGCGCTTCACGTGGAAGCGATGCGCATGCATCAGGGTTTCGGTCTGATCAAATTCAAGGAAATTGCCGATCGCTCAGCCGCTGAACGGCTTCGTGGGCAGTTTCTCATGGTCGGAATCGAGGATGCAGTGCCGCTCGAGGCTGACGAGTTTTATCTCTTTGAGTTGATCGACCTCGAAGTCCTCACCACTGACGGCGCGCATTTCGGCGTGCTGGTTGAGGTGCTGGAGACCGGCGCAAACGATGTCTACATCATCGACAGTCCCGACTACGGCGAGGTGCTCATCCCGGCGGTTCCCGATTATGTCCTCGAGACGAATGTCCGCGAGGGCTACCTGATCGCCCGTATCCCACCAGAACTTCTGCCCGATCGCCCCGCTCCCCGAGATGATGCTGACGATCGCCCGGAAGCCTGACCTCATCAGCGGCTGCATCTGAAGCGGCAGATGAACTGACAGGTCGAGACCCGGTATGGATGCTGCACCGCTGACAGAAACCGCATACTGGCTGGGTTTCAGCCGGGTCGCCGAGATCGGCGCGAAACGATTTGCGCTTCTGCTCCAGGCGTTTGGCAGTGCGCAGGCGGCATGGCAAGCGGATGAGCGCGATCTCCGGGCCGCTGGCCTGATAGGAACGCCGCTGAACAATCTGCTGCGCGTCCGCGATCAGCTCGATCTGCATGCCGAGATCCGACGCATCGCATCCTACGGCGCACGCATCATCACCCGGCTCGATGCCGAATATCCGGCGCTTTTGCGCACCATCGACGATGCCCCGATCCTGCTGTACATTCGCGGCAGGCTGGCAGCGGACGATAGCAAGGCCATCGCGATCGTCGGGACGCGCCGTGCCACCCAGTACGGGCTGGACGTGACGACCAAGCTCGCTCGCGATCTGACGCAGCAAGGGGTGACGATCGTCAGCGGCTTAGCGCAGGGGATCGATGCCGCTGCCCATAAAGCGGCGCTGGAGACCGGCGGGCGAACGATCGCCGTGCTCGGATGTGGGATCGATGATGTGTATCCACGAGAACACCGCGCCCTCGCCGAGCGCATCGTCGCTCAAGGGGCCGTGATCACGGAGTTTCCGCCCGGAGCCAAACCCGAACGCCATCATTTTCCACGGCGCAACCGCATCATCAGCGGCATCAGTCTGGGGGTGCTGATCACCGAAGCGCCAGAGAACAGTGGAGCGCTGATCACAGCCACCTGCGCCGCCGATCAGGGCCGCGATGTCTTCGCCGTGCCTGGCAGCATCTTTCACGCGAACAGCGCCGGCACAAACCGGTTGATACAGGATGGCGCCAAACCGGTCATGCAGATCAACGATATCCTGGAAGAATTGAACCTTGCGCACACGACCGTGCAGGTGCGCCAGATAACCGACGATATCGCTCCGGAAAATGAGATGGAGCGCAGGATCCTCGCTCTGTTAAGCGGATCTCCCAGGCACATCGATGAACTGGTGCGCGAGTCGGGGTTAGAGACGGCGGTGGTCTCCAGCACTCTGGCTATCCTCGAACTAAAAGGGCTTGCGCGCAGCACGGGTAACATGCAATACTGCTTGCCACTGTAGCCTATAAGTGAAGATACGGTTATGTCATCCCCATACGATCACTATTATGCGCTGATCATGGCTGGCGGGGGCGGAACTCGCCTCTGGCCGCTCAGCCGCAGCGGACGCCCCAAACAGATGCTGCCGCTGGTGGAAGCGCGCTCGATGTTCCAGGTCAGCGTTGACCGCCTTGCGCCGCTGTTCAGCCCTGAACGAGTGTATGTCGTCGCAGGCAGAGCGCACATCGACCTGCTGCGCGCTCAGGCTCCTGATATTCCGCCGGCAAACTTCATCGCTGAACCATATGCTCGTGATAACGGGCCAGCGGCGGCGCTCGGCATTCAAGTGATCAGTTCGCGCGATCCTGAGGCGACCATTGCGTATCTGCCTTCCGATCATCATATCGGCGATACGGCGCGGTTTCGCCGCGCCCTCGCCGCTGCTTATGCGATCGCCCAGCAGGATCTGATCTGCACGCTGGGAATTACCCCATCGACGCCATCCACGGGCTTCGGATACATCCAGCGCGGGCCATTCATGAATACCCTGGACGGTTTTGATGTATTTCAGGCGGTGCGCTTCAAAGAAAAGCCGGACTACGAAACCGCTGTGCAGTACGTCCTCTCCGGGGAATACAGTTGGAATGCCGGCATGTTCATCATGCGCGCTTCCACAGCGCTGCGAGAGTTCCGGCGTCAGCAGCCGACTCTGGCTGACATCCTGACGCGGTTGGCCCCGACGATCGACACCGATGCTTACGAGTCCACGTTGAACGCGCTCTGGGATGAGATGCCGCGCCTCTCGATCGACTACGCGATCATGGAGCACGCGGAGCGCATGGCGGTCATCCCGGTGGAGATCGGCTGGAGCGATGTCGGAAGCTGGGAAGCGCTGCATGACATCTTACAGCGTGATGATCATGGCAACAGCGCCAGAGGCGACCATCTCTTCTTCAACACCAGAGATACAATGGTCTTCAGCAGCAAGATGACGGTCACGATCGGCGTTCATGATCTGATCATCGTCGAGACCGACGACGTTCTGCTCGTATGCGAACGCAGTCAATCCCAGGCGGTTAAGGATGTTGTCACCCAGCTCAAGGGACGGCGTGACGATCTGTTGTAATCCGACTGGATTCGATTTTTATCTCGCAGCGCTCACCGGACAGTGAATGTCGAGACAGAGAGGCAAGGCAAAACGGTGACAGAAGCGATCCGCGCGTATTGCGTTAAATGCCGGACACAGCGTGAACTCAACCATGTGCGCGCTGAATGGTTGAAGAATGGCAGTCCAGCGGTGAGGGGCACGTGCTCAGTGTGCGGCACAGCCGTGCTGCGTCTGGGGCTGACGCCAGCCCATGAAGGGCTGCCTAAGCCGGAGCAGAATGTTCACCCGAATGGCCAGCAAGATGCGAAGGCCTCGAACGCGAAGGCCTCGAAAACGAAACGCTCTGCCTCAACCAAGCGCTCGACGAAAACGACTAAAAGCGCCAGTCGCGCCGGCTCGGCGGGCAAATCGCGCGGCTCCAAACCCACGTCGGGCAAAGCGGCGGAGAAGAAAGCCAGCGCGCAGCCCCGCGCCAAAACGCGCCAGGAATCAGGCGCGACGATCGGAAAACTGGTGATCGTCGAATCGCCGGCCAAAGCGCGCTCAGTCGGCAATTTTCTGGGACGCGGTTACACGGTTAAGGCGTCTAAAGGGCATGTGCGCGATCTGCTGGTCTCGCGGCTGTCAGTTGATGTCGAGAATAACTTCCAACCCGAATACCGGGTGATGAACGACAAGCGCGAAATCGTGAAAGAGCTGGCCGAAGACGCGGCGCGGGCGACATCGATCTACCTGGCGACCGACCCCGATCGCGAAGGTGAAGCGATCGCCTGGCACTTGATCGCCGCGGCATCGATGGAAAACCGGCCAGTTCAACGAGTCGTGTTTCATGAGATCACAGAGCAGGCGATCAAAGAAGCGTTTGCGCATCCCCGCGCTATCGATCTCGATCTCGTTAATGCGCAGCAGGCGCGCCGCATCCTGGATCGGCTCGTCGGATATCAGGTGAGCGAACTCCTCTGGGAAAAAGTGCGCAACCGCCTGTCCGCCGGTCGCGTCCAGTCGGTCGCACTGCGCCTGATCGTCGATCGGGAGCGCGAAATTGAGGCCTTTATCCCAAAAGAATACTGGACTGTGGATGCGCGGCTGGCCAAACATGCGGCTCGTCACCGTCCGCATCGTCCCTTCTTGGCGCGGTTGATCAGCATCGCCGGTCAGGATGTCGAGTTCTCATCTTATCAGGGCGTCGCGCCGCATCTCGATCACCTGAAATCGGCTCAGTTCGTGGTCAAAGATATCAAGCGCGGAGAACGCATCCGCAAGCCATCTCCGCCCTTTACGACCAGCACGCTGCAGCAGGAAGCGTCACGCCGCCTCGGCTTCAACGCTAAACGCACCATGAGCGTGGCCCAGCAGTTGTACGAAGGGATCGATATGGGGGCCGCTGGCTCGGTCGGTTTGATCACCTATATGCGCACCGACAGCCTGACCATTTCCCCGCAGGCACAGCAGGAAGCGGCAGCCTACATCATCCAGCAGTTCGGGAAAGAGTACGCTCCGCCCACGCCGCCTGTATACAAGACATCGGCGCGCAGCGCGCAGGAAGCCCATGAAGCCATTCGCCCGACGAGCGTCGCCCGCCAGCCTGAAACGGTCAAAGCGCTGTTGAGCGCGGATCAGTACAAGCTGTACACGCTGATCTGGCAGCGTTTCGTCGCCAGCCAGATGGAAAACGCGATCTACAATACCCTGCGCGTGGATATCAGCGCTGGCAGGCCCGCAAGCGAGCCGCCGTATCTTTTCCGCGTCACCGGAAGCACGATCCGCTTCAAGGGGTTCCTCGCATTATACGAAGACGCCCGTGATGAAGATGCGGAGATCGATGATGCGGAGGGTCGTATCATCCCCGATCTGGAGATCGGCGAAGCGCTCGATCTGCTCGATCTGCTGCCTGAACAGCATTTCACCCAGCCGCCACCGCGTTATACCGAAGCCAGCCTCGTCCGCACGCTTGAGGAATACGGTATCGGGCGGCCCAGCACCTACGCGCCAACTGTGGCTGTCATTCAAGATCGTGAATACGTGACTAAACACGACAAGCGGCTGATCCCGACGGACACGGGCAAGATCGTGAACGATCTGCTGGTGAAGTGGTTCCCGGATATCATGGATTACCAGTTCACCGCGCGCATGGAAGATCAGCTCGACAGCATTGCCGAAGGACAACTGGAATGGCAGCCGATGCTGGCTGAGTTCTACGCTCCTTTTGCACGCGAACTTCAGATCGCGCGCGAGCAGATCAAACCGATGAAAGAAGAGCCGCCGGTCGGACGAAACTGCCCCACCTGCGGACGTCCGCTGGTCATCCGTTATGGACGTTTTGGCAAATTCATCGGCTGCTCTGACTATCCCAACTGCCGATATACCGAACCCTTCCTGGAAAAACTGGGGGTGTCGTGTCCGCTGTGCGGCTCAAAGCACGGTGGAGAGATCATCGTGCGCCGCAGCAAGAAAGGCCGTGTGTTTTACGGTTGTTCCCGCTACCCGGACTGCGACTTCACAAGCTGGAAACGTCCGCTCAGTCACCCATGTCCGAACTGCGGCGGCACGCTGGTCGAACAGAGCAAGACCACTGCGGTATGCATCAACTGCGGAGAGAAGACCCGTCTGCATGACTTGACCGCTGAAGTCGAGAGCGCATGAGGATGATCCCGTCATCGGCCAGTCCCCTCCGTAAAATCGACCCCCAGGAGGCGTGTTAAGCGGTGGTGGTGCGCGCTGTTTTGCTGCTGGGTCTATGTCTGACAGCCGCCGCCTGCCAGACTCTGACTGGATCGGGACTGTCACGCCCCACGGTGGAGGCTGAGCTGACCGCGCTGGCTGATGAGGCGACGGCGATAGCCACTTCCGGCATAGCCAATGGCACGCAGATTGCGCGAACCGTTCAGGCGGCGGAAACGAGTGCCGCTAATTTACAGGGTATCAACCGGCAGTTGGTGGTCACCCTGCGGGCGCTCATACCGCCAACGCAGCAGATCGTCACCCTCAGCGGAGCGGTGACACCGGGATACAATGAGCCGCTTCCCGGCCAGACACCGGTCGCTGTAGGGCCAACAGCACCGACGCCGCCAACATTGCCCGCGGAGGTCGCGCCAGGAGGGGCCAATCAATTTACGCAGATCACCACCGCCGCTGCCATTAACGCATCCGATGGCTGTGCGGCAAGTCCTCAGACGACCTTCAGCACGACAGCCAGCCGCATCTATGCCACAGCGCGCGTGTTGAACATCACCGCGGGAACCCGTGTTTTCGTTGAATGGCGTTACAATGGTCAAACGGTGGCCACCAGTGTGACGTACACTGTGCCTCAGAATGACCCGGACTTCTGTCTCTGGTTCTATTTGGAGCCTACCGATGTACCCTTTCAGGCAGGTACGTGGAGTGCCCAGTTTTTCGTCAACAGCAGCCCGGTCACGCCGGTGGCTGAATTCACGATGAATTGAGCGGACAGCCATGCCCAGACGCATCAGCCAGCATGTCAGCGAGACTGAGTCAGGCAGAATCTGCGCTCTGACTGTACGTCGGCTCATGGCTGCGTGTGTGCTGAGCGCAGCAGTCACCTTACCGCGTGCTGCGCACGCGCAGCAGCAGCCCACCCCACCCCCTGCATCCAGTTACATCACCGCTGCGGATATTTTTGTCCGCAGCGGGCCGGATGAGACATTCGCTGCGGTGGGCCGCCTGACCCGGGGAAGCCTGATCGTCCCCCTCAGTCGAAACGAACAGTCCACCTGGGTCATGATCCGGTACGGACGCGGCTTTGGCTGGATCCGGAGCGATCTGGCAGCCTGGGTCATCAACATCGATGATCTCCCCGTGATCGCGGAAGACAACCTCACGCCGACATCGCCTTCGACGATCCCGACCCCCACTTACATTCCACCGACTGCAACCCCCACGGTGGATCATGTCGTCGTCGGGCCAGAGGGCGGGTTCGTGCGTTCCGGCCCCGGACGCGAATTCCCGGTTCTGGGATTTGTCGTCAATGGCGATCCGCTGGAACCGGTCGGTCGCGATCCCGGCACAGACTGGATCCTGATCCGCTACGGTGATGGTTTCGCCTGGATCGCTCGCCCCCTGGGGGGATGGATTTCCGATCTGACGCAGCTTCCGGTTCTTCAGCGCGGCGCGCTGACCCCCTCGCGAACATTCACCGCGACCAACACACTGACCGCGACCTCTACATTCACCCCCACGGCGACAAACACCGTCACCGTCACGCCCAGCCCATCGCTGACCAGCACGCCGTCGGCCACGGCAACCTACACCGCTACCGTCACCGTCACGCCCAGCCCGTCGCTGACGAATACACCGTCGGCCACGGCGACGCATACCGCCACTGCCACCGTCACGCCCAGCCCATCGCTGACGAACACCCCGTCGGCTACGGCGACCTACACCGCTACCATCACCGTCACGCCCAGCCCGTCACTGACGAACACCCCGTCGGCCACGGCGACGCATACCGCCACCGTCACCGTCACGCCCAGCCCATCGCCGACGAACACGCCATCGGCTACGGCAACCCACACCGCTACCGTCACCGTCACGCCCAGCCTGTCACTGACCAGCACGCCGTCGGCCACGGCGACGCATACCGCCACCGTCACCGTCACGCCCAGCCCATCGCTGACGAGCACGGGATCGCCAACGCCGCGCTCTGATGCATCGATCCCAGGGGAGCGCACGCCGGTCTCGACAGACGTCGAGAGCGCCACCGTCACACCATCCCCTTCTCCGACGGTGACGCTCACATTCACGCCAACTTCTGTATCAGCAGTGCCTGAGCAGGGGCCGGCGTCTACGGTCGCTCAGGAAGATGTCTCGTCTCCCTCGCCATCGCTCCCGGCTGAGCTGATCATCAGTGGTATTCTGCTCGCTCTCGGCGCGATTTACGGTGCATTGTATTGGCGCGGCCAGATGGCAGCCGATCGTTACGACTCCGGGTTCGTGATCAACCGCTGTCCCATCTGTGGGGGTGACATTCATGTGACGATCAATCAAAAGCGCGTGCTGGGCATTCCACGAGTACGGACGACGGTGCGCTGTACGAACTGTCGGTCGATCCTGCGCGAAGTCACGCCGCGGCACTGGCGTTATGCCGTCGATCACAATTACAGTCTCACGCTGTATCATCGCTTCAATGGCAAAATCATCGATGAGGCAACCCTGGTTGCACTGGGTGAGGACGCCCCGCCAGCGCGGGCATCCTCCATCCCGCGATCGGATACGCCAACCGCTGACGCCCCTGAATTCATCGATGAGTGATGTTGTCCCCATGCAAGAGCAAAAACTGATCGAGTGTGTGCCTAATTTCAGCGAGGGCCGTCGTCAGGCCGTGATCGAACGCATTCTCGGTGCGATCAGCGCGCATGCGGTCAGCTTGCTCAATGTCCACAGTGATGCCGATCATCATCGCACGGTCGTCACGTTGATCGGATCGCCCTCTGCGGTATCGGATGCGATGTTCGCCGGGACGCAGGTTGCAGCTCAGCTCATCGATCTGCGCCAGCATCGCGGCCAGCATCCGCGCATCGGGGCTGTCGATGTGATCCCATTTGTCCCCCTGCGCGGCGTCTCATTCAGTGAGACGGTCGAGCTGGCTCGTCAGTTCGCGCAGCGTGTGGGGACGGAACTCCAGATCCCGGTTTATCTGTACGACCGGGCGGCCCTTCGTCCTGACCGTCGCGATCTGGCGCAGATCCGCCGTCCTCAATACGAGGGACTGTATGATAAAATCACGTCCGATCCATTTTTTGCACCTGATTTCGGGCCGCGCACGGTAGGCCCTGCCGGTGCGGTCGTCGTTGGCGCACGCGGGCCGTTGATCGCGTTCAATGTCTATCTGGATACCGAAAATGTGGACATCGCGCGCGCAATGGCGCGCGCCGTTCGCGCATCGTCTGGCGGTCTACCCCACGTCAAAGCGCTCGGCCTGCTCGTGCATGGGCAGGCCCAGGTCTCGATGAATTTGACGGATTATCGTCAGACCGGGTTGAGCGCCGTGCTGGCAGCAGTTCAGGAGCAGGCGGCGCAGTTCAATGTTCAGGTGACGCATACAGAGATCGTCGGGCTGATTCCGCGCCAGGCCCTGCTTGATTTTGCGGCGCAGCAGCTCAAACTGCGCACGCCGATCACGCCCCTGGTGCTGGAGCAGCAGATCGGACTGGCGAACGGCGATTTCAGCGATATTCAGTTCGAGTAGAGGGAATGATTTCGTGAAGTATCTCATCAGAACAGTCACGCTGTCTGGGGTTGTGCTTGTGCTTGGGATGGCTGGCGTTGTGAGCTTCCTCTCTCCGGGCAGCGGCATCTACCGGAGCAGTGCACAGCCCAACAGCACCCGTCAGATCAGTTCGCTGGGCGCTTTTCCGATCTCGGCGACGCCTTCTCCGACACTGACCCCGACAGTGGATCCGAACGCCACCAGCACCCCTACCCCGCTGCCGACCGCTGTCGTTTTTGGCTTCGCTACCAATACACCGCAGCCGACCGCCACCGCGTCGCCCGTGCCCTCATCAACCCCTTTCCCGACCGTTGAACCCACGCTCGATCAATCCGGCCCGACGTGGACGCCTCCCCCCCGCGATCCCGCCGTTGAAGTGCAGGATCACTATTATTTCCGCCGGCCCACCAGCAGCACAGCCGTCAACTGGGTCGATCGCACCTACCCTTACGGCAGCACGTCAGGGGGAAGGCTGCAAGTGCATCACGGTGTCGAATTTGTCAACCCGCGCGGCACGCCCGTTTACGCTGTCGCTTCCGGCACGGTGATCCATGCCGGAGACGATTTCAGCATGCTCTTCGGCCCATCGTTCAACTACTACGGCAATCTCGTCGTCATCCAGCATGATTTCTCATCGCCTGAAGGACAGCCGGTTTTCACGCTGTATGGTCATCTGGAGCGCGTCAGCGTCCAGTCCGGGCAGCGCGTCGAGGTCGATGCAGAAATCGGTGTCATCGGCGCAACCGGGATCGCGATGGGGCCGCATCTCCATTTCGAAGTCCGCGTCGGCAACCCTTACGACTTCGGCTCGACGCGCAATCCGGAGCTGTGGATCCGCCCCTTCACCGGTTTTGGCACGTTGGCAGGGCTGGTGACCGATGCCGCAGGCAATCGCCTGTACGATGTCACGCTCACTGTGGAGTCGACGGATATCCGCCGCTACGCTTTCAGCTATGCCGGGGACTCGGTCAACAGCGATCCGATCATCGGCGAGAATTTCGTTCTGGGCGATCTGCCTGCAAACTACTATACCGTCACGGTGGGTGAGCGGGGCCGTGTGCGCTTCCGCCAGATTGTGTATGTCTATCCGAACCGGACGACGTTCATCAATGTGCGCCTGAACTAGGCAGGCCCGGACGCTTTCTACAGCCAGCGCGCCGCTTGATTTTCAGATCCGGCGTGACTATACTGTCTTCAGCCACAGGCAGTGATGACCGTTGTAATGGTAATTGAGCGCTCAGTCGTCCTCGATCAGGTTCTGTGTCTTCACACAGTGTCTCATGTTTGTCTTCGCCATTGACAACCGTCCCGTTCGCTCGATGAGCCGCCGGTATTGCAGCCGATTCTCATTTCCCGCTATCACGCATGCCGTAAATATCACGTGAGGAAGGAAGTATCATGACGGATCCGGTCTTTCTAACGCCAGAAGGACTCGCCAAAATTCAGCAGGAACTGGACAATCTGGTGAATGTTCGCCGCCCCGAGCTGGCGGTCAAGCTGGCCGAAGCAGTGTCGATGGGCGATCTCAAGGAAAACGCCGATTATCACGATGCCAAAGAGCAGCAGGCTCTGGTGGAGGGGCGCATTCAGTACCTGGAGAACCTGCTGCGCTCCGCTGTGGTGGTGGATAACGGCGGCGTGACCGATCAGGTGCAGATCGGTTCAACTGTGCGCATCCGTTTTCTGGATGATGGCTCGGAAGAAGTGTACAAAATCGTAGGCGCGGCTGAAGCGAACCCCAAAGAAGGGCGTATCTCCAACGTCAGCCCGATCGGTTCGGCGTTGATGGGCAAAAAACGCAACGCCAAAGTCAGTGTACAGACGCCGGGTGGCAGCGCTGAAATTAAAATCCTGTCGATCGAATGACGATTAATCGGATACAGTGAACGGGCGAGCCTGATCTCTTATGGCTCGCCCGTTATTTTTGATCATGTTCCGCATTCGATGATGTTAAGACGTCGGTCTGAAATCCCCGGTTCCGCCGAACGGATCATCGTCAATCGGTGGCGGCGGTGGCGGTGGTGAACTGCGCACGGGTGGCGGAGATGGCGGCGGTGTAAAGGTCGCCGGCTGCATCGGCGGCGGCGCAAAAGTCGGCGCAGGGGACGCTGAGGCGGGCGGCGTGGCAGGCGGCAGCGTCCGCGGTGCAGCGGCCTGCGCAGGAGCTAAGGTCGGCATCGCCGCGGGCGTCACCGGAGCAGGGGCGGGTTGACCGGTCATCATCGCATCGGCAGGCTCACCCGAAGCATCCCTGCGTTTCGCACCGTCCTTGTGCCAGACCGCCAGCTCGATGCTCAGGCGCTCGAAGTAGCTCTGGGGGGGCTGCGGCCCCTCGCCATACTTGATATCGGCTACGCGCGCCTGCAGACGGAGCGTATTGGTCTCCAGAATGACCGTTGCACCGGGCGTCGCCAGAACGAGATCACCTTTCAATTCCAGCTTGGCCCGCAGGGCTGGATCGTTGAAAGCGTGTTGAGACACGAACACTTTGGTAATGGTGCGCACGAAGTCCTCTTTGTCGAACAGCCAGACCTCGATCGCCGTCGCTTTACGCGGCTCCCCCACGCCGAATGTTTCCGAAATCGTCGCACCGCATTCGCCGAAGAAACGCCCGTTTTCATCCTCGATGCTGAATGAGTCATCATACTCGCCGAAACCGAGCTGATAGGTCGATACGCGCTGCATGATCGGCTTGCCCAGACTGGTCTGGGCGAAGTCCGTCTTCAAAGAGGTCTCGGCTTTCTTACTCTCTTCGATCTGCCGCCTCATTGCGGCGACTTCAGCGCTGACTTTCTCCCCGCGCAGACGCTTCCGCAGCGGTTGGACGACGTTCGGCTCGATGAACATCCCATACACAACCACGACCACCGCAGCGAGGATCGCCGTCAGCAGCGGCCCCAGCAGCCACGGTGACAGGTTGCCCAGCAGCGTTGGCCGCGGAGGTTCCGATACTGCGAACGGCTGGGCCGCCTCCGCCAGCGGAAGAAGGGCCTGCAAGCGCGCTGCATTGGCTTCCTCTCCGGGTGTTGCGAGCAGCCGCTGCACAATGCCGAGCGGATCGTCCACACGAGCCAACAGGTCGGTTGTCAGCGCCGTGACATCGGTGGTCGCATTCGCATACCGGTCAGCCAGAAGTTTGACCCATTCATCCTGCCAGCTTTGCTCAAGAGTTCGCGGGTCGGCATCGTAATACACTGTCGGTGCAATACCGTAGCCGATGATGAGGCCGATGATCACCCCGATCACCAGCGCCAGCAGCGTACTCCAGCGCGGCATGTACGGCTTCAGCAGAACTTTATAGATGCCGTTGTAGGAATCTTGGAGCCACTTGATCATTGCCAGGCGACCTTTCGACGGCAGGACAGGCCGGAACAGGTGTTTTTTGAAGCATCATCCTGAACTATCGTACACATAAATGGATTGTCTCGCAATGAACCGGATGGTTTTTTTAGTACTACAGTATGGCATCCCGAAGACCTGAAAATGCCGATTGCACCCTGACGAGAATACTGCTACAATCAGTGTCAGTTCAGCCCCCCTAGCTCAGCGGATAGAGCGTCGCCCTCCGGAGGCGAAGGCACAGGTTCGATTCCTGTGGGGGGCATCTTTTTTATGAAGCCTATTTACTGATCGCAGCTTCAATCCACTGGTTGTGCCTTTCCCTTCCCCCTCGTTAGCAGAATCAACCGTTCATGTTCCGCGCCAGTGAAGCGGTGGGATGGTTTTTGCGTGCGCTCACAGCGGCTGTCCTGCTGGCGGCCTTTGCGCCAGCGGGGCCGCGAGTCGTGTTCAATGGGCCACATCAGGTCAACACACGCCATCGACATCTCTGTGCACACACCCGTTTGATCGATGAAGTCGAAGAATGGAAAATTCAGCGCACACTCGAGCTGGTCAGGGAAATGGGAGCCGCCACCATCGTCGAGTTTTTTCCCTGGGCATACCTTGAACCGCAGGAAGGAGTCTATGCCTGGGAACAGGCCGATCGGATCATCAGCCATGCCCAAGACCAGGGGATCCGCGTCATTGCCCGGCTGGGCATGGTTCCGCGCTGGGCGCAGATGCCGACCTCATCTCCGCCACAGGACTCAACGCCTGCGACGCTGAACACACTCCCGATCGAGGCCTATCCGCGCTTCGCAGCCTTTGCAGCCGCTTTTGCGGCACGTTACGCTGATCGGATCGATCAGTACATCATCTGGAACGAGCCGAATCTGGCTTTCGAATGGGGCTACGCTGCGGTCGATCCGGCACGGTATCTGGATCTGCTTCGCATCGTCTATCCGGCCCTTCATGATGCCGATAGCAGCGCTGTCGTCCTGGCGGGCGCGCTGGCCCCAACGCTGGAGCCGCCGGGCAGTCCGCACGGCCTGAACGACCTCATCTTTCTGGAACAGCTCTATGCCTCCGGCGCCGCGGACTTTTTCGATGCGCTCGCCGTACATACCTACGGCTTCACCTTTCCCGCGCAGCGTCCCCCGGATCCTGATGAACTGAACTTCCGCCGGGTTGAACTGCTGCGCGCGATCATGGAGCGCTACGGTGATGTCAACACCCCCGTTTTCATCACCGAAACAGGCTGGAATGACGATCCACGCTGGGACAAAGCCGTTTCCCCCGCTGAGCGCAGCGCCCAAACACTCGCAGCGCTTCAGATCGCCGAAACCTGGCCCTGGCTGGAGACGCTCTGTCTGTGGGTCTTCCGCACGCCGACCTGGTTGAATACCTACCAGGATCGTTTCGCACTGGTGACGCCAAATTTCGATCGATCCCCCGTTTACGAAGTCATCCGCGCGTACAGCGGCGGACGATCTTTCGACGAGCGTTTATGGCTTCCCGCGCCCCGCTGATCCGGCATCTGCTGCTCGCCTGCCTCGCGCTCGTGCTGCTGCTAGCACTCATTCAGTTGACGCGCGCCCCCGTCGAGATCACCCAGATCCTTCCCACAGGCCGGCTGCGCATCGGCGTTGATGCATCCTATCCTCCGTTTGCCGCGTTCAGAAACGGCCAGTATGAGGGGGTCGATATTGCGCTCGGAACCGCGCTGGCGCACGCCCTCGGCGTTGATGTCCAGTTTGAAAATATCAGCCTCGACGGATTGTACGATGCGCTGCTGACGCAGCGTGTCGATCTGCTCATCTCCGCACTGGTTGAGCGCCCCGATCTGCGCAGCCGCGTTGATTACTCGCTCCCTTACTTCAATGCGGGTCTGATCCTGGTTCAGCCGGCCTCCGATCGGCCAGCGCTGACCCTGTGGGAAATGGCGGGGCAGCGCATCGCTTTTGCGTTCGGGTCGGAGGCGCATTTTGAGCTGAATCGCTGGCGGCGGCGGATCGGCCCGTTTACAACGCAGCCATATGAACTCCCCGAATATGCGCTGGATGCGCTGCGTTTGGGACAGGCAGATGCCGCGCTGATCAGTCATGCCGATCTTTTAGAGTACCTCTGCCATCATCCGCACTGGGAAATTACGACGACCGAGGTCACCGTTGTGCCTTATGTGATCGCCATCGCCAGAGAAAACAGGGAACTGCTCAACCGGCTGAATGACGTGCTGCGCGAATGGCTGGCCAGCGGCGCGCTCGCCGACCTGGTGAGCGCTCAATTTGCCCGTTCGTGCTAGACAGTTGCGCGTCTGCACAGGTATACTGCTCGCCTATGGCTCCGATCACGATTGGCATCGATGCACGCATGCTGTATTACCGCGCTGGCGGTATCAGCAGTTATGTTCAGCACCTGTCTGCCGCACTCGAACGGGTTGACCACGAGAACGACTATACGATCTTTTACAGCCGTAAGGATACAGCCTCTTCTCCCGGTCGATTTCGTCGGGCCGCGTTGTGGACACCCGCTCATCACCGGATCGAGTCGCTCGCGCTGAGCCTCGAACTGCTGCGTTACCGGCTCGATGTATGGCATGCCGTTGATTTCATCCCGCCCTACCGGGGTGCGCGTCGACAGGTGATCACGATCCACGATCTCAACTTCCTGCTGTTTCCTCAGTTCCTCACCAGGGAAAGCCGGCGTTATTACAATGGTCAGATCCGGCGCGCTGCCCGTCAGGCCGATCACATCCTGACAATCAGCGAGTCGAGCAAACGTGACATCATCACTCACCTGCATGTCGAGCCATCGCGGGTCACGGTGCACCTGTGCGGCGCGGGGCCGGAGTTCTTCCCGCAGCCGCAGGATGTCTGTGATCGTGTCCGCAGTGAGCTTCAGCTTCCCCCGCGCTATCTTCTGTTCGTCGGCACCTTTGAACCTCGCAAGAACATCCGAGGGCTGGTGACAGCCTATGCCGAACTGGTGGCGCAGGAGTCGGATATCCCACCGCTGGTACTGGCCGGCCGTATGGGCTGGCTGTTCGATGAAACGATGGCCTTCATCGCCCGGCTGCACCTGGAAAACCGGATCCTGTTCCGTGAATTTGAGCGCCAACAGCTCCCCGCCCTGTATACTATGGCTGACCTGTTGATCCTGCCCTCGTTCTACGAAGGGTTCGGTTTACCTGCGCTGGAAGCGATGGCCTGTGGTACCATCCCGGTCGTGAGCGATCGCTCGTCGCTGCCGGAAGTGGTCGGTGAGGCAGGCGTGCTCGTCGATCCCGATGATCCCGCCTCGATCGCCGCGGGGATACGCGCCGGACTCGCTGACGGAACACGGCGCAGTAAAATGCGCGCAGCGGCGCTGCATCGTGCCAGTGAGTTTTCCTGGGAACAGGCGGCTCAAATTGCGATGAACGTCTACAAGGCTGTTGGTCAGTGAAGATCCTGATTTTGACCCCCGCACTGCCCTATCCAGCCCATCAGGGCGGTGCTCTGCGTAACCAGGGGATCATTCGTGGGCTGGCCGCCGCCGGCCATGAGATCGTCCTGCTGAGTTTCAGCGATGAAAGCGTCGGCGATTGGACACCGCTTTACTCCTGGTGTCGTCGGGTTGAGGTGATCCCCGTTCCACCGCGTTCACTGCGCGATCGCCTGCGCGATCTGTTCGTCACCGGTCAGCCCGATCTGGCGCAGCGGCTGATCTCGCATGATTTTCGCACCCGGCTGATCGAATTATTGAACTCGGAGCGTTTCGACATCGTCCAGATCGAAGGCCTTGAGCTGGCGATCTACCTGCGGGTGATCCGCGAGTCTCAACCGACAGCCAGGATTGTGTACGATGCGCATAACGCCGAGTACATGCTTCAACAGGGGATCGCCGCTGTAGAGCGCGCCAGCCTGGTCAAGCTCCCCGGCGCGATCTACTCGCAGATACAGGCCGGACGGATCCGACAATTTGAACGAGAAGTTTGCCAGCAGGCTGACGCAGTGATCGCCGTCTCCGAGGACGATGCGCGCAGTCTGAGCCTCTTCCGTCCTGATCGGACTGTTTTCGTCGTCCCCAATGGCATTTTCGTCGAGGCGTATGCCGTCGAGACGCCGCCGAAACTGGGCGACCATGTGCTGGTTTTCACCGGCAAAATGGATTATCGTCCGAATGTGGATGCCATGCGTTGGTTCGTCGGGGCGATCCTGCCGCGCATCCGCGAGCGCGTCCCGGATGCGCGCCTGTACATCGTCGGTCAGAAACCCCATACGAGCCTGCATCAGCTTCGCTCTGTCGATGGGGTTGAAATCACCGGCTGGGTCGCTCAGGTGCAGCCTTTTCTCAACGCGGCCCATGTCTATATCGCCCCACTGCGCATGGGCAGCGGCACACGACTGAAAATCCTTGAAGCGATGGCTTCGGGCAAACCGGTCGTCGCGACCAGCGCCGCCGCAGCCGGTCTCAACGCCGAAACACGCGCTGCGCTGATCATCGCCGATGACCCAGAGAGTTTCGCCGAGCGCACCGCAGCGCTGCTGCAAGATCCCATCGAGCAGCAGCGTCTGGGAGCGCTGGCGCGCCAACAGGTGCGCGTGCATTATGATTGGAGCGCTTTGATCCCATGCCTGAGCCAGGTTCATGCTCAGTTGATTGGCAGCCCCCGTGGATAGAGACGCGCTAGCAGCCCGTAATATCGCAGTCACCCGGATGCTGCACCGGGTTCCATTTCGGCATCAAATCCGTCGAGCGGCGCTGCGGGATATCGCCCGCATCCGCATCCCACTGCACCGAAAGGTGGTGGAGCAACGGCTGCTGGTCATTCGTCCCGATCATCTGGGGGATGTGCTGCTCGCCTCACCCGCTTTTCGCGCTCTGCGAACCGCCCTGCCGCACGCAGAAATCCATGCGCTGGTTGGGGATTGGTCAGCCGAAGCCGCCGCCCAGTTCGATGCGCTCGACTACGTGCTCACCCTTCCATTTCCAGGGTTCAGCCGCACTCCGAAACTCAACTGGCGTTCTCCTTACATCCTCGCCTGGCGTACAGCGCAGCGGCTCCGGCAGATCGGCTACAGCGCTGCGTTCATCCTCCGTCCCGATCACTGGTGGGGAGCACTGGTGGCCCATCTGGCGGGCATCCCGCAGATCATCGGATATGACCTCAGTGACGTGCGTCCGTTTCTCACGCAGGCGCTCCCTTTACGGCGTGAACACGCCGTCTGGCAGAACATACGCCTCGTCGAAGCCTACCTGGGACGGGCCGTTTCTGATCCCGTGTACCGGTTCGACCCGGATGCCGCCGATTGCGCCTGGGTCGATGGTTATTTACAGGAATGGGGTATCGAGCGCTCAAAGGGCATCATCGCCATCCACCCCGGTTCGGGAACCTGGGTCAAACGCTGGTCTGAAGCGCACTGGGCCTTTGTGGCCGATGCTCTAGCCGACCAACTCGATGCGGCGGTCGTATTCACCGGAGCCGATCGCGAGCTTGATCTGGTGAAAACCATCGTCGCACAGATGCAGCATCCCGCCTGCATCATGGTCGGCGATACGCGCATCGGCTCTCTGGCCGCCCTTTTTGCGCGCGCGCGCATCGTGCTGGGGCCGGACAGTGGCCCGCTTCATCTCGCGGTTGCGGTGGGAACCCCCACCGTCACGCTGTTCGGGCCAGCCGACCCGATAGAGTTTGGGCCATGGATCGCACCGGGCGCCGCGCTGGAAAAACACGCTGTTCTGACCAGTTCGATCGCCTGCCGCCCCTGTCGCATTCTGGATTGGACGGGCGATGACCCGGCACTGCACCCGTGCGTGCGCGATATTCCACCGCGCAGCGTGCTGGAAGCCGCGCACCGGGCCATCAAAGCCGATGACCGTCAGTCCGGAATGACGATCTGATCCAGATTCGGTTCGGGATCAGGAAACCGAGGATCCATCGCTTCCAGCGTCTCCACGATGATCTGACTGACGAGCAGATCGCGGAACCACTTCTTATTGGCCGGGATGATGTACCACGGGGCGTGCTCGGTGCTGCATCGAGACAGGGCATCTTCGTAAGCGCGCATATAATCGCCCCAGCGCTCTCGCACTGCCAGATCGGCTGAAGAAAATTTCCAGTGTTTGC
Organism: Anaerolineae bacterium; assembly: GCA_034432395.1. Taxonomy (GTDB): domain Bacteria; phylum Chloroflexota; class Anaerolineae; order Aggregatilineales; family Phototrophicaceae; genus Flexifilum. Next base: position 155,526 of record DAOUBU010000076.1, read on the forward strand.
TCGGGTCGCTCAGCCGTTCCTCAAAACGACGTTTTTGCTCATCTTTGCTGATATGCAGATAGAACTTGAGGATGCGCGTCCCGGATGCATGCAGCAGCGCTTCAAATGCATTGATCTGATCGTAGCGTGCACGCCATACAGCCTCCGGAACCAGCTCGTTCACGCGCACGATCAGCACATCTTCATAATGGCTGCGATTGAAAATGCCGATGTATCCTTTCGGGGGAACCTGCTGATGGATCCGCCACAGAAAATCATGGCTGAGTTCCAGCGCTGTCGGGGTCTTGAAAGAAGTCACCCGCACTCCCTGCGGATTGATGTGATCGAAAACTTTTTTGATCGCGCCATCTTTTCCGCCGGCGTCCATCGCCTGGAAGATGACGAGCAGAGCCTGCTTGCCCTCCGCATAAAGTCGCTCCTGGAGGGCCGCCATGCGCTGCTCAAGTTCATCCTCAAGATGCTGTGCTTCTTCTTTGGAGAGGCCAGCGGTATCGTCCGGCCTGATCTGCTTGAGGTCAGGTTTGTTCCCCGGTTCAACGCGGTACTGTTTCACTGCGATGCTGTTCATGATCCCATCCTGTTCAGGTGCGCGGCTGCGGCGGCTGCGGCTGTACACTGATTGTACGCTCATTTCGGTAAGTTACCTGGCCATCAGCCCCGCCTTTGATTTTACGCACATGCTGACGCAGTGTGATATCGACATCGACTCGCAGCTCTTCGCGCCGGGCGCTGAAATAGGCCGCTAGCTGGGCGGCCCGCTGCACGACCGCATCGGGCACGGGCCGCCCGTCAGTTTTGATGATCACATGTGCACCGGGAACGCCGCGGGCATGCAGCCACAAATCGGACGGCCCCCCTTTCTCAAAAGTCACCAGCTCGTTCTGCCGGCTGCTGCGCCCGACCCAGATGACAAAACCGTCATCTGTGACCATCCGCAGCGGGGCGCTGCGCTGACCTCCCGGCCGGTTCTGTCTGGGCTGCTTCAACCAGCCTCTGGCCTGCAACTGCGCCTGCACCTCATCGATTTCAGGCCAGCTTTCGGCGAGCTGCAGATCGACGATGAGGTGCTCAAGAAATGCGAGATCCCGTTCAGCCGCCTCGATCAGGGTCGGCACTTCATCGAGCGCGCGCTTGGAGCGCTGATACCGATCGAAGTAACGCTGCGCATTCTCAACCGGTGTCAGCTCGGGATCGAGTGCGATCACCATGTCTTCACTGTCAACTGAGTAAGCGGCGCGCAGCTCTGTCTGCCCCGGCTGGATCGCGTTTTGATACGCGAGGATCAGCTCACCACTCTGACGTAACCGTTCTCGCTCGTCCTCATCGGTCATGGAACGCTGCAAGCTGGTCAGCCGCGCGCGTAACCGAGCCTGAACCTCGGCGGCGGCCTCCAGAACGGCCGCTTTGGCAGCATGATAGGCATCGCTGCTGACGGTGGCGGCGTAAAATTCAGCGAGAGCGCTGCTGACGCTGGAACGGATCTCCCAGCCGGGCAGATGCGTCAGTGGATATACGCTGAACGCCTGCGGTCGCCCGGCGCTGCTGACGATCCCGGGCTGCCAGTCATGCTGAAGCAGCGGATCGATGAGTTCGTGCAGAGCCAGCGCTAGTCTATCCGCGTCAACGACGCCAGGTTGGGCATCGACTGCATACCCGGCTCTGAAGACGATTTCGCGCGCCAGCAAAGGACTCACACCGAGGATATTGGCGCTGAGCGCCTGTTGGGCTTTGCGCTTCGCCTGTGCAGCAGCATCCAACAGCGGCTGCAAACTGTCCGCAGTCACATCGGCGGGATGGAGTCGATCGGTCAGCGGCGGAGGGGGCACGTACACATGCCCCGGCAAGCTGACGCGCACCCGGTTTTCCTGCGGCCCGACCCGACGGATACAGTCGAGGATGACTCCATCGCGCACCAGCAGGATGTTGCTGCGTCGTTCCATCGCTTCGATGATGACATCGACCGCGCCCTCTGGCCCCTCGACCTGAAGTTCGAGGACGCGCTCCCAGGGGGGCTGGCTGACATGCGTCAGACGCCCCCCCTCGACCAGACGACGCAGCAGCAGCCCCAGTTGAGTCGGGCGCATCACCCCGCGGCGTAAACGCTGATCCACGATATAGACGCGGGGGAGATTGGGATCAGCGCTGATCAGCAGGTAGTGCCGGCGGCGATCGGCGTAGATCTCCAGACCAACGCTGTATTCATCGACATCGATGACATCCTGGATCCGACCTCCGGCCAGTAAATCCAGGAACTCATCGACCAGAGCCGATACGGTGAATGCATCGAAATACATGCCCGGCCCGTGACGTCAGCCGCCCGCCTGAGAACCTGCTGCGCTATCCGCCCCGGAGGAATCCGCTGCATGCTGTTCAAGCAGATAGGCCAGCACGTCCGCCAGATCCTGCTCGCTCATGCGCACGGCGAAATCCTGCGGCATCGAGTTGGCATATCCCTCCACCAGATATGCGGTGGGATGGACGATGGACTGGTAGAGATACTCAGCGGCGGACAGGGAAGGATCGCGCGCAGTCGCTCTATCTGCAACACCGATGAATGAGGGAGCGATGCCGTTCGCCACGCCGGCCACATGGCACGCGGCACAGCCGTAAGTCACCGTTAGCGCTTCTCCATTGGCTGGATCCCCACGACCTGACAGGCGTGACACAGCCGCGGCCAGATCGGCTTCACGATCGACGACAGCATCCACCGTTGGCGGCTGCCAGTTGAACATCATGAACAGAAACGCAGCGGTGATGACGATGATGATCGACATCACGATGATCAGCGCCCAACTGCGCTGAGGCGTTGAGGGTGTGTTCATTGCGCTCACGATCAGCTTATGCGATCACCAGGACGTCGATCATCATCGCCAGGAACAGAAACGCCAGGTAGGCTGTGGAGAATTTGTACGTGCTGCGCGCCGCTGCACCATCCTTGCGCTGCAGCAGAACGATCGACCAGCGCACCAGCCCCAACCCCAGCGCAAGGGCAGCGACGCCATAGATCGCCCCCAGCGTCCCGAAGAACACCGGCACCAGGCTGATCACGAGCAGTTGGATGGAATACAGCAGAATCTGCTGCCGTGTGACATCTTCACCGCGGGCAACCGGCATCATCGGCACATTGGCGCGGGCATAGTCCGAGTTGACCAGCAGGGCCAGCGCCCAGCTATGCGGCGGTGTCCAGTAGAACACGATGGCGAACAGCAGCAGCGCGTCAACGGAAACCGTCCCCGTTACCGCCGCCCAGCCGACCAGAACCGGCATCGCCCCGGCGCCACCCCCGATGAGAATATTGAGCACGGTATTGCGCTTCAGCAGGACGGTGTAGATGACGACGTAGTAGATCGCCCCGCCCAGCGCCAGCAGCGCCGTCAGCCAGTTGACAAACGCGGCCAGAATGAGCGTCGCATACACCAGCAAGCTGAGGCCGAACAGAAGCGCATTGATCGGTTCAACCCGCCGCGATGGGATCGGACGCCGCGATGTTCGCGTCATCTTGGCGTCGAGATCGCGATCGAGGTACTGGTTGATCACGCTGGCCCCCGCAGCGGATAAGGCCCCCCCGATGATAGTCGGGATCAGAATGGCCAGATCAGGGATGCCGCGCGCGGCGATCACCATTGCGGTCACCGTCGTGAACAGCAGCAGCGTGACGATGCGCAGCTTGGCCAGTTCCAGGTAGGTGCGAATCCGCCGCGACAGACTCGGTGTCGCGATGACTGAACTGGCTCTCAGTTTGTGAGGGACTGTGACTGCCCCGTCCATGCCGCTGTGTTTCCTTCAGACTTCACCATTTCGAGCGAACGTGTATTCATGTAATCGATCACGCTGAGCGCGACGAGCAGTGCCCAGGTCAGAGCTGCAAAGGCGACATGTGCAGCGCCCCAGAAGGCGTCAGCGCTGGACAGAACGTAACCAGCGCCCACGCCGGCCTGCATCAGAAAAACAACCAGACTCCCCACTGCGAGCATACGCACTGTGCGATGCTGACGCCGCGTATACGCCTGCCAGACCAGCAGGATCAATGCCGCACCGAGGCCGAGCACAGCCACGCGATGGAGCATATGGATGATCTGAAGCTGCCCCTGGTTGAAGGGGAAGATACTCCCGTTGCACAGCGGCCAGTCGGTGCAGGCCAGCGTCGCCCCACTTCCGCGAACCAGCGCGCCGGTCAGAATGATGATCAGGGACAGCACCGCCGTGACGATTCCCAGAGACGTGAAGCTGTCTCGTCCGTATTGAACACGCGGACGATACACGGCGTACAGCGCCGCGGCCAGCAGTGCCGCCAGCAGCAGCATGGCCGTGCCCAGGTGCAGGGTCACAAAAGTTGGCGGCAGATCCAGCATCACGACAAATGCACCCAGCGCGCTCTGAAGCGCAAACAGCACCGCTGCGATCACGGTGTACGTCAGCACCGGGCGGTTCCGCTGTCTGTACGCGCGGAAGGCCAGAGCCAGCGTTGCCAGGCCAAACAAGCCGATCAGAACAGCGAACAGACGGTGCAGCCATTCGATCCAGGCGGTCAGGTTATCCAGCGGCGGGATGACCGTCCCGTTGCATAACGGCCAGCTCTGACCGCAACCAAGCCCCGAGTCCGTCACACGAACGACCGCCCCGAACACGATCAACCCCAGCGTCATCAGGGCGGTCACAAAAGCCAGAACAGGATAGAGACGATTACGCTTTTCAACGGCAACTTCGTGATGCATGAAATCGATAAACCTCATCTCCAGCCGCATAGCGCAGCCGAACGATCGAACTGTGAACGAGGTGCGATCACTCCGTACGGGTCATCTGGGCGCCAGTTTCTCCAGAAGCGCTGGCCTGGCTGCGTTTAACGCCGCGGTCGAGGAACCAGATCACCAGGGCGATCGTAGCGGCGATCCCGATGAGATTGAAAATGATCGCACCCACGAGCAGAAAGAACTGCTCAGCCTTCCAGGGCAGCATCACGGTGCGAGAGGCATCCGGACTGCTCGTGACTTCGAGGATCGGCAGGATAGAGACGCCTTCGTTGGCCGTTAACTGGGCCGTCAACGCGCCGCCCGCCATGAGGGCTGCAAGTAACACAATCAACAGGATGAAACCCTTCACCCTGCACCTCCATTGCTGTTTTGAGCACGCTCATTCAATGATGATGAATTGTACTCTCTTGCACAAACCGGGGCAAGAGATTGACCGCACTGATCCGCTCTCTGAGCTGGCGGGGCGTTCGGAATTGTTGATCGGATCGCTGTATGCTGCGGTTTCAAGGAGACAGCGCCGCCGCTGTGTCTGAGTCCATTCGAAACGGATACAGCGCTTGAAGGGTATCGGCGTTATGCCTGACTCGACTCAGCAGGTGACTGATCGCGATCTCGACTCAAAGCGTGCCGATCGACTCCTTCCTGAATGAAGTCATACACGCCATCGGTCGACTCCTGCGGTTCATGCGCCTCCTGCTGAATTTCGATCGGCAGAGCGACGAAAAAGGTCGTTTCCTCACCTACGATCGTCTCAAACCAGACGCGCCCGCCCAGTTCTTCAACGCGCTGTTTAACGAATGCCAGCCCCAGACCAAAACCGTCTGCGTTGGCCTTGGCCGATCGCCCCCGATACGCCGGCAGGAAAATATACGGCTGATCCCGCTCGGGGATGCCGCTGCCCTGATCGCGCACGCTGAGACGAAAAGTCTTTTTTCTGGCTTGTAGACTGACGGTGACAGTGCCCCCATCGCGATTATACTTGACAGCATTCATCAGCAGATTACTCACGATTGACCGGAGCGTTTGCTCGGATGCCCGGGTCACCACTGGCTGTTTTGGAAGCCTGAATTTGAATTGAATACCGCGCTGCGCTGCCAGCGGTTGCAGCGCTTCAATTTCTGCCTGTATCAGGCTGTCAACAACGACCGGGCTTGTCGGAAAATCACGGGCATTCAGCGAGGCAAAATTCAGATACGCATCGATCATCGCTGACAACCGATCGATGGCGCTCATAACCGTCTGCAGCTTTTGCTGAACCTGAGGTTCGCTGCTGATTATACTCGCAAAGTCAATCTGTGCTTTGATGCCGGTGAGCGGCCCTTTGATCTCATGAAAGATCTGTCTGACTTCATCAAACCGATAGCGTTCAGTTTCTCCCATTATCGATCGACTCTCTGACCTGTCAGTTGTGAGCTACTCCGTCCTGCCGTCGAGATCATAGACAGAGTCCAGAGGGCACAACTTATCTGGTAATGTTTTAAACGCGCGTGAAACCCGCGTTCCATACCAGAATAACAGGAAATTGTCGATAAATCGAATGTGACTTTCTAAACACAACTGTTGAGCGGCTTCAACCAGCGCCGGATCGGGTATCTGTGCAGGGATCAGGATGATGTCCGGGTGTGCCTGCCTCACCTCCTCCGGCGTCACCTGGGGATAAGTCGGCGGTCCTGGTTGAATATGCTGCAAACGATCGGCAAAGATGTTCTGTCCACCGCACACGCGCAGCAGATCGCTGGCGAAGCTATCTCCGCCGATTGTGGTGAGCGGGTGGAGGCCGGTCAGCACGAACACGCGGCACGGTTTGGATCGCGACTCATCCAGACGTTCCAGCCAGTCGCACTGCCACTCCATCGCCCGGACGGCCTCCACCATCGTCGGCGTTTCAAACAGATCCATGATCGACCAGAGCAGGTTGAAGCCCTCACGCACGGTGCGCGGCCCAGTCACCCACACGGGAATGCCCCGCTGCATCAGCGCATCGATATCCTCTGGGCGATTTTCGTCACGGTTGACGATGACGAGATCCGGCTGCAGCGCGACGATCCGCTGAATATCGGGGGCGATCTGCGGCCCGATCCGCTCAAGGCCGATCAGCGCCCGCTCAGGAAATCGGCAGTCGTCCGTGATCGCGACGACCCGATCGCCGAGCTGGAGTTCGAACAGCGCCTCCGTGATGCTGGGAACCAGCGAGATCACACGACGGGGAGGGACACTCACCGGGGCTTCGCGCTGGACAATATAGACCTGTCGCGGATCCTGTCCCTGCGTTTCCTGCATATGCCCTCAGAAGAAGACCAACTGTTCGCGTTGCGGGCCGACGCTGATCATGCTGATCGGCGTCTCACACAGTTCAGCGACGCGGTCGATATAGGCGAGAAGCTGGTGAGGCAGATCGCCCCGTTTACGAGCGCTGCGGACGTCATCATGCCATCCCTCCATCCGCTCGTAGATCGGTCTGGCGCGCTGAAATTCCGCCAGTGTCGCTGGCGGTTGATCGGTCATCGAACCGTCGATTTCGTAGGCATGCGCGATGAACAGCTCATCCAGCCCGGAAAGCACATCGAGCTTGGTCAGCACCAGTTCCGTAAAGCCGTTCAAACGCGCGGTGTAGCGCAGCAGCACCAGATCGAGCCAGCCGCAGCGACGCGGACGTCCCGTGGTCGTACCGTACTCATCCCAGAAGTTCTGCCCGGTTCCGCGCAGCCGCTCCGCCAGCGCGCCGTGAACTTCCGTCGGCATCGGCCCGGCCCCGACTCGTGTTGCGAAGCTCTTGGCCACCCCGACGACTCGATCGACGTGAGCCGGGCCAAATCCCAGACCGGTCAGCGCGCCGCCCACGGTCGATGACGAGCTGGTCACGAACGGATAGTCGCCATGGTCGATATCGAGCAGCGCCCCCTGCGCCCCTTCGCACACCAGACGCGCCCCGTCCGCCAGACGTTGGTTGATATACGCACTGGTATCTCTCAGGAACGGACGCAGCCGCTCCGCCGCTTCACGATAAGCGGGAACCCATTCCTGTGGATCGAGCGGTTCGGCATCGAGATTGACCAGGTCGCGGTTATGCGCCTCAATGTGCGCCGTGAGCGCGCTGGCAAATTCATCCGGCCTGGACATGTCCCCGGCACGCACGCCCCGCCGCCCCACTTTATCGACGTAAGCGGGGCCGATACCGCGCAGCGTCGTGCCGATCGCCTCATTCCCACGGGATCGTTCGCTGGCTTTATCCAGCGCGATGTGCGCAGGGGTGATGATGTGCGCGCGCGTGCTGATGCTTAATCGTTCCGGCGTGACGGGGACACCCGCCGCGATCAGTTCATCGATCTCACGCACCAGATTGACGGGATTGATGACCATGCCATTGCCCAGAACGCACATCACGCGCTCGTGCAAAATACCCGATGGCACCAAATGCAGTTTATAAACCCTGTCATCCACCTGCACCGTATGCCCCGCGTTGTCACCGCCTGCATAGCGGCCCACCATATCGGCATCGGCTGCCAGCCAGTCGGCCACACGGCCTTTCCCTTCATCGCCCCACTGCGCACCCACTAGAATTGTCGCAGGCATCTATCACAGCCTCCAATCATCGAGAAAACCTATGTCTGCTGTATCAGCACCTTCACCTGCCTGCGCCCCCACAGCTCGATCTCACCGTCAGGGCCGAAGGCAATCGCCGATCCTGGACTGATATGAAGCTGATATCCGCCCTGCATGCCCTGCTCTATCGGCACGGGCGGCGCTGATGCAGTCAGGATGATCGCATTTGCCAGCCAGCCCAAACCGGGATGCAGGCGCTCATCGGAACCGATATACCACTCCCCGAACAGCGATGCGGATATGCCCTCAACCAGGACAACCGCGCCCCTCGCATGCGCCAGCTCAATTCCACGCAGGGCAGCGCCGTGCAGTGTGGATCGAATCGTATCGAGACTGCCATCGCTTTCAATGACGATGATGCTGGCTTCGCTCAAACGCACTTCAATACTTCGATCGTCTTCTGTAGCGATATCGACGATATACCCGGCGGGTGCCCCCAGATCTTCCAGATCGTCGAGCAGTCGATCGGCTGTTCCCTTCCGATCGTCGATCGCAACACACGCTGTCGCTCCGTCGGCAGAAGCACGAGCCAGCGCTGTCCCTCGGATATCGCCGATGCTGTCGGCTCCGCCTGAAAGGACAAACCAGCCGCGCCCCGTTCGCCAGCGGAAGATACGAAACTCAGTCATTCGTTCCCCAGAACGTATGCCCCTGCTGCGCTGGAGAGCAGCGCAACGCTGAGCGGGAGCGCATCCTCATCGAATGTGAATTTGGGGTGATGATGACCGTAGTAATCATCCGCTGTCATATCTCGAGCGCCGACAAAAAAGTACATTCCGGGGATGTCACTCATGAACAGGCTGACGTCCTCCGATCCCATTGTACGCACGGTCGTATCCAGTGTCTTGACGCCTTCAACGCGCGCAAATACTGTTCGCAGACGTTCAGCGACCTGAGGATCATTTTTCACCGGCGGCGTCAGGTGTTCGATCTGCAGCGTTCCGGTGCAGCGAAAACTGGCGCAGGTGTGCGTTACAATCTCATGCATCCGTTCTTCCATCACTGCGCGGATCTCAGGGCTGAAATAGCGCATTGTCCCCGTCAGACGGGCGGTTTCCGGGATGACGTTGTGTGTGTTCCCCGCCTGAACTGTCGTCACACTAGGGTCTGTCTGCAAACTATAAACATAGAACGATAGAGGCGAGCAATACGGTCGCCAGATAAGTCGTTGCCCGTTTGTCATAACGGGT
>DAOUBU010000077.1:0-5950 GCA_034432395.1 Anaerolineae bacterium
CCGCCGCCTGGATCGCCGCGCACCGCCCGATCGACACAGCGGCTGGATCGAGTCAGCGGCGCTGCGGGCGCATCTGGCCGAACGGTTCGGCCCGACCTACCGCTGGAGCGCGTCGGCGCTCAATCTGTTCGGGGACTGCCCCTACCGCTTCTTCGCCGCGCGCGTCCTGCAGTTGGACGAATTCCAGGCCCCGGACGCCGCGCTGGACGCCCGCCAGCGCGGCTCGATCCTGCACGCGGCGCTGGAAGCGGCCTACCGCCAGATCCATGCCGACGGGCTGGCGATCGCGCCGGAAAACGCCGAGGCCGCGATCGAGCGGGCGCGCCGCGCGGCGGACGCCGTGCTCGCCAGCGCGCCGCAGACGTACCGCTTCGTCGCCGGGCCGACGTGGCCGCACGAGGCGGCGGCGCTGCGCGCCCAGATCGAGCAGTTCGTGCGCGCCGATTTCAGCGCCGACAGCCCGGTCGGGGCGTTCACCGGGACGCGGCGCATCCACGGGGTGGAGCTGCGCTTCGGCGGGCCGGGCGAACCGCGCGTGATCGTCGATCTGCCCGACGGGACGAGCGCCCACTTCGGCGGCAGCATCGACCGCATCGACATCCACGAGCGCGACGGGATCGCGGCTTACCGGGTCATCGACTACAAATCCGGGACGACGTCGATCACAGCCAGCGATCTGGCCGCCGGACGCCAGTTCCAGATGGCGATCTACCTGCGCGCCGCGGCGGCCCTGCTCGGCCTGGCGCCGGATGATGAGCGCCTGTCGGGCGTATTCGTCTCGCTGGCGAGCCGGAAGCGCCTGGGCGAGATCGATCCGACGACCTGTGCAGACGAACTCAGGCAGGGGGATGCGCATCTGGCCCGTTACATCGGCATGGCGCGGGCCGGTCAGTTCGCCGTCGATCCGGTCAAGCCGGAGGAGGGGCGCTGCGACCGGCACTGCCCGTATAGGTATCTGTGCCGCATCGGCATCACCGGGAAGGGATGAGGCGCGATGTTCCAGTTCACCGCGGCGCAGGCGCAGGCCGTGGACGGCATCCACGTCAATCAGGCGGTCATGGCCGGGGCGGGCGCGGGCAAGACGCGCGTGCTGGTCGAACGCTATCTGAATCTGCTCAAAGCCAGCGCGCGCCCGCTCAACAGCGTGGTGGCGGTCACGTTCACCGAGAAGGCCGCCGCCGAGATGCGCACGCGCGTGCGCGACCGGCTGGCGCGCGAGCGGCGCGATCCGGCGCTGGACGCGGGGACGCGCGCCCGCTGCGACGAGCTGCTGCGCCAGATCGACAGCGCGCGCATCAACACGATCCACGCCCTGTGCGCCGAGATCCTGCGCGCCAGCGCCGCCGAGCTGGGCCTGGATCCGGCCTTCGCCATCCTGGAGGAGGCCGAGGCGGCCATCCTGCTTGAAGGCGCGATCGAGGATGCGCTGCGCGCCGGGGTCGCCAGCGGGGCGCTGGGACGGCTGGTCGCGCTCGGCTTTACGCCGGACGCGATCCGCAAAGTGCTGCGGACGCATGGCCGGGTCGATCCGCCGGTCGCGCTGGCCGGGATCGGCCTGCCGCCCACGCCCGATCAGCGCGTCGCGGTCTGGCTGCGCGAGTGGACGCGCGAGGCCAGACCGCACATCGACGCCCTCCTGACGAGCGCGGATTTCCAGTTCTGCCGCGATTACGCGCCCCCGCCGGGATATCCAAAGCAAACGGATGATCTGGCATCCGCCCTTGAGCAGGCGCGTGTGCTGATCCAGGAATTGCTCGCCACTGCTGATCCTGCGGCGCAGTACGACATTTTACAGCGGGCTGAGAGACTGCCTAAAGTGGGGCGCAGCGGCAGACAGGAGAACTGGGGCGGCAAGGACTCCATTGCTGACGCCCGCGAGGTGATCAAACTGCTGCGCGGCTGGGCTGAACGGCTGAAGGAGACCATCGGGCCGCCGCCCGGCGCGCTCGATCGACGGGCCGCCGAGGCCGAGCCGGACTGGCTGGCCCTGATCCGCGCCTGCGCCGACGCCTACCGGGCGGCCAAAGACGAACGGGCCGCGCTCGATTTCGAGGATCTGGAGCGGCTGGCGCACGATCTGCTGACGACGCAGCCCGCCGCCCGTGCGCGCTGGCGCGCCGAGATCGCCGCGCTGCTGGTCGATGAGTTTCAGGATACCAGCCCGATCCAGTGGGCGATCGTCCGCGCGCTGGCCGATCCGGCGGAACCGGGACGCCTGTTCCTGGTCGGCGATTCCAAGCAGAGCATCTACGCCTTTCGCGGGGCGGATGTCTCGGTGTTCGCCGGTGCCCGCGCCGAGATCGAGGCGGCGGGCGGACAGCGGATCGCCTTCCGCGACTCGTTCCGGGCGCACCGCCCGCTGGTGACCGCTTACAACGCGCTGTTCGAGCGCATCCTCCAGCCGGAGGGCGATCCGCCGGAACCGTTCGAGACGCGCTTCGACCGCGATACCGACGCCATGATCGCGCACGTCCAGGACGCCCCCGCCGACGATCCGCCGCTGGAGGTGCTGTTCGTGCCGGCGAAAGGCGATGAGGCAGCCGCGGTCGCCCGGCGGATCCGCGAGCTGGTCGGCAGCGCGCCGGTGCGCGCCGGCGGAACGATCCGCCCGGCGGCATACGGCGATATCGCCGTGCTGCTGCCCGCGCTGACCGAGACGGTCACGCAGCGGTTCGAAGGCGCGCTGCGCGCCGCGGGCATCCCGTTCGTCACCATCGCCGGGCGCGGTTACTTCGCGCGGCAGGAGGTCGCCGATGTCATGCGTCTGCTGCGCGCCCTGGAAGCGCCGGGTGACGATCTGGCGCTGGCGGCGGCGCTGCGTTCACCGCTTTTCCATCTGAGCGACGATGCCCTGCTCGCGCTGCGGCTGCTCACCGGGCCAGACGATCAGCCGCTGCCGCTGTGGGATGCGCTGGCCCGCGCCGCGGAAGCCGCGCTCATCCCGGAGGATGAACGCGCCGCCGTCGGTTTCGCCGTGGAGACGCTCACCCGGCTGCGGGCGCTGGCCGGGCGCGTCCCGATCGCCGAGCTGATCGAGATCGCGCTTGACGAGACGGGGTATCCTGCCGCGCTGGAGAGCCTGCCGCGCGACGGATCGCGCCGCCGGGCCAACCTCGACAAGCTGATCGATCTCGCCCGCGCCAGCGGTCACGTCCGCCTGAACGCTTTCAACCGCTACGCCGAGGCGCTGACCGCCGCCGAAACCCGCGAGGGCGAAGCGGCGCTCGATGCCGGGGACGCGGTGCGCATCATGACCATCCACAAGAGCAAGGGGCTGGAATTCCCGATCGTGTTCGTCGCCAACGCGCATCGATCTCCGCGCGAGGAGAAGCCGCCCGCGCTGCTCGATCCAGCGCTGGGGTTCGCCTGCACGGCATACGACGACAGGGGGGAGATGCAGGAGACGTTCCGCTACCGGCGGATCGCCGCGGCACAGAAGCGCCGCGAAACCGCCGAGCGCCGCCGCCTGCTCTACGTCGCCATGACGCGGGCCGCCGATCGCTGCATCGTCAGCGGGGAGGTCAGCAAGATCGGGGCGGACAAGCAGGAGCCGAGCGCAAGGGGGATGTTCGGCTGGCTGCTCGATGCGCTGGCCGATCGGGGCGCGCCGCTGCCCAAACTGGAGCCGGGCGCGGTGCAGGATCGCGCGTTCGATGGCTGGTCGGTGCGGCTGCAGCGCGCCGATGAGGCCGGGATCGAGGCGGAGGCCGCCGCTGAGCCGGTCGATCTCGATGCGCTGCCCGATCTCGGCTTGCTCACTTCCGCTGAGCCGCTCCCCGGCCTGCTGGCCCCGTTGTCGCTCCCGGTGACCGGCCCGGCGCGCGCTCTGCCGGTGACGCTGGCCGTCGATCTGGGCGCGCTGGCCCATGTCGATCCGGAGCTGGGGCGGCAGCATCTGGAGCAGGCGCGCCGCCGTCTGCTGCACGCCGCGCCGCTGCGCATCCCGCGGGCCACGCCGGAACCGCTGCCCGTCGATCCGACGCCGCGCCTGGTCGGCGAGCTGGTGCACCGGGCGCTGCGCTGGCACGACCCGGCGGCGACGGCTGACCAGCGCCGGGAGCGGCTGGAACAGACCGCCTGGGAGCTGGGCATCGTCGATGCGGAGCAGCGCGCCCGCGCCATCGATCAGGCGGCGGCGCTGCTGACCCGCGAACTGGCCGGGGACGTCCAGCGCTGGATCGAGACAGCGCGGCGCGTCCTGCGCGAGACGCCGTTCGTCCACCGGCGCGACGGGTACGATTTCCACGGCGTCATCGATGTGCTGATCGAACGCCCGGACGGGACGTGGGCGCTGATCGACTACAAGACGTCCGGCGTCCCCGCGCCGGGGTCGATCGATCCGATCCGCGCCCATGCCCGGCGCTATCATCTGCAGGTGGGCCTCTACGCCGAAGCGGCGCGCGAGCTGCTCGGTCTGGACGCGCTCGACGTCTATCTGCGGTATATTCGCTACAGTCGCACGATCGCCATCGACCCGGCGGCGTGGATGAGCGAGCTGCGCGCGCTGGAAGCGCGCATCGAAACCGTGATGAGGACGACGCCATGATTCAGCGCCTGTTTTTCGCCCAGCTTCCCGCCTGGGCGCGCCCGGATCATCCGGCGGTGCGCTACCAGCGGAACGACCGCCCGCAGTCCCGGCGGACGCGGCTGCTGCGCGCGCTGGGCGAGGTGGCGGCGGGCGGTCTGCTGCTGCTGATCGGTTACCTGGCGGCGACGCGCCTGTTCACCATCCCGGCGGGGCAGAACGTCGTCGAAAGCGTCAACGCGATCCTGTATTTCCCCCTGCTGGCGCTGCATCTGCTGGCGCGCGTGCTGGCCGTCGCGCTGACCAGCGGCACGATCGCCGAGGCGATCCGCCGCCAGACCTGGGATACCCTGCGCGCCACCGAACGCGGCGCGGAGCTGACGCTGCGCGCCCGCTGGGTCGTCGTCTTTCTGCGGCTGAACGTCATCCTGACGGCGACGATCGTCGCCCGGCTGCTGCTGATCGGGCTGGTGCTGTACGATCTGACCGCCTTCCAGGGCCGCTACATCGACCTGCTGATCAACGGCATCACGCCGGAACTGACGGTCGTCCCGGCGATCCTGCTGCTGGCCCTGCTGCTGACAGCGAGCATCCTGCTGCCGATCACCGGCGTCGGCATGGACGCCGCGCTCGGTCTGCTGATCGCCACGGCGGCGCGCTCGCGCGGGGCCAGCGTCCTGTTCCAGACGCTGTTCGTGCTGCTGCGCGTCGGCGGCGCGCTGCTGCTGACCGGGTTGACGACGCAGTTTCTGGCTGGAGAGCTGGCGGCGTCCGACGTCGGGGCGTGGCTGCTCATGGCCGGGCAGGGGGCGCTGGCCGATGGCGGGCTGGCCTTCCTCTATTTAGGCCGCTTCGGCGAGATCTGGGCCATCGTCCCCTACGGCATCATCCTCGGCGCGGCGCTGACGCTGTTCGCGCTGGCGCAGTCGTTCCTGGCCGATCGCATCCTGGCGCTGGCGATCCGCCGCGCCCAGCGCCTGGGATAACCAGCCCCGGCGATCCGTCCGGGAGATCCGCCCGACGACATCCTGACCGCTACATCGAACGGATCGACCGCGCGCCGCAGACCGCAATCCCTGTCCACCGACCTCAGCGGCTGGCCATCGGCATGATGACGTTGAGGAAAGTCGGGTCTTTCTCCGCCCGGATCACGCCCGGCGCGGACGGCCCGGCGCTTTCGAAGATGATGTTGAACTCCGTCGGCGCGAGCACATTGAGCACATCGAGCAGGTAGCGGATGTTGAACGAAGCCTCCAGCACTTCCCCTTCCGCGTTGACCTCCAGCGTCGATTCGTTATCGCCGCGCTCGCTGCTGCGCGCGCTCAACGTGAGCTGCCCCGGCTCGCCCGCGCTGCGCGGCGGGCGGATCGTCAGGCGGGCGCTGTTGTTGTTCTCGCGGGCAAAAATTTCGGCGCGCTTGCAGTC
>DAOUBU010000078.1:0-11536 GCA_034432395.1 Anaerolineae bacterium
CTGCAGGGCAAAATCAATGACTTCTTCCGCGCGGGCACGCGGCTGCTCTGGGTCGTCTACCCGGAGACGCGCCAGATCGTCGTCCACACGCAGAACGCGGCGCGCACGCTGAACGAAGCCGACACGCTCGATGGCGGCGACGTCCTGCCCGGCTTCCGCGTCCCCGTCAGCCAGATCTTCGCCGTGCTCGATCCGCCGCCAGCGGAGACCGCCTGAGATGCGTTCGATCGACAGCGCCTGCGCCGTCCTTGCCAGACATCTGCCGCCCAGCGGGGCGACCCTGCGCCTGCTCGACCTCAGCGGGACGGTCGGCGGGCCGCTGGCGGCGCTGCGCCCGGATGTGCAGCCGCTCGCTTCAGATCCGGCGCTGGCCGACTGCGACGCCGCCGCCGGGATCGGCCCGCTGCCCCCGGATGACCGGCTGACGCGGGCGCTGGCCAGCCTGCGACCGGGGGGCCGTCTGATCTGGCTCGTCCCGGACGACGCCGCCGATCCCGATCGCCTGATCGCGGTCGGCCAGCATCTGGAACGCCTCGGCTTCGTCCGCATCCTGGTCGAGGCGGCGGAGGGCGGCGGCCTGCTGATGCGCGGCGAACGCGCGCACACAGCGGCGAGCACCACCGCGCGCATCGCTGTCGGCGCGGCGCGGGACTCCGCCGTGGACGATCTGGCCGGTTACCGGGGGCGCTTCCTGTTCCTGCTCATCCGCCAGACGCCCAACAAACCGCCCTGGCGGATCGAACCGGGCGAACGCATCGACTGGCAGGCCGCCGCCGTGGTGATCGACGGGGAGCCGGCGCTGCTGGCATTCTCCAGCCTGCCGCAGGCCGTGGCCTTCATGCAGCCCGCCGTGATGAACGGCTGGATCCGCGACATCCACCGCATCGCCAAATTCCCCCGCGCCGCGCACGCGGATTGGGGGCATCCGCTGCGCCTCAACCCGCCGCTGGACATCCTCAGCGGGCGCGAGCTGCGCCTGATCGCCGTCGATCCGGCGGCGGCCATCACCGGCGACGAATGATCGACCCCGAAACGCTGGCCTTTCTGGACTCAGATGCGGGCACGGCCCTGCTCGATCACCTGGCGGAGGCCGATCTCTCGGAAGCGGGCATCCTGCCGCTGTTGACGCGCCTGCGCAAGCGCTATCCGGCGGCCATCGCGGGGGCCGCGCTGGAGCAGGCCCGTCTGCGGCGCGCGGCGGTGAGCAAATTCGGCGCTCAGGCCGCGCGCCTGTTCTTCACCCGCGACGGGCTGGAGCAGGCCAGCGATCCGCTGGCGCGGGCCTACCGCGCTGACCGCATCGGGCCGGGCCACCTGATCGATGCCGCGTGCGGTCTGGGCGCGGACGGGCTGACGTATGCCGCCTCCGGCCCGGATCGGCGCGTGACCGGCATCGACCGCGATCCGCTGCGCGTGGCGATCGCGCAGGTCAATGCCCGGCGGCTCGGTCTGGACGGACGGGCCGTCTTCCGCGTCGGCGATGTGACGGTCGAACTGCCGCCGGGCGATGCCATCTTCTTCGACCCGGCGCGGCGCGACGCCGCTGGCCGCCGGCTGCACCACGTCGAGGCCTACCAGCCGCCGCTCTCCACGGTGCGCCGCTGGCGGACGCGGCCGCTCCTCGTCAAGCTGTCGCCGGGCGTGGCGCTCGACCAGGTGGCGGAGTACGGCGGACGGCTGGAGTTCCTGTCCGCCGGCGGCGATCTCAAGGAGGCGCTGCTCTGGCTGGAGGGGGACGACGCCCCGCTGATGCGGCGGGCGGTGCTGCTGCGCCCCGACGGCCCGCTGTTCTGGGATGCGCCCGCCGTCGAGCCGGAACCGGTCATCAGCGCGCCGCGCGGCTGGCTGATCGAACCCGATCCGGCGCTGATCCGCGCCGGGCTGGTGCGCCCGGCGGGCGCGGCCTGGGGGGCGGCCCAGCTCGATGAGACGATCGCCTACCTGACGGCGGACGTCCCGCCCGTCACTCCGTGGGCGCGCGCCTGGCGCATCCACGACTGGCTGCCATTCAATCTACATCGACTGCGGGCGGCGCTGCGCGCGCGGGGCGTGGGCCGGGTGACGGTCAAGCAGCGCGGCTGGTCGGGCACGCCGGAGGCGCTGATCCGCGCGCTGAAGCTCAGCGGCGGGCACGAAGCGCTC
Organism: Anaerolineae bacterium; assembly: GCA_034432395.1. GTDB lineage: Bacteria > Chloroflexota > Anaerolineae > Aggregatilineales > Phototrophicaceae > Flexifilum. The sequence continues at coordinate 2,143 of DAOUBU010000078.1, forward strand.
GTCGTCGTGACGCGGCTGCGCGGCGACCTGATCGCGCTGATCGGCGATGCGCAGCCGCTGGCGTGATCGCGCGGACGTCTCAGCGATAGTTGCCCCGGATGCCGCGCGGCTGCACGGGCAGACGCGCTTCGTAAAGATGCGCGGTATCGGCGATGCTGAGCGCGCGCGGCGCAGCCCGATCGTCGTCACCGCGCCGCTCGAACAGGATCGTCGTCACCGCGCTGGGCGCATGCCAGATCCCCGCCCAGATCAGCGGCGGCGGGATGTGCAGCAGCAGCGACAGCCACAGCAGCGCCGTCCCGTTGTGGCAGAACGCCGCGATCTGGCGGGTGTTGTCCGGTGCGACGCGGTAGTTGACGCCATCGCGAACACAGCCCTGCTCGGCCAGAAATGCATCCGCCTGCTGGCGGAAGGCCTCCACGGTGTCGTGGTAGATCGGCTGATCGAGCGGCTCGGTGCGATCCCAGGTCGCCCAGGCGTGGTAGCGCGCGTCGGCGCGCAGACGAACGCCGGGGATATCCCAGGCCGGGATGAAGCCACCGTCGATCGGGTCGGGATCCGTGTCCCAGCCCGCGATCTCGATCAGCCAGTCGTGGGTATGGATCGGCAGCTTGAGCAGATCGGCGGTATAGCGCGCGGTGATCTGGGCGCGGGGCAGCGGCGACGCAGCCAGATAATCCAGCCCGTGCCCGGCCAGCCGCCGCGCCAGCGCCGCCGCTTCCAGATGCCCGGCCGGGGTCAGGGTGTGGTTGGGGTAATCCGGATCGGCATGACGGATCAGATACAGGCGCACGATCAGGCTCCGTTCGCCGCGCTCAGGCGGGCGGCCAGCGCATGTGGGGTGTTGGTGGTGAACTGATCGACGCCGGCGCGGCGCAGCGCGTCCAGGTGCGCCAGCGCATCCGGCGAAGTGACATCCAGCGTCCAGGCGTCGAGCAGGATGCCCTGCCCGTGCAGCCAGTCGGCCAGGTTGAAGCCATCGGCCAGGGCGCGCGCGATCATCGGGTAGCCCACGTACCAGATGCTCGCTTCCGGAAGCGCGCGGTGCAGCAGCAGGCTGCGCTCGGCCAGGTATGCCGCCGGATCGAGCAGCGCCTGCGCCGCCAGGATGTGATCGTCGTGGTAGCCGTAAGCCCCCAGCCGGTACGGCGGCAGGCGCGCATCGACCGGGCGCGGGCGGTAATCGAGGTAAAAACCGATGTCGAAGCCGATCGCCAGCCACGGCGCGAGCTGGCGCAGCCGGCGCAGATGCCAGTCCGCCCCGCTGCTGACCAGCACCCGTTCGCCCAGCGGCTCGATCAGGCCGACCAGGCGGCGCAGCGGTTCGTCCGAACGCATCGGCAGCACGTTTTTGAAATCGATCTGCAGGCGCGAGCGCCCGCCATGCCGGACGAACAGCTCGACCACCTGGCTGAGCAGAGCGGGCGGTTCGGCGGTGATCTGCCCGCGGTGTTTGAGCCGCAGGTCGCGGGCCGCTTCCGCCGTGGCCGCGCTCACCGGCCCGCTTCCGCTGGTCTCCGACTCCAGATCCGGATCGTGGACGAGCAGATAGTCATCAGCGGCCAGCGCGGTGACATCGATCTCGATGAACGGCGCATCCGCCGCCAGACAGGCGGCGATCGCGGCCAGCGAATTGGGCGGGTGCGGCGCATCGTCCAGCGCGGCCATGTGATGGACGACGATCGGGGCAGAGCGGTCTGCTGGCATCGGCATGTATCCCTGTGATGAAACGTGTGGGCGGTGCATCAAGTTGAACGGCCTCAAGTGTAATAGGCGATGTTAAGCCTCAATGGGACGAACTTTAACTGAACTGGCAAACGCAGTTAACAACGCGCTGTCCGCCGGTCGGTAAGCTCCGGTCATGCAGTGAGGGCGAACTGCATTACCCAGAGGAGTGAAACGATTTATGAAGCTGCGTCAGGTACTTCTGGTCATCGTTGTCGTCGCGATCGCGGGCGCGCTGAGCGTCGCGGCACAGGATCGCACCCCGATCTACGTCTACACCAACTCGGACACCAACATCAGCGACTTCTGGACGAACACGATCATCCCGGCTTTTGAAGCGGAATTCCCACAGTATGAAGTCATCCTGACGATCGTGCGCGGCGTGGGCGGCGGCAACGCCGATATCGCCAACCGCGCGCTGGCGGCCCTGGAGACCGGCGACGATCCGCAGGTCGATTTCTTCGAGCAGATCGATGTCGACTCGGTTCAGGACTGGGTGGATGCTGATCTGTTCCTCGAGCTGACGGAAGCGGAAATCCCCAATCTGGCGAACGTGATCGAGGCGACCAACCGTCTGCCGCAGGAACTGCCCTACCGCGGTTCGCAGGTGCTGCTGGCCTACAACAGCGAAGTCGTCGCTGAAGACGAAGTGCCGACCACCTACATGGAACTGATCGAGTGGATCCGCAATCACCCCGGTCAGTTCGTCTACAACCGCCCTGACCGCGGTGGCAGCGGCGCAGCGATGGTCACCCGCGCCATCTTCGAAGTGACGGGCCGCGATCCGTCGCTGTTCGTGCCGGGCGAGGCGAACGAAGAGCTGATCGCTCAGTTCTCGGAAGCCTGGGATCTGCTGGGCAGCATCCACGACGCCATCTACGAAGGCGGCGCGTACCCGGCTGGTAACACCCCGGTGCTGGAACTGCTGGCCAACGGTTCGGTCAGCATGATCACCGCCTGGTCGGATCAGGCGCTGCAGGCGTACAACCTCGGCATCCTGCCGGAAAGCACCCGCTTCGCCCAGCTTCAGGATCTGCCGTTCACCGGCGGGTACGCCTTCGCGGCCATTCCGCGCAACGCCGCCAACATCGAGGGCGCGCTGGCGCTGGGTAACTTCCTGCTGACCCCGGAAATCCAGCAGGCGATCGTCGAAACGATCGGCGGCTTCCCGGCCATTAGCTGGGATCTGCTGCCGGAGGAACTGCGCAGCGAATACACCAACGTGATCACCGACACCGTCCCGACGTGGCCGGGCGGGGCCTATTCGGCGGCGATGGTCGAAGGCTGGTACAACAACGTCGCCACCAACATCGACCGCAACAGCTAATTTCCCGATCGCGGTTTGCACTGCGCGGTGGCGTCTGCTGACGTCACCGCGCCGTCTTCTTGAGCACCCGGTGCAGCCAATCATGACGGATACCCCTGTCCTCATCCAACCGCCGGCGCGCGCGCGCTGGCGCACGCTGATCCCGTATGCGATGATCGCGCCGCCGCTGCTGGTGATGATCCTGCTGATCTTCATCCCGGCCATTCAGTCGATCGTGCGCACGCTGACGATCGACATCGACGGCCAGCCGGGGCTGTCGCTGTCGCGCTATCAGGCCTTCTTCAGCGATCCGATCAGCGTGTCGAACCTGATCTTCACGCTGCAGGTCACCTTCATTACGCTGGCGGCGATTTTCGTCTTCTGTTTTCCGCTGGCGTTGTACCTGCGTTTTTCCAAAGGGCGCATCGCCAATGCGGTGCAGCTTCTGGCGCTGTTCCCGCTGTTCGTGCCCGGCATCATCCTGGCATTCGCGCTGATCCGCTTTCTGGGCACGCGCGGCACGCTCGAGACGATCCTCAACCTGCTGGGCTTCACCGGCTACCGCACCCCGTACCTGAAACCCGATGCCATCGTCATCGGTCTGACGTGGGAGTCGATCCCGTTCACCGTGCTGATCCTGACCGCGGGCCTGCGCCAGGTGAGCGATGAGCTGATCGAGAGCGCGCGCGATGTCGGCGCGAACAACTGGCAGATCTTCTGGCGCATCATCCTGCCGCAGATCATCCGCCCGGTGCTGATCGTCTTCTCGCTCAATTTCCTCGGCATCTTCGGCAGCTATACCCTGCCGTATCTGCTCGGCCCGGCGGCCCCGCAGATGATGGGCGTGTTCATGCAGCAGACGTTCGGCCAGTACCGCCGCCCGGATGATGCCGAAACGCAGGCGGTGATCACGTTCCTGATCAGCGCGGCGGTCGGCTTCCTGTATGTGCGCACCGTCGTCAGCCAGCGGCGTCAGGAGGGAGGACGATGAGCGATCTGACCCGGCCAACCCCGTCATCCCCGTCACCTCTGGGCGGCTTCTGGAGCGGGACGCGGCGCAGCTTCGCCGCCATGATCCAGCGCGAGGGCTTCGGCGTCCTGGCGCTGATCGTGCTGATCCTGGTCATCCTGGGGCCGATCTATTCGGTGTTTCTCTGGGCCTTCGCCGAGCGCTGGCAGTTCCCCGTGCTGATCCCGCAGGAATTCGGTTTCAGCTTCTGGGAACGCACCTTCGCCCGCGCCGATATCGCCAGAGCGCTGCCGTTAAGCATCGGGCTGTCGATCGCAGTGACGGCGATCTCAGCGGTCATCTGTCTGCCGGCGTCATACGCCTTCGCGCGGATGCAGTTCCGGGGGCGGCAGATGCTGCTGCTGTCGTTCCTGGCGACCAATGCCTTCCCGCGCTTCGGGCTGTATATCAGCATCGCCGTGATCTTCTTCCGCCTCAACCTGATCGGCACGATACCGGGCGTGATCCTGATCCAGCTCGTCAATACGCTGCTGCTGATGATCTGGATCCCGACGTCGGCCTTTCAGGCCATCGACCGCTCGCTGGAAGAGGCCGCGCTCGACGTCGGCGCGTCGCCGCTGCGCGTCTTCATTCAGATCACGCTGCCGATGGTCATGCCCGCCCTGAGCGCCGCGCTGCTGCTGACGTTCGTCAACACGTTTTACGAGGCGCAGGGCGCGCTGATCGTCGGCCTGCCGCGCGTGGTGACGATGCCGGTGCTGATGTACTCGCTCATCAACAGTCAGCTCATCGTCCAGTACGGAGCGATCGTCTCGCTGGTGCTGTGGGCGCCCTCCTTGATCCTGCTGCTGGTGGCGCAGCGGCTGCTGCGCGGCGGCTACCTGACCGCCGGGTTCGGCGTCTGAAGGGGTAATCGCATGTCCACGCTCGATCTGATCCACATCCACAAACATTTCGGCAGCGTCGTGGCGGTCAATGATGTCCATTTCACCGTCCGCGATGGCGAATTCATGTGCATCCTGGGGCCGTCCGGCTGCGGCAAGAGCACACTGCTGCGCCTGATCGCCGGATTCGAGATGCCGACGATGGGCGACATCCGCATCGACGGCGAAAGCGTCGTCGCCCTGCCCGCCAACCGCCGTCCCACGGCGATGGTCTTCCAGAAGTACACCCTGTGGCCGCATATGCGCGTGTTCGACAACATCGCTTTCGGGCTGCAGCTTCGCCGGCTGAGCAAAACCGAGATCAAACGCAAGGTGAGCGAAGCGCTCGAACTGGTCAGCCTGGCGGGGTACGAGAACCGCTACCCGGCGCAGCTCTCCGGTGGGCAGCAGCAGCGCGTCGCCCTGGCCCGCGCGCTGGTGCTGGAGCCGAAGATTCTGCTGCTCGATGAGCCGTTCAGCAGCCTGGACGCCATCCTGCGCGTCCGCCTGCGCGAGGAGCTGCACCGCATCCAGCGCCGCCTCAGGATCACGGCGATCTTCGTCACCCATGATCAGGAGGAGGCGCTGTCGCTGGCCGATCGGATCGCCGTCATGAGCCAGGGGCGGGTGGAACAACTTGACGCGCCGGGCGCGATCTACGCCAACCCCGCGACCCTGTTCGTGGCCGATTTCATCGGCGCGATGAACCTGCTCGAAGGCGAGGTGCGCGGCTCTGGCCTGCGCCTGGGCGGCGTCGATCTGGAGATCCCCGCCGATACCGCGCCGGGCGCGGTCACGGTGGCGCTGCGCCCGGAAGATCTGGTGGCGCTGCACGCGCCGCATCCGGGGGCCTGGAACAGCACCGTCGAACAGATCAGCGATCTCGGCCACTACCGCCGGGCGCTGGTCGAGGTGGCCGACGCCCCCCGGCTCAAGATCTACCTGCCCAAATCGCTGCCCGTCGAAGAGGGCATGCCGCTGCACATTTACCCGCGCCGCTACCTGGTGTATGCCAATGGCGGCGGCCCGCGCGAGATCGTGCGTCCGCTGCCGGAAGGCGCAGCCGCCCGCGTCGAGTGAAACACCCCGGCAGGCCGGGGGGCCGCCCCCCCGGCTTCCGGGCCGATCGCCCCTAACCCGGATGCCGCATTTCCCGCTAGAATACAGGATAGATAGCGCTTCAGGCTGTGCTGCGCAGCAGCGCGCGGCCCGGAGTGTGTTTTTGTCCTTTTTTCAGGAGACTCGCTCATGCTGCCGACGTATCACAATGAACGGCTGACCCGTTTCGACGACCCGGCTCAGGCCGCCGCCTTCCAGGCCGCGCTGGACGCGGTCAAAGCCCGCATCGGGCGCACCTATCCGATGATCATCGACGGGCAGCCGGTGACGGTCAGCCAGACGCTGGCGTCGATCAACCCCAGCCGCCCCGCTGAGGTCGTCGGCGTCTTCCAGCTCGGCGATGAGGGCCACGCCGATGCCGCCATCGCCGCCGCCGAGCGCGCCTTCGCGACGTGGAAGCGCGTCCCGGTGCAGGAGCGCGCGCGCTATCTGCTGCGCGCCGCCGCCGAAATCCGCCGGCGCAAACACGAATTTTCGGCCATGATGGTGCTGGAGGTCGGCAAGACCTGGGCGGAAGCCGACGCGGACACTTCCGAGGCGATCGACTTCCTCGAATACTACGCGCGCCAGGCGGTCAAGATCGCCGACAGCAGCCACCTGCTGGCCGAATTCCCGGATGAGCAGCTCGGCTACTACTACATCCCGCTCGGAGTCGGCGCGATCATCCCGCCGTGGAATTTCGCGCTGGCCATCCCGACGGGCATGGTGTCTGCGGCGCTGGTGACCGGCAACACCGTCGTCTTCAAGCCGGCGGAACAGGCCATGTGGACGGGTTACGCGCTGGCCGAAGTGTTCTGGAACCAGGGGCTGCCGCCGGGCGTGCTCAATTTCGTCACCGGGCACGGGCACATCGTCGGCGCGCGCATGGTCGAACATCCGCGCACGCGCTTCATCTCGTTCACGGGATCGCGCGAGGTCGGTCTGCTGATCAACGAGAAGGCGGCGCGCATCGCCCCCGGCCAGAAGTGGATCAAGCGTGCCATCCTGGAGATGGGCGGCAAGGACGCCGTGCTCGTCGATGAGACGGCCTCGCTGGAGGCGGCGGCGCAGGGCATCGTCGCCAGCGCCTTCGGCTTCCAGGGGCAGAAGTGCAGCGCCGGGTCGCGCGCCATCCTCGTCGAGTCGATCTACGACACGGTCGCCAGCCGCGTCGTCGAACTGGCATCGGCGCTGACGGTCGGCGCGCCCGATCAGGGGCCGCACATCGATCAGGGGCCGGTCATCGACAGCGATGCCGTGCAGAAGATCATGAACTACATCGAGATCGGCACGCAGGAGGGCAAGCTGCTGCTGGGCGGTCAGCCGCTCTACACCCCGGAGGGCGGGTATTTCATCCCGCCGACGATTTTCGGCGACGTGCCGCCGGACGCGCGCATCGCCCAGGAGGAGATCTTCGGGCCGGTGCTGGCGCTCATCCGCGCGCGCGATTTCGACGATGCGCTGGCGATCGCCAATGGAACGGAATACGGCCTGACCGGCGCGGTCTACTCTAACCGCCGCGACCGGCTCGAACGCGCGCGCGAGGAATACCACGTCGGCAATCTGTACTTCAACCGCAAATGCACCGGCGCGATGGTCGGCGTGCATCCGTTCGGCGGGTTCAACATGAGCGGCACGGACAGCAAGGCCGGCGGGCCGGATTATCTGCTGCTGTTCACCCAGGCCAAGAGCGTCGGGGAACGGCTGTAGCTGACACAGGAGAGGACAACGATGGATCTGCTGGTGCGATCGCAGGATACAGGGGGGACGGGGATCTTCGCCGAGGTGACGCCGGAACGGGCGGGCTGGCAGATGCTCCACATGCAGGCCCGCCGCCTCAACGCCGGGATGACCTACAGCGCAGACACGGGCGATTACGAATACGCCCATGTCATCCTGGGCGGGCGCTGCCATGTGCGCACCTCGCGGGGCGATTTCGAGGCCATCGGGCGGCGGCCCGACGTCTTCAGCGGCATGCCGTATGCCGTCTACGTGCCCCGGCATACGCAGTTCACGATCGAGGCGCTGACGGACGGTTTCGAGGTGGCGACGTGCCGCGTCCCCTGCACGACCGATCATCCGCTCCAGCTCATCACCCCGGCTCAGTCCGCCATTGAACTGCGCGGTGGCGGCAACGCCTCGCGCCAGATCAACAGCATCATCCCGCCGGGGTTCGACTGCGAGCGCCTGGTCGTCGTCGAGGTCTACACGCCGTCCGGCAACTGGTCGAGCTACCCGCCGCACAAGCATGACGTCCACCGCGTGGGCGACGACGGCACGCTGCTCGAAGCCGATCTGGAGGAGATCTACTTCTACAAGATCGACCGCCCGGAAGGCTACGCCTACCAGCGCGTCTACACCGCGGACGGGCGCATCGACGCGCTGATGCGGGCGCAGAATCACGACGTCGTGCTCGTGCCGGAGGGCTATCACCCGGTCGTCAGCGCGCCGGGATACACGACGTACTACCTCAATTTCCTGGCCGGGTCGGCCCAGTCGCTGGCCAACAGCGACGATCCGGCCTATGCCTGGGTCAAAAGCACGTGGGCGGAGGCGGGCATCGACCCGCGCCTGCCCGTGGTCAAACCGGAACCGGCCTGATGCGCGGACGTGCGTTCCGCTCAGCCGCCGGCGCCATCGGGCTGGCGCTGCTCGCGCTGCTCGGCGCTGGCGGCGGGCCGGTGACCGGCCAGCCGGAAGCGGCGATCGCGGTGACGGTCGATGCCGGTTTCGGCGGGTTCTACCGGCCCGAGACGTGGATGCCGGTGCGCGCTGACCTGGTCAACAACGGCCCGGACGTGCGCGGGCAGCTCCTCATCCGCCCGGAGACCAACCCGAACGCGATCGGCAGTGCTTACGCGACGCCGGTCGAACTGGCCGCCGGCGCGCGGCAGACGGTCACGCTGTACGTGACGGCGCGCGCGTTCAGCGGCCTGCTGCGCGTCGAACTGCTGGCCGATGACGGATCGGTGATCGCGGTGGGGACGGACAGCATCCGCGCCGTCCGCGCCGCCGATCGGCTGTACGCCGTGCTGACCGACGCGCCCGCCGGCCCGGTCGATCTGACCGGGGCGCGACTGGGCGGGGCGCAGGCCGGGCAGGTCGCGTGGCGGATCGCCGATCTGCCCGATCGTGCCATCGGCTTGAGCGCGCTCGACCTGATCCTGTTCCACGATGTCGATACCTCGGCGCTGACGGATGCGCAGCGCGCCGCCCTGCGCGACTGGACGATCGCGGGCGGCCAGATCATCGCAGCGGGCGGCCCGAACTGGCGCGCCACCGCCGCCGGGCTGGCCGATCTGCTGCCGCTGGAGCCAGCCGGGGCGCGCACCGTGCCCGATCTGGAAGCGCTGGCGCGCTGGCTGCGCCGCC
>DAOUBU010000079.1:0-8134 GCA_034432395.1 Anaerolineae bacterium
GATCCCGCTGATCGTGACCTGGCGGTCGATCGGGTCGAGGATGAAGGCGTAGCCCGGCCTGAGCGCGATCAGGCTGTGCGGTGGGGCGTCCGGGATCAGCGCGACGCGCTCCAGCGGAACCGGGCCGCCGGCGTCGGTCAGGCCGGTCAGCGTCAGCAGATCGCCGGGCAGGATGACGGCATCCGGGGCGTGCGGCCCGGCGGGCCGGGTCGCGAGCTGCGGCACGAAGGCGCGCCCGGCGGCGCGTTCGATGGCGCGGGTGGCGGCGCGGATGCACACCAGCAGGCGCGAGTCGTCGGCGGGTTCGCCGGCGCTCAGGCCGAGCTGCGCGCGGGCGCGGTGCAGCATGGTCAGGTAGGGCATGGGCGGGATCTCCTTTCGGGAGCAACAAAAAACCCCCGTCCGGCGGGGCGGACGGGGGTCAGGACGAACGGGGGATCGGGCGCTGGCGGGTTACTCCGGCAGCGTCATGACGAGGCGGACGATCTGAGCGGTCTCCGTCACCTGCGTTGTGATCGACGAGCTGTGGAACAGGTCGAGGAGGAAGGCCACGCCCTCGGCGTCCCGGCTCCACGAGGGCGAGCTGACATCGACGATGCGGACGAGCGGCTCCAGCCCCGCGCCGGCGAGATAGAGGAAGCTGATCGAGTTCGGCAGCGCGTAAGTCAGCGCTTCCTGGTAGAGCGGATCATCGAGCAGCGACGGGCCGTCCGGGCTGAGCGCGTAGATGACCGCGCCGCGCGTGCCGATGACGAAGACATTGTCGTCCGAGGCGATCAGCAGTTCGACCGGGTAGCTGACGCCGGGCGTCGGGATGGTCACCACGGTCGCGCGGCCCCGCCCCAACTGCTCGGTGGTGACGCTGATGTTATCGCCGCCGAAGGACGTCAGCGCGCGGCCCAGGCCGGCGACGAGCTGCGCGCTCAGTTCGGGATTGCTGGTCTCCATGATGAGCGCGGCCTCGGCAGGGAGCCGGGTCAGGCGCGCGGAGTCGTCGAGCGAGCGGATATCGTTCAGCGCCGGGTTGAGGCTGAAGTAGAGCGCGTATTCGCCGTTCATCCACGGCAGGATCTCCTCCCGCAGATCCAGCCCGGTGAGGCCCTGCACGAGGAATTCGAGCTGCGCCAGCGCCTGCGTCACCTCATCGGCATCGACGTCCATTTCGCTCATCGCCTGCGCCTGAGCGACCAGGTTGTCGAGCGCGCTCTGCACCGAGAAGCCGAGCTGCGAGGCCAGGATGACCGCCGGCGCGCCCGCCGGGATGCGCCCCAGAAATGCCTGATCGACCGGCTGATCGATGGCCGGGCTGCCGGCGGGCATGGCCGCCAGGATGCCGGCGATGTCACCGGACTGGGCGATATCGATGGTGAGCGAGCGCCCGTCGAGGATGGTGAAGCCCCATGCCTGGCCGCCGATCGAGCGCAGCGAGGCTTGCATCGGTTCGATCAGCGATTGCAGCGCCGCCGCGTCCGAGCTGCCCATCCGGCTCAGGGTGTTCGAGAGCGCGATGATCGTATCGAGCAGGGCGGGGATGTTGAGGTACAGGCCGATGTTGTAATCCCCGGCGGGCAGCGCGGCGAACGCCGCGGTGAAATCGGCGCTTGTGGCCAGCGACTGGCTGAGCAGGCCGCCGGTCGGGAACTGTTCCGCGCCGCGCGCCAGCAGGACGACCTGATCGTCGATATAGACGAACGGCGGCGCGCCCGCTCTCAGGCCGGGCGTGAGCAGCGTGTACGCCGCCGTTTCCGTGACGGTGTATTCCAGCGGATTGCGCTGTTCGCCGATCACCAGCGCCGTTCTGAAGAACTCCAGCGCGGCGGCGCGGTCACGGTTGGCCAGGGCGACCATGAACGGGATATCGTTGTCGTTGCGGATGCTGTCATCGAACAGCACGTCGAAATTTTTGACGCCGAGGGCGGCGGTATCGCCCAGCCACGGGCGAACAGCCGCTTCAACCGTGTTCGCGCCGGGCGGAAAGTTGGTGAAAAGGCCATCCAGCGCCTCGCGCAGGCTGACCGGCGACCGCTGATCTTCCGGAAGCAGCATCGTGACGCGATCGATCAGGGTGTCCAGCGTTTCGATGTAGCCGTCGTCCGTGCGGATGCTGCCGAAGAACACCGTTTCTGCGTTGAAATAGCGCGCCAGCGCCGTCAGATCGGCGACCGGGACGGCGGCTGCGGGGGCGGCCAGCGCCGCCAGGGCGAAGACGATCAACAGAAGTCCGACAAGTTTGCGCATACACTGGATCCTTTCACTCTGCTCCGCAGATTCGAGCACTTCAGGATGGCGGATCGCCCGCGCCGGCACGGGGATCATCCGACTGATTATACGTTGAAGTCGAGATTCGGTTGCGCTGGCGGCGGGCAGACGGTGGAAAGTGCGCTACACTTGAACCGCCCTGCGCCGTCCCGATCGGGCGTGCGGGGCGGCCTGTTTGCGATCGTCCTGACGACTAAAGGGTTCAACTGCGGCGGCGTCCCGATGGCCGATCGGTGTGGCGGGATGCCGCTCCTATTGGGTAGATACGCCACTGGATGATGATGTCGGCGCATCACGAGGCTGCGAAGACGACCATGACCCCGATCCTGCCCGGCGGCGCGCGCGCCGCCGAGACCGTCATCCCGGACAGCGAACCGCGCGTCCGCGCGGCGATCGCTGACGCCGGGCGGGCGGCTCCGTCGGACTGGGCGGCGATCCGCGCCGGGCTGGCCGATCTGCGCGCGCGCGTGATCGCGCATCGGGCGGCGGTCGGATCGAGCTGCGCCTGGCTGGCGCTGCTGGCGTTCGTGACCGCCGCGATCGGCTATCGCCCGGTCAGCCGCCTGATCGACAACGTCACGGTGACGTGGGCGGCCATCTGGACGGTCGTCGGCGTGGCGCTGATGGGCGCGGCGATCGCGCTGCATCCGCGCGCTCACGCCCGCCCGCGGACGACCGCGCCCGCCATGACCGGACGCGCCCGGCCCGCGCTGATCGTCGTCGGGCTGGTGCTGCTGGCGCTGGGCACGGAGGTCAGCGCCGGGCTGACGGGCATGGCCTGGGTGGAGCAGGTGGGGCCGACCGCGCAGTTCGCCCTGCTCGGCGGCGGGGTGATCAGCTTCGCCCTCGGCCTGATCGGCGTGCGCGGCGCGCGCCTCCCGCGCATCCGCTGGGCGGACGTCCTGATCGTCGGCGCGATCGGGATCGGCGCGCTGATCCTGCGCGGCGGCGGCCTCGACTACTACATCCGTCAGCCGGTCGATGAAGTCCACTTCAGCACCGGCGTGGAGACCTTCTTCTTCGACAACCGCCGCGTCGATCTGCTCACGTCCCAGTCGGCTTATCTACCGGCCAGCATGCTGTATTCGTACTGGAATGCCGGGATGGTGGTGCTGTTCGGCTGGAACTGGACGGGCCTGCGCATGACCAGCGCCCTGCTCGGCGCGGTGACGGTGCTGGCCGTCTACGGCGCGGTGTACGCCATGTTCGACCGGCGGACGGCGATCGCGGCGGCGCTCATCGCCGCGACGTTCCCGCCGCATCTGCACTTCAGCCGCCTGGCGATGGGCCAGCTCGGCGATGCGCTGTTCGGCATGATGCTGATCCTGTTCATCGCGCGCGGCCTGCGCTGGAACCGCCGCTCCGACTGGGTGTGGGCGGGCGTCTCGCTGGGGCTGACGCAGTATTTCTATGAAGGCGGGCGCTATGCCTTCCCGCCGCTGACGCTCGGGTTCTTCATCTGGCTGGGGATCGGGGCGCTGCTCCCTGTCGTGCGGCGCACCAATCGGCCCCACGGCGGCTTCCGCCCGTATCTGGGCGGCTGGGGCCTGCTGCTGATCGCGGCGCTCGTCACCGCCGCGCCGCTGTATCTGGCCATGGCGGCCACCGGCGCGCCGTTCGGTTCGCGGATGAACAGCTCGAGCATCAGCCTGCAGTATCTGCTCGACGGCTTCACCGGACGGCTCGATGCGCATCAGATGATGTGGTTCCGGCTGCGCCTCACCGATCCGTTCCTGATCTACACCTTCAACCCGGACGTCTCCGGCATGTGGTACAGCCGCTTCAGCGCGATGGTGCTCCAGCCGATCATCCCGCTGTTCCTGCTCGGCGTCGGCCAGACGGTGTGGCGCGGGCGCTCGGCGGCGTTCCTGCTCGTGCCCTTGCTGCTGATCGTCGCGGCGGGCAACATCCTGATGACGGACACGCTGTGGTACACGCGCTACATCATGACCATGCCCGCCGCCGCCGCGCTGATCGGCATCGGCATCGGCGCGACGTGGCCGCTGTTGTGGCCGGGGACGGATGCGCTGCGCTGGCGCTGGCTGCGCCGGGCGGCGTCAGCCGGCCCGATCGCGCTGGCGCTGGGGGTAGCCGTCGTCCAGGCCCATTACTACTTCACCGACTTCATGCGCGAGTATCACACGCCGATCCGCGGTGTGCAGCAGCATCGCGAGGCGAGCGATGCGGTGCAGCGGCTGCTGATGCTGCCGGAGCGGGGCTGGCAGGAGCTGATCCTGCTCGACGATGATGACCGGGACGTCTTCCTGCCGCGCCAGATCCACAGTTTTCTGAGCGGGAGGATGCCGGCGCGCTACCCGATCCAGGCGTACAACACGCGCCAGATCCCGATCACGTTCTTCCGGGCGCTGCCGCGCGATCGATCGTATGTGTTCGCGGTCGAGCCGTGGGACGCAGTGACGATGGCGCGCCTGCGCGCGGCCTTCACGACGACCGCGCCGACGTATTCGCCGGGGCGTTTCATCCACCCGTCGCGGGAATACGTGCTCTTCTACGCGCCGCTGGCGTGGAACCGCCCCCGGCTGCATCACGCAGCGCCGGGCGATGGCCCCGCCTGGATCGAGCGGGATTGAAACCGGGGGCGGGCCGCCCCACCGATCGGCCCTGATACTTGACGATAGCGGAAGCACGGAACAGAGAGCATCGGCATGCCTGTGAACCTGACGAAATATCGACTGCACCTGCTCATCGCCGCGGAACTGCTGCTCGTGATCGCGCTGGCGCTGCTGGCCACGCGCCCGCTGTGGCACTTCGGCCCCGATGTCCGCGTGCGCGGCCAGGAATTCAGCTATCTAGTGGGCAGCGGGGCGGTGGCCGCCGTGACGTTCGAGCACACCGGGCGCATCCCGCTGTGGAACTCGTGGATGGGCCGGGGCGAGCCGCTGCTGGAGAATTCATTCAGCTACGTCAACAACCCGCTGATGTTCCTGCCGGTGCTGGCCTGGGGGCCGTATGACGGGGCCAAGATCGCCGTCATCGCCCACGCCGTCATCGCCGGGCTGGGCGGGTGGATGCTGGCTTACCTGGCCGGCCTCAAGACCGCCGGTCGGCTGCTCAGCGCCGGGCTGTTCGCCGGGCACGGCGGCATCGTCGGCGCGATCGGCATGGGCTTCTACCAGATGAGCCTGAGCCAGGCCTACGTGCCGTGGATCTACGCCGGGACGATCGGGACGCTGCGACGGCGCGACCGCTGGAGCGTCGGTTTGCTGGTGGTGGGCACGGCCCTGCTGCTCTTCGCCGGGACGTTCTGGTATGCCCTGCCGACGGCGATCGGCGTCGCCCTGCTGGTCGGCTTCGGCCTGTTCGAACACGATGCCGCCGGGCGCATCCGCCTGAACGCGGTGGCGCTGCGGCGCATCGCGGTAGCGGCGGTTCTGATCGGCGCGGTGGCCGCCGTCCGGCTCATCCCGCAGGCGGTCAACCATGAGTACGTCACCCATGTGGAGGAGTACTTCCCCAATCCGCCGCGTGATTTCGGCTGGACGGCCGGCCTGTACTTCTCCCCGACCATGCCGCCGGACTCCCAGATCTCCTCGCTGTACTTCTTCTATACGCTGTCGCCCGTCTTCCTGATCTTGCTGCTGGTCGGGCGGACGCTGATCATCCCGGTGGGCGGCAAGACCCCCGGAACCGGGCGTCTCATCATCCCGGCGGCCATCGCCTGGCTGATCTTCACCACCTGGGCGCAGGAAGGCGGCCCGTTCTGGGTCTGGATTTACGAGACGATCCCGCTGCTGCGCGAATGGCGCTTCGTCACGCGGATGCTGGCGGCGGGCATCCCCTTCCTGATCCTGATCGCGGCCATCCTGTTCGACGATCTGGTCAGCGCGGCGCAGCGCTGGATGCGCCTGAGCGAGCCGGGCACGGTCGGCCAGCTCGCCGGGGCGCTGACCGCGCTGGCGCTGTACGGGATCGGCGGGCTGGCCGTCGTCGATACGCTGTACAACTGGCAGCGCGAGAGCGGCATCGAGCCGGTGCTGCGCTACACCGAACCTTACATGACCTACGAGCGCGCCCGCCGTCCGTTCGACTTCATCAGCGTGCAGGAATGGGATTTCTACAACTACTTCGACCACTACGAGCTGCTCATCCGCACTGCCTACGGCAACCCGGATTATCAGGCCGGGGCGGTGGCGCCGACGCTGGGCACGATCGCGATGATGCGCTACCCCGCGCCGGAAGCCATCGAGTATCACGGCGATTTCGCCCGCTGGCTGGCCGAACACGGTTACATCGCCCAGCCGCGCCCCGCCGGGATTTCGACCGGCACGCACTGGATCAACCCGGACATCCCGCCCTACGCCTTCCGCGCCCCGGTGGGGATCTTGACGCCCGACCGGCGCGACCCGCTGACCGCCGCCGAGGTCGAACCGGTGCCCTACCAGTACATGATGGACACGATCCGCGTCATGCTGGAGCGCAGCGCCGCCGATCAGGTCGTGGTGGTGACCGAGACGGCCTACCCGGGCTGGACGGTGACGATCAACGGCCAGCCCGCCGCGCTCGAATCGGTCGGCGGGCTGATCGGGGTCAGGCCGGGCGCGTCGGACGGGCCGGTCGAGATCGTCTTCGCCTACCGACCCGGCGTGCTCTACGTCAGCAGCGCGATCACGCTGGTCGGGGCGGCGGCGCTGGCGGTCTATCTGCTGCGTGGGGAACGCCTGCTGCGCCGTCGGGGTCGGGGGTGAGGGCCGGCGATCGCGATACCGCGGCTCGCCGGGAGGCCGGGCGCGCTTGTCTCATCCCGTGCTATAATCCGGAACAACATCGATCATCCGCCCGATCCGCACAGCGAGGGATCAGCCGCTTGGAACCGATCCGACGCGCCCCGGCGCGCGTGGTCATCGTCTTCATCGGGGCGCACTTCGCGCTCATCACCATCGTCAACCTGATCGTGTTCGCCGGAGAGTGGCTGCGCCCGCTGGCCGCCGCGACCGGCGGGCTGATCACCGGGACGCTGGTGGTCAACCTGATCCTGATCGCGACGCTGGTCATCGGCGTGATGATGCTCTACGGCGGCCAGCGCCCGGTCGATCTCGGCCTGATCGCGCGGCGGCTGCCCGTCGGGGTGGCGTTCCCGCTCGGTCTGTGGGCCAGCGCCCAGCTCATCCACGCGATCGCGGGCTGGCTCGCCCACGGGACGATCGCGCTCGACCCGGCCTGGTCAACTGCGGGGGCCGCGCTGATCGGTCTGCTGCTGGCGCAGGTGCTGGGCAACGCGCTCTTCGAGGAGATCGCCTACCGCGGCTTCCTGTTCCCGCAGTTGTACTTTCAGTTCAGCGCGCTGCGCCAGCACCGCTGGTGGCGCGTGAGCGCGGCGGTGGCGGCGGCGGGCGCGATCTTCGCGCTCTCGCACATCCCCAACCGCATCTATCTGGGGCTGGGCGCGGATGCGATCGCCGCTGACCTGCTCATGCTCACCGCGTGGGGGCTGTTCTACACGCTGATTTACCTGCGCACCGATAATCTGTTCCTGACCGTGGGCGTGCATGCGCTGGGCAATGCGCCGACCACGCTGGTGATCACCGCCCCGGCGCTGGACGGCGCGGGCGCATCCTTCCTGATCTACGGGCTGGCGGCGCTGGCGCTGTTCGGCATCCCGCTGCTGCGCGCGGCGGCCCGTTTGCAGCGTGCGGCGGCTGATCTGTCCGCCGATCCCGATCCGATGTATGCTGTAGGCGATTGAGCGCAACCGGGGTGGAGCACTTCAGATGGCCAAACGCAGAGACACCGAGCGGGAACCGCTGTTCGACGACGAAACCGACGATGTGTTCGAGTCCGACGATGCGGCGGAGCCGAGCCGCGGGGCGAACCGCAGGGATGCGCCGAAGCGGCGGCGGCGCGGCCCGCGCCCCGG
>DAOUBU010000080.1:0-39264 GCA_034432395.1 Anaerolineae bacterium
CGCGGCGGCGCTGGCCTCGTTCCGCGGGACGGGGCGGCGCTTCGACGTGCGCCACGACGACGGCGCGATCGCCGTCATCGACGACTACGCCCATCACCCGACCGCCATCCGCGCCACGCTGGCCGCGGCCCGCGCCCGCTTTTCCGACCGGGCGCTGTGGGCCGTGTGGCAGCCGCACACGTTCACGCGCACCCGCGCCCTGCTCGCGGACTATGCCCGCGCCTTCGATGCCGCGGACGCCGTGATCGTCACCGAGATCTACGCCGCGCGCGAGCAGCCGATCGCCGGCGTCACCGGCCAGACCACGGCGGCGGCCATCCGGCATCCCGTCGTCCACTTCGCCCCGACGCTGGCGGATGCCGCGGCCATCCTGCGCGCGCACGTCCGCCCGCCCGCCGCCATCGTCATCATGAGCGCCGGTGACGCCCCGCTCATCGGGCGGCTGTACCTGGAAGGGCGGGACACATGACGACGTTCGACCCGCTTTACGCTGACCGGCTGCAGCGCGGCGTGCCGCTGACGCGCTATACCGCCGCCCGGCTGGGCGGCCCGGCGGCGCGGCTGATCGTCGCCGATCGCGATGCCGCCGATCTGGCGGCGATCGCGCGCGCGGCCTGGGCGGACGATCTGCCCGTCCGCGTGCTGGGCGGCGGAGCCAATGTGCTGGTCAGCGATGCGGGCTGGCCGGGGCTGATCATCATCAACGACACGCGCGCCGTCCGCTTTGACGGGACGGACGTCCGGGTGGAGTCCGGTCACGGGCTGATGGCGCTGGCCCGGCTGTGCGCTGCACGCGGCCTGAGCGGCCTGGAATGGGCGGCCAGCGTGCCCGGCACGGTCGGCGGCGCGATCGTCGGCAATGCCGGCGCGCATGGCAGCGACATGGCCGCGAACCTGGTCAGCGCGCGCCTGATCGACGCCGAACGGGCCGAACCGTTCACGCTGACCGTGGCCGATCTGGCCTACGGCTACCGCACGTCGGCGCTCAAGCGGCGGGCGGATAAACGCTTCGTCATCCTCGATGCCGTGCTGCGCCTGACGCCGGGCGATCCCGCCGCCATCACGGCGCGCATGGACGAGTTCAGCGCCTACCGCCGGCGGACGCAGCCCGCCGGGGCCAGCCTGGGCAGCATCTTCCGCAATCCGCCGGGCGACTACGCCGGTCGGCTGATCGAGGCCTGCGGGCTGAAAGGGTATACCGTCGGCGCGGCGCAGGTGTCGCCGGTGCATGCCAATTTTTTCATCAACGTCGGGGGACGGGCGACCGCCGCCGATTACAACCGCCTGATCGAACACGTGCGCGCCGTCGTCCGCGCGCAGACCGGCATCGACCTCGAACCGGAAATCGAACGCATAGGGGAGTTTTAGCAGCCAGGGGATCTGTATGGTTAGTAATTATCTAAATATAACTAATATCTTATTGTCTGGAACTGTGACTATATCCTTCTAACTCTTGGATTGTACGCGCTAGGCAACTGGAAGATGCGGGCCAACGTATCCAATCACAATTTTGCGATCACCCACATCCCAGTGAAAGTGGATCCGGATTGTTTCAGCCGGATTGTCAGCGACTCCGTCTTTTAGATGTCGCCACATTGTTACGTCTTCGCCTTTATATTTGAAAGTCCGCGCTGCACGGCAGGCCTTTGATTTCATGGTTTGCTCTGACTCTTTGGCTGCAAACGCTTGACCGAACACTTTTCGAGCTTCGCTGTCCCCTTTGCCCGCCGTGAGCAATGTCCAGTAATCAGTAACTAGCCTTAACATCAGATCAAGCGCAGTATCCGGATATTTATAATCACGTGATTTTTCTGCGCTATTTTTGGCACTTTCTAGAATGATAATCCGGTCACTGAACAACCACTCAAACAGTCTGAGAATATCGATCAAATTGTGCTTTTTGGTTACAATACGCACAAAAGTATCTCGGTCAGAGTCTGAAAGTGAGAAATCATCGCTGCGTGCCTTAGAGTAATCTCGCGAGGCGCTGAGTCCCTCAATTTTCCGTTCGAGAATCGCTTTTTCGTCCTTCAGATCTTCGATTTGCTGTTCTTTCGTGTCAAGTTCATCTTGAAGTAAGCGCAAGTCTTCCGCAAGCTTGTGGCTTTTTTGATTCAGATCATTGTTTTCCTCTTCGTATAATTTGAGTAATTCTTCTTGTGATTGACCATTTTTCTCGAACTCAGCTCGAGCATGTTGTAAACGAAGATTGCGCTCATGATCGATCACATCGGTTCGCGATATATGTCGACGTAAGTACAACGGATTCATTCGATGAGTAATATCTGACAACAATTTGAGTTCAGGACGCGGATTTTTTTCAATAAGATTCTGAACGTCATTTGGAAAGTAACGCCAACTTCGAGGATAAACTCGTATCCCAGTCGATCGTTGTGGATAAATGATATTCAATGCGCCTAGCCATGCAGCGTATTTTTCTGATAGAATACGTTCGATTTGATAAGTGTCAGCTTCTGGTAAGATAAGTATAACATCAGCTAACCCGCATAATTGAAAATGAAGATCTTTTGGGGAAATTGGATAATTTTTGTCGGAATTGGGGCTAACAATTAAAAGCGGATGTCGTCGAGACGGAGATACGATCAGGTCAAAGATGTCTTGAGCATTGTCTTCTGTCAATTCGATGATAGTATTATGGGGCATACCTTGAGTGAGATTGAATTTTTGCATCAATTCATAGATGAGTTTTGGACGTGTCGGGGTTACATCACCGCTAACTTGAGTGCTGATTTCATCGGTTCTGAGGACAACGCTAAATTCAACAGCACTCTTACTATCTATTTGTCGCAATCCAATTTCGGTTGTCCATTTACGCCCTTCGATTTCGCTGTCGGGCTGTGTATAGATTATTGATTGCATGTAAGGAAAATCAGTTGTAATTCTTAAGTTATCAACTTGTTGATAATTCGCTTCGTAGAAATGCTTAGTATCCTGAAATCTAAAATCTGACGCCTTTACTCTAAGTTTATATGATAACCAATTTGCGATTTCATTCACTATGTCGTCAAAGCTGCTATTAAACTCTAGTGCTGTAGAATAAACGATCATGGTTGCAGCCTATTTGAGAGGATTTGATAGACTATATCATTCGTATATTATAGGTAAACAAGTCTGTATCGAAAGTCAACACTGATCATGCCGAAGTGCTGCGTACACCGTCATCTGCTGACCGTCCTGATCCTTGCCAGTGTCGTCCTGAGCGGCGTGACAGCCCCCGCGCTGGGGCAGGCCGACGACGATACCCGTTATCAGCAGGAGGCGGAAGCGCTGCTGACGCTGGATGATGCCGCCCTGCTGGACGCGGTCGCCCGCCAGACGTTCGATTTCTTCTGGCTTGAGGCCCACCCCCAGACCGGCCTGATCCGCGATCGCAGCACGCCCGACTCGGTATCGAGCATCGCCGCGACCGGCTTCGGGCTGGCGGCCATCCCGCTGGCGGTCGATCGCGGCTGGATCGAGGCGGACGCCGGGTACGCGCGCGTCCGCCTGACGCTCGAGACGTTCCTCAGCGGCGGGGTGGACGGGCAGAACGGCTTCTTCTACCATTTCGTCGATCCCGCCACGGGCGAACGCGCCTGGAACAGCGAACTCTCGTCCATCGACACCGCGCTGCTGGCCGCCGGGGCGCTGGTCGCCGGGGCCTACTTCGCGGATACCGAGGTGGCGGCGCTGGCCGAACGCCTTTACACCGCCATCGAGTGGGACTGGATGCGCGGCGGGGGCGAACTGGTGCGCATGGGCTGGCTGCCGGAGAGCGGCTTCCTCAACGCGACGTGGGATCACTTCGATGAAAGCCTGCTGCTCTACGCGCTGGCGATCGGCTCGCCGACGCACCCGATCCCGGCCTATACCTGGGAGCTGTGGGATCGCCCGGTGCGCTTCGGCGCCGATCCGTACATCTACCTGCGCGGTGAGCCGCTCTTCGTCTACCAGTACCCGCTGCTCTACCTCGATCTGCGCGACCGGGAAGATGCCTACGCCAACTACTGGAACAACGCCGCCCGCGCCTGCCAGCGCAACTGGCAGTTCAGCCAGGCGCTCAGCGACCGCTTCGCCACCTATCAGAACGGGGTGTGGGGCCTCAGCGCGTCCGACGGGCCGACGGGATACCGCGCATACGGGGCCGCGCCGGGCAACCATGACGGCACGATCGCTCCGTATGCGTCGATTGGCTGCCTGCCGCTGACGCCGGAGCTGGCGTTCGACGGGATGCGCGCCATGCTGAGCCAGTACGGCGCGCGCGTCTGGCGCGAATACGGGTTCGTCAGCGCCATCAATGCCCAGCGGAACTGGTATTCGCGCGATCACATCGGCATCGATCAGGGCGATATCCTGCTCACGATCGCCAATGTGCAGGATGCGTTCGTCTGGCGGCACTTCATGACCAGCTCGCACATCCAGGCGGCGCTGGCGGCCATGGGCTTCGTCGCCAGCGAAGGCGCTTACGCCGTCACTCCGGCCTATCTGGCGGCGGCGGCGCTGCGCTGAAGGACTCCGCCGGTTTCAGCTATCGCTCTGCTGGAACGGATCGCTCAGGCGCGGGTCGCTGATGAATGTTTCGTCCGTCAGACTTTCCAGAAACGCGACCAGATCGGCGATTTCCTGCTCGGTCAGGCTGAAGCCCGCCACAAGCCCGCTCTTATATGGATTGGCTCGACCGTCGCCAGCATACGGGCCGGACTCGATCACGCGACCGCCGTTCATGTAGAAGCGGATCACGTCCTCCAGCGTGGCGATGCTGCCGTCGTGCATGTACGGTGCAGTCAGCGCAATGTTTCGCAGCGTCGGCGGGCGGAAGCGGCCCATATCCGCCGGGTTGTTGGTGATCTCGTGCACGCCGGTGTTATCCACCGGGTAAGCCCCGCGGCCATCCAGGTTGTACAGACCAGTATTGAAGAACGGCCGCTCGATGAAGCTGGAATTGACGCTGATCGTTGACAGTGTCAGGTTGAAGCCGGTATGACAGTGATGGCATTCCAGCCCTTCAGAGAAGAACAGTTCCATGCCGCGCTGTGCCGACTCGGAAAGCGCGTCGCGCTCCCCGCGCAGGTAGCGATCAAATGCCGAGTCGCCGGAGATCAGCGTGCGTGTGAACGAAGCCAGGGCCTGCACGATGTTGTTGAATGTGAACGGATCGCTTTGATCGGGGAAGGCCGCCGCGAACAATTCGCGGTACTGTGGATCGCCGCGGAAGCGCGCCAGCACGACATCTTCTTGACCGGTGATCCCCAGTTCCACCGGATGCTCGCCAAACATCGGGATCAGGATCTGCTGTTCAAGCGTCAGCAGGTTCGGGTTAGCCCAGGTCAGCGTGGCGTTATACGCTGCGTTAGTCAGTGTCTGCGAATTGCGCGGGTGGATATCCCCGGTGGAGCCGATGGCTGTGGCGCGCCCGTCGGTGAAGGCCAGCGCTTGTAGATGACACGATGAGCAGGAAAATGATCCGTTTCCGGAGAGGCGCGGGTCGTAGAACAGATAGCGCCCCAGCTCGACCTTTTCTTCCGTCATCGGGTTGTGCGCCGGGACGACCGGGACGGGGAAGCCGGCGGGCAGCCGCCAACGGTATGTGGTGCTGCCCGTGGCCGCCAGACTGTCGAGCGTGCGCGTCGCCCACACCCAGGCATTGCTGATCTGGAAGCCGTCGCGGCTGACGAAATTGAGCCGGCCCTGCGGTGGATCGGTGCGCGCCGCAAATTCGACCGGTATCGAGCGCCCGGAAGCGAAATGTAGTGTCAGCGTGATGCTGTCACCTTCATACAGATCGCGCGGTAGGCTCTCCAGCATGATATGGTCACCGGTCGGGGCGAAATCGACGCGCGTATGCGGATTGAGCGTGACCTGTTCCAGATCGCGCATCCGGGCGATCTGGCGCTCATCGATCGTTGTCCGGTGGAGTGTGAGCGTGCCGACATCCTCGCCGGAGACGCCCACCAGCACGTCCGGTTCGCGTCCGCTGTTGACGATGCTGAAGTAGGCGGCGGTGCTGATCGTCAGTGCGGCGGGCGCGCCATGATCGTGCCCGGTGTGATCATGACTGTGTCCCGAAGCAGGCAGCAGCGGCTCGGCCAGCAGCCCCATGCCCCACAGCGCAAAGCCGATGACGATCGCGCTCAGCGTCCCCCCGGCTGCACGCCCGATGACCCGGCGCAGATGCACCGGCGTTTCGCCCCTCAGCATCAGCAGGGCGAGCAGGGCAGTCAAGGCGAATAGTTCAGCGAATTTAGTGACCACCGCCGCCAGATCGAGCGCATGCGCGCTGTCGGCAAACGGCGTGCGGACGAAGTGCGTCAGCAGCCACAGCTCGATGATGCCGCCGGAGAGCGCGATCCCGCTTATCAGCAGACCGGTCGATCGCGCCCGATCAGCCCGCTGGCGCCAGGCCAGCACGGCCCAGCCCACCTGTGCCAGCCCGATCGCGCCGAAGGCCAGCCCGTGGGCTGGCGCATGACTCAAGTGATCGGGCGCGATGACGAGGTGAACGATACCTGCGATCAGCAAAGTGAAGCCGGCCAGAAAGGATAGACGCTGCATGATCGATGACTTTCGCTCAACATGGATGATGAAGTGCTGCTACCCCGCGTCCACCTGCTGGATCCAGGCGCTGAGCAAATCCAACAACCTGGGATCCAGATCCGGCAGTCCCCCCTCGCGCGGCGGCATGCGGCGGCGCCCGTCCAGTCCGTTGAGGCGCAGCCAGATCTCGCTCTGTTCCAGGTTGCCCGGGGTTACCAGCGGGTGCGCATTAGCTACCATCCGCCCATTGACGCGGAACACGCTGACCAGTTCCTCAGTCGTGTAATTGCGATTCGGGTCGATGATGAATGCGCTGAAATTGGCCTGCGCGTAAGATGAACTATTATGGCAGGAGGCGCAGTTATTGCGCAGCACCGCAACCACCCGGGCTGTCAGTTCGTCAATCGAAGCCGTCTCTGGCGGGATTGTACTGGGGGAGGCGTTCGGATAATCGTCGCTCAGCAGATGTTCTGCGCCGGTGATCCATCCCCGGTCGATCAGCGCCCGCAGCGACTCGGTTGTCAGGTTGTTCGGGTGAAATCCGAAAACGAAGATCGGATCCGCGGTCAGATTCGGATAGGCGCCAGCAGCGCCACTGTGACAGGCCGTACATTGAACCTGCCCGGGAAAGAGATACGGGTACTGCTGCCCGCGCACGTCTTCAAAACGGATTTCGATCGATGCGCTCTGGCGCTGCGTGGGCAGCCAGTCCGTCGGTTGGAACAGATACTGCTGAGCTGCATCGCCGATCGATGGCAGAACGATCGGCATCCCGCTCTCTTCCCAGCCGACGGGGAGATGATGCGCTGTATAGAAAGCCCAGCCCTCCGGGTGGATACTGGAGACAGCGACGCGCTCGATAATGCGGCGTTCGATCAGGAACGTGCCCCGATCGGTTTCAATGTAGAACTCTTTCCACCACAGCGCGCCGACTGGGACGTCCACATGCGTCCCGTCTTCCGATATGACGATCGCCTGACCCGGTGGGAGCCAGATCCAGCGGCGCTTCACGGGCACGCTCGTCCCGTTGGCAAGCGGACTGCGCACGTCGTAGGGCATGGCATCCAGCGGTGGCGGCGGCAGACTTACCGCAAACTGCATGCGATCCAGATCGCTTCCATTGATCGGGTAACCTGAATGTGCCGCTGGAACGAGGGGGGGCTGGCCGCCGGCTGCATCTACCGTCTCAGTTTCCTGCTGTGAAGTCTGCGCAGCGAGATTGCGATTGATCGTGTCAACAAGCGCCAGGATCACCGCGGACATCATGACGATCAGCGCTGGCAGGACGAAGAGTGTCTGTTGAAGTTTGTGGCGATCGATCTCGATCGTGATCGTTCTGGAGTTGAGAGCCATGATGGGTTCACGTGAGCTTGAATTTCCGATCTTGGACAGGTGAGCAGCCGGTTACCCGATCAGTGCAGGTGAAGTGAACGAGGGAACACCGGGGCCTGTTCTTTTGACCGGGTTTCAAGGGCATCGCGTATCGACGCCTGCGACGCGCGGGCCTTGAAACCCGGTTCCTGCATCAGATGAAGCCTACTCCACGCGGAAGAAGGTCTGTGCAGCGCTGTCGCTGTTCACGCCGGTGGCCAGATCGAGACCGAAACCGGTGAACAGGGCCGGGCAGTCCGGGTCATCCATGCCGGACATGCAGCCGGGCGGCATCGGCGTGCTTTCGTTCAGATTGACCCCGGCCAGCAGGCCGGCCAGGTCGGCGACAACGAAGTTGCGCAGCGGGTCAAACCCATCCAGCCGCACGGTGGGCAGGTTCGGGTGGCTGCACGGCTCAGTCGGTGGGGTGTTGTTATCTGGCGAATTGCAGCCGGTGCTGCCCAGATGGATGAACCATTGAGGCGTCTGGCTCTGCGGCGTCTGCATATCGATGCGGACGAACTTATAACCACCGCGCCAATTCCACCACATGGCTGGCAGGTTGAGTGGGGCCGGCGCAGCAGCGACATCGAGGTGATTGAGTTCGAACGGCACGCCCAGATCGAAAACGATGCCGCGGTACTCTCCTTCCGGTACTGTGCCGACGATGCGCGTATTCATTTCCGGCGTGCCCACTTCACCGCACAGCCCGCTGCCATCTTCAAAATCGAGCAGGGCGACGTTGGTGTACTGCCACAGACCATCCTGCGTCAGTTCTACCGGCACTTCAGCGCCAGCAGCATCGATCAGGCGCACGTTGGAGACATAAAAGCGGTAGTCGTTCAGGCTGACCGGTGAACCGGCTGTCCCCAGACCGTCATAGATCATGCCGCAGGCCGCCGGGCGTTCCCCGACCATGGCGGCGAACCGGATTGTGACGTCCGGCCCGACGGTCGGCATGACATTTTCCATCATGCCGCCGTGGCCATCCCCGCCCTGATCTTGAGCGCTTGCCAGCCCGACAAGGCCCACCAGCAGCACCAGCCCGATGATAGACAGACGTAAATAACGCAGCGTCATTCTCACACTCTCCCTGTTCTCATTGCTCTGCAAAAGCAATTTGTGACAATTATCACTTTAGCGTCACTGTCAGGCGTCCGGTATACGCCAAACGGCGTATCTGCGAATCTGGGCCTGATGTTAGAATCGGCTGTTGAGACCATGTCTGGAATGGGGAGCATGACGCGCCTGCTGTTAGCCGAGGATCACATCCTGGTGCGCCAGAGTATCCGCGCTTTCCTGGAAAGTGCAGGGCTGGATGTCATTGGCGAAACCGGGGATGGGGCGGAAGCGGTGCGGCTGGCCCGCGAACTTCAGCCGGATGTTGTACTGCTCGATCTGCGCCTGCCCGGTCTGAGCGGGATTGAGGCGGCGCGTCACATCCGCCAGCAGTGCCCTTCGATCCGCCTGGTCATCCTGACAGCGTATGATGATCGCGCCTACCAGCGCGCGCTGGCCGAGATCGGGGTTGACGCATTTGTGCTCAAGACGGCGGAGTTATCCGAACTGCTCACCGTGATCCGCCGGGTGTTGGTCGCTGATCAGGGACTGGCATCGCTATCCTCAGCGGCGGACAGCCAGATGTTGACCGAGCGCGAGCGCGAAGTGCTCCAGTGTGCGGCGCGTGGTTGGACGAACAAGCAGATCGGCGCATACCTGTGTATCTCGGATCGTACTGTGCAGGTGCATTTGCAGGCGATCTATCATAAACTGGGAGTCAACGGCCGCGTGGAGGCTGTGCTGCGCGGTCTGAAGCTCAATCTGATCCAACAGATCGACCAGCAGGAAGGCCATGACTGAGCTGACGCATCATCTCCATCATCTGCTGCAATTTGACGGTATCCTGCACTGGTGTTTCCTGATCGCCCTGTTTGGCTTTGCCATTGGGATGATCTGGATGCTCATCCGCGTGCTGCTGCCGCTGCGGCATCTGGCCCGGCAGGCGGACAGCGCGATGAGCGGCGATTTGCCAGCTTTCACCGGGCGCGGCGGCATCGCCGAGATCGCTACCCTGCGCCAGGCACTCCAGCATATGACCGCTCAGGTTGAACTGGCGCAGCAGCGAGAAGCGGCCTATCGGGAGGCGCTGGCGGAAACGCTTGAGAATGAACGCAAGCGCATCGCCCGTGAGATCCATGACGACACCATCCAGTCGCTCATCGTGATCGCGCATCATATCGAACGGGCTGTGCCGGTCCCGCGCGGTCATCAGCCCCATCTGGACGCTGCGCGCGCCCACATCATCCGGACGATCGACAATTTACGACAGATGATCGCCGATCTGCGGCCCACCGTGCTCGATGAACTGGGATTGATCGCGGCGCTTGAAGCGCTGTGCGAGGAACATCCAGCGCTGTCGCTGGTTGTCGAAGGGCAGGCGTATCCGCTGGAGGCCGCGCAGGAACTGGCACTCTTTCGCGCTGCTCAGGAAGCGGTTCACAACGCCCTGAATCACGCTCATGCCCGGCAGATCCGGGTTGTGCTTCATTACACCGAGCGCGCTGTTCAACTGGAGGTAAGCGACGACGGTATCGGTTTTGATCCGCCGGCGCAGCTTCAGGAACTGGCTCGGCACGGCCATTATGGCCTGATCGGCCTGTGCGAACGTATCCATTATATCGGCGGCGCAGTCAGTATCGACAGTCAGCCGGGGCGCGGCACGCAGATCCGCGTTACGCTGCCATCAGCGCAGTCAATGGCCTGTGCTGTAGCCTGAAGCGGATCACTCAGGCGTGGGCCGCCGCTCCTGCGATTTCACGGGCCGTCCGGCGGCGCGATCGCCACGCCGTCGATGAGGACGCGCTCCCCGCCGGCCTCCAGCGCGATGCGCGCGCCGTCGTCCAGCC
The DNA here is from genome assembly GCA_034432395.1 of Anaerolineae bacterium. GTDB lineage: Bacteria > Chloroflexota > Anaerolineae > Aggregatilineales > Phototrophicaceae > Flexifilum. The sequence goes on from DAOUBU010000080.1 coordinate 10,812, forward strand.
GGTACTGCCCGATCGCCAGCGTGTACCCCGCCCCCGGCGGGACGTTGAAGAAATCGGCCATGACGACGACGCGGTCGCCGGGCCGCCAGAGGTGGAGCGACAGCCCGACATCCGATCCCTGGAACGGCGCGCCGTCCCGGTTGTCGTCCGGGCGATACAGATGGGTGAACTGCTGGATTGGCCCGGCGGGCGGCTCGGCGGTGACGCGCCACAGCGTTGAGACGCGCCAGCGCGGCCCGACCCAGCGAGCGCGCCAGCCCTCCAACTGCACTCCGGAAGCGAACGCGATCGGGCGGTCGAAGCGGGTGAAGCCAGCCAGTTCCGCCCGTCCGTCGTAGCCCACGGCCATGAACGGGAGCGCGCCGGCCCGCCGCGGATACTCAACCGGAGATGCGGCCAGCCCGCCCGCCTCAAGCTCTTCCCAGGCCGGCAGCGGAGCGAGCGTGGCCAGCAGCACCGCCGGATACGGCGGCAGAATGAGCACGCGGTTGCCGTCGAGGATGCGGTGCGGGCGATCCCACAGCAGCGTGGTGAACACCGTCACCTCGCCGTCGATCAGCGGATCATCGCCGTGGGTGTAGAACAGCACCGGATCGCCGCTGGCCGCCGCCCCGTGGGCCGCCCGCCGCGACTCGGCCAGGATGCTGGAGAGCGCGCTGTTGGGCGGGCGTTCGACGCTCACCTGAGTCAGCGTCAGAATGAGCTGTGCCGTCCACAGCGCGGTCAGGATCAGCGCCGTCAGCAGCGCGATCCAGCCGGCGCGCCGCAGCGCCCGCGCGCTCAGGCCGATGAGCAGCGCGGCGGCGGGCAGCGCAGTCAGCAGATAATGCGGCAGCGGGGCTGAAGTGTGCACGAGGAAGATCAGCGGCGGCCCGATCAGCAGGCCGAACGCCAGTTCCGCCAGGGTGCGCCCGGGCGACGGCGGCTGGCGCAGCGTCCGCAGCAGGCCGATCAGCCCGGCCAGCGCCAGCCCGGCGGCGATGAGCGGCGTCATCGCCCCGCGGCTGACGCGGTCGATCTCCCCGCCGCCCAGGTACGCCCAGTCCCAGCCGACGATCAGCCGCAGCAGGTGGCCCGCCGCGCCGAGATCGACGGTCAGGCCGCGCCCCGCCGCCGCTTCTGCCCGCGTCAGCAGGCCCGGCGTCGTCAGCAGGGCGTAGAGATAGGGCAGCGCCGCGACCAGCGGCATCAGCGCACCGATCAGCAGCGGGCCGGGCGACCGATACCAGCGCCAGCGCACACTGGCGTACAGCGTCAGCGGCAGCAGGACGGCCCCGGCGAAATGGATCTGAACGCCCAACCCGGCCAGCGCGACCGCCGCCGCGCTGCCGATGGCGCGGGCGCGCCCCGTCCCCGTCGCGCCGTGAAACGCGGCGATCAGCCAGGCCAGCGCCAGCGGGGCCAGCAGGTTCGGCTGCCAGATGCTGCGGCTGTACAGGACGGCATACGGGTTCGCCGCCAGGAACAGCGCCGCGATCGCGGCGGCGGTCGCGTTCCAGCGGCGGGCCAGCCACCACACCCCGCCGATCATCAGCGTGTTGAGCGCGGCCACGTACAGGACGGCGGTCAGCGGGTCAGGGGACAGGGCATACGGCGGGACGAAGGCCCACACGCTGGCCGGGAAGAACGGCACACCGACGCTGGACGGCTGGCCGAAGAACAGGAATTCGCCGCCGCGCACCAGGCGCAGCGCGTCGTAGCTGATGCGCGCTTCATCCCAGGCATACGAGCTGACGCCGAGGGGCAGCGTGCGCAGCCCGCCGGCCAGCAGCAGGATCAGGACGAGGGGGGCGGCCCGGCGCAGGCTGTCGATCGCGGCTTTCAATCGGGGCGGTCTCCGTCATCGTTCAGGCTGGCAGCAGCATAGAGGACGCGGCGTCCGCGGTCAAGTGGGCGGTGGAGCGCCCAGGGACAATCGCGATGGGGAATGAGATAGAGGGAAGCGCGCGGTCACCCGCGCCCTTCCCTCTGATTCGTCCGAGTCTGAATTTGCTGCCAGCGCAGCGCCCCGTGGCCGCTACGAACACCCGCCCGTGAACGCATACGGCTTGCCGTCGCGGCTCGTGGCTGTGACGGTGAACGAGCCGCCGGCGGACGAGGCGAACGTCACCCCGCTGACGGTCAGGCTCATGCCCGCGTCCACGTCCGCATACGGGATGCTGACCGCGAAACTGCCCGCGCCGTTTGCGTCGATCGTCCACAGCTCGACGCCGCCCGTCGCGCAGTAGATCGCCACCGGGGCCGCTGCGTCGTGCTGATTGATCCGCCGCACCAGCGGGATGCTGATCATGACATCCTCACCGATGTTGAACAGCAGCAGGTCATACAGGGCCTCAAAATTCGTCCAGGTGTAAGTCACCTGGCCGATCGTCACCGTGCCGCCCGCCGGGGAAGCCGCCGCGATCGCCGCGCGGATCGCATTGGCGACGGCGCTGCTGGCTACATTGACGGTGAAGTTGAACACCAGGCCGTCGATCCCCGCCCCGCCGTCGATCACCCCGACGACCGCCGCGCCCTGACCGGCGACCACGCCGTTGAGGATCGAGACGAAATCGCTGCCGGGGCCGCAGTTGATCCCGGCGTTGACGAAGCCGCCGATGCTGACCGAGTCATTCCCGTCGCCGCAGTCGAGCAGGCCGTTGAGGTAGCCGCCGTTGATGAACTGGTCATTGCCGTTTCCGAGCTGCGCGCCGGCGCTGTAGCCGAAGGCGGCGTTCACCACGGTGTCGTTCCCATCGCCGCCGAACAACTGCCCGACCAGGTAACCGCCGTTGAAAAGCGAGTCGTTACCAGCCTCGCCGTAGAGGTTGGTGGCCTGCGCCCCGCCCAGGTTGACGACGAGATCGTTATCGTCCCCGCCCCACACTGAGCCGTTGATGAAGCCGCCGTTGACCACGGTATCCAGCCCGGCATCGCCGTAGATCTGCGAGGCGAACGCCCCGGCCATGTTCACCACGCTGTCACTGCCCGTGCCGCCGTTCAGGTCGGCGTTGACGAACCCACCGTTGATCACCCGATCGTTGTCCTCATCGCCGTTGAGCCAGCTCGCCACCCCGCCGGCGAAGTTCGTCACGGTGTCCTGGCCGACGCCGCCGCGCTGCGACGAGTTGACGCCGCCGCCGTTGCTGACCGAGTCGCTGCCGCTGCCGCCGCCGACCAGATTGGCCACCCCGCCGGCCATGTTCGTGACGGTGTCATTGCCGTCACCCCCTTCCAGGGCGCCGGCTGTGAAGGCGTGGTTGCGCACCAGGTCATCTCCCGGCCCGCCGTCGATACCCCCGATGACTGCGTTGGTCGTGTTCACCAGCGTGTCGTTGCCGTTTTCGCCGAATACCGTGCCGTTGATCCGCGCGCCGACGCTGTTGAGCAGCGTATCATTCCCCGCGCCCATGAACACGTTCCCGGACAGCACGCCGTTGTTGAAGACGCTGTCGTTGCCCACGCCCATGTTGATCGAACCGGCCAGCGATCCAGCCGCGACGAACAGACTGTCGTTGCCGTCGCCCAGGGTGATGTTGTTGAACATGATGCCGGACAGGTTGACCAGGGTATCGTTTCCGGCGCCGCTCAGAACCGCATTGAACCGCGAAGTGACCGTGCCGTTGTTGACCATACGACAGCCGAACGTCGCGGTAGACGGGCAGTAAAAGCCGAACGAGTCGCCGTTGATGAAGCCGTTGTTGATGATCACATCGTTATTGCCGCCTGCCATGCCGTTGCCGAAGGCGAAGATCACCCCGTTATTCACCAGACTGTCGGAGAAGCCGTCATTGGCGAACCCGAAGCCATCTCTCATACCGGTTGAAGCGTTGATCGTGCCGTTGTTGATCAGCGTGTCATTGCCATCGCCCCCACCGAATTCGTCGCTCGTCATGGAATTGTTGCCGATGACGCCGTTGTTGATCAGGCTGTCATTGCCGCCACCGCCGTTTACGTAATCGTTCACCGTGACGGAGAAGATGCTGTTGTCGCCCGCCGGCCCGCACAAGATGTGACTCGGCAGGTTGAGCGTGCATTAACCGCTGACGCGCTGGGCGCCAGGCTGGAACGGCCCGATACCGGGCAGGCGGATCCCTGCGAGAGCGAGCGCAATGATAGTGAAGACGATAGCGACAATGCGTTCAGGTCTCATCGTGTCCGTTGATCTCCGCAACTCACTGATTGATTTGTTATGCTGCTGGTAATCTCTGCCCGTGTTCACTCTAAGAGAAATGTGAAATTTACACAATTCACACTTTATGCCTATCTTGTCTCGATCAGGGGGGATGAGCTGTAGAAAACCGTGGAAAGCCCGCTGCGAAGAGGCGTCGTCCCCCCCGCATCGGCCTCCAGGTGGGGCGATCGACGGATCTGCCCATGCGCGGCTCTCGTCGATGATCGGGGGGCGCGCCGGCGCTTTGCTGTTCTGAACGTCCGCTTCCGCCAGTGGATCGCCGGTCGATTCCTGCTACACTTAAGCATATGACGACTCAATCCCGCGAACGCACTCCACAGGCGTCCAGCCGATCCGCACGCCGTCGATCGGCGCGCGTCACCCCGCGCCGCGATCCGGCCATCTGGTACGGTTCAGCGCCGCCAGCCCCGCGATCGGACGCCCGCCCGGCCTTGCCGCAGGCGGCGCGCGGCGGTTTCGGGATCTCATGGCGCGTCGTCAGCGGCGCGATCGTCCTCATCCTGATCGGCCTGCTGGTGCTGATGTTCATGACCGATGCGTTCTACGTCTATGGGCCGGAGATCCGGGGGCTGGAGTACCTGACCCCCAACGAGGTCTTCGCCATCAGCGGGCTGGCCAATCTGCACGTCTTCTGGGTCGATCCGGCGGAGGTGCGGCGCAATCTGCTCCAGTCGCCCACCATCGCCGATGCCCGCGTCGAGGTCGGGTTCGCCCAGCCGCTGGTGACGATCGACGTGGAAGAGCGCCAGCCGGCCCTGGCCTGGGAGCAGGCCGGGGTGCAGGTCTGGCTCGATGTGCAGGGCCGGGTGATGCGCCAGCGCGGCACGCGCCCGGATCTGCTGCGCGTTCAGGTCGCCACGCTGGTCGATGGCCCGCCGACGGGCAGCATCGACCCGGCGATCGTGGCCGGTGCGCTCCAGCTCGATCAACTGCTGCCCGATCTGCAGGTCCTGCGCTATCATCCCGATTATGGGCTGGGGTACACCGATCGGCGCGGGGCGCAGGTCTGGTTGGGCACAGGCACTGATATGCCGGAGAAGATCTTGATCTACAATGCGATCATGGCCAATATGGCGGTCAGCAGTGCGCTGGCGCGCTGCGCACCGCCCGGGGCCATTTTCATCATGAACCCGGACGCGCCGTACTGCTCAACGGGAAACTGAGATCATCAGGATAGAAGGCCAGGCCATTCATGGGTGATGTCGTCGTCGGGATCGATATCGGTACGACCAAGATCTGCACCATCGTCGGGGAAGTGCGCCCGGAAGAGATCTACGTCATCGGCGTCGGCATTGAACCGAGCAAAGGGATCAAAAAGGGCGTCGTCACCGATATGAACGCGCTGACCGCGGCCATTGCCGCCTCGGTGCACCGGGCCGAAAAGGTCAGCGGGTACGATATCAGTCGGGCTTTCGTCAGCGTGGCGGGCAGCCACATGGCGTCGATCAACAGCCGCGGCACGGTCGGCCTGATCAACACCCGCGGCGTCCGCCCGGAAGACATGGACAAGGCGATCGAGTCGGCCCGCGCGATCGCCATCCCCCACAACCGCGAAGTGCTGCACGTCATCCCCCGGGCCTACTCGCTGGACGGGCAGGAACACGTCCGCAATCCGATCGGCATGCACGGCTTCCGCCTCGATGTCGAGGTGCACATCATCACGGTCTCGACCAGCAGCGTGGCCAATCTGGAGCAGTCGATCCAGGCCGCCGGGGTCTTCCCCGATCGCTTCATCCTCAATCCGCTGGCTTCCGGCGATGCCGTGCTCACCGAAACCGAGCGCGAGATGGGCGTCGTCGTCATCGACATCGGCGGCGGCACGACCGATCTGGGCATGTTCATCGAGGGGACGGTGTGGCACAGTGCGGTCATCCCGGTGGGCGGCAACCTGATCACCAACGACATCACCCATTACCTGCACGTGCCGTTCGATGTGGCCGAGACGGTCAAGATCCAGTACGGGCATGCGCTGGAGAAAGCCGTCAGCCCGCTGGAGACCTTCCTGGTCAAGCCGTTCGGGGAAGGGCTGCCGACCGAGGTGAAGCGCAGCGATCTCGCGATGGTGATCGAGGCCCGCGCCGCCGAGATCTTCGAGCAGGTGCAGACCGAGATCAAGCGCAGCGGTTACGACGGCCTGCTGCGCGCGGGGGCCGTGCTCACCGGCGGCGGCGCGCTGCTGCCCGGCATGCGCGATCTGGCCGAACAGGTGCTCGACTGCCCGGTGCGCGTCGCCAGACCGGAAAGCCTGACCGGCATGGCCGACGCCCTGCGCTCGCCCGCCTACGCGACCAGCGTCGGTCTGCTGCGCCTGGGGCTGCAGATGGATTCGGTCGCGCCGATCCAGCCGTCGGCCAGCGCGCCGCGTCCGTCGGTCAACATCGCCAGCGTGTTCAGCAGTCTGATCCGCCGTCTGCTGCCCGACGATGATCGCGGCTGATCGTCCGTGGGAAAAATGTGGGATTGTGTGCGAATGCTGGTTGCACAGCGCTCAGTTGTCGATACAATAAATAGATAATGAAAAATCTACCGCAGGGTAGATCTGCTTTTCTGTTAGGAAAACCGTGGACGGCGCGTCCGTCCACAGCCGATCGACTACAGTTTCGCGGGGGAAGGGTGACAGGCCGATGGATGCATTAACGCCGGGGGAGAATTTCGCCAATATCAAGGTGGTCGGCGTCGGCGGTGGTGGCAACAACGCCGTCAACCGGATGATCAACGAGGGGCTGGGCGGGGTCGATTTCATCGCCATCAATACTGACAATCAGGCCCTCTCGCTCAGCAAAGCGCGGACGCGCGTCCGCATCGGCGATAAGCTGACGCGCGGGCTGGGCGCGGGCGGCAACCCGGAGATCGGGCGCAAGGCCGCCGAAGAGAGCGCCGATGAGCTGTACGAGGTGCTGCGCGGGGCGGATATGGTCTTCATCGCCTCCGGCATGGGCGGCGGCACGGGCACGGGGGCGTCGCCCGTGGTGGCCCAGATCGCCAAAGAACTGGGCGCGCTCACCATCGGCGTCGTCACGCGGCCCTTCGGCTTTGAAGGGGCCAAGCGCCAGCAGAGTGCCGAGGCCGGCATCGAGGCGCTCAAGAGCCAGGTCGATACCCTGATCGTCATCCCCAATGACCGGCTGCTCCAGATCGCCGACAAGCGCATCGGCCTCCAGCAGGCGTTCGGCCTGGCCGACGATGTGCTGCGGCAGGGCATCCAGGGCATCTCTGAGCTGATCACCGTGCCCGCGCTGATCAACCTCGACTTCGCCGACGTGCGCACCATCATGAGCGAGGGCGGGGCCGCCCTGATGGCCGTGGGCCGCGCCGAGGGCGACGACCGCGCCCGCCGCGCCGCCGAGTCGGCTATCAGCAGCGCGCTGCTCGACGTCACCATCGACGGGGCGCGCGGCATCCTCTTCAACATCACCGGCGGCCCGGATCTCAGCCTGTTCGAGGTCAACGAGGCGGCGGCGATCATCAAGGAGAGCGCGCATCCGGAAGTCAACCTGATCTTCGGCGCGCAGATCGACGAGACGATGCGCGATCAGGTGCGCATCACCGTGATCGCCACCGGCTTCGAGCAGAGCCGCGTCGGGCGCAAGCTCGACTCGGCATCCGCCTTCCGCCCGACGGTCATGGCCGGGCAGCGCAGCGCGCCCGCTCAGTCCAATCAGCCGCCGGCCCGTCCGACGCAGCAGTATACCGCCGCTCCGACCGGGGAAGCCCCGGTGCAGCCCGCTCAGCCGCCCGCGCCTTCGGTGCGCCCGGCGCAGACGGACGAATACGCCAGCAGCGTCAGCAAGCCGACGCGCGTCTACGAAGAGGACAACGTCGATATCCCCGCGTTCCTGCGCAAGAAGAACCGCTGAAAACGCGCGCCGAAGCGCAGCTCGCAGCCGCCGGACGCCTATCTGGGCGTCCGGCGGTGTTTTACCGCCCCGGTGTGCCAGTCACTGCGCCGATCGGACGATGTGATAACGAAATAAGTCGTCATTTACTGTGCGATATCGCACAGAAGCATGGCCTTAACTTTGGGATAACAACCCGTTCCTGCGGGATTTTCGCTGTCTTTAGAACAAATTTCTAACTTTTGTCGGGAAAAGGTTTGTAGATTATCGGGGAAACGTATGTTACACTGAGGCCATCGGAAGGGTGCTGCGGCCCGGTCTTCACCCCGCTCCGGTCGTCCTTTCCGGGTACATGCTCCGGCTCCAGTGAACGCTGACTGAACAACGGTGTGAGTGTTTCTTTGTGCCATCAACACGGCCTGTTGCTAGCAGGCCGCGTTTTATCTCTGTCTGCTCTGCCGCTGTCAGCACTATCGGTCGCAATGTCATCTGAATGAGGATCAACTGCTATGGTTTCACCCTCCAGACCCGAACAGCGCAATCAACTCCATGAACTGGGATACAAGATCTTCCTCGACCGTTACGCGCAGAAAGACATGACCCGTTCCACCCTGGCGGTGGGCGACACGGTGATCGTGGTGGTGGACAGCAAGACCGGCCAGCGCGAGATCGGCACGGTCAGGGCGATCAACCTGCCGCAGGTGACGGTGGAACTGCTGGATGGCGAGGTCGTCACGCGCGATCTGGAACATGTCGATAAACCGCTGGAGACCGACCCGGCGCAGATGCAGGCGCGCGTCGCCCGCGGCATCGCCGCGGCGGAGCGGACGCCGGAACTGCGCGAGACCTGGCAGCGCAACTTCGAATGGCTGCTCGATGATTTCAAGTTCGTCCCCGCTGGCCGCATCCTGACCGCCGCCGGGACGGATCAGTTGCTCACGTTTTACAACTGTTTCGTCATCCCTTCGCCGAAAGACAGCCGGGGCGGCATCATCGAGACGCTGCGCCAGATGACCGAGATCATGTCGCGCGGGGGGGGCGTGGGCATCAACATCAGCAGCCTGCGCCCGCGCCACGCCTACGTCAAGGGCGTCAACGGCCGTTCCAGCGGCGCGGTCTCGTGGGGCGCGCTCTACAGCTTCGTCACCGGCCTGATCGAACAGGGAGGATCCCGGCGCGGCGCACTGATGCTCATCCTCGACGACTGGCATCCGGACGTGTTCGATTTCATCAACAGCAAGCGCGAGGCGGGCAAGATCACCAACGCCAACATCAGCGTCGGCGTCAGCGACCGGCTGATGGAGCTGATCAAGACCGATGGCGACTGGCCGCTGATCTTCCCCGATACCCATCACCCCCGCTACGACGACGAGTGGGACGGCAATATCGAGCAGTGGCAGGCCAAAGGTTATCCGGTGATCACGCACCGCGTCGTCAAGGCGCGCGCGGTGTGGGATGCGATCATCGAAAGCGCGTGGGCCTCGGCGGAACCGGGCGTGTTCTTCCGCGAGCGCTACAACAAGATGTCGAATAGCTGGTATCACTCGCCGATCATCGCGACCAACCCGTGCGGCGAACAGGGCCTGCCGGGCTTCGGCGTCTGCAATCTGGGCGCGATCAACCTGGCGCGCTTCTACGACGCCGACCGGCACGACGTCAAATGGGACGACCTCGATCGCGCGGTGCGCTATGCCGTGCGCTTCCTCGACAACGTCATCGACAGCACGCCCTACTTCTTCGAGGAGAACGAGAAGCAGCAGCTCAGCGAGCGCCGCGTCGGCCTGAACAACATGGGGCTGGCCGAGCTGATGATCCGCCTGGGCATCCGCTATGGCAGCGATGAGTCGGTGGCCTTCATCGACAAGCTGTACGGCTTCATCGCCCGCGCCGCCTACGAAACCTCCGCCGAACTCGCCGAGGAGAAGGGGGCTTTCCCGCTGTTCGATGCGGAGAAATTCCTCCAGTCCGGCTTCATGCAGACCATGCCGGAGGATATCCGCGAGCGGGTGCGGCGCAAGGGCATCCGCAACGTCACCCTGCTCACCCAGGCCCCGAACGGCACAACCGGGACGATGGTCAACACGTCCACCGGCATCGAGCCGTTCTTCTCCTGGGTGTATTACCGCAAGTCGCGCCTGGGCCTGCACGAGGAACAGGTTCCGCTGGTCAAGGAGTGGTTCGAGGCGCACCCCGGCGCGACCGAACTGCCGGATTACTTCGTCACGGCGATGGAACTGACGCCGGAGGAACACGTCAAGGTGCAGGCGGCGGTGCAGCGCTGGGTGGACAGCAGCATCAGCAAGACCAGCAACCTGCCCAACCACTACACCGTCGAACAGACGCGCAAGCTGTACGAATACATGTACGAACTGGGCTGCAAGGGCGGCACGGTCTACCGCGATGGCAGCCGCGACGAACAGGTGCTCATGCTCAAGGGCGATGAGCGCGCCGAGTCCGAGATGGCCAGTTTGAAGAAAGAGACCGCCGCTGAAGCGCCGAAGGCTGTGGAACCCGCTGCGACGCCGCACCGCGTCTGGCCGCGCCCGAAGAAGCTGACCGGCGTCACCGTGAGCACGAAGACCGGCTTCGGCACGGCCTACATCACGATGAACAGCGATGAGAACGGCTATCCGTTCGAGGTCTTCATCACCGCGCCGGGCAAGGCGGGCAGCGATCTCCAGGCCGATGCCGAGGGGCTGGGCCGCATGATCAGCCTCCAGCTCCGCACGACCGCGCCGGGCAACCGGCTGCAGATGCTCAAGCTGATCATCGATCAGCTCAAGGATATCGGCGGGGCGCGCATCTACGGCATGGGGCCGACGCGCGTGCTCTCCCTGCCGGATGCCGTGGCCGGCGCGCTGATGGAGCAGTACTTCCCCGCCGAGCAGGCGCAGCAGCTCAGTCTGTTCAACGGCGGGCAGAACCATTCGTCCGCCGCGGCGGCCAGCGCCCCGACCGGTGACGCGCGCGCGGCGGAAAACGGCCACCTGACGGTCATGGCCGGGGCCGATATCTGCCCGGCGTGCGGCACGATCTCGCTGATCCGCGCCGAGGGCTGCCGCAAGTGCCTGACCTGCGGCTACAGCGAGTGCTGATCGACCGCTGCTGATCTCCCCGCTTCCCCGCTGATCGCCCGGCTGAACGCCCGGTCAGCGGGGAAGCCCCCTGCGCTCATTTACCCTGCTTGTTCTCCTCGCAACGTCCCCCACATTTCCGGGGGGTTCCCCGCAGCAGCACCCAATTGACCGCGCTGGCCAGCCCTGCTAGACTGTATAACGTTACAGCACCGAAAGCTTCCAGCGGATTATTTGCAAGTGCAAATTTATGGCACAGTCTCAGCACATCGTCATCGTCGGCTGCGGACGTCTGGGCGGCGCGCTCGCCAATCGGCTGAGCAAGAGCGGGCATCGCATCGTCGTCATCGACCAGAAAGAGGCGGCGTTCGACAAGCTGTCGAACGATTTCAGCGGCTACAAACTGATCGGCGATGCGGTGGAGCTGCACGTCCTGCGCGAAGCCCGGGTCGATCTGGCCGACTACCTGTTCGCCACCACCACCTCCGACAACACCAATCTGATGGTCGCCCAGGTCGCGCGGACGGTCTTCAATGTGCCGCGCGTCGTCGCGCGCGTGTTCGATCCGCCGCGCGAGGAGATCTACCGGGGTTTCGGCATCGAAACCATCAGCCCCACCGTGCTGTCCACCGAGGCCTTCCTCAAGGTGTTAGGATAAGTTCGGCGTGCGCGTCATCATCATCGGCGGCAATCAGACCGTTTATTTTCTCGCGCGGCAGTTCGTGCGCCGCCGCTACCACGTCACCATCATCAACCGTGACCCGGTGCGCAGCCGGCTGCTGGCCCAGCAGACCAAAGCGACCGTCGTGCTGGGCGACGGCACTCACGTGCAGATCCTGGAGGAGGCGGGCGCGCGTCAGGCCGATGTGCTGCTGGCCCTGACCAGCCACGATCAGGACAACCTGATCGCCTGCCAGATCGCCCAGCGGCTGTTCGACGTGCCGCGCACGATCGCCCAGGTCAACGACCCGGACAACGAAGACGTGTTCAGGCAGCTCGGCGTCACCCACCCGTTTTCGGCGACGCGCATCATCGGCTCGATCCTGGATCAGGAGACCGACTTTGAGGACATCACGACGCTGATGCCGCTGGCGCAGGGCCGCATCAATGTCGCTGACGTGCGTCTGCATGAAGACTCGCCCGCCGTCGGCAAAACCCTGACCGAACTGGAACTGTCCGGCAATTCGCTGATCGCCTGCATCATCCGCGATGACGAGGTGATCGTGCCGCGCGGCAGCACGCGCCTGCAGGCCGATGATCATCTGGTGCTGGTCAGCCACCCGGAACATCAGAAACGCGATCTCGATCTGCTGTGCGGCTGCCCGGATTGACAGGCGACTCCCCCGTATGCGCCAACAGCGATACCTCCGCAGCCGTTATCACACCCTGGTCGGCTACACCGGCCAACTGCTGATCGTCATCGGCGGCCTGCACCTCGTGCCGCTGCTGCTCATCCCCTTCTTCCCGGACGAGGCCGCGCTGGCCGGCGGTTTCCTGCTGGCGGCGCTGCCGCTGATCGCGCTGGGGACGTACCTGCATGCGCGTTTCGCGCCCAGCGCCGCGCTCAGCCTGACGCTGCAGGAGGGATCGGTCATCGTGGTCGGCATCTGGGTGGTGGCGATCCTGGTCAGCACGATCCCGTTCATCGTCAGCTATCAGATGACCTTCGTCCACGCCCTGTTCGAGTCCACCAGCGGCTGGACGACGACCGGCCTGACCGTCATCGACGTCACCGCCGCGCCGAAGCTGATCCTGTTCTTTCGCAGTTTCATCCAGCTTGCGGGCGGCGCGGGCATCGCCATCATCGCGCTGGGGGCGGGCGCGGGCGGCGGGGCGCTGTGGGGGCTGGTGATGGCGGAAGGCCGCACCGATCAACTGGCCCCGCACGTGCGCCAGTCGGCGGGCATCGTGCTGCGCATCTACATCGGCTACATCATTTTCGGCGTGCTGGCGCTGCGCCTGGCCGGCATGGGCTGGTTCGACGCCACCAACCACGCTTTCGCCGCGCTTTCCACCGGCGGCTTTTCGACGCGCGTCGAGTCGATCGGCTACTGGGACAGCCCGGCGGTCGAGGCGGTGACGTGCATCCTGATGCTGCTGGGGGCGATGAACTTCCTGACGGCGTTCATGCTGCTCCAGCGCCGGGTGCGCACGGCGGCGCGCGACGGGGAACTGCGCCTGGGCACGCTGCTGATCGCCGTGTGCGCGCTGCTGCTGTTCGTCATCGTGACCGCCCCGCTGTACGAACCGTTCAAGGCGGCGCGCGCGGCGGTGTTCGAGGCGATCTCCGCCCTGTCCGGGACGGGGTTCACCAGCGTGCCGAATTACTTCAACTGGAGCGAGTTCGGCTGGCTGATCCTGATCTTCCTGATGTCGGTGGGCGGCAGCACCGGCTCCACCTCCGGCGCGATCAAGCTGTACCGCATCTACATCCTCTATAAGGCGATCGTCTGGGAGATCCGCCGCGCCTTCATGCCGCGTCACATGGTCAACGAGCCGGCGATCTGGCATGGCGACCGGCGCGCCCTGCTCGACGATCGGCAGGTGCGGCAGGTGGCGCTCTTCTTCGGCATGTACCTGACGATCTTCCTCATCGGCAGCGGGGTCTTCGCCGCCTTCGGCTACCCCCTCAAAGAGAGCATGTTCGAATTCGCCAGCACGCTGGGCAACGTCGGGCTGACCGGCGGCATCACCAGCCCGAACCTGCCGGACAGCCTGCTGCTCATCCAGAGCTTCGGCATGCTGCTGGGGCGGCTGGAGATCTTCGCGCTCATCATCGGGACGGTCAAATTCGTCAGCGATGCGCGCACCATCCTGTTCAGCCGGGAAGAGCGCGAGGCCGCCAGCGCCTGATCGATCCGCCTGGCCCGTTCGTCCCATCCCCCCCGCGCGCTGCGCCCGTCGCCCCGCCCGCATTCGTCCGGGGCATCCCCCCGTTGTGGTAGGGGCGCAGCGCGCTGCGCCCGCCTCGCGCCCGCATTCGTCCGAACGGGCACGGATGTGGTACAGTGAACGTCATCATCCATCATGCCAGCACCCAGGGGGAAAAATCATGCGCCAGCAGTTGATCCTGTCTCATGCCGATGCCATGCTCGTGATCGAGGCCTGCCGCCGGGCGCTCGAAGCCGATGGCCGGGGCGCGGTGGTCGCCGTGGCCGATGAACACGGGGAGCTGCTCGCCCTGCTGCGCACGGACGGCGCGCCCCTGCCATCGATCGTCATCGCCCAGAACAAGGCCTTCACCGCCGCGCGCGAACGCAAGCCCTCGCTGGCGGTGGGCCAGGCCTCGCGTCACGAGGGCTTTCCGATGACCAATTTCGGCGATCTGCGCTACACAGCATGGGGCGGCGGCGTCCCGATCGTCGTCGAGGGGCAGGTCGTCGGCGCGGTCGGCGTCAGCGGCCTGCCGGAGATGGACGACGTCGCCATCGCTGAAGCGGGCATCCGGGCGCTGCTCGATGCGCTCGCGCAGGGATGACGCCCGCTCACGACTCCTCGGCGTAGATGCGCGTTTCGGGGTAGAAGGCCGCCCAGACGAACCAGAAGTGCTGGGCGGCGATCACCGGTTCCAGCGCCTGCCCCGCCAGGTCGCCCGCGATCGCTTCGCCCCACAGGTTCCAGGTGCTGCCCGTCTCGGCATCGCGGATGCTGCCCGTCTCATCGACAGTGAACGTCAGCACGCGATCGCCCAGCCGGCGCACGTACAGCGCCGCCGATCCCAGATCGCGCGAGGCGTTGATGTTCGGCTCATCCAGCGCGCTGACCGTCCCCGGCTGCCAGAAGGCCACGACCGGCACTCCGCCCACCTCGTCGTTGATGACGCGCCGCTCGCTCAGCAGGGTGAACGGGTAGGCGACCGGCTCCGCCTCCGGGCCGATCAACCCGGCCAGCACGTAATCCATCGTCGGCAAGCGCGAATCCGCCGGGCCGTCGAACAGGAACGGTTGATTGCGCTCGTAGCTGATGTACGGATTGACGCCGTACTGGCGCATGAAGCCGGTATCGCGGCTGAGGATCTCCCCGTCCGGGTAGCGGGCGGTGAATTCGCCGAAGCCGATGATGCGCGACGGCAGGACGGTCAGCCGCTGGCCGGCATACGCCCCGACGAGGCTTTCCCCGGTGAACTGCTGCCACCACGAGGCCGTCTGGCGGTCGTACAGGATCAGGTTGCTGCTGCGCAGGTTGCCGGTGACGCCGAAATCGAGCACGACGGTCTGGCCGTCGATCGTCAGCCGGCGGTCGAACACCAGGCCGGTGTTGCACAGCGGGCAGAAGGTGACCGCGATCGGGACGTCGTTGAGCACGTCGTTGACCACCTCGTGCCAGATCAGGATCGCCAGCGGATAGGCGCGCGCTGCGCCGTCAATGACCACGGCCAGCACCGGGGACTGCGGTTCGAGCCAGTCATCGGCCTGCGCGGCGGATTCGAAGTGGGGGAAGTCGATGGCCGGGATGCCGTCGGGCGGGACGCCGCCGCTGCGGATCGTCGTCCAGTCCAGCCCGGCGATCGCCCGGCAGAAATCGGTGCGCGGCCAGTCCGCGGGGTCGAAGCGCAGCGCCGCCCCGCCGAAGGGATCGGCGCAGGCGGTCGGCTGGGCGAACAGCGGCAGGCCGGCCAGCAGAACGAAAACGAACACGGTCAGGCGGATGAAGCGCGGTGCGGTGCGCATGGGTGAACAGTGACTCCCTCGAGCTGTCTATCGGGGCCGCGCCGGCAGTTAGACGCGGCGCAGCGCACTGTGATCACAGCGCGCTGCACCTCCGACTATACCACAGGTGGACGGACGGGGGATATATCAGCGCCGTTCCGCCAGCTCGAAATAGGGCGCTTGCAGCGGCTCGATCGCGTCGAGAAGCTGCCGGGCCAGCGGCAGCGACAGCACCAGCGGGTTAGATGCCAGCGCCTGTTCGATCGCGCGCCGGTCACCGTGCCAGATCGCTTCGGCGGCCAGCCACTGATATTCAGCCAGCATATGCAGCAGCCCGACGACCGCTGAGGGCAGGCGTTCCTGAACCAGCGGCGTCGCGCCGGCGCGTTCGACCCGCGCAGGCACTTCGACCACGCGATCGGGGGCGAAATCGGGCAGCGCGGTGCGGTTGGGGACGTTGAGGATGTGGATGCCGCCGTCGCGCCGATGCAGGCTGCGCAGCACTTCAACCGCCATATCGCCGAAGATCGATCCGCCGCGCACATGGGTCAGACGCGGCACGTCCGCCGCGATCTGCTCGCGGAAATGCTGATAGTAGCCGGGCAGCGCCTCCAGGATCTCCTGAGCGCGGGTTTTCGGCGCGGCCTGCGCCTCGGCCACCGTCTCTTCGCGGAAATAGTAGTACTGGAGGTAGCTGTTGGGCAGCCGCCCGTATTCCCGCGCCAGCCGGAACTGCCGCTTGACCCGGTTGGACACATCGGGCCGCGCCAGCACGCGGTCGCAGTGGCGCATCATCAGCTCGACCCCGTCTTCGCCATCGATGGTGAAGCGGGTGCTCCAGGTCGCATGATTCAGCCCGATCGATTCCAGCTCGACGACGGCATTCGGTCGATCGAGCGCGTGCAGGATCTTGCTTCGGTCTTCACCGGTCTGGTCACAGATGCTGATGCAGGGCACAGCGCTGAAGTGCGTCACCGCTTCGGCGACGATCTGGGTGGGGTTGGTGTAGTTGACCAGCACCGCGCCGGGGGCCAGCGTCCGGATATCGTCGAGGATGCGCCGGATCACGGGCAGCGTGCGCATGGCGAAGAAGAAACCGCCGGGGCCGATCGTCTCCTGGCCGATGACGCCGAAGCGCAGCGGCACGCTCTCATCCTGATGGCGCGCTTCAAAACCGCCCTGGCGAAAGGTCGTCAGCACGTAATCCGCCCCGGCGATGGCCTCGCGCTGATCGCGGTGCGCGCTGATGCGCAGATCCACCCCGGCGGCGCGGATCAGCTTCTCGCCCAACTGGTGGACGATGTGCAGTTCCGGTAGGGCGATATCCATCAGCGCCAGTTCAGCCCCCGGAAAATCGGCGGCATGATGGATGAACGCACTGATCAGGCCGGGGGCGTAAGCGCTCCCCCCGCCTATGATGGCAATTTTGACAGCCATGCGTCAACCTCCTTCAGGGTCGGTACTGCCGTCGCGCCGCCGACGGCGGTGGTGGCCAGCGCGCCGCATACGCTGCCGTACTGCAAACAGGCGGTCAGCGGCTGGCCCCGGACGAATGCATACAGGAAACCGGCATCGAACGCATCGCCGGCTCCGGTGGTATCCACCGGGACGACGGGCAGCGCGCCGACGCGCTGGTGGACATCGCTGCCCACCGCGATCGCGCCGTTCCTGCCGTCTTTCATCACGACCAGGCCGGATGTCATCGCACGGCTGACGGAGGTGAGCGCGCTTTCGACGTCGTCCGTCCCGGCGATCCAGCACAGCTCCGCGCGGCTGGGCAGGAAGATGTCGAGATCGCGGATCATAGCGCGCACCCGGGGATCGCGCAGCGCCGTCTCGTCCCAGCCCGGATCCATCGAGACCGTCATCCCCGCCGCCCGCGCGATCGACGCCGCCTCCGGCGTTTCCTGCACCGCCAGAAAACTGGAGACGTGCAGATGACGGGCCGGGTTGTCGCGCAGGATGGCCGCGAGGTCGGGTGGCGCGGCGGGCCGCTCGAAGCGGGTGATGAAAGCGCGATCGGCGGGCAGCGACAGCGCCACCGTGACCTGCGGCAGCGGCCGGTCGTGTTCGCGGATCAGGCGTCGGTCAAGGCCCAGATCATCGAGCAGCGTCCGCGCGATCTGGCTCAGTGGATCGCTGCCCAGTTCGGCGATCAGCCCGACCTGCGCGCCGAGCCGGTGCAGCGCCGCCGCGACGATCGCGCTGCCGCCGATGGCGATCGTGAAGCCGCCGGCGAAGATCTCTCTGCCGAGGGCGGGCATGGCGGGCAGATCGGTGAAGATCAGGTCGCAGAACAGCGGCCCGTAGACCAGGATGTCGTATTTCATGATGCAGCCGCCCCGCGCAGCAGATCGATGGCCCGGTGATAGTACGGGGACGGGATCGGCCCGTTCAGGATCGGATCGCCGGTATCGCGCATCCAGGCGTACAGCGTCCCCAGCAGTTCCTGCCTGATCGCGGCCAGGTCGGGCTGATCGGCCAGGTTGTGTTTTTCCAGCGGGTCGGCGGCCAGATCGTACAGCTCAACCGGCGGGCGCTCCTGCGTCAGTTCCGGGATCATCTGCGGGTAGATCGGGCTGTGCTGGATATCGGCGGGCACATTGATGATGTCTACTTCCAGGTTGACGATCAGCTTGTAGCGCTCCGTCCGCAGGGCGCGCTGCGGTTCGTATGCGGTGTGATAGGTCTTTTCGGCGAAGAGATGCGTCCGGGCGGTGTACGGGCGGCCCTGCAGCAGCGCCCAGTAACTGCGCCCGTGAAGCCCGGCAGGGATCGGCAGCCCGAACGCTTCCAGCACCGTCGGCACCAGATCGACGTGGCTGATCAGCGCATCGATCACCCGCCCGCCCACCAGCCCGAACGGCGGCGCGCGCATGATCAGGGCGGTCTCGATGCCGGGGTCGTACATCGTGCATTTGGCGCGCGGCATCGCGATGCCGTGATCGGTGGTGAAGATCAGCCAGGTATCGCGGGAGCGGTCGGCGTCATCCAGTGCGGCGGCGATCGCGCCGACCGCGGCATCCAGCCGCCTGACCGCGCCCTGAAACGCCGCGAATTCCTGTCGGGCTTCGGGGGTGTTCGGCAGGTATGGCGGAACCGCGATCCCTTTCTGCATGTCGGGCGGCGTATGGGTGAAGCCGCCCGTTTCGTCCCGGTGGGTCTCGTAAAAACCGATGTGGAGGTAGTAGGGGCGCGCGTGCGGCCCGCGGATGAACGCCGCCGCTTCCGCCGTGATCTGCGCCGCATCGCGGCTGAGCGATACGTGGTCAAAACCGAGGCGCTGCGTCGCTTCGCGATCGCTGGCCGTCACGTGCTGGCCGCCGATCAGAGCGGTCTCGTACCCGGCGCGCTGAAAGTAGCGCGGCAGGTAGATCTCATCGTCGTGCAGCCGCCAGTTGAATGGATCATGAGCCAGCCCGAACATCCCGTTGGCGTGAGCATAGCGCCCGGTATACAGCGTGGCCCGGCTGGGGCTGCACTGCGGCGCGGTGCAGAAGCTGTTGGCGAAACGCACGCCGTCCCCGGCCAGCCGATCGAGCGCCGGGCTGGTGAGCGTGGCGTGCCCGTAGCAGCCCAGATGCCGACCGAGATCGTGGCAGTCGATGAGGATCAGGTCAGTCATGCCGGCCTATCCCTTGACCGCGCCAGCCGTCAGCCCGGCGACGATGCGCCGCTGGAAGAGCAGCACCAGCAGTACCAGCGGGATCGTGACCACCATTGCCGCCGCCATGATCTCCGCGATCGGTTCCTGCTGGCTTTCGAAGCCGCTGAAGCGCGCAATGGCGACTGGCACGGTCTGCGCAGATGGCGCGGTGACCGTGAAATTGAGCGCGAACAGGTATTCATTCCACGAACTGACGAAAGCCAGCAGCCCGGTTGTGACCAGGGCCGGGGCCGTCAGCGGTAGCAGGATCAGGCGGAACGTCTGGAAAGCGGTCGCCCCATCGACGCGCGCCGCCTGTTCGAGTTCTTCCGGCAGGCCGCGGAAGAAGCTGGTCAGCACCCATACCGTGAACGGGAGGGTGAACACCGGGTATGTCATGATCAGCGCGAACGGGGTGCCGAACGTCCCCGCCTCGCGCACGATCGTATACAGGCCGGACAGGATCGAGATCATCGGGAACATGGTCATCGTCAGGACGAGATAGAGCAGGATCGTCCGCCCTTTGAAGCGCAGACGGCCCAGCGCGTAGGCGGCGAATGACCCCACCACCAGCGACAGCACCGCCGTCGAGCCGGAGACGAACGCCGAATTGCCCAGCGCCCGGATGAACGTGCCATTGCGAAAGACGTATTCGTAATTTTTCAGGGTGGGCTGTTGGGGCAGGTATGTGGCCCGCTGGAACATTTCGCTCTCGGTCTTAAACGATGTATTGAGCGCCCAGTAGAACGGAAACAGGGCATACACGGCGATCGCGGCGACCGCGGCGTAAAAAAGCAGGCGTTGAAGGATTTTTGTGATCCCGCTCGTGCTCATCAGTTGGTCTCCACTTTGAGGAAGCGCACATAGGCGACCGCGAAGATGAAGATCAGCAGGAAGATCATCACGCTGACCGCCGATGCATAGCCATCCTGTTGATTGTTGACGAGCATTTCATAATTGTAGGTGGCCATCGAGAGCTGCTGGCGCCCGAACAGCACGTTGAACAGGTCGAATACGCGCAGCGCATCCAGCGTGCGGAACACCAGCGCCACCACGATCGTCGGGCGCAGCAGCGGCAGGGTGATGGCGAACAACTGACGCAGACGGCTGGCCCCGTCCACATCCGCCGCTTCATACAGATCGGATGGGATGAGCTGCAGCCCGGCCAGCAGCAGCAGCGCCATGAAGGGCGACGTCTTCCAGACATCGACCATGATCGCCGCCGGAAGCTGGAGCGACGGTTCCGACAGCCACGCCTGCGGCTGACTGATCAGGCCGAAATCGAGCATGACCCGATTGATGATCCCCGCGCTGGTATCTTTCAGCATCAGCTCCCACAGGCGCGCCGAGATCACCGTCGGGATCGCCCAGGGGATGAGCATGATCGCGCGCATGATCCCCCGGCCCGCGAAGTTCGAGTTCACCGTCAGCGCCATGAACAGCGCGATCACCAGCTCGAGCGAGACGGAGGTCACGGTGAAAACCAACGTGGTGGCCACGCCTTTGAGGAAATCGGCGTCCCGGCTGCTGATCGCCAGCGAGCGATCCGGCCCCAGCAGCGTCGGCAGGTAAATATTCCAGGCGGTGCGGTACCCCGCCTGCAGCAGGTCGGACGGGATCGACTGCCAGCGGATCTCCCCGTTGGGCCGCAGCGCGCACGGCGCAGTGGGATCGTCGCGCCGGCATTCGACGAGATCCAGGCGTATCCCCAGCAGCCGGGCGTAATTATCCAGGCCGACGAACTGCGGCACTTCCTGGCTGGCGAAGCGCTTATCCGTCAGGCTGCGGATGAAGGTCTGCTCCAGCGGGCGCGCCGCCACCAGGATGACCACCGCCAGCGTCGGAATGAGCAGGCTCCAGGCCAGCCGGGTGGTATCGTCGTTCAGGTTGACCGCGCCCTGATAGGCCGATTCGAGGTTGCGCCCCAGCCACAGCAGGGCCGCCAGGGCGGAAACCAGCACGACGGCGGGCAGCAGCAGTACGGAAAGCGAACTCAGCGTGAAGGCTGCATCGCGCAGTTGGCCGATGCGCTGCACCTCGTCGATCAGATTGAGCGCCCCCAGGAAAACGGCGCCGACGATCAGCCAGATCAGCGCGATGCTGGCCCAGCGCGCTGCGGAGCGCTGCCGCCGCCACAGCCGGATGCCGAGAGCGATGAAGATCCCCCCGATGATGAGGATGAGCACGGGCAGCACGATGCCGAAATTGACCAGAAACGCCAGGATCAGCGAGGGGCGCGGCTCTCCGTCCGCTGTTTCGACCAGCCCGAGCGCGGACTGAATCCCCGCGTCCGAGGCGGCCGCCGCGGCCAGCAGCCCGATGGCCGCCAGCCCGATCGTGAGGAAATACGCGCTCAACAGCCGTCCGCCGACCGCCGCCCAACGCCCGGGCGTCGGGGCATCTGTTCCTGCTGAGTTGATCCGTGCCGTGATGGAACTCATGGCCGCTCCGGTGCGCCTATGCCGGACAGGATAGCGTATTTTGCCGGGTCTGGGGCGGTCAGCGCCGCCCCAGACGGACGAGATCGATGCGAGTCTCTACTGACCGAGCAGTGCAGCCAGATCGAGTTCCAGCACTTCCAGCGCGGTTTCCGGGTCTTCCTCACCGGTCAGGATCGAGTGCACGGCGGTGAAATACAGCGTCGAAACCTGATTGTACAGCCCAGCCGTCACCGTGGATGGGCGCGGCGTGGCGACCTCGACGATGCTCGCCCGGGCGAACGGGATCGCCGCCTGAAGTTCGGGCCGCTCGTACAGCGCCGTGATCGCCGGCGGGGCCGCCGTCTCGATCGCATACAGCAGTTCGGACTCGGCACTGGTGAAGTAAGCGGCAAACGCCGCCGCCGCCTCCGGATGTTCGCTGTAGCGCGAAACGCCGATATGCCAGCCGCCCAGTGCCGCCGCGCCGCGCCCCGAATCGCCCGCCGGCAGCGGCGCGACATCGAATTTGTCCGCGATCACTTCGCTGCCCAGCGTGGAGGCGTAGGCATACGGCCAGTTACGCATGAAAGCAGCGTTGCCCGCGTGCCACACAGCGCGCGCGTCCTCCTCCGCATACGAGGTGACGCCCGGCGGGCTGATCGTGCCGACCCAGCCAGCCGCGCGCTCGAACGCGGCGATGGCCGCCGGATTATTGACCTGGATCTCGCCCTCCGGGCTGACGATCGAGCCGCCGCCGTTGGAGACCTGCCATTCCAGCGCGTTGGCGGTCAGCCCCTCGTAGGCGTTGCCCTGCCAGACGAAGCCCCAGAATTCCGTATTCCCTTCGGCCCGCTCGCCCTCCTGGATCACCCGGGCCATTTCCGTCAGTTCATCCCAGGTCGCGGGCGGCGCGGTGAACCCATATTTCTCCAGCAGATCGGTGCGGTAGTAGAGCATGCCGAAACCGATGCGCAGCGGCAGCGCCACCAGCCGCCCATCGACGGTGTTGTTGACGACCAGCGCGGGGAGATACGAGTCGATCTGTTCCTGCGACACGTATTCAGACAGGTCGAGCAGGTGGGGGGCCAGCAGGCCTGGCCAGATGACATCGACGCGGATGACGTCGAAGTCGCCGCTCTGCGCTTCAAACGCCGAGAGATAAGTGGAGAGCAGTTCCTGCCCGTTGGCCGAACCTTCGATCCGTTCGACGGTGATGTTCGGGCAGGCCGCCATGAAGCGCTCGATCGCCGCGGCTTCAGCGATCGGATGTCTGCCAGCCGGATCGCCCACGTAGGTGATCGTCACTTCATCGGTCGTCCCGCAGTTGATCGCGCTGTCCTGGGCGACGACCAGCGACAGCGGGAACGCCAGCAGCAGGATCAGAAGAAACAGTTTTCGCATGATCCAATTCCTTTCATTGTGTAGATCGTTCATCTCACTGAGCTATTGACCGCGATACCGATGCAAATACCGCTGAATGGGATTGTGGGTAGTGGCTGGGCCGCTCCTTTCAACACGGGACTCGGACAGTGTTTCAATCCATGCCGTTCGACCGCGCCGGCAGTGGCTGGATTGAATCAGGGGGACAGCGGATCGCCGACCCAGATCGGCGAACTCCAGGCCCATTGGTCATTGCGCTGACGCACGCGCACGTAATACCAGTCTCGCCCGCTCGGGCTGCCCGTATGCGTCAGGGTGAAACTGCGCTGGTATTCATCTTCCGGGATGGCCCGGTGGAAGCAGATCGCCGGAGAGACGAAGCCGCCCAGGTAAAAGGTGCGCGCGCCATCGAACAGATCGCCCAGGCGCAGCTCGTGCGGCTGCCCGTTGACGATCGCCGTCAGGCGTGTGCCGGCGTCCCCGTCGATCTCGAGACAGACCCCTTCGGTGGCCGGCGTGTGCAGCGAGGGATTCTGCCGTGTCCGCGTCCGAACGTGGACGCGATTGGGCGCGGGCTGCGCCAGATGGGAGTAGGCGAAGTCGGCATCCGCTTCGGGTGCGGCGGTCGGGCCATGACCGCGAAAGCGCGGCTCGACGCCGCACAGGGTTCCGCCGTCCACGGCCAGCGCCAGATCCCAGTCCGTTTCGTCCTCGCGTTCGCCCCAGCCGACCTCGATCGCGACCTTGTACCTGCCGCTGGTGCGGCGCGTCGGGAAAACGTTCTCCCGGTGGATGATGCGGTTGTTGTGCAGCACGTCGATGTAGTCGATCGCGCCGCCGGCGCGTACCTCCACGGCGATCGCGCGTTCAGCCGCCGGGGGCAGCACGCTGCCGAGCGGCTGGTCGTTGAGCGAAAAGGCCAGTTCGATCCGATCGCCCGTCAGCGCGTAAGTGCGCCGCTGGCGGATCGCATCCCAGATGGCGTCGCGCGTCAGCGCCGGCGCCCACACCGCCAGCCGTCCGTAGCCATAGCTGCCGGGAAAGGCATTGTGATGATCGGTCGAGCCGATCACCCCGAAGAGATGCCCCTGCGCCCAGCCGTACTGCGCGCTGCTCTGCTCATGGCGCGGCCCCATCGAGTGCAGGTAGGGGTAGGCCCCCTCACTGCTTTCCGACAAGCCGTGGAACGAGAAGATCTCGACAACCGGGGACAGCTCGTCGGTGAAAGCATCCCAGTTGATGCCGCGAAAGCCGCGCCGGTAGCCGATGTGATGCGGCAGCAGCAGCGCCGGCGTCCCCAGCGATTTCAACGTGGCGCGCAGCGACGCGAGATCTCGATCCGCCAGAATGCCCTGATCGCCGCCGGTTTTGAAATAGATGCAGTGATCGCCGAATTCGCAGGAATGCCATTCGAAGCTGGGGAAGGTGACGAACTCCCCGTCGATATTGGCGCGTTCCGTCTGGGCCAGGTAGTCCGCCCACTGCTGCTGGGCCTGGTCGAAGCCGGTGCGGTGGTAATCGACCAGATACCCCAGTTCGGGATCGTGTTCGGGCAGATCGGGCCACGCGCCGTGCACGGTCACGCTGACAAAATCGAGCTGAAGACGGGCATTGTGGAAAGCCGCGGCCAGCGGCCCGTGCCCGTAGCTGATCGCGCAGTGGTTGTGAATATCCCCATAGTAGACCCGCAGGCCGCTATAGGCTGCACTGCCATTTAATGCCATAATCAATCCACTTCACCGGAATGTCGATCTACTTTTGATATCTATTTTGTAAAAGTTTTTATAAAAGTCAACCGATGATCACAGGAATTTCGATGCAGCCGCATACCGGTATCCTCAGATGCCTGCGCCAGGCCCCGCGTTCGCTGGCCGATCTGCAGGCGGATGTGCAGGTGAGCCTGCCAACACTGCGCAAGGCGGTGCAGGATCTGGCCGAAGCCCACTGGATTCGCATCGTCGGCCAGGGGGAGACCAACGGGGGCCGTCCGCCGAAAATCTATGGGCTGGACACCACCTACTACGCCATCGTCGGCGTTCACTTACAGCTTCCGGGGATCCATCTGATCACAACCGATCTGAGCGGGACGATCCTGCATGAGCGGCGCCGTTTTGATGAGCCGGCATCGCAGCCCGGCGGGGCGCTGGCCGCGATCATCGATTATGTCCATGAGGTGCGCGCCGCCCTGCCCGGTCGGGTCGTGCTCGGCATCGGGATCGCGTCACCCGGTTTCATCGATCCGCCATCGGGGGATATCCTGATGATCGGGCGCGTGCCCGGCTGGGAAAATTTCCCCATCTGCACGCACCTGCGCGCGGCGCTGGATCTGCCGATCCGGATCGCCAACGATATCGACTGCATGGCGCTGGCGGAACTGCGAAGCGGCGGGCTGTCGGGCGATCAGCATCTGGTTTACCTGGGGTTCGATGAAGGGGTGAAGGCCAGCCTGTTCCTGAACGGGGCGCTCTACCGCGGCGCGCTGGGGAATGCCGGTTTGATCGCTGGCTCCCTGCTGCGCATCCCCGGCGCCGATGCGGTTGCCGACCCGGACGCGCTGCTGTCCATCCACCGGGTGAATGCGCTGTTCGACGAGCGCGTGGCGCGCCAGGAACCCTCCGAGCGCGCGGCGTATGCGGCCATCCGGGCGATCGACGACCCGCGCCGTCGCTTCGAGATGATCCTGGCGTCGGCGGATGAGCGGCATCCCGTCTGCCTGGAGGTCATCCGGCTGATGAACCGGGTGATCGCGGCGGCGGTCGCCAATCTGATCCTGATCGTGCAGCCGCATGTGCTGGTGCTGGGCGGGGCGCTGAGCGCGATGCCGCCGGCGCTGCTGGCCGACCTCAACAACCAGATCCGCACCTGTCTTCCGGCCATGATCAGCAACAACCTGACGATCCGACCGGGGATATCGGCGGCGAACACGACCGCGGCCCACGGCGCAGTCCACCATTTCCTCGAACATTACCTGAGCGATGAGCCGGACGTCCCGCTCAACCTGAACTGAGCCGGCGCGCTAGCGGCAGAAGCGCGCGTCACGTTTCAGTCCCCCGAAGGGGGCAGGCTGAGCCTGCAACCCAACCAGCTCTTCAACCAGGTTAACGACTGGATGTTTCAGTCCCCCGAAGGGGACAGGCTAAGCCTGCAACCTACGAGAAGACACAACTGTTCGGGCGCATGGGGAAAGTGTTTCAGTCCCCCGAAGGGGACAGGCTGAGCCTGCAACACAAACATTCCGGGAACGGACATTCCGCCTGTTGGGGTTTCAGTCCCCCGAAGGGGACAGGCTGAGCCTGCAACGGGAGTAGAGTATGTCATTTGGGAACACGGCCCCAAGTTTCAGTCCCCCGAAGGGGACAGGCTGAGCCTGCAACAGAAGATTGTGCTGCAACGCGGATTGACCATCAATAGTTTCAGTCCCCCGAAGGGGACAGGCTGAGCCTGCAACCAAGGCTATTATCGTCCGGCTGCTGAAGATCCTGGAGTTTCAGTCCCCCGAAGGGGACAGGCTGAGCCTGCAACCCGTTGCCGTTCGGCATTGCTGGAATAGATACGGGGAGTTTCAGTCCCCCGAAGGGGACAGGCTGAGCCTGCAACCACAACGCCATTTCAGCGATGGCATCGCCGATAGTGTTTCAGTCCCCCGAAGGGGACAGGCTGAGCCTGCAACACATGCCAGCCACAACATGCTCAACCTGAACTCTGGTTTCAGTCCCCCGAAGGGGGCAGGCCAGGCCTGCAACTCAGGCCCCGCGTTGGGGATAGGGGGGAGATAGGAGTTTCAGTCCCCCGAAGGGGGCAGGCCAGGCCTGCAACTTGCTGAAGTCGATATCGAAGCGGTCAAGGAGCAGTTTCAGTCCCCCGAAGGGGGCAGGCCAGGCCTGCAACTACCCTGCTGTTGGTCTGCAATCTCAGTTTAAGAAGTTTCAGTCCCCCGAAGGGGGCAGGCCAGGCCTGCAACTTGGGCCCGCGGGGCGGGGAACGATCGTCCTGTTCCCGTTTCAGTCCCCCGAAGGGGGCAGGCCAGGCCTGCAACGCACCCCGTCGCCGTCTGCGCTGAAGATCGCCAATTGTGTTTCAGTCCCCCGAAGGGGGCAGGCCAGGCCTGCAACCTCCTCGTCGCACACAAGAACGACGATGGGCAGATGTTTCAGTCCCCCGAAGGGGGCAGGCCAGGCCTGCAACTGTTTTGAGGGACAATAAGGGGTACGTGACATGTAGTTTCAGTCCCCCGAAGGGGGCAGGCCAGGCCTGCAACTCTTGTGAATCTGGCCTTGCTTCACTACCCGTTCTGTTTCAGTCCCCCGAAGGGGGCAGGCCAGGCCTGCAACCGCGGGAAGAGCGTCTTTGGGGTGAACTGTCCCTGGTTTCAGTCCCCCGAAGGGGGCAGGCCAGGCCTGCAACCAAGACCGCGGCGCAGCCGCGGTTCCAGGTGTACTGGTTTCAGTCCCCCGAAGGGGGCAGGCCAGGCCTGCAACGATTCGCGCGGTCAAGGGCGGCGGTTGGGTAGCTGTTTCAGTCCCCCGAAGGGGGCAGGCCAGGCCTGCAACTGGTGCGGGGGATTTACCCCTGCACCCGGCAGGGGTTTCAGTCCCCCGAAGGGGGCAGGCCAGGCCTGCAACCGTACAGCCGTCCGATCAAGGACGGCTGTACGCATATGTTTCAGTCCCCCGAAGGGGGCAGGCCAGGCCTGCAACGAAAGGCCGCTTTATCCCCCGCCGGCGGGCTGGCGCGGTTTCAGTCCCCCGAAGGGGGCAGGCTAGGCCTGCAACTGAAACCGGGCAAAGGGCCGGAATGGTGGGGATGACGTTTCAGTCCCCCGAAGGGGGCAGGCTAGGCCTGCAACGGGCTTAAGCTGTAAGTGTAGATTGAGGTAGAGAAGTTTCAGTCCCCCGAAGGGGGCAGGCTAGGCCTGCAACGGGTGTCGTTCGCGCCCGCGAGCTGGCGGGAGGTATTTTGTTTCAGTCCCCCGAAGGGGGCAGGCTAGGCCTGCAACCCGTGGGCGGGGTGACGTTCGCGCCCGCGAGCTGGGTTTCAGTCCCCCGAAGGGGGCAGGCTAGGCCTGCAACCCGCCGCGGCGAGCTGCCGCGGCTGGTGGCCGGGTGTTTCAGTCCCCCGAAGGGGGCAGGCTAGGCCTGCAACTAATATCAACCGAGGTTAATTTTACCTCGGTTAAAATGTTTCAGTCCCCCGAAGGGGGCAGGCTAGGCCTGCAACGGTTTCTGCCCTGCTCGCCGCGGCTGAGGTCGCCCAGGTTTCAGTCCCCCGAAGGGG
>DAOUBU010000081.1:0-150085 GCA_034432395.1 Anaerolineae bacterium
GGTCGGCGGCTCCGCCGTCGCTGTGAACGTGGACGTCGCCGTCGGCGTGAATGTCGGCGTCGCCGTCGGCGTCGCGGTCGGCGGCTCCGCCGTCGCTGTGAACGTGGACGTCGCCGTGGACGTGAATGTCGCCGTCGCGGTCGGCGGCTCCAGCGTCGCCGTGAACGTGGACGTCGCGGTCGGCGTGAACGTTGGCGTCGACGTAAACGTGGACGTCGCCGTCGACGTGGCCGATGGGGTAGCAGTCACAGGCCCCGGCGTTCGCGTGGGGAGAAGTGCCAGTGAGGTCACCGTCGGCGAAGCGCTTTCAGCCGGTTGTCCAACCGACATCGGAGCAGCGGTCTGGTCCGTAGGTGGGAGAACGGGCGCGGTTTCCGGCGGGGTGAGGCGCGCCTGCGCCGTGCCCGTGATCTGGACTGCGATCGTCTGCAGGGCGATGATTGCAGAGGTCGCTGTCAGGTGCGCCGGGTTGATATCCGCCGCTGCGGCAGGCTGGTCAGCTTCAACCGGCGGTATCGTCTCTTGCGTCAGCGGGGTGAATGAGGTCGTGGGCAGCAGCACCGCCCCCGCCCGGGTCGATTCATTCGACAGCGTGATGATGACACCGAAAGTCAGGGCGAACGCCATCACCGCGACAGCCACAACCGCGACGATCAGTTCATTTCCCAGATCACGGCGCATCACGCAGACTCCACAACAGGTTCGAGCGGCAGCAGACAGTTGAAGGCGCTGCCAAGACCGGCTTGCGTCTCCACCCAGACTTCACCAGCATGGGCCTCCACCAGCGCTTTGGCGATCGCCAGGCCAACCCCCGTATCCCCCAGTCCCGGCACGAGCGGATTTTCAGCCCGGTACTTCCGTGCAAACACACGGGGGAGATCTTCAGGCGGGATACCGCCTCCCTGATCCTGAACCGATATCAGGATGCTGTCGGTTTGCGGCGTGTGACCGTTCAGCGATCGAGCGGCGTTATAAAGCGTCGCGGAAATCGTGATATCCCCGCCAACCGGCGACACCAGATAGGCATTGGTCAGCAGTTGATTGATGACCTGCGTCATGGCATCGCGATCGGCGCGGATCAGCGGCAGATCGTCGTCGAGATTGAGCTGGATGGCGATCTCTTTCTCCCGCAGTTGGACGGACGCGCGGGTCACCGCATCTTCGATGATCTCAACGAGGTCGATCGGCTGCGCCTCCAGCGCGAACCGCCCGGCATCGAGGGTCGTGATGCGCACCAGATCATCCAGCATCGCTTCCAGCCGGCTGACATTGGACGATACGCGCTGCAGGAACTTGCGCTGCATTTCGCCGAGGATGCCGGCGGACTCGTTGAGCAGCAGATCGACATAACCGACGATGCTGGTCATCGGCGTGCGCAGCTCATGCACCATGCTGATGAACTGTTCCGGGTTATCGGGCCGGTAGATCACCTGCGTCTGGCCACCGCCCGCGCGCAGTTGCAGCATATCGATCCGATCCTGCAGCGCGGCGATCCTGGTGCGCGCTTCAGCGAGTTCCGTCTCGAGCTGGGTGCGCTGCGTCGTCAGCTCATCGATCATCGCCGTCAGCGAGCCGATACCGTCGATGCCAAGCTGCGCCAGGCGTTCCCGATCGCCTTCAGCGCGCGCCAGCAGACCATCGCGCTCCATTTCCAGCGCCTGGCGCTCGGCGCGCAGCCGATCGCGCTCGCGCATGAGCTGGCTGCGCTCCGTCATCAGCGCTTCGATCTGAACGCGGAGCGAATGTTCCTCCGCGTGCTGACGCTCCAGGGCGACTTCGATCGACGACGCCTGCTGCAGCGCCTGATCCTGATTGGTCTTCAGAGCCTCCTGCCGCGCCAGCAGTTCATCGCGCTCAGCGCGGAGCTTATCGTACTTGCGCCCGATGGCTTCGCGGTCGGCGGCCAGACGGATCAGATCGGATTGCAGCTTGCGCAACTGCGTCTCGCGCTCCTCCTCACGGGCCATCAGGTCTTCAAGGTGCTGGCGCTCCTGGACGAGCGCATCGCGCTCGGCTTTCAGCGCATCGTAGCGCACCTGCAGCGCGGCCCGCTGTTCGTATAGTTCACCGAGGATCTGAGCCAGCCCTGCCGGGCCGCCACTGATGCCCAGCGCGGCAAGCTGCGTTTCGATCTCGGTTAGTTTGGCGCTCAGCTCGGCCCGTTCCAGTTCGGCCCGCGCCTTTTCGACGCTGATGCGATCGATCATCTCGCGCACGACCTGCGGCATCGGCGCGCCGATCGCCGCGCGCAGTTCGTCCAGCTCGCGCTGCAGGCGATCGCGCTGCTCAACGAGCTGCTCTCGCTCGCGGTTTACGCCCTCGAGCATCGCGCGGATCAACTGATCGGTGTCCTGCCCCGGCCCCGCCGCGCTGACCGTCGCCAGCGCCGTTTCCGCATCGCGCAGACGCAGCGCCAGCCGGTCGCGCTCTTCGACCATCTTCTGATATTCCGTGTTCAGGGCGATGATGCGCTGCGAGATCGATGCGCCTTCTTCGCTGTCGCTCAGGGCATCGGTCACTTTGCTGCGCTCGTCATCGAGCAGCAGGCGCAGGCTGGCGATCTCCCGGTTCAGATCGGCGATCTGCTGGCGCGCTGCTTCCAGTTCGGCGCGCACCGACTCGGCGGGGATGAGCGCCACATCGGCGGGCAGATCGTCGGGCGTGACCCCCTGCACCATCGCCTGAATGATCCGCCCCTCCGCCTCCAGACGCGCCTGCTGTGCCGAATAGCTGAGGCGCAGCAAACTGGCCGCGATGATGCCGATGCCTTTGAGCAGCGCCTGCTCGCTCTCATTCAACTCGCGCCCGGCATAGGGCAGCGCCACCAGCAGCACCGCCAGCAGTTCGCGCTCGTGCACCAGCGGTTGGAAATAGGCCGGCCCCGTCTGCTCGACATCGATCCGGGTGTACAGATCGCGCAGTTCATCGAGATTGCGATCCAGATACAGCGGGCGCTGCAGCCGTCGTTCGATCGCATTTTGCAGGGTCGGCTGATCGTTGAGGTTGATCGTCCCGGTGAAGCGGCGCTTCATCGTGCGGTCGATCCCCACCGCGACATCGGCGTAATTGGCATCCTGGATGATGAGCAGCGCGCCGATATCGGCTTTCAAGCTGTTCAGCGCGGCCTCGATGATCCGCTCCGGGATCGTGTCCGGGCTGGCCTGTTCCAGCATCATCCCCAACGCCCGCATGAGCTGGGCGGACTCGCGCTCCGTTCCAGCCGCGGCCATCTGCTGGGGGATAGGCGGCGGTGGCAGATCATCCGCCGAGGCGGATGCCTTCATCCGCGCAGTGGCCGACAGCGCCGCCGTATCCGGTGAAACCGCCGGGGGCGGGGGCGCCACAGTCCCGCGCAGCAGATCGACTTCCGCTTCCAGCGTGCCGACGACCAGACGATAAATCGCCACGGGCAGGAAGACCAGTGAAGTGATGAACGCCAGACGAGCCGCCCCCGCGGCGCTCCCGGCCAGCATCCCCTGCGTGGTCTGATACAGCGTCAGGCCGAAGCCGATCAGCAGGACGAGGAAATAGAGCGCTTTCAGCGGTGCATCCTGCACCCGCCGGACGAACAGGATCAGCAGCAGCAGCCCTCCCCCGGCGATCAGGACGCTGATCGCCGTCCAGATCGTGGCTGCGCTCGTTCGATTGAACTCATCGGTGGTGCGCGCAGTCGCCCATTCGAACGCGCTGCTGACATAGCCAACCGCCATCACGCCGATGCCGACGAGCAGGATCAGCGCTGGCAGCAGCCCCCACTCCTCGCTGTCACTGGTGATGAACCCCCACGCGATCAGAGCGATCGAAATGGCCTGGACGGCGCGCTCCATCGGCGGCAGCAGCGCGTTGGCGGGCTGGTTCGCGGCCAGCGCGATCAACGCGCCGATCAGCAGTGACGACCAGGCCAGGACGACGCCGAGCGCCGCCCACAGATACTGCTGTGCGGCGCGTTCCCTGGGGTGGCGCAAGCGCTGCCCCAGCGCCATGAACAGGCTGACCTGCGCGAGCGCAAAAACCACCAGAAAGTAGAACAGATCGCCCGGCGGTCGCACGAAAAGCTCAAGAAATGGGGCTGTGATCGTCGTCACGATGGCTTCACCTGGTCTGTCCATCGGAATTGCGTTACAGAATCGCTAGATTCTTGCAATACAGTATAACATACGATGAAGGTTTCACAGGTTCGGACAGGGTTTGGATCTCGCACCTCATCTTAACGATACAGCCGGCGAAGACCGATGAAACGTTAGCGAACACAGGTCAACCGTTGAGAAGCCCGCGTTGACGCTCGGCCAGCCTGTCTGTATGATTAGCCGGTATGGCTCAACTAACGCCGAAACGGCGGATCGCAAACCTGCTGCGGCGCGCGCCGTGGATCATGGGATGGGTGCAGCGCGTCTGGGGATTGACCAGACCCCGCTACTCGCTAGGGGTCGTCGGCGTGCTGATCGACGATGATCAGCGCGTGCTGCTGGTGGAGCACGTCTTCCACGCGCGCACCCCGTGGGGGCTGCCGGGCGGCTGGGTTGACTGGGGCGAAGACCCGGATGCGACCCTGCAACGCGAACTGCGCGAAGAACTGGAACTCGATGTCGAGGTCGGCCCCCTGCTCCTGTTCGAGCGCGATCGTGGGCTGCACATCGACCTGGCATACCGCTGCCACGCGCGCGGCGGCATCGGGCGGCTGTCCGCGGAGCTGCTCACCTATCGCTGGACGCCGTTCAGCGATCTGCCGGCCTTGAGTCCGTTTCATCGGCGGGCTGTTGAGGCGGCACGGGCAGCCGAACCCTCCTTATCACAAGCACACAGGCTAAGTCAAATTGCGGAGTGAAATGCTGTGGCAAGCACCGGCAGCAGTCTGAGTGGACTGGGATCGCGACGCCGCGCGCGGCGCGGCCTTCCGATCTTACCGATCCTATCCTGGGGGTTGATCGGGCTGGCAGCGACGCTGTTCGGGATCGAGCTGATCCGCTTCAGCCAGCAGATCGATCGCTTCGGCACGGATGTGACCGTGGCCGGCGTCGAGGTGGGCGGTCTGTCGCCAGCCGAAGCGGTTGCGCGCTGGGAACAGGCCTACGCGCAGCCGATCACGCTGTGGTACGGCAGCAATCCGATCCTGCTCGACCCGGCCAGCGTCGGATTTCGCACCAACCGTGAGTCGATGCTGGCCGCCGCCCGCTCTGCCGCTGAAAGCGAGCAGTCCTTCTGGCAGCGCTTCTTCGCCTATTTGAGCGGCCAGCAGATCGAACGCCGGGTCAGCATCAATCTATCAGCCGATTATCAGCAGAACCTGGTGCGGCAGTTCCTGGAAGAGATCGCGGCGCGCTACGATCGCCCGCCCGGGGCGGCCGATTTCGACCTCAACACGCTGACGATCCGCTCCGGCAGAGAGGGCGTGGTGCTCGATATCGAAGCGGCGCTGCCGCTCATCGATGCGGCGCTGCGGGATCCAGACAACCGTCAGGTCGTGCTGCCCGTCGCCACCAGCACGGCGGCCAACCCGGATCTGAGCAGCCTGCGCGATCTCATCATCGCCTATCTGGACAATGCCGGCTTCATCTACGACGGGCAGACGACGGTGGCCTCGGTCTTCATCCTCGATCTGCAGACCGGCGCCGAGGTCAATATCAACAGCGATGTCGCTTTTTCCGCCGCCAGCACCGTCAAAGTCGCGATCCTGATCGACTATTTCCGCAATCTGCTGTTCGCGCCCAGCGATGATGAGGCCTTCCTGATGGCCCAGTCGCTGCTGTGCAGCAACAACAGCTCATCGAACCTGATCATGCAGATCATCGGCGACAACAACATCTTCGCTGGTATCGGCGATGTCACCGAGACCATGCAGTACATCGGCGCGCGCAACTCGTTCCTCACCGCCCCACTTTATCTCGGCGGCGATCAGATCCTGGGGTCGATCCCCGCACCGGTGACCCGCCCCAATCCGTACTTCAACACCGGCCCCGATCCGTTCAATCAGACCACGACAGAAGATCTGGGCACGATGTTCCAGATGATCTACGACTGTGCGATGTACGGCTCCGGTCTGATGACCGCCTACCCCAACGGGGAGTTCACCCAGCTAGAATGCCGGCAGATGCTGGAGCTGATGAGTTCCAATAACCTGGAGCGGCTGCTTCAGGGCGGCCTACCGCCGGGGGCGCGGATCGCCCACAAAAACGGCTGGCTGGAAAATGTCCACGGCGACGCCGGCATCGTCTTCCCCCCCAACGGGCGCAACTACGTGATCGCCGTTTTCGTCTGGGAGCAGGGCGATTTCTTCAGCTACACCCGCGCCTGGCCGTTGATCGAGGATATCAGCCGCGCGGCCTGGAACTACTTCGTCCCCGATCAGCCGCTGATCGCACCGCGCACCGACTTACCCGAAACCGCGGCGGAGTGCAGTGCATTTTCGCCACCTTACGGGCAGGTCGATCTCAACAACGCCAATGCCTGGCGCGGCGGACAGCCCAATCTGACCTTCCCGCCGCTCGATTGAGCGGCAGGTCGCAGTGCACTCAGCGGCGTTTGCTGAAATGGGCGATGGCATCGTGCGGCGACGATACGAGCGCAAATACCAGATCGAGACCCAGGATGGTGAATGCCTCGTGCACCGCCGGGCGCACCCCGGTCAGCACGACATTCCCCTTCAGATCGCGCGCGCGGCGCCAGTGCCCCACCAGCATCTTGAGATCGGCAGTGGTCACTCGTTCGATCGCGCTCAGGTCGATGACGAGGTTCGTCTGCCCCCGGTCGATCAGGCCGCGCAGCACAGCATCCAGGCTGTCCAGCCGGGCTGAATGTCCGCGGGCGGATGGCGTCACCAGGTAGACGGCTTCCGTCAACTGCGACACTTCCGGGCCGTCGATCCGATTTTGCGCCTCGTCCGGCACGGCATCGAGACGCTTGATCAGGGTCAGGCGGTTTCTGGCGTCGATGCGCTGATACTCGATGCGATCCATCAGGCGGCGGATGAATGCGATCCCCCAGCCGCCGATTTTCGCGTCCTCCAGTCGGGCCGCGTCCGCTGGCGGCTGCTCAGCCGCTGTCAGGGGATTGAACGGCGGGCCGGAGTCCTCAATGACGATCCGCAGTTCGCCCCCTTCAACCCGACAGGCCATTTCGATCTGCTGGTCAGGGCTGTTCCCCCGGTAGCCATGCTCGACGATGTTGGTGCAGGCTTCATCCACGGAGAGAGCGCAGTGATGCGCTTTCGTCTGATCCAGGCCCGCCGCAGCGGCCATCGTCATGACAAAGGCGACCGCCGCGGGAACCGCATCGAAGGTTGCGGGTATCGTCATGCGACGTTCGAACACCGACATGGCCGCCCGATCGATCTCATGCGCTGCTAAAAACTGGCCAGCGCGTCGGTACGAGCGGGAAAGATCTGGAAGATCGTGTCGAGGCCGGCCATCTCCAGGATCTCCTGCACCCGATGTGACGGCTGCGCCAGCCGAACATCGCCAGAAAGCTTCTGCGCTTGCTTGAAGGCCAGCACCAGTTCACGCAGACCGGCGCTGCTCATGTAATCCACCTGCGCCAGATCGATGACCAGATAACGACGCCCTCGGTTAAACTGCTCACTCAAAACGGCCCCCAGTTGTTCAGCGGTTGCGCTGTCCACCCGACCGCTGACCTCAACCAGCGTGACCTGATCCAGATCCACTATCTGAAAATCCACCATAAAACGGCTGCCTTTGCTGTCGAACCCGGTTGGATTATAGCATGTCAGCCGGCGCGGGCGGAGCGCCGCGCATCCGGCGGACGGGCACTCAGGGTTGCTTAAGGGAGTCCCGCTATACTTAATCTTATCAAGGATGGATCGGCGCTGTGCTGCGCGAGAAAGGATGCGGAAGAGTGGATTGGAGTGTGGCGATCCTTCTGAGTGTGGCGATCGGCAGCCTGTTGTTCCTGCTGCAGCGCACAGAGGCCAAAAAGCGACTGATCGTCCTGCTGATCATGCTGGTGGCATTCGAATTGATCCGCCGCTACGTGTGGTATCGCGACGTCCACGGCGAAGCGCTGTTCGCGATCATCGCAGCGCTCATCTTCAATTTCGTCTTCTGGCTGTTCATCGGGCGCTACAACCCGGTCGGCAGCAGCGATCAGATCCAGGTGATCGGCATGGATGATTGAACGCCGTCCGGGACAGGTCTATGACTGTCCCGGACGAAGCGTTCAGCCGCGTTCAGCCGATCACAGTCAGCGGGATGACATCCGCCGTTTGCAGCATGACCACGCTGACGCGCGCCGCCACCGTTTTGGCGATCGCCTGGAAAGCCTGGCCCGCCGGCGATTCGGGCATGGTGACCACCACCGGACGCCCGTAGTCCCCGCCGAGGCGCACTTCGGCATCCAGCGGGATGCGGCCCAGGAACGGCACGCCCTTCCGCTGCGCCAGCCGTTCGCCCCCGCCCTGCCCGAAGAACTCCCCGGCCATATTCTCGACCACGCCCAACACCGGGACTTTGAGTTCTTCAAACATCGCGATCGAACGCAGCGCATCGCTCAGAGCGACTTCCTGCGGCTGCGTGACCACGATCGCCCCGGTCAGCGGGAAGGACTGCGCCAGCGAAAGCGGCGCATCCCCGGTGCCCGGTGGCAGATCGACGATCATGTAATCCAGTTCGCCCCATTTCACATCGGTGAAGAACTGGCGGATGGCGCTGTGCAGCATCGGCCCGCGCATGATCATCGGCTTGTTCGGGTCGATCAGGAAACCGGTGCTCATCAGCTTGACGCCGTAGGCTTCGATCGGGAGCATCTTGTTCTCCTCAACGCGCGGACGCCCCGTCCCGACCCCCGCCATCATCGGGATGTTCGGGTTGAGGATGTCGGCATCGATCAGGCCCACCCTGGCCCCCGCTTCAGCCAGCGCGACCGCCAGATTGGTCGCTACGGTGCTCTTACCGACGCCACCCTTGCCGCTGGCCACCGCGACGATGCTGCGCATCGGCACTTCCAGCATGCCGGTCAGGCGGCGATCCGTCGGAACCTGCGAGTCCCAGCGAATGTCCAGCCGGTTGATCCCCGGCACTTTGCCGATGACGGCGGCATTGCAGCTCGTGATGAAGACATCCTTCAGCGGACATGCGGGCGTCGTCAGCACGATCGTGAAGCGCGCCGTATCGCCCTCGATCGTCAGATCGCGCACCATATTCAGCGACACGATGTCGCGGTGCAGTTCCGGTTCGATCACGGTGCTCAACGCCGCCATGACCTGGCTCGCCAGATCGGTCATATCAACTATCCTTTCTGCACACAGTCGGACTCGCCCATCTGTGAATTTATTCTAATCCACATCAGCAAAATCGATCCAGGCTATCTGTCGATAAGATAGCGCCTGGCCACTGACCAGTAACGTGAGAATCGTCCCAGATCGAGCGGACGATCGGTATCGAAAAAGGGATCGACCGGCAGCACCTCCACGGTGAACGATCGCCGCAGCCGCGCCACAATCTGGCGGAAGCGCGGGCTGGGGCTGGCCGTCGTCACGATGCGCCGTGCCCCGTGTTCAGCGGCAAACCGCTCGATCACGTCAGCGGGGTCACCACGCCGGATCGTGACCGGCAGTTCGAGCAGACATTCATAGATAAAGACGACTCGTTTCAGGCTGATCTGCCCTGTTTGCAGCAGTTCATCGTCGAACACGAACAGAGCGGGTGCGCCGGGGTGCGCTGTCAGGCCGGGATGATCGGGGCTGAGACAATCCCCATGCACCCACACGATCGCATCGGTCGGCGCGCTCATCGGGCTTTCCTCCCTCTGCCCTGACCGCGATGCCAGGATCCGGAATTGGGCCGCTCGTCGGCGTCGGGCGGGCGGTTGGGGAACAGGCGCGCGCTCAACGCTTCATAGCTTCCCTCAAAAGCACAGCGCCCGTGCACCGGGCAGGTTCGGCAGTACCGGCCGCCGGTGTAGCGTTCCAGATTCTCCCGGTTGAAAAGATACGGTTTGTGGCTGAATGTGCTGGCCACCCACTGCCAGGACAGATTGTTGCTGGCTGGGTCGCCATCGAGCAGATGCATCAGAAACCAGCGCGCCCCGGCCTGCCATTTGCGGCGCCGCCAGTGGACGACATACGCCGCCAGCCACATCCGCGCATGATTGTGCAGGTAACCGGTCGCATACAGCTCGCTGACGAAAGCGTCGATGCAGGCCAGACCGGTGCGCCCCTCCCGGATATCCTCCGGCAGATCGTCGGCGTAATCCTCCGCCCGAAATCCGGTCTTGTAAGCCTCTCGATCCTTCCAGATCCCATCGCCGAGGCTGGCATACAGGCGCTGCCAGTAATCGCGCCACGCCAGTTCCTGGATCAGCTTCTCAGCATCCGCGGGGTCATCCACCTGTTGGAGCGCATAAGCGCGCACCTCGGCCAGACTGAGCACGCCGTGGCGGATGAAGGCCGACAGCCGCGTCACCGCCCCATCGAGATCATTGCGGGTGGCGGCATACAGTTTCGGCTTGATCCGGGCAAGCCGGCGTTCCGCTTCAGCGCGCCCGCCGGGGGTCGGCGCGACGTGGTCATCCACCGCCGCCGCCGTCGGGAACTGCTGACGCACATAGGCGATCAGCTCCTCGCGATCGCGAAACTCGCGCTTGAGGTCAGGATGATCCGTCATCGCCCCTTCGCTTTCGCCATCCGGCACCGATCGGAACAGTATTTCACATGCTCCCAGTCCCGCGCCCATTTCTTGCGCCAGGTGAACGGGCGTCCACAGGTCGCACAGATTTTGGTCGGCAGATCGGCTTTCCGCACGCCGCGCATCGGCCCGCTCCTGTCCCCCTCAAGGCACTCAACGAACACTCATCTTGACCGGAAATCAAAGGGGGCGCCGTTCATGCGCCCCCGATCGGTCATCATCAGGCCGATGCGCGATCAACCGCCGCGCGCCGCCGCCTTCGCGCGATAGCGGGCAGCCGCTTCAGCACGACGCGCCAGCCGCTGCGCGGCGATCGCCGCTTCATCAACCACTTCAACGGCCTCGGCCACGGCCTCCTGCACCGCCGCGCCTTCCACTTTGACCTTACCGATCGCGGTCTCGTAGCCGACATCCACCGGTGCAGCCGTCTTACCCTGCTTCTTCATCTCCTTGAGGACGTCGCTGTGCTGCCAGCCGCCGCGCTCGCGCGCTTCTTCCCAGGCGGTGGTCGGCGCGATCTGCATCCAGTAGCTGAACGGCTTGGACAGCTTCTGCTTGTCGTAGATGTGATGCCCGGTGCGGTCATAGCTGGCCAGTTCGTAATCGTGATCCATCTTGATCGCGTCGAACGGGCAGAATTCGGCGCAGAAACCGCAGTTCATGCAGATATCGATATCGATGTAGAACGCCTGCGGTTCCGGGATCGGGCGCTTGGTCACCGGGTCTTCGTTGCGCACGATCCAGATGCACTGCGGCGGGCACACTTTGGCGCAGATGCCGCAGCTCGTGCACCAGTCATGCCCCGGGCGCTCCGGATGATCGGGGTCTTCGACGACCAGGAACGGGATGAAGCGGAAGCGCTCCGGCACGGCGAGCTTCTCTTCCGGGTACTGCACCGTATACGCGCCCATGGCGTTGAGGCCCTGGCGCTCCTGGAAATTCTCCTGCCGCAGATATTTGCGACCGGCGTACTTGATATCATCGACATACGAGTCGATGAAGTGCCGGATCGTGACGCCCAGGCCTTTCAGAATTCCGAGTCCGTACATCGCGTTCTTCCCTCAGCGTCATCCACTCAACGGTCAACTTCGCCCAGCACGATATCGATGCTGCCCAGGATCGCCACCACGTCCGCCACCTTCTGCCCTTTGGACATGATGCCCAGCGGGGTCAGGTTGATGAACGATGGCGCGCGCACGTGATAGCGCCACGGGTTCTGCGGGCCTTTCGGATCGCCCTCGCTGACCACGTAATACCCCAGCTCGCCTTTCGGATTTTCGACGCGGCCATAGGCTTCACCGACCGGGACGCGCGGCATGTAGATCGCCTTGTTGCCGCTGAAGACCGGCTCGCCTTTGGTGCGCTCCAGCCGCGGCAGGATCTGCTTGAGGATGCGCACGCTCTCGCGCATTTCATCGAGACGGATCAGGTAGCGATCGTAGATATCGCCGTTGTAGCGCACCGCCACATCGAATTCGAGTTCCGGGTAGATGCTGTACGGTTCCGCGCGGCGGACGTCGTAAGGCACGCCGGAGGCGCGCAGCAGCGGCCCCGCGGCGCTGTAAGCGATCGCCAGATCCGCCGGCAGATAACCGACGCCGATGGTGCGCGCGCGGATGATCTCGCTGTCGGTCAGGAAGTGATCGAGGTCATCGATCGCCCGCGGCAGGCGCTCGGTGATCAGCTCGGTCAGGTATTCCATCGTGTTGAAATCGCGCACCTTGTCGTTGAGCTTGACCGCCTCACTGCGGATGCGCTCCGGCAGATCTCTGGCGAGTCCCTGGAAGCGCATGTAGTTGCACATCATGCGGCTGCCCGCCGTCGCCTCGAAGAAGTCGAGGATGCGTTCGCGTTCAGCGATAGCGTACAGCGCCGGGGTGAAGAACGCCCCCAGGTCGTTGAGCAGGAAGCCGATCGCCCAGAAGTGATTGACGATACGGGTCAGCTCCACCATCAGCACGCGGATGACTTCCGCTCGGTAAGTCGGCGGCATGTAACGCGCGCCGGTCGCCAGCAGTTTCTCCACCGCCAGGGCGTAACCGTGGTTGTTGCCCATGCTCGAAATGTAATCGAGCCGGTCGGTGAACGGCATGTTGTGGTTCCAGGCGTTGCGCTCGCCGATCTTTTCGTGGTTGCGGTGCAGGTAGCCCATCACCGGCTCGAGCGTCTCGATCGTCTCACCGTTGAGCGTGACGACCATGCGGAACACGCCGTGCGTGCTGGGATGATGCGGCCCCAGGTTGACGACCAGGCGGTCGGTGCGCAGTTCGCTTTCATCGCGCACAAGCTGTTCGACATCGACGCCCAGCCCCATGCCGCTGTAGACGGCGTCTTCTGTCGTATCGGTCAGCTTGCTCAGGTCGATGTCCGCCGGGTACGACACGTTCTTGCCGAAGATGTTCAATTCTTCGGCGCGCCGGGCGAAGCCGCGCGGCCAGCGGCTTTCGAACGGCTTGTGCTCTTCCTCGTAATACGGTTCCTTCCAGTCCTTGCGCATCGGGTGGCCGTTGAAGCCCTCCCACAGCAGGATGCGCTTCAGGTTGGGATGACCGGGGAAACGGATGCCGAACAGGTCGTAGGCCTCGCGCTCCTGGAAGTCGGCGCCGGGCCAGATATCGATCAGCGACGGGATTTCCGGCTTCTCGCGGCTCGTCTGCGCTTTGAAGACCAGCGCCGGGCCGCCTTTGGTGCTGTAAGCGTGATAAACCATCTCCATGTGATCGGAGATGCCCAGGTAATCCACCGCGGTTGCGCTCGACAGGTAATCAAAGCCCAGCTCATCGCGGATGACGCGCGCCACTTCAATCAGGTGTCGGGTATCGACGATGACGCCGCTGTAACCGGTGCGCGTATCGTCCTTGACGAATTCGGGGAAGCGCTGCTTCAGCGCTTCGATCGAAGCGGGGATATCCGCCGGCCCCGATTGATTCGCCACAACAGGGGTAATCGCTGTTTGATCGACCATATGCTCGTCTCAATCCAATTCCGCCGGTCTTATTCCGACTTGCCCTCGGCCTGCGCTGCGCGTTTGCGCGCCAGAGCCGCTTCACGTTTGGCCAGACGCGCCGCCTTTTCCGGATCAACTTCGGCTGCTGCTGCGCTCGTCGTCGCTTCAACCTGCGCGACCGGCTCAGCAGCCGGGGCGACAGCGGGAGCAGGCTCTTCATGGATGCCCAGCGCCTGCGCCGACAGCTCGCGGGCGCCGAACGGTTTGCCCTGGGCGGCCAGCGCCGCCTGCTGGCGGATCAGCTCCATCTGGCGCGGATCGATGATATCCGCCCCCAGGATCGGCACGGGAACCGGGTCACTGGGGCCAACACCGTACCAGGGGATATCGTTCATGTTGGTGATCGTCTGGCCGTCGATGCGCTTCTGCAGCGCGATCAGGCCGTACAGAAGCGCCTGCGGCGTGGGCGGGCAGCCGGGCACGTAGACATCGACCGGGATGTACTGATCGACCCCGCTGACGACGTTGTACCCTTCCTTGAACGGGCCGCCACCGCTGGCGCAGGCCCCCATCGCCAGCACGTATTTCGGCTCCGGCATCTGGTTGTACAGGCGGACGATCGGGACGATCATCTTTTTCGTCACCGTGCCGCTGACGATCATGAGGTCGGACTGACGGGGTGACGCGCGCATCACTTCCATGCCGAAGCGCGCCAGGTCATAGCGCGAGGCCGCTGTGGCGATCATCTCGATCGCGCAGCACGCCAGCCCGAACAACATGGGCCACATCGAGTTGCGACGGCTCCAGTTGTAGATGCGGTTCAGGCTGGTGATGGCGACATTGTCCTGCATTTCTACAGGGACGGGAAACTCGGTGTCGTGCAGCTCCCGTAGATTGAAATCACTCATCCACCGCTCTCCTCATACCACTCTCGAAGGATTTCTTTGAGAATGCTGTCGTTCACCAGCGACGGGTCGTCCGCAAAATCCGGCAGATCGATGATCCATGCGTACAACTGCTGGTAACCCACAGACTCGACATCGACGCCGGGATGTGTTTCCATCAGCCGGAGCGCGATTTCGTACGTCGAATCCCAGTAAAGCAACACGCCGTCCTATTCTAACATGTTTCAAGGATCGCTGGTGATTTTCTTCACCAAGTCCTGAGAAATTCATCTCGCACTGATTTTTCCGCGCTGCAACGCGCCACCGCAGCACGCCTCACCGGCGGGCAGCATCAGCTCGGACGGTTGTCGATCTGCGCGCGCTGCAGGCGTCCGCTGTAATCGACATACACCGATTTCCATTCGGTGAAGCTGTCCAGCGCGGTCAGACCGGCCTCGCGCATGCCGTTGCCCGTGCCGCGCGTACCACCGAAGGGGAACTGGATCTCGGCCCCGGTCGTCCCATGATTGATGTAGACGATCCCGGTCGTCAGATCGCGGATCGCACGGAAGGCCGCGTTGACGTTTTCGGTGAAAATGCTGCTCGACAGGCCGTAGATCACGCTGTTGTTGACCTCGATCGCTTCTTCCAGCGAATCGACGTCGATCATCGACAGCACCGGCCCGAAGATCTCTTCACGGGCGATACGCATCTCCGGGCTGACATCGACGAACAGGGTCGGCTGATAGAAGAAGCCCGGCCCTTCCGCACGCGCCCCACCGACGATCAGCCGCGCCCCCTCATCCCTGCCGATCGCGACGTAGCGCTCGATCTTCTCCAGCGCGCGCGCATTGATCAGCGGGCCGACCTCGACGCCTTCCTGCAAGCCATCGCCGATCCGCAGGGCCTGTGCCTTCTCGTGCAGAGCCTCGATCAGCCGCTCTTTGATCCCCCGGTGGACGATCAGCCGGCTGGTGGCCGTGCAGCGCTGGCCGGTCGTGCCGTAGGCGCTCCAGGTGATCGCCTTGACCGCCAGCTCGAGATTGGCATCGTCCATGACGATGATGGCGTTTTTGCCCCCCATCTCCAGCGAGACTTTTTTGCCCAGGGCGGCGGCACGGGTGTAAACCTTGAGGCCGGTCTCCGTCGAACCGGTGAACGAGATCACGCGCACGTTAGGATGATCGACCAGCGCCTCGCCCGCCGCGCGCGCCCCATGCACGACGTTGATCACGCCATCGGGGAAGCCAGCATCCTGAAAACACTGGATGAACGCCGCCCCGGTCGCGGGGGCCTCTTCGCTGGGCTTGAACACGACGGCGTTACCGGCCACGAGCGCAGGCAGGATCTTCCAACTGGGGACGGCGATCGGGAAATTCCAGGCGGTGATGATGCCCACCACCCCGACCGAGTCGCGCAGGGCCATGCCGAATTTGTCCGGCATCTCAACCGGGGCGGTGTAGCCGAGCAGGCGCCGACCTTCCCCGCCCATGTAATAGGCCATGTCGATGGCTTCCTGCACATCGCCGCGGGCTTCGAACAGCGGTTTCCCCATCTCCTGCGTCATCAGGCGCGCAAGCTGCTCTTTGCGCGCCTTGAGGATCTCCGCCAGTGCGAACAGCAGCTCGCCGCGGCGCGGTGCGGGCATCAGACGCCACTCTTTGTAAGCGGCGCGCGCGGCCTGAACCGCCGCATCGACATCGGCGGCAGCGCTGTTGGCCACCGACGCAACGACTTCCAATGAAGCGGGATTGATCGTGTCAAACCTCGAACCATCGGCGGCAGGAACCCACCGGCCGCCGATAAAATTGTTGACCAGTTCAGCCATGATTCAGAACTCCACCGGTACAGGCTGAAAAAAGCGCTGCTGAATACTTAAAAAAAACGCCCAGGCGATCAGGATCCAGTGAGAGAAATTTCGCGTGGAGTATAGTTTCTTCAG
The DNA here is from genome assembly GCA_034432395.1 of Anaerolineae bacterium. Lineage (GTDB taxonomy): Bacteria > Chloroflexota > Anaerolineae > Aggregatilineales > Phototrophicaceae > Flexifilum. The sequence goes on from DAOUBU010000081.1 coordinate 16,408, forward strand.
GTGAGCTTGTCAAACCACTTCGCGCCAGATTTCACAATGCCATCTGCGCTCAGCGCCCCCCCGGCACCGCCTCGATGATGTAAGCGCCGCTCGTCCCCACGACGGCGGCCCGGGCCGCCGCATCGATGCCGGACTGCCGGTACAGATGCTGCACAACCTCGGCGGCACGTGCGGCAGTTTCCCGTCGGTCGCACACCGCCAGCAGCGTCGGCCCGGCCCCGCTGATCACCAGCCCCAACGCCCCGGCGGCGCGGGCCGCAGCGCGGGCCTCGGCCAGATACGGCATCAGATGCGCGCGCGCCGGCTCGATGACGACATCGCTCTCCATCGCCAGCGCGAGTTCGGCGAGATCGCCGCGGTACAGCGCGTCGATCAGGCGAGCCACCGCTCCGGTCTGCGCGACCATCTGCCGCAGCGGAACCGCCGTGGGCAGCACCGCGCGCGCCTGGGCCGTGGGCACTTCCACCGCCGGCGTGATCAGCGCCAGATGCAGATCGGGAGGGATCGGCAGGTGACGGACGGTATCCGCCGTCACGCCATAGGCCAGCGTGATCCCCCCGAACAAACATGGGGCGACATTGTCCGCATGATAGCCGCTGACCGCCGCCTCCCCGTCGAGGCAGGCTGGCAGCAGTTCCTCACGGGTGAGCGGCTCGCCGAGCAGGGCGTTGGCGGCCAGCGCGCCGGCCACCGCCGATGCGGCGCTGCTCCCCAGGCCGCTGGCGAGCGGCAGCCCTTTGTGAACGGTCAGCCGGATCGGGCGGGTGCACTTCGCCAGACGGAGCACGCTGGCCGCCGCAACCGCCGCCGTGTTCCGGGCGGGATCGAGCGGCAGCTTCCCCCCGTCCCCCGTGATCGCGGCCACGCGCACGCGGGCATCGGGATCGGCCCGGTCATCCCATTCCACCGAGACGATATCGCCTGGCTCGTTCAAAGCCAGGCCGAGGATATCGAACCCGGCCCCCAGATTGGCCACGGTGGCGGGGGCAAACGCTTCGGCTCTCGATATTTCCACAGGAACCCGCTATCCTTTAAACCATCGGCAGAACAGTCTCAACGGCGCGCAGTGCACACGGACAGGTGAGGTCAGCAATGCTCAGTATCTTACAGTGTATGGATTGCGGACGGCAATACCGGACGGATGAAGTCATCTATACCTGTGAAAGCTGCGGCGGCCTGCTCGACGTGCAGCATGACCTCGACCACCTGCGCCGCACCGTGACCAGAGAGACGTTTGAGCAGCGCCGCGGCACTTACGAGTTCCCCTATCAGAGCGGCGTGTGGCGCTACAAAGAGCTGGTCTACCCCGACCTCGCCCCGCAGCATATCGTCAGCCGCCCGGAGGGCAATACCAACCTGTACTATACCCCCCGTCTGGCCCGGTGGGCGGGTGTGGCCCACCTGTATCTGAAACACGAGGGCGAAAATCCGACCGGGTCGTTCAAGGATCGCGGCATGACCGGCGGCGTCTCGCAGGCGAAAGTCCTGGGCATGGAACGGGTCGCCTGTGCATCGACGGGCAACACGTCGGCCTCGCTGGCGGCCTATGCCGCCTGGGGCGGCCTGCACGGGATCGTCCTGCTGCAGAATCAGCAGATCGCCTATGGCAAGCTGGCGCAGGCCATCGCCTACGGTTCGACCTGCATCCGCATCGCCGCCGATTTCGATCGCAATCTGGCCCTAGTGCGCGAGGTCTCCGCCGCGCTGGATATTTACGTGCTCAACTCGGTCAATCCGTTCCGGCTGGAAGGCCAGAAAACGATCATGTTCGAGGCCATGCAGCAGCTCCGCTGGCAGGCCCCGGACTGGATCGTCGTGCCGGGGGGCAACCTGGGCAATTCCTCAGCGTTCGGCAAAGCCCTGCATGAGCTGTATCAGCTCGGTTTCATCGACCGGCTGCCGCGCATCGCCGTCATCCAGGCGGAAGGCGCCAACCCGTTCTACCGGGCCTATCAGACCGGTTTCACGACCTTCACCCCGACCCACGCCGAGACGCTGGCTACAGCGATCAAGATCGGCAACCCGGTCAACTATCCGAAAGCGGTGCGCGCCCTGCGCTGGACGGACGGCGTGGTCGAACAGGTCTCCGATCAGGCGATCATGGACGCCAAAGCCCTGATCGACGGTCAGGGGATCGGCTGCGAGCCGGCCAGCGGCTGCACGCTGGCGGGCATTCGCAAACTGGTCGATCGCGGCGTGATCCGCCCGCATGAGACGGTCGTCGGCGTGCTGACCGGGCACATTCTGAAGGATGCTGAAGCCGCGGTCGCCTATCACGCCGATCAACTGGCCGGCATCCACGCCGAGCGCCCCAACCGGGTCTACGATGCGGAACCCACGCTCGACAGCCTGCGCGCGATCCTGGAGCCGCAAGCGCCCGTTCCCCAGTCGTGAACTCCCCTATGATCGGTCGCGCAGCCGTGAGACCGTTCTCGCGGCTGCGCGGTCAGATGCCGACGCTCAATCGCGGAAGCGCTGCTCCCACAGCCCTTCCAGGCTGTAGGCGATCTGCGGCTTGCGGTGGCGCGGTGCGATGCCGCGCAGCGCCTGATCGAGATCGTCCAGCAGATCGTCCGTATCCTCGATGCCGACGGCGAAACGCACCAGGTTGTCTTTGATCCCCAGCGCCAGCCGTTCTTCCGTGGTCTTTTCGTAGTAACTCATCAGGGCCGGCTGCTCGATCAGCGACTCGACCCCGCCCAGACTGGGCGCGATGTATGGGATGCGCAGCCGATCGATGAATTCCGCCGTCTTTTTGAGATCGCCGCGCACCTCAAAAGTCACCACCCCGCCGAAGCCGTTCATCTGCGCGGCGGCGATCGCGTGATCGGGATGCGACGGCAGCCCCGGATACCAGACCCGTTCGATGGCCGGGTGCGCTTCAAGGAACTGCGCCACCGCCAGCGCGTTGGCGTTCTGCTGCCCCATCCGTACCCCCAGCGTTTTGATGCCGCGTTCGAGCAGAAAGGCGGGATGCGGATCGACGATCCCGCCGAGCACCCCGCGCGAGTCGCGCAGCGCTTTGATGCGATCGGCGCGCCCGACGACCACGCCGGCCAGCAGATCGTTGTGCCCGCTCAGGTATTTCGTGGCGCTGTGGATGACCAGATCGATCCCCCATTCCAGCGGACGCTGGTTGATCGGCGTGGCGAACGTGCTGTCGATCAGCGTCAGCACCTTGTGGCGGCGCCCGATCTCGCCGATCCGCTCCAGATCGACGATGCGGAGATAGGGATTGGTCGGGCTTTCCGAGAGGATAATGCGCGTCTTTTTGGGGATGATCGCCGCTTCCAGCGCCTCGTAATCGCCCATCGGCACGACGGTCGTCTCGATGCCGAAACGCTTGAGAAAGGTCAGGGAGAACTGCCGGGTGCGGCGGTAACAGTCGTCGGTGAGGATGATATGCGCCCCAGCGGACAGGATCGTCAGCAGCGTCGATGTGATCGCGCTCATGCCCGAAGCGAACAACACCGCATCCTCGCCACCGTCCAGCGCGGCCAGTTTGCGCTCCACCGCGGTCACGGTCGGGTTGCCATACCGCCCGTATTCCTCGCGCTCATCCCCGTCCCCCCAGGTCTTGCGCTCCATGAAATCGATCAGATCCTGCGTATCGCGGAAGGTATACGTGGCCGTCTGGACGATCGGAGTGTTCAGGCTGTTGTGCGCTTTGCGCCGGGCGGTTCCCCCGTGGACGGCGCGCGTGCTGCCCCCACGTCGGCGCATCCGTTCGGACTCAGCCCGGATTTCGTTGTTCAGATGACGGTTGGCTTCATCGCCCGCACGGTCGTGATACATGGTCGCTCCTGCTCTGTTTCGATCTGCGAAAATAAAAACGCCCGCCCGGTCTCTAGCTCCAGGGCGGGCGGTACGTATCAGTTCGCTCTCATGGACAACAACGCCTGTCAGGGCGCTCTCATCTTTCAGCACGCATCACTGCCGGACTTGGCACCTTCCCGTCATACTGACCGGGGGTTGCCGCGATTTCACAGGGCCGATCCCTCCATCGCTCTGGATAAGAGTCATAGCTTTGGCGTTGTTAATGTGCATCTAGAGTACAATATCACATCAGAGCATCGTTGACAAGCACTTGGGATACATGCCGTGGACGAATACAAAGTCGAACTCATGATCATGAGCGGAGTCGATGATGGCAAGCTGTTATCGTTCCAGGCCCTGAATGGAGATGGCGCCCTGACCCCCGCTCCGGATAGTGAGGATCTGGTCTGGACGCTCCAGATCGGGCGCAGCGAATCGATGGATGTGTGCCTGCGTTACGACACCTTCAGTTCGCGCCAGCATGCGCGTCTGATCTTCAAAAACGGCGGCTGGTATCTGGAAGACTGCCAGAGCAAAAATGGCACGTTCATCATCGCTGAAGACCTGTTCGACGATACCCTGGGCGGCGATCTCGAAGTCGATGAAACCCAGGTCACCTCCGCCGTGCCGCTCGCGCCGGGGCAGTTGTTCCGCGTCGGGCGGACATGGATGCGCATTCATCCGACCGCCGCAGCCGAAAGTGATTGAACCGCGATGCCCGATATTGTGATCCGCGACATTCTGATCAATGCGCGCCAGGAATCATTTCGGATGCAGCACTACTTCCTCGGCGTCGAACATCTCTTCATCGGCCTGCTGGAAATTCAGGGCGGCCTGACCGCCAGCATCGTCGAATCGCAGGGGTATACGACCGAATATGTCATCGACGTGATCCGTCGGCAGATCGGCAAGGGGCCGCGCCAGCGGCTGTGGGCCGGCATGCCGAATACGCCGCGCGCCGATGTCGTCCTGAGCATCGCCAATGATCTGGCGCTGGAAGAGAACCGGTCTGAGATCAGCGAGCGCGATGTGCTGCTCGCCATTCTGGAAGAAGGGGACAGCCTGCCCGTGCGCATCCTGCGTCGGCTCGGCTTTGACCTCGATGAAGTGCGAACGCGGGTGCAGAGCGCGCCGATCAGTTACGTCGTGCGTCAGCCCGGCGTTCAGATCGAATTCGCACCCGGTTATACGGACAGCCAGGGTGCGATCACCGATGAGCACCTGATCATCCTGCGGCGCATGTTCGCCAATTACAGTCGCGCTCGCATCGAACGGCGGTTGACCGGGGGATATTCATCCGCTCTGGTGCTGGTGGTCACGCCCATCCACCCCGACGGGCAGGAAGACGCCGCTGTCGTGGTCAAGATCGACCAGGCCGACAATATCCTCGATGAGGCCCAGCGCTACGAGCTGCACGTCCGCGGCACGCTGCCACCGCTGACCGCCCGCCTGGAGGATAAGCCGACCACCGTCGAAGTGAGTCCGCTGGCTGGCCTCAAATACACCTTTGTGGCCGGGGGGGATAACCAACTGCCCCATGACCTGCGCGAGGCCGCCGCCCGGCTCGATGGCGATCAACTGGGAGCATGGCTCAAAAATATTCTGCTGCCCAGTTTCGGCAGGACGTGGTGGCTGCAGCGCCGCTCGTTCCGTTTCCCCGTCTGGACGGAATACGACTGGCTGCTGCCCCCCCTGCTGGTGCTGGATTACCTCCCGATCGAGGATATCCCGCATGATCAGCCCAACGTCACCATCAAGGATCCGGTGCGGCGCGACCGGCTGGCCAGACTGGATTTTGGCGCGGTCGTCATTGTTGAGGATTTCATCGTCCAGCGCATCTACCGTGACCGAGGCGTGATCCAGCTCGCGCTCGGCAAGGGATCGGATGCCGCCAGCCGCGCCTTCCGCATCGAGATCCGCGGGGTCAATCTGGCGCAGGACGCTTTCTATCGCGGGGAGATCGTCGAATACATCGCCGGGCGCGTCGCCCAGACGCGCGCCGAACAACTGGCGGCGGCGCTGCGCACCCTCCATCCCCCCTTCGAACCCACCGCCAGCGTAATACCGGGCCTCGACGCGCAGCATCCCCTGCCCAATCCGATCCTGGCGTTCGACGGCCTGCTCGACCGGCAGATCACCGGTTCGCTGAGCAAGATCCACGGTGACCTGCACCTGGGCAACATCCTGATCGGCATTCATGACAGCCCGTTCCTGATCGATTTCGCCCAGACGCGCGACGGTCATACCGCCTTCGACTGGGCGTGGCTGGAGATCAGCCTGATCCGGGAACGCCTGGGGCCGATCATCGGTGCGGAATGGAATGCGGCCTGGAGCGCGCTCCGGGTCATCGATGCCGTGCACCGGCGTCTGCCGGTCATCTTACCGGCGGCGTTCGATGCCGCCGTGCGTCCGCTGGTTGCGCTTCAGGACATCATCGATAGCTGTCTGATCCGCCCGGGCGATCGCGACGAGTTTCACGTCGCCCTGGCGCTGGCCGCGCTGCGCGCCATGACCTGGACGGAAATGTCGCCCGGCTGCCGACGGCTCATGGTTGGACTGGCCGCCCTGTCCATCGCGGAAATCCTGAGTTCGACCCGAACGGGCGGCCCCTCCGAAACCATCAGCGCCGATGCCACCGAGGTTGACAGCCGCTGATCGCGCTGAGACGACAGCGCGTCAGGCCAGCTTGCCGACGATCGCCTGCACCAGTTCGCCGGTGCTGATGGGCGCCGTGCCGGGCGGCGCGATATCCGCGGTGCGCGCGCCATCCGCCAGCGCGGCATCGACCGCCGCCTCCACCGCGCGCGCCTCTTCTTCCAGCCCCAGGCTGTAACGCAGCAGCAGCGCCGCGCTCAGGATCGAGCCGATCGGATTGGCCTTGCCCTGCCCGGCGATATCGGGCGCGCTGCCGTGCACCGGCTCGTACAGTCCAAACGTCCCCTCGCCCAGCGACGCCGATGGCAGCATCCCCAGGGAACCGGCCAGCACCGACGCCTCATCGCTCAGGATATCGCCGAACATGTTCGAGGCGACCAGCACGTCGAAACTGGCCGGGCGCGTGATCAGGTGCATGGCGCACGAATCGACCAGCGCGTGCTCCAGCATGACATCGGGATAGTCCTCGTGCACGCGGATCACGGTGCGCCGCCACAGCCGCATCGACGCCAGCACGTTCGCTTTGTCCACGCTGGTGACCAGCTTGCGCCGCCGCTGCGCCGCCCGGAAAGCGACATGCGCCACGCGCTCGACCTCAGCCACGGTATACAGTTCGGTATCATAGGCGCGGTCGCCATCGCCCTGTTCCAGCCGATCGCCGAAGTAGATCCCCCCCGTCAGCTCGCGCACGAAGAGCAGATCCACCCCGGCGAGCAGTTCCGGGCGCAGCGGCGTATGCGCCGCCAGGGCCGGGTACGCCTTGACCGGGCGCAGGTTGGCGAACAGGCCGAAATGCTTGCGGATCTTGAGCAGCCCCTGCTCCGGGCGCACCGGCGCAGTCGGGTTATCCCACTTCGGGCCGCCGACCGCGCCCAACAAAATCGCGCTGGCTCCTTCAGCCAGGCGCAGCGTATCATCGGGCAGGGCTGTGCCGGTGTAGTCGATGGCACAGCCGCCGATCAGGCCTTCCTCATAGGTGAATTGATGGCCGAACCGCGCGGCGACGGCGTCGAGCACGGTCATCGCGCCGACGGTGACTTCCGGGCCGATGCCGTCGCCCGGCAATACAGCGATCTTCGCTTCCATCAGGGCAGTTATCCTTGCTGCGTGATCAGGTTAAAAACGACAATCGAGGACGCCCAGCGGTGCGCGGCGTCCTCGTTTTCGGCCAGATCCACCTAAGCGGATGCCGGTGCTCTGTCCGCCTTCTGAACGGCGATGCGCAGGCCGTACTCGACGCCATCGACCAGCGCCAGCCAGCTCGCGCGGATGATGTTCTCCCCCGCGCCGACCGTCGTCCAGCGCCCATACGGGCTGAGGGTTTCGATCATCACGCGCGTGGTGGCCGCTGTGCCGCTGGCCCCGTCGAGGATACGGACTTTGTAGTCAGACAGTTGGAAATCGGCGATCTGCGGGTAGCGCGGCATGAGCGCCTTGCGCAGCGCCAGGTCGAGCGCGTTGACCGGGCCGTTACCTTCCGCCGCTGTATGGACGATATCGCCGTCGATATCGAGCTTGACCATCGCCTCCGCGATCGTGCCGCGCCCGCGTCGATCTTCGACGATCGTCGTGAAGTCGATCAGGGTGAACAGCGGTCGGTAATCCGGCTTATGGCGCAGCAGCCGGATCGCGATCGAAGCCTCGGCCCCTTCAAACACGAACCCCTGATGCTCCAGCCGCTTGATCTCATCCAGCACTTTGACCGCCTCGGCCTGAGAGACGTCCAGCCCCAGTTCTTCCGCTTTGCTGAGCACATTGCCCTGCCCGGAGAGATCGCTGACCAGGATGCGCATCTCATTGCCGACCAGCGTTGGATCGATATGCTGGTAGCTATCGACATTGCGCCGGATCGCGGCGACGTGGATGCCGCCCTTGTGGGCGAAAGCGCTCTTGCCCACATAAGCGAGGTGATTATCCGGGGCGAGGTTGGCGATCTCCGCCACCGTGCGCGATAGATGCGTGAGCATCTTGAGCGCACCATCCGGCACACAGCGGTAGCCCATCTTCAATTCCAGATCGGGGATGATGCTGCACAGATTGGCGTTGCCGCAGCGCTCCCCGTAGCCGTTGATCGTCCCCTGTACCTGCGTCGCTCCGGCATCGACCGCGGCCAGCGTATTGGCGACCGCCAGCTCCCCGTCATTGTGCGTGTGAATGCCGATCTGCACATCGGGGAAGGTCTCGCGGATCATGCGCACGTATCGGGCGACTTCCCACGGCATCGACCCGCCGTTGGTATCGCACAGGACGACCGAGTCCGCCCCACCGTCCACAGCGGCGCGAATGGTATCGAGCGCATACTCCATATCCAGCTTGATGCCGTCGAAGAAATGTTCAGCATCGTAGATGACCTCTTTGCCGAGCGATTTCAGGTAGGCGAGGCTTTCCCGGATCATGCGCAGGTTTTCTTCCGGCGTGGTCTGCAGCACGTCGGTCACGTGCAGCATCGACGTCTTGCCGACCACGGTCACGACGGGCGTCTGCGCATCGACCAGCGCCTGAATGTTGGCATCGTCCTCCGGGGCTGTGTTCTTGCGGCAGGTTGAGCCGAAGGCGACAACGCGCGCATGTTTGAGCTGTAAGCCTTTGACCGCCTCGAAGTAAGCGGCGTCCTTAGGGTTGGATCCCGGCCAGCCGCCCTCGATGTAAGCCACCCCCAGTTGATCGAGCATTTCGGTGATCCGCAGCTTATCCGCTACAGACAGCGAGATACCTTCCCGCTGCGTGCCATCGCGCAGCGTCGTATCGTAGATAGCGATCTGTACACGTCCTGCCATGAGTTACGCCGCCTTTGTGTGCTCTCATCAATGCCGATCAGCCCATGACCGGTCTGGTATTCACGCGCGCGGGATGCGTCTGCTCATACCGGGCGATCTCATCGTCCAGCGCGAGCAGATACCCCATCTGATCGACGCCGTGCAGCAGACAGTGTTTCGAAAAGCCGTCGATCGGAAATGTCACCTGACGGCCATCGGGCAGCGTCACCGTCTGCGCCGCCAGATCGACCGTCACCATCGTGTGCGGATCTTCCTCGGCCAGGCTGATCAACTGACGATGCGTTTCGGCATCGACGACGATCGGCAGCAGGCCGTTTTTGAGCGCGTTGTTGCGGAAGATGTCCGCAAAATACGTGCTGATGACCGCCTTGAACCCCGCGCCGAGCAGCGCCCACGGGGCATGTTCGCGGCTGGATCCGCAGCCGAAGTTGTGCCCACCGACCAGGATCGACGCCCCCTGATACTCCGGACGGTTGAGCGGAAAATCCGGTTTCGGCGATCCGTCGGACTCGTAGCGCCAGTCGGCAAAACAGGCCTGCCCCAGCCCGGCCTTGTCCGTTACCTTGAGATAGCGCGCCGGGATGATCTGGTCGGTGTCGATATCGTTGATCGGCAGGGCGACCAGCGTCCCGGTGAATGTCGTGATCGGTTCCATGAGTTAGACCGTGACCCTTTCTTGCAGCAGTGTGCGCGGATCGGTGACGACGCCGGTGACCGCCGCCGCGACCGCGGTCAGCGGGCTGGCGAGGAAGGTGCGCCCGCCTTTGCCCTGCCGGCCTTCGAAATTGCGGTTGCTGGTGCTGACGGCGTACTGCCCCGGCTGGAGCTGATCGCCGTTCATGGCGATGCACATCGAGCAGCCGGCCTCCCGCCATTCAGCCCCGGCTTCGCGGAAGATCCGATCCAGACCTTCGGCTTCCGCCTGCGCCTTGACCTGCTGCGAGCCGGGTACAACCAGCATGCGCACCCCATCGGCCACGCGCCGCCCCTGGATCATCCTGGCGGCCTCGCGCAGATCGCTGATGCGCGAATTGGTGCAGCTCCCGACGAAGACCACATCGACTTTCTTGCCCAGCAGTGGCTGGCCGGGCTGCAGATCCATGTAGCGCAGCGCCTTGTCCAGCGCGAGTTTGGCGCTGGGATCGCTCAGTTGGTCGGGATCGGGCACTGTGCTCGTGATCGGCATGCCCATGCCGGGGTTGGTCCCATACGTGATCATCGGGACGAGCGCATCGGCATCGAGCACGACCTCATTGTCGAACACCGCCCCCTCATCGCTGGGGAGCTGCCGCCACTGCGCGACCGCTTCATCCCAGGCGCGGCCCACCGGCGCGTATGGCCGTCCGTAGATGTATTCGAATGTGGTATCGTCCGGCGCGACCATCCCGGCGCGCGCGCCGCCTTCGATCGACATGTTGCAGATCGTCATGCGGCCTTCCATCGACAGCGACCGGATCGCCTCGCCCATGTACTCGAACACGTATCCCGTGCCGCCGCCGACGCCGATCTTGGCGATGATCGCCAGGATGATATCCTTGGCGGTCACCCCGGCATCGAGACGTCCCTCGACGCGCACCGCCATCGTTTTCGGCTTGTTCTGCAGCAGCGTCTGCGTCGCCAGCACGTGCCCGACCTCGCTCGTGCCGATGCCGAACGCCAGCGCTCCGAACGCGCCGTGCGTGCTGGTGTGGCTGTCGCCGCAGACGATCGTCATGCCCGGCTGGGTCAGCCCCTGCTCCGGGCCGATGACGTGGACGATGCCCTGGTTGCGCGTCCCCAGGTCATACAGCGGAATACCGAAATCGGCGCAGTTCTTGCGCATGACGTCGAGCTGGGCCGCGGCCATGATGTCCGTCACCGGGATGATGCCGTCCAGCCCGCGCGGCGTCGTCGGCGTGCTGTGATCCATCGTGCCCAGTGTCTTATCGGGCCGGCGCACCTTCAACCCGCGCTGGCGCAGTTCCGCGAATGCCTGCGGAGACGTCACCTCATGCACCAGATGCAGATCGATGTACAGCACCGCCGGCAGATCGGCGGTCTGCGGACGCACCAGATGGTTGTTCCATACTTTCTCGAACAGGGTCTGTGGAGGATTGCCGCTCATAGCTGGTTTCGTTTACCTTCTACCTTCTGACTGGAATTCCGTTCGAATGGTCTGCTCGGCAGGCGCAGCATCGACCGCGGCCTGCACGTGTATTCCCGTAGTGTCAGGTTGATACCCTTCACGAATGTTCGTCCCCTTGCAGGGCGGCGCGCATCTGATCGACGATGGCGATCACGTCCGGCAGGGGTTCCTGCCACAGCGTCGGCACATGCAGACGAAATCCGGGCAGCAGCGGTGTGGCATAGTTGCCATCCGCATCGCGATCGAAGCGCTGATACCGTCCTCTGTCATTGAGGCGGAAAAACGCGACATTGTTACGTTCGTAGTCTACTATCCAGTACTCCCGTACTCCGCCGACCTCATATTCGACGAATTTCTCACCGTAATCGATCGCCACACTGGCTGGAGATACGATCTCGATGACGATATCAGCCGGGCCATACAGATAGGTGTCTTCCAGACGCGACTCACTGGTATTCAGCAGCAGCAGCAGATCGGGCTCTCGCCGGCGGTTGGGGAAAGCGGGAAGCATCATGACGAACGGCTCCCCCAGAACCCGTCCGCTCCCAGTCAGGCTGAAGTAAGCACGGGTCAGATCGCGAAGGTAATCACGAAGCATTTCGTGACGCAGATGAATGGCGGACACCTTCCATACCTTACCTTCCACAAATTCACAGCCGTTATGGGCGAAAACATCCATGAATGTCTCCGCGGTGACATTCTCAGCCACCAACTGATACCCATGATGTCCTTCGCGCACCGAATCGAGAGGGGTCACATCAACGGCTGGTTGACCCATGACCGCAGCCCTTCCTACTCAAATATCTCTTCTACTGCGCCGCTTTCAAATTCACGGTAGCGGCTTCGCCTTCGGGCTTGCGCCCGCCGTGGCCCACCCCGGCGATCATCCGGTTGAGCGCCGCCATATACGCCTTGACGCTGGCGACGATGATATCGTCATCCGCGCCGTAACCGCCGAAACTGCGCCCGGTGTTGGGATCGCTGATGCGCACTGTGACCTCACCGACCGCATCGATGCCTTCGGTCACGCTGTGCACATTGTATTCGATCAGCGTGTTCGGGCACTGGATGACCGCATCGACCGCGCGGAAACAGGCATCAACCGGGCCAGTTCCGACGGCGGCCTGCACGAACACCTCTCCATCGACATTGCTGATGCGCGCTGTGGCCGTCGGCAGGCCCATCGTGCCGCAGGTGACCTGGATATCGTCCAGTCGGTAAAATTCCTGCGGCTTGTCGAGCTGCTCGGTCATCAGCGCTTCCAGGTCGGCATCGGTGACGTTCTTCTTGGCATCGGCCAGCGCTTTGAAGCGCGCGAACACCTGATCCAGCGCCCCTTTGTCGAGCGCGTAGCCCATCTCTTCCAGCCGCACCTTGAGCGCGTGCCGACCGCTGTGCTTGCCCAGCACCAGGCGGCTCTGCGGCCAGCCGACGCTTTCCGGTGTCATGATCTCGTAGGTGCTGGCGTGTTTGAGCATCCCGTCCTGATGAATGCCCGCCTCGTGCGAGAAGGCGTTCCCGCCGACCACCGCTTTGTTCGGCTGCACCGGGATCCCGGTATAGTTGCTGACCATCCGGCTGGTCTTGACGATCTCGCGCGTGTTGATATGGGTCGTCAGGTTGTAGAACTGGCGGCGGGTGTGCAGCGCCATGACGACTTCTTCCAGGCTGGTGTTGCCCGCGCGCTCGCCGATGCCGTTGATCGTGACTTCGACCTGTCGCGCGCCGGCGCGCACGCCGGCCAGCGTGTTAGCGGTCGCCAGCCCCAGGTCGTTATGGCAGTGCACCGACCAGACGATGCCGCTGCCCTTCCCCGCGCCCGGTGTTTCCGCGATCAGCATGGCGATCAGATCTTCCCATTCCTGCGGCGTGACGTAGCCGACGGTATCGGGGATGTTGAGCGTGGTCGCCCCGGCCTCGACCGCCGCCGCGCACACTTCGACCAGGAAGTGCGGATCGGTGCGCCCGGCATCCATCGGCGAGAATTCGACATCCTCGCACAGGCTGCGCGCCAGCGCCACCATCGAGCGCACGGTCTCCAGCGCCTGCTCGCGCGTCAGGCCGGTCTGGTATTTGAGGTGAATATCGGACGTGCCGAGGAAGGTATGGATGCGGGGGTGCGCCGCGCCTTTGACGCCCTCCCAGCAGGTGCGGATATCTTTTTCGACCGCGCGCGCCAGCCCGCAGATCGTCGGGCCGTCCTCCGTCCCCACTTCAGCGGCGATGCGCTGTACCGCCGCCAGATCGTCGGGGGAAGCCGCCGGAAACCCGGCCTCGATGATGTCTACGCCCAGTCTGGCGAGCTGGCGCGCGATCTCCAGCTTTTCCGCGCTGCTCAGGGTCGCGCCGGGGCTTTGTTCCCCATCGCGCAGCGTGGTGTCGAAAAACAGGACGACGTTGTCGTCGTAGATGCGCCGCGTCATGATCATGTGCTCCTTTGCTGTATCTTCAGGTGATCGAGTGTGCGAAATCGATTGGCTGTGCTGCTAAGGTCGCTAAGGCCATCTTCCGCCATCGGGTCACCTCCTTTCGAGCCGGAGCCGCGGCCTACGCCGCTTACGTCATCTTGCATGATGCGCTCACTCCCCCATATTGAAACGGTACATGTCCACGTCCATGACCGGCTGATAGCCGATCGCCTGATAGATCCTGTTACTGGTCGGGTTCGCCAGATCCGTGTACAGCGTCGTCCACTGGTAACCCGAGTCGAGCATTTCCTGCGACAGGGCCGCCACCAGCGCCGATGCGTAGCCCCTACCGCGCTGTTCCGGCGGTGTGTACACCGCGTTGATGCGGATACTGTGCGGTGTCGCTCCAGCGTGCCCGGCCATGCTGACCGGCTGACCGTCGGCCCACCACAGGTGCAGCCCCCGGCTGCGCGGATCGCCGCTCACCCGCCGATCCAGGATCTCCCCCATCTCCGCACGGGTGACCCGCTGCACCGCCATCCTGATCTCGTCTTCGAACGCCAGCATCCAGTCGATCACCAGTTCCCGCTCGGACGGCGTGTACGGGCGCATGACGCCCGGAACCCCGGAAACCGGGTTGACCCGCTCGAGCCGATACAGGCGTTCCTGAGTGCGTGAGCGCGGCGCGATCCCGCTCAGCGCTTCCCACTCGCTGACAAAAGCCGCCGCCCGATCGACCGGCCCCAACACGCCCGGCATCTGCGTCCCGTACTGGTCGTACAGATCGGCGGCAAAGCGGGGCAGCGCCGCCGGATCGGTATCACAGCCCAGCGTGACGACATGACCGCCGAAGCGAGCCGCCACCCCGGCGATCTGACCGTGCTCATCCTGCACCACCGCCAGATACGGCGGCACAGTGAACGCGGCCCCATCGCGCAGCATCTGGCAGAAACCGAGCATGATGTTATTTCCGGTCTCGTTCGCCATCAGCGCGTCGAAAGCCGCGTCGAGAAAGGCGCGCACGCCTGCCGGGGCATCATCAGCCGGGCTGAAACGGGTCAAGCGCAGGGTCACGGGCGGTCTCTAACTCGTCTGCTTGATCGTCTTGGCTTTCAGGAACGGCATCATCTGCCGCAGTTCCGCCCCCACCTGTTCGATGAGCAGGTTGTGCTCCTGGTTACGCCGCGCCTTGAAGTTCGGCTGACCGGCCTTGTTCTCCGCGATCCACTGCTGGGCGAACGAGCCATCCTGGATCTTGACCAGCACCTCGGAGAAGTACTCCTTCATCTCGCTCTCGATCTGATCGCCCACGGTGTAGCCGCCGTACTCCGCCGTATCGCTGACGCTGTACCACATATAGCTCAGGCCGCCCTCGTACATCAGATCGACGATCAGCTTGAGTTCGTGCATGCATTCGAAATACGCGATCTCCGGCTGGTAGCCCGCCTTGACCAGCGTCTCGAAGGCGGTGCGCACCAGCGCGGTCACGCCGCCGCACAGCACGACCTGCTCGCCGAACAGATCGGTTTCGGTCTCCTCTTTGAATGTGGTCTCGATGACGCCGGCGCGCGTGCAGCCGATCGCCCGGGCGTAAGCCAGCGCCAGCGGTTTGGCATGACCGGTGGCATCCTGATGCACCGCCAGCAGACCGGGCGTGCCCGCGCCATCTTTGAACACCTCACGCACGCGGTGGCCGGGCGCTTTGGGCGCGACCATCGCCACATCGACGTTCGCAGGCGGCACGATCTGCGCAAAATGGATGTTGAACCCGTGCGCGAACATCAGCATCGCCCCCGGCTTCAGATTGGCCGCGATCGATTCTTCGTAGACCTGCGCCTGGATCGTGTCGTGGATCAGGATCATGACGATGTCGGCGCGGCGCGTCGCTTCGGCCACATCGTAGACTTCAAACCCGTCTGCGCGCGCTTTGTCCGCGCTTTTGCTGCCCGGGTACAGGCCGATGATGACCTGCGCGCCGCTGTCGCGCGCGTTGAGCGCATGAGCGTGGCCCTGGCTGCCGTAGCCGATCACAGCAATCGTCTTGCCGTTCAGCAGGCTGAGATCGGCGTCCTTATCGTAGTACATCGTTGCCATGGTGGTCGTTTTCTCTCCAGTTGAGATGCCAGTAAAGTGACGGAGGCGCGCCCGCTCATCGCGTCAGCGCGGGCGCGCCCTGCCGATTCACACGCCGTAAACCTGATACTGCACGCTGCGATCAGCCTGCGACACCGTCGCAGGGACGCGCGGTTCGTAATCCGAATCCAGGATGCGCACGCCGCGCCCCATCGCCACGACGCCGGTGCGCACCAGCTCCACAATCCCCAGCGGCTTGACCTCATTGATGAGCTGCTCGACCAGATCTTCCTGCCCGGTGATCTCCAGGATGGCCACCTCCGGGCCGATATCGATGATGCGGGCCGGGTAGCGCTCGCAGATCGACGTCAGGGTATTCCGGCTGTGCGCGTTGTTCGCCCGCACCTTGATCAGCGCCAGATCGCGGCTGACGTGCGGCTCCTGCGACACATTGGCGACATCGACCACATTGACCAGCTTGAGCAGGTTGGACGCCAGCCGGTGCGCGTCGGTGCGCGTTGCATCGACGACGATCGTCATGCGCGAGAAGTGCGGCTTGTGCGTGCGGCCCACCGTCAGGCTGTCCACATTGAAGTTGCGCCGGCGGAACAGGCTGGCCACGCGGTTGAGGACGCCGGGACGATTCTCGACCAGCGCCACCAGGATATGCTTGCTCGGTTTGTTCCCATTCTCAGCCATGTTGTTACGCCTCCTCACCCGGTTTGGGACGACGCACCATCGCGTGCAGGTCAGCCCCGGCAGGAACCATCGGATAGACCATCTCTTCCTTTTCGACGACGAATTCGATCAGCGCCGGGCCATCGACCGAGCGGGCGAAGGCGACCGCATCGGCGATCTCGTCGCGTTTGGTCACGCGGCGGGCGGGAATGCCGTAGGCCTCGGCCAGCTTGACGAAATCGGGATTGAACATCGGCGTCGCGCTGTAGCGCTCTTCGTAGAACAGCTCCTGCCACTGGCGCACCATGCCCAGGAAGCTGTTGTTGATGATCGCGATCCGAACGGGGACATTTTCCTGTTTGGCCGTCGCCAGCTCGCACAGCGTCATCTGGAAACCGCCATCGCCCACGATGGCCCACACTTCCTCATCCGGGCGGCCAAATTTCGCCCCGATCGCGGCGGGCAGCCCGAAGCCCATCGTCCCCAGGCCGCCGCTGGTGATCATCGAGGCCGGGCGCTGATGCGGGTAGTACTGCGCCTCCAGCATCTGATGCTGCCCGACGTCCGTCACCGTGACCGCATTACCGCCGGTGTACTTCCACAGGTCGTTGATCACCTGCGCGCCCAGCAGCACATCGGTGATATCGCGGTTGATGATATCGCGCTCGCTGGAGTCTTCTTTCCAGTCGCGGATGCGGTTGAGCCAGTCCGCGTGGTTCATCGACTTGACGCCGGGCAGAAGCTGCGTCAGCACCGTGCGCAGATCGCCGACGATGCCGACATCCACTTTGACGTTCTTGTTGATCTCCGACGGGTCGATATCGACATGGATCTTGCGCGCTTTCGGCGCGTAAGTTTTGAGGTTGCCGGTCACCCGGTCGTCGAAGCGCATCCCTAGCGCGATCAGCAGATCGGCTTCCTGGATCGCCAGGTTCGAGGCGGCTTCACCGTGCATCCCCATCATCCCGATCGTCAGCGGATGACCTTCCGGCATCGCCCCCTTGCCCAGCAGCGTCAGCGCGACCGGGATATGCGCCCGTTCCGCCAGCTCGCGCAGCTCATTGTTGGCGTGCGCCATCGTGATCCCGTGGCCGGCCAGGATGACCGGGCGTTCGGATGCATGGATCAGCTCCAGCGCCCGCGCGATATCCGCTTCCTCCGCTGATTGAGGCGGTCTGTAACCCGGCAGCACGATCGGCTCTTCCGGATAGACGAATTCGATCTTTTCGTTCTGCACGTCTTTGGGGATATCGACGAGCACTGGGCCGGGGCGTCCCGTGCGGGCGATGTAGAACGCCTCGCGGATGATGTACGGCAGATCGTGCACGTCCATCACCAGATAGTTGTGTTTGGTGATCGGCAGCGTCACGCCGGTGACGTCGGTCTCCTGAAACGCATCGGATCCGATCGCGCCGCGCGGAACCTGGCCGGTGATGCACACGATCGGCGACGAGTCCATCATCGCTGTGGCGATCCCGGTGACGAGATTGGTCGCACCGGGGCCGCTGGTGGCGATCGCCACGCCGACGCGCCCGGTCGCCCGCGCGTAGCCATCGGCCATGTGCGCCGCCCCCTGCTCGTGGCGCACCAGCACATGATGGATCTGCGGATATTTGGTCAGGGCATCATATACCGGCAGGATCGCACCGCCCGGATAGCCGAACACGACATCGACCCCCTCCCGGAGGAGACATTCCAGCACGATCTCTGCACCGCTCAAAACCTGTCCCATGGCATCCCTTCCTCGAATTGACATGACGTCTTGCGATCGGCTGCGGGCTGCGGCTGGCGCGGCTGCATCACCCGACAGACTGCTTGAGACGAACCGGCGTCAGCCAGCCGTGACGATCCGGCTTCTGGCCGCTGGTGATGGCGAAGAACTCTTCCTGAAGCGCCTGGGTGATCGAGCCGCGCGACCCGGCGCCGATCTGGATGCGATCGATGCTGCGCACCGGCGTGATCTCAGCCGCTGTCCCCGTGAAAAAGACCTCATCGGCGAGGTAGAGCATGTCCCGCGTGAGCGTCTCAAAACGCACTGGAATGCCGAGATCCGCCGCCAGCGTCAGCACGCTGTCGCGGGTGATGCCGAGCAGGATCGAGGACGCCGCGCCGGGGGTGTACAGCACCCCATCCATGACGATGAAGATATTTTCTCCTGCCCCCTCGCTGACATGTCCCTCGTAATCCAGCGCGATGCCCTCGCTGAAACCGTTATCGTGCGCTTCCATCGAGATGAACTGGCTGTTGACATACTGACCGCCGATCTTGGCCAGCGATGCGCCGGTATCCGGCGCGATGCGCCGCCACGAGCTGATCTGGACATCGACGCCCTGCTCGATCGCCTCTTTGCCCAGGTAGCGCCCCCACTCCATCGTCAGGATGAAGACGTCGACCGGGTTCTTGCGCCCTTCCACCCCCAGCGGCCCGGCCCCGCGCAGCGCGATCGGGCGGATATAGCAGGCTTCGTGCCCGTTGATCGCCACGGTGTCGATGACTGCCTGATTGAGCTGCTCCAGGGTGTAAGGCATGTCGATGCGCGCGATCTTGCACGAGTTGATCAGGCGCTTCATGTGCGGGGCCAGCCGGAAGACCTGCGGCCCGTCCGGGGTGGCGTAGGCGCGAATGCCTTCAAACGCGCTTGAACCGTAATGCAGGGCGTGCGTGGTGATGTGGACGTTGGCATCGTCCCAGGCGATAAAGCTGCCATTTTTCCAGATATGGGCTGCGGTCATGTACAAATCTCCATAGGTAAACAATCCGCACGGGTCAAGGATACAGCGATGGAACTGCGGCGCGCCGGTGTAACGAAAAAGCCCCCGGTCTGGGGGCTTTCGCTGCTTTCTGTCCGCGCTGCTGCGCGCCGCCGTCAACCGCCCAAACCGTTATAGCCCGCCGCCAATAATGACGCCAAGCAGGACTACTACGAGAATAAGGCTGACGTTGAGAGCACGGACGCGCATAGTCAGAACCATCTGTGACAACAGAACAAAACTGCACTGCTCGTTATAGTGAAGAGCGTAACGAGGATCGGACGACCTGTCAACCCCTCCGCAGCAGGATCGGCGGCAAAACCAGAAGTTCGTTTGACCTGCCCAACCACACTTAGGCGCTTTACCCAAGCGGCGCTTCACCCGGTCGCTCTCTTGCTGCCTCCGCGCTGTTCCAGCGCTGCGCGCGCCGCGGCGATCTGCTCCCGCACCGCATCCGGCGAGGTTCCCCCTTCCACCCGGCGGCGCGCCGCGGAAGCGGCGAAATCGAACACCTGAGCGACATCTCCGGTGAACAGCGGCGACAGCGCGCGCAGTTCATCCACCGTGAGCGCAGAAAGGGGGCACTGACGCTCCTGTGCCAGCCGCACCGCCCGCCCAATCACATGATGCGCCTCGCGGAATGGCAGGCCGCGCGCCACCAGATAATCCGCCAGATCGGTCGCCAGCATCGCCTCATCAAGCGCGGCCCGCATCCGCTGTGGATGGAACGTCAGCGTGGCGATCACCGCGGCGACCACGGGCAGGATCTGCGCCAGCGTGTCTACGGCGTCGAAGACGGCCTCTTTATCTTCCTGGAGATCCTTGTTGTAGCCCGTCGGCACGCCTTTGAGCACGGTGAGCAGCCCGGTCAGATCGCCGATCAGCCGGCCAGCTTTGCCGCGCGTCAGCTCCATCGAGTCCGGGTTGCGCTTCTGCGGCATCAGGCTGGAACCGGTGCTGTAGCGTTCATCGACGCTGACGAAGGCGAGGGCCGGGTTACTGAAGAGGATGATATCCTCGGCCAGCCGGCTGAGGTGGACGCCGATCAGCGCGCAGGCGTAGACCAGATCGACAGCGAAATCGCGATCGCTGACCGCATCCAGGCTGTTGGCCGTCACCCCGCTGAAGCCGAGATCGCGCGCCAGCGCCGCCCGGTCGATCGGGAACGGCGTCCCGGCCAGCGCCCCCGATCCGAGCGGCGATCGATCCGCGTGGTCGTGCGCCAGCCGCAGCCGATCCTGATCGCGCTCCAGCATCCAGAAATAGCTCATCAACCAGTGGCCGGCGGTGATCGGCTGCGCGGGCTGGAAATGGGTATACCCCGGCATCAGCGTCTCGACGTGCTTTTCGGCAGCCGCGATCAACGCCGCCTGCACCTGGCTCAGGCGCTGACTGAGATCGGCGGCGGCGTCCCTGACCCACAGGCGAAAGTCAGTCGCCACCTGATCGTTGCGACTGCGCCCGGTGTGCAGCTTGCCGCCGACCGGGCCGATCAGCTCGATCAGACGGCGTTCCACCGCGGTATGGATATCTTCGTCACCGGGGGCGAAAGCGAATGTCCCGGCGGCCAATTCCCCCTCGATCTGATCCAGCCCGGCGATGATCGCATCTGCTTCCGCCGGGTCGATCACGCCGGCGCGCGCCAGCGCCCGCGCATACGCCCGGCTGCCGCAGATATCCTGAGCGTAAAGGCGCTGGTCGAACGGCAAGCTGTCGTTCAACCGCCGCAGATCGGCATCCGTGGGGGCGCTGAACGCCCCACCCCACAGCGTCATCGCGCTCAATCCCGCTTGAACTTGCTGTAATCGGGCTGACTGTAACGGCTGTGGCCGCCGCCGTCGATATTGAGCAGCGCCTCAACCTTGACTGGCAGACCGAACAACTGGATGAAGCCGTGCGCGTCCTGCTGGTTGTAGACGTTCTCTTCGCCAAACGAGGCGTAGTCCTCACGGTACAGGCTGCGCGGACTCTTGCGCCCGGCGATGATGATGTTGCCTTTGTACAATTTCAGCCGCACCGTCCCGGTGACGTTCTCCTGCGTCACGTTGACGAACGCATCGAGCGCCTCGCGCAGGCGGGTGTACCACAGACCGTTGTAGACCAGTTCAGCGTACTTGACGGCCAGGATATCCTTGTAGTGCATCGTCTGCTTGTCCAGGCAGATGCTCTCCAGCGCCTGATGCGCTTTGCGCAGCACTGTCCCGCCCGGGGTCTCGTAGACGCCGTGCGATTTCATCCCCACCAGGCGGTTCTCCACCATATCGACGCGCCCGATACCATGCGCGGCGGCGATCCGGTTCAAGCGCAGGAACAGTTCCAGCGCGGGCAGCCGCTCCCCGTTCAGGCCAACCGGGACGCCCTGCTCAAATTCGATCTCCACATATTCGGGCTGATCGGGCGCGGCTTCCGGGCTGACCGTGAGCTGGAACATCGCCTCTTCCGGTTCGTTCCATGGATCCTCAAGCAGCCCGCCTTCATGCGACAGGTGGAACAGGTTGCGATCGCGGCTGTAGATCGATTTCAGCGTCGAGGTGATCGGGATGTTGAATTCCTGCGCGTAGGCGATCGCATCCTCGCGGCTGCGGATCTCCCACTCGCGCCAGGGCGCGATCACCTTGAGCTTCGGGTTCAGCGCCATCGCAGTCACCTCAAAGCGCACCTGATCGTTGCCTTTGCCGGTGCAGCCGTGGGCGATGGCATCCGCGCCTTCCAGTTCCGCGATCTCGACCAGGTGTTTGGCGATCAGCGGGCGGGCGATCGATGTGCCGAGCAGATATTCCCGCTCGTAGACGGCCCCGGCCTTCATCATCGGGAAGATGAAATCGGTCAGGAATTCCTCGCGCAGATCGCGGATGTACAGCTTGCTCGCACCCGTCCGCAGCGCCTTTTCCTCCAGCCCGTCCAGCTCTTCCTCCTGACCGAGATCGGCGGTGAAGCAGACGACCTCGCATTGATAGTTGTTCTTCAACCAGGTGACGATGACGGACGTATCCAGTCCACCGCTGTAGGCCAGGACGACCTTCTTGACATCTTTGTGCTGCACCATGTTCTCGAAAACTCCCTGTGCTGGATCAATGAAAAACCCCGAACCGTATCAGACCGGGTTCGGGGTTGAACTCCCTGTACTGGGCCGCCTGCGTGCAGCGCGCGTCAGCCTCCGAACCCTGAGCAGGTACGGCGGCGGCGGATACGGCGCGGAGTTGGCAGCATGACAGTCATGGGGATTAGCATAACGCGCCCAACGCCGTTGTCAAGCGCTGGATTTCTTCTGCAAGCGCATGCAAAAACGGGGTCAACGTACCGAGAAAATCCCTGATCATCGCCCCCCGCGCCCGGTCTGGCATCCTGATTTTCATACCCGAACGAATTCGTTCAGCCCCAGTATCCTTCCTGTCTCTGGCGGGTTACACCAGTAGGCGGTAGTTACCGGTTTCACAAAGGATAGACGGCATGTCATCACAGACCACCCTTTCGCCGAAGGCAGCCGCAGCGCACAGCGGGGGCGGCTCATCCTGGATCCAGTTCGGTATCGGCCTGGCAGTCCTGATCGGGCTGACCGTCATCGTCACGCTGATCGACGACGCGCTCACCGGCTTTTTCCGCAGCCAGGGCCTGCGGCAGAATCTGATCGAATACCCGCTCGTCGCCGTGCTCATCGGCCTGATCGTCAATGCGCTGCTCCGGCTGACCAATCTCACGCACCGGATCAAACCCGCCATCAAGACGGAGACCTACCTGCGCATCGGCGTCATCCTGCTGGGCGCGCGCGTCAACATCAACACGCTGCTGGCGACCGGTGCGGGCGGCCTGATCCAGGCTGTGATCATGGTCAGCGCGATCTTCCTGTTCACCTGGTGGCTGGGCGGGCGGATGAAACTGCCCGACACGCTGCGCGCCGTCATGGCGTCCGCTGTGTCGATCTGCGGGGTATCGGCGGCGGTGGCGGCGGCGGGATCGGTGCAGGCCAAAAAAGAAGAGATCACCTACGTCACTGCGCTGGTGATCGTCACAGCGCTGCCGCTGATGGTGCTCATGCCGGTGCTGGCGACCGCGCTCAACCTGCCCGCCGATGTGGCCGGAGCCTGGTTCGGCGGCAACATCGATACGACCGCGGCGGTTATCGGCGCGGGCACGCTCTATGGTGAAGAGGCGCAGGCAGTCGCGACGATCGTCAAATCGTCGCAGAACGTGCTGATGGGTTTCGTCGCTTTCGCGCTGGCGCTGTACTTCGTCACTGTCGTCCAGAAAGGACAGGGCGAACGCCCGTCGCCGCGCATGATCTGGGATCGCTTCCCCAAGTTCATCCTCGGCTTCGTCGCCATGTCGATCCTGGCATCCACCGGCGTGATCACGCCTGAGCTGAGCCGCACCACCAGCACGCTCACCCAGTGGATTTTCACCCTGGCCTTCATCTGCATCGGTCTGGAATTCTCTGTATCCGCGCTGCGCGAGGCCGGGGCCAGGCCGATCGTCGTCTACCTGGCCGCGACCGTCGTCAATACCGTGCTGGCGCTGGGCGTGGCCTGGGTGATTTTCGGCGGCCTGATCTGATCTCAAACCGCATCGGGGGACGCAGCGGCTGCATCCCCCGATGCGGATCGTTTCCGTTTTCCACTACAGATCGAGCGTCCCCGATCGCCCGGCGGTGCAGTGTTCGATGATCGCCGCCGCAACAGCTTCGGCGGACTGCGCGCCAGCGGGCAGTTTGAACGGGACGTTGGCCCAGAACGGGGTATCGACTGCGCCGGGGCGCGCCAGGGTGATCTTGAGTTTGCGATTCTCTTTCGCCAGCACATCGGCCAGCACAGCCAGCCCGGCTTTGGCCGCTGCATACGCGCTGAAACGCGGCAGCGTGATCTTGTCGACGTAGGCCCCGATCAGCACCAGCGCCCCGCCCTCGCGCAGCAGCGGGAGCGAGGCGGCGGCGGCGCGCGCAGCGCCGTTCAGGTTGGCATCCATGACAGCGCTCCAATCCGCCGGGCTGAACGCTTCGACCGTGGCAGGGCGCATCATCCCGGCGGCGTGCACCACCAGATCGACCGCTTCGACCTGCTGCGCGACCGCGTAGGCCGCCTGCTTGATGGCATAGTCATCGCTCGCCTCGAATTCGAAGCGGGCATCGGCTTCCACAGGGATGCGTCCGCTGTCACGGGCGATACCGTACACTGTCCACCCCTGCGCCTTCAACCCGCGCACCAGGGCGGAACCGATCCCCCCCGATGCGCCCCAGATCACTCCGACCGGCATGTTTGACTTCCCCTATCGTGCACTCAACGCGCGAGCCGCGGCCAGGATCGGTTCCAGCGGTGGATGATCGGCGGCGTCCTTGCTGTAGTAGGCATAGCGGATCACACCGCCGCTGTCGACGATGAATGTGCCGGGCATCATGCGCGCATTCCCCGACGGTGCTCCGCCCAGATGCCCCTGACCGACAGCCCGGACGGCGCCGACGATCACATTGACGTTGAGCAGTTCCCCGATCGTGCCCTCGCGCAGACCGTACAGACCGTAGGCGGTGGTCGCGCCATCCTCGGTCAGGCATTCCTGTGACGGAGCCAGTTTGCCGCAGTAATGACGCGCGTGTTTGACTTCGCCGATGCCGATATTGACCGGCGTCAGCCCGGCGGCTTTCAGTTCAGGCAGGTGTCGCTCCAACTGAGCGAGGCGCTCGCGGCAGAACGGTCAGCCGAAATGGCGCAGGAACGTCAGCAGCACCGGGGCCGTTGGCCCAGAACGACGACAACGCGACCCGTTCACCGGCCAGATTGACCAGCATGTGATCGGGCGCGGGGCTGCCCACTGTTAGACGTGCGGTCATGCGCTGTGCGCTCCTTTCCGCCGGCGCATCATCCCGACCACCGCCCCGGCCAGGGCCAGCGCGGCCATGACAGCCGCCGGGATCACGACCGCTGCGATGTCACTATGACGGACGATGATGCCGACGAACGCCCAGACGATCACCCCGGCGTAGACCAGATCGCCGTTGGTGAAAGCCACCGTCGTCGCGATCAGACCGGCGACCACCAGCATGACCGCCCCCCAGGTTTGATACTGGCTGATCAGTTCCGGCGTGATGGCCGCGGCGATATTCACGTTGGTCACGCCGAACTGCATCGACAGCAGGATGAACGCGCCGTTGGCCACGGTCGCCACCGCGCTCCAGGCGAAATACAGGCTGATGAAGCCGAACAGCCCGACGCGCTCCAGCGTCCCGGCGGGGCGCTGGCTCTGACGGATGCGCACGTAGATGATGCCCAGGGTGACCAGCAGCGTCACCAGCGGGATCATGCTGGCGGCGAACTGCAAATTCTGAAACAGGATCAGCCAGCCGATGTTGCCCAGGCTGCCGATGACGAACCACCACCCGACTGCGTGGAAGCGCGGGTTGGCGCGCTGCTCCGGGCGGGACTGCCACCAGGCGAAGGCGATCATGCCCAGGTAGATCACGCCCCAGATCGCGAACACGTAGTTGGCGGGCAGGAAGTAGTTGTACGGGTTGTACTGGTTGGCCAGCACGGCATTGGTGTCCACGCCGATCGGCAGGGCCTGCGACAGGATATTGAACACGATCGTGACGATGACGGCGATCGTGTTCGCCCACTGAAGCACCACGCCGTTTTGCGTCTGGCGGGCCGGTAGAGCAGCAGATGACGTACTCATGACACTGTCCTTTCTATGGTGACACGGGCCGATCGCCCGCGAGAAAACCGATCACATCCTGATTGAACCGCGCCGGGCGCTCCTCCATCGGCAGGTGGCCGGTTTCGGGATAGCGCAGGAAGATTTCCCCCGCGATCAGATCGGCCAGCGTCTCGCCCGCCTCGATCGGAACCCAGGTATCATTTTCGCCCCACACGATCAGCGTCGGCGCGCTGATGGCGGCGATCTGCTCGGCGGTGACCGGCTCGACCTGGACCGCCGCGCCGCGCAGGATCGTCAGCAGGGCTTCATCCCAGCCCTTCACTTCAAGCGCTTTCTGATACCCGGCGGCGACCTCCGGCGTGACGAAATTCGGATCGTAGTAGGCGCTGCGCTGCAGGCTGACGAACGCATCCGGGCGGACGAACGCGCGGATCAGGATGCGCGCCCAGCGCTCGAACGGCGGAAAATCGAGCAGATCGAGCACCCCGGCGGGGATGCCGAGCGCGCCCCCGGCGCGGCCCGATCCGCCGCTGACCGGGCCGCCTTCCGTGGGGCGCGGCGCCCCGGAGACGAACACCAGCCGATCGACGCGCTGCGGATAGCGCATGGCGAAATAGCCGATCACCCCGCCGCCCTGGCTGTGGCCGATCAGCGTCGCTCGCTCAATGCCGAGCGCATCCATGAAAGCCGCAGTGAAATCGGCCATCTGACCGGGTGAATACGCGATGTTCGCCCCGGTCTTGGCGCTCAGGCCGTAAGGCGGGCGGTCGAACGCGATGACGCGGTAGCCCACCTCCGCCAGCGCGGGGATGGTATCGCGCCAGCTAAACGTCGATGCCCCCCACCCGTGCAGCAGCAGCACGACGGGGCCATCTTGCGGCCCAGCCTGACGGTAGTATGTGGACAGGCCGTTGACATCGATGAATGCCCCGTCCGGGTCGGCCAGCGTGGCGGCGTCCACCCCCACCGGGGGCAGCGGCCACAGCATCGGCACGACGAACACGATGATCGCCACGATCAGGGCGATCACGGCGAAAATGCGGATCCCTCGTTTCATGATGCATTCACTTCCTGATGCGGTTTCAGGGCCTTGAAAGCTTCCAGCGCGCGCTGCCGGGCGAATGCATGATCGACGATCGGCGGCGGATAATCCTTCGGCGGCGCTGGCATCAACCACGGCGTGTGGATGAACGAGTCCGGCACGGCGCGCAGTTCGGGCACGAAATGGCGGATGTACGCGCCGGTCGGGTCGAACTGCTGCGACTGCGACACGGGGTTGAAGATGCGGAAGTAGGGTTGGGCGTCCGTGCCCGTCCCCGCCGCCCACTGCCAGCCGCCGTTGTTGGCCGCCGGGTCGCCATCGAGCAGGTAGCGCATGAAGTGATCATCCCCGGCCTTCCAGTGCATCAGCAGGTGCTTGGTCAGAAAGCTGGCCACGATCATCCGCGCGCGGTTGTGCATCCAGCCGATGGCGGCGAGCTGGCGCATCGCCGCATCGACGACCGGGTAGCCCGTCATACCGGCCTGCCAGCGCGCCAGATCATCCCCGCCGCGCCGGAAGGGCACGACTTCGTATTCCGGGCGGAAATGGCGCGTCAGCACATGCGGGAAGTGCGCCAGGATGTGCGTGTAGAAATCGCGCCATACCAGCTCGCTGATCCAGACGTCAGCCGAGTCGCGGTCGCTCGCTCGGGCCGTGCGATTCTTCGATTCGACCGCCGCCGCGTAGGCCTGACGGGGGGAGAGCATCCCGAAACGCAGATAGGGCGACAGGCCGGACGTAGGCGGCGCATCCTCGGCAAATGGATCGGTGAACAACTGATTGCGCTGTTCCCGATAACCGTAAATGGCGGCGCGGGTGAACGCCTCCAGCCGACGCTGCGCCGCGGCTTCGCCAGCGGGAGGCAGACGGCCCGCCCAGGCCGTCACGCCCAGATCGACCGGAGTCGGGATCGCCCCGCACTCGATCGCCTCGCGATCGACAAAACGCCCGCTGGCGGTGGTCGCCAGCCGTTTGGGGAGGGCCAGCCAGGCGCGCTTGAACGGGGTGAAGACCGTGTATGGCCGTCCCTCTTTGGTGCGAATTTCACCGGGCGTGTGCAGCAGCAGATCGTCATGCAGGTGCAGCGGGCGGCCCAGCGCCGCCGCCACCTGAGCATCGCGGCGCGCGGCGAACGGGGTGTAATCGCGGTTAGCGAAGACGGCAGCGGCATCCGTCCGCTTGACCAGTTCCGGCAGGATGGCGCGCGGATCGCCCACGCGCACCACCAGACCGGAGCCGCGCGCGCGCAGATCGCTGTCGAGCGCGGCCAGCCCGTCCAGCAGGAAGCTGAAACGCGCCGGGCTGAAGCGATCGCCGCGCAGCAGCGCCGGGTCGATGATGAAAACCGGGACGACGCGCCCGGCGGCCAGCGCCGCGTTGAGCGCGGTGTTATCGCTCAAGCGCAGGTCGCGGCGGAACCAGTGGATGACATGCCGATCGCTCATCGCGCGGCCTCCAGCGTGCTTTCGATCTCGGTCTGGCCCTCCGCCTCGCTCGCCCCGGTTTCGCTCAGGCGCGCCCGCGGATCGACGGGCAGGCGGCGGCGCAGATCGGCAAACACGCGGATCGCGCCGAGCGAGACCCCGGCGGTGGACTGGCCGGGGAAGATCGAATCGCCGACCAGGCGCAGGTTGGGGATGCCGGTGAGCGGGCCGCGCGCCCGGAACAGGCTGGTCTGCGGAAAACCGCCGACCATCCCCAGATGCCGCCCGGTGTAGAACTGATACGTCAGCGGCGTGCCGGGCAGCAGCAGATCCACCCCGGCTTTGAAACCGGGCAGGACGCGGTCGATATTGTCCAGCATCCGTTCGGCGTATTCCGCCTTGCGTTCGGCGTAAGCCCGTGGATCGCGCGCGTACAGCTCCCACCACGGCTGGACAGCGGTGTGCGTCGTGATGGTCACGGCGCGCATCCCGGCGGGCGCGCGCGATGCATCCCACAGCGGGGACATCGAGATGAACAGGCTGCGCGTCTCGCCCAGCGGGCCGCGCATCTCGGTGATGATCTGGTGGTGATCGGGCGTATCAGCGGGCAGCGCATCGGCCCTGAGGCCCAGGTGCAGCACGAACGCGCCCCAGCCCGGCCCGCGCCCGGCGATCTCCCGCTTGAGCTGGGCCGGACTGGCCTCGCCCAGCAGCGCATCGAGCGACCACGGCGTCAGGTTGGCGATGATGAAATCCGCCGGATAGGTCTCCCCGCGCTTCGTGCGGACGGCGACCGCGCGCCCGTCCTCGACCCCGATCTGCGTCACCTGCTGACGGTATTTGACGGCCCCGCCCAGCTCGCGGATCTTCTCGACGAGCTGGCGGGCGATGCCGCCGATGCCCCCTTCAACGTGGTACACGCCCTGCCGCGCCAGATCGAGCGCCGTGGCGCTGTAGATCGCGTTCGCACCGCGCGAGGTCGTCTGGGCAGAGATCAGAAGCTGGGCATCGATGAAGCGCACGAACGCCTCATCGCTCGCCAGGCCGCGAACGGCCAGCCACTGGTAGGCCGTGCCGAAAGCGAACGGAACCATGCGCAGATCGCGCGGGAAGTTGCGCAGGCCGACGCGGATGAGATGCGCCAGCTCCGCCGCGCTGGTCGGCGGCCACGGCAGTCCCTGTGCCGACAGCGACCAGCCGAGATCGGCCAGCGCGGACTGCTCGTCCCAGAAGAAGCGGCTGTGCGGGAATTTGGCCAGCACATCGGCATTGTCGCGCGTCAGGCGGATCTCGCGATCGGGCAGATGCACCGTCCAGGCTGGCTCGTGGAGGTGCACGCGCCAGTCGATCCCCAACCGCTGACCGACAATATGATGCGGCCCGTTCGGCTGGAAGCCGCCCGCGACCGTCGCGCCGGCCTCGAAGCGATAGCCTTTATGATAGAACGTCCCGGCGCTGCCGCCCGGATAGGTCTGCCCCTCCAGCACGGTGACGGCGTAGCCAGCCTGCGCGGCCAGCGCCGCGGCGGTCAGCCCGCCGATGCCCGCCCCGATGACGATGACGCGGCTCATCGCTCACCCCTGCTGCGCTGCTGCGCGCCGCTCGTACTTTTTGACGCCGATGCGCGTGCGCAGGTGACGATAAAAGAACAGAAAGCGCAGCGGCAGACCGGTGAAGAACAACCGGGTGAACACCCCCCAGAACCCGCCCGGTCGGTGCTCCATCTGGATGCAGTCGGTGAGTTCCACCCCGCCCTCGACCGGCGTGAAGATATGGCGGTGATACCAGGTCTTCATCGGCCCGCGGATCATCCGATCGGCGAATGACCATTCGTTCGGGCCGGGTTCATGGCGCGCCACCCAGCGCGACGGGATCGGCCCGAACCACAGCGTGAACTCGACTTCGCCATCCGTCAGCGAGCGCAGCCCGTTGCGATGCATCTGGACGATGATCGGAAACGGCGTCAGCGCTTTGAACGCGCCCGGATCGCTGTGGAACGCGACCATGGCGTCAATGGTCGTCGGGATGATCGTGGTGAAACGCGCGGTGCAATCAGTGATTTCGTTCATCGGTGCGGATGACTTTGATTTCGCTGTTATCGCCCCCTATACTAGAACTGAACGATGATTGTTCGATCACCCGGAGCTTAAGACAGGATGAGACCTTTACGCATGGGCGTCATCGGCTGCGGCGGTATCGCCCAGATGATGCATCTGCCACACATGGATGAATACCGCGAGCGTTTCGTGATCGCGGCGCTGTCCGATATGCACCGGCCCACGCTGGAAGCAGTCGCCGAGCGCTACCACGTCCCGGCGGACGCGATCGACACCGACTGGCGCGCCCTGCTTCAGCGCGGCGATCTCGACGCGGTCGGCATCTTCCACAGCGGATCGCACGCTGAAACGGTGATCGCCGCGCTGGATGCCGGTCTCCATGTGTTCGTGGAAAAGCCGCTGGGCTGGAATCTGCGCGAAGTCGAGCGGGTGGCGGCGCGCGCGGCCAGCAGCGATCGCACCGTCCAGATCGGCTACCACAAGCTATACGATCCCGCCTTCGCTTACACCCGCGATCAGGTGCAGGCGATGCGCGATCTCGGCTTCATCCGCGTGACCGTGCTCCACCCCGCCGATGAATACGGCTGGGCGCAGCACCGCGTCCGCCGGGGGGACGGCGTCATCCTGCAGGGGCACCGCGATATCGGCACGTTCGAACAGCAGGTCGAGGCGCAGCGCCAGGCGCTGGCCGAAGGGCCGCTGGCGGCGGCGGTCGATGAGGCGCTGGGCGATCGGAAGTACGACAACCGTCTCCGGCTGGCCTACGGCATCATGACCGTCAGCCTGATCCACCAGACGTACACGCTGTTCGGCATCATGGGGCCGCCAGAACGGGTGATCCACACCGATGTCTGGCGCGACGGCCTATCGATCCACGCCCTGCTGGAGTACAGCAACGATGTCCGCGCCAGCCTGGACTGGCACTGGCTGGGCTACCTGAAAGACTACAAAGAGGAATACGCCTTCTTCGGCAATCACGACCGCGTCTATCTGACGCTGCCTTCACCGTATGCGCGCAACTTCCCCTCACCGGTCATCGTGCAGGGCCACGCCAGCGAATTGACGTGGAAACGCGAGGTGATCGTCAACTACGAGGAAGCTTTCGCCCGCGAGCTGATCGCCTTCCACGACAACGTCATGTACCAGCGCAAGCCGTGGGCCAATGTCGAAGAGGCGGTCAAACATGCCCGCTTCCTGCAGGCATTGATCGATGCGGCTCGGTAAGTGCATCCCGGATGCCGGTGGCGGGGACTGATCGCGGCGATCTGTCCCCACCGCTCTTTTTCGTTTTGATGCGCCAACGTGCGCGCTAGCCCTCCAGCGTACTCAGATCGCCTTCCGGCTGGCCGAGCGCGCGCGCCCGCAGCACACGGCGCATGATCTTGCCGCTGCGCGTCTTCGGCAGCACATCGACGAACTCGATCTTGGCCGGCACGGCGATCGGCCCGACCGCATGGCGGATATGCTCCTTGAGCTTGTCGCGCAGTTCCTCATCCCCGGTGTAGCCGGCGCGCAGGATGCAGTAGGCGTAGATCACATTGCCGCGCACCTCGTCGGGCACGCCGATGGCCGCCGCCTCCGCCACCGCCGGATGGCTGACCAGCCCGGACTCGATCTCCGCCGTACCCAGCCGGTAGCCGCTGACTTTGATCACGTCGTCGTTGCGCCCGATGATCCAGATATAGCCATCCTCGTCCTTGCGGGCCGTGTCGCCGGTCAGATACCAGCCCTGCTGCTCGTAGGCCTTCCAGTACTGGTTGACGAACCGATCGGGATCCCCGTAGATCGTGCGCAGCATCGACGGCCACGGCTCCTGAATGACCAGATTGCCATCCACGCCCGGCGGGCACGAGTGGCCGTGCTCATCGACCACATCGACCTTGATGCCGGGGAACGGCCGTGTCGCGCTGCCCGGTTTGAGCGGCACGGAGGGCAGCGGCGTGATCATGAAGCCGCCGGTTTCGGTCTGCCACCAGGTATCCATGATCGGACAGCGTTCCTTGCCGATCACCTTGTAGAACCAGCGCCAGGCTTCCGGGTTGATCGGCTCTCCGACCGATCCGAGCAGGCGCAGCGAACTCAGATCGTGGCGGTTCGGCCACGCATCGCCGAAGCGCATCAGGCCGCGGATGGCGGTCGGCGCGGTGTACAGGATCGTGATGCCGTACTCCTCCACCATTTTCCACCAGCGGTTCGGATACGGGTGATTGGGCGCGCCTTCATACAGGAAGCTCGTCGCCCCCAGGATGAGCGGCGCATAGACGATATAGCTGTGCCCGGTGATCCAGCCGGGATCGGCGGCGCACCAGTAGCGATCCTCGTCCTTGATATCGAAGACCC
Organism: Anaerolineae bacterium; assembly: GCA_034432395.1. GTDB lineage: Bacteria > Chloroflexota > Anaerolineae > Aggregatilineales > Phototrophicaceae > Flexifilum. The sequence continues at coordinate 49,195 of DAOUBU010000081.1, forward strand.
ACTGCAAGGTCGTGGACGTGTAGACGCTGTAGCCGCCGTGGGTGTGCAGGATGCCTTTCGGCTTGCCCGTCGTGCCGCTGGTGTAGAGGATGAACAGCGGATCTTCCGCATCCATGACCTCGGTCGGGCAGTTCGGGCTGGCGATCGGCAGCGCCATCAGATCGTGCCACCAGTAATCGCGCCCCTGCTCCATTTTGACTTCGTGGCCTGTGCGTTTGTAGACGATGACGGATTCGACGATCGGCGAGCGGCGCACAGCCTCATCGACCACATCCTTCAGCCGGACGATGCTGCCGCGCAGCCACGCGCCGTCACAGGTGACGACGACGCGGCTCTGGGCGTCCTCGATCCGGTCGGCCAGCGCCTGCTCGCTGAAGCCGCCGTAGACCACGCTGTGCACCGCGCCGATCTTGACCGTGGCCAGCATGGCGATGATCAGCTCCGGCACGCGCCCCATATAGATCGTGACGCGATCGCCCTTCCTCACGCCCATGCTCTTGAGCACGTTGGCGAAGCGGCTGACCTCGCGGTTGAGCCGGTAATACGAATAGGTGGCTTTGTCCCCGTTTTCGCCTTCCCAGATCAGCGCCAGCTTGTTCTTGCGCGCGGTCTTCATGTGCCGGTCAAGCGCATTGAGGATGATATTGGTCTTGCCGCCGACGAACCATTTGTAAAACGGAGCGTTGCTCCGGTCGAGGACGGTATGCCATTCCTGATACCATTCGAGTTTGCGCGCCTGCTTATCCCAGAAGGCTTCGATATCCGCAGCGGCCTCGGCATACAGCGACTCGTAATCCTTGATCAGCGCGCTGTTGATCACCTCCCGTGACGGGGGATACCACTCATTGACGGCGGGGGAAAATACATCCTGAGACATCCACAGCTCTCCTCAAGAAATGATTTTTGTCTGTCCAGAGGTCTAATTGACGGGGGCATTATAACGGGGATTGACGCCCCGTGCACAATTGACATACGAAAACCGGGCGCAGCGGGGGATCGGCATGCGCCCGGTTCAAGAGCCTCTGAGGCTGGCCTCAGCCGGCGTGCGCCCGGGCGATCGCCGCATCCTCCTCGCGGGCGATGCGCTGGCCTTCGGCGATGTTGACGCGGGTCAGCAGGAAGCCGCCGACGATGAAGAACACGATCAGGCTGACGATCGCCGGGCGGCTGCTGCCGAACACAGCCACCGCCGCCGCGAACAACAGCGGCCCGATGATCGAGGAGAACTTCTCCATCACGCCGTATAGACCGAAAAACTCGCCCGATTTGGCTTTCGGCGACAGGCTGGCATACAGACTGCGGCTGAGCGCCTGGCTGCCGCCCTGCACGATCGCCACCATCCATGCCAGGAACCAGTATTCGATGGTCGAGTCGAGGAAGAAGCCCCATACGGCGATCGTGCTGTACACGATCAGCGCCAGGATGATGCTGCGGCGCGTATCGAGCCGGCTGGCGATCCCGGCGAAGAGGCGCCCCCCGATCAGGACGGCGAACACCCCGCCGACGATCTGAAGGCCGACCAGGATGCCGATGATGAGCGGCAGACTGCTCTGGCGCAGCGGGGGCAGCACGGTGAACTGCTCCAGGGACATCAGCGTGTCGCTCGAAGCCGGATTGCGTTCGCCGCTGTTGACGAGCGCGATCGTGTAACGGCCCGGCTCCGGCAGGGTCACGGTCTCGTGCACGCGATAGCGCGGCGCCGGGTTGTATCCGTCGATGCGCACCGGCTGACCGTCGTCATCGAGCAGCGGCTGGCCGTCGATCAGGATGTCCCAGATGCCGCGATCGGGGCCGATGCTGTACGTGATCTCGACCCGCTGGCCGTTGAAGCGCAGGCTGACCGCCGCCCCCGGCTCGGTCGTGTAGGCATAGGCTGAGTCGCGCTCCAGCCCGCTCTCCGCCGCCAGCACGGAACCGAACGTCCATTCCCCGGTACGCCGGACGAACATCGTCCCGCCGGCTGCGAACACCCCTTCACCGACCGCGTCACCCTCGGCGACATACGGCGGCAGCGGGATGCCGCTCACGCTTGACGGGAGCAGGCTGCGCCCGATCCCGCCAACCAGCGGTAGCGCGATCAGATTGAAGACGATGAAGGCCAGGAAGATCGCCCGGCGCTTCTCCGTCGGGCTGGGCAGCCGCCCGAAGATGAGCGAGAACGGAATGCCGACGAACTGCACCAGCAGCAGCGCCAGGATCAGCTCAAAACTGGCGAAACCCAGCTCCGCCCCGTAAATGGCGGCCACCCCGATGATCGTGCCGATGGCGTCGTTGTAGATCAGAAACGCGATCAGGTATTTGAACAGCTCGCGGTAGCGGCGGATATCGCGCAGCGTCGCCGCCAGCCGGCGGAAGCTGGCGCTGACCACAGTATCGCCGGGCGCGAGCTTCTCGGTCGCCGCATCCGGCTCAGGGACAGAGCGAAAGATCGGAATCGAGAACAGCGCCCACCAGATAGCGACGCTGAGGAACGACAGCCGCGGCCCCAGCGTCCCCGGCAGGACGAAGATCATGGCCACATTGATCGCCAGCAGCAGCCCGCCGCCCAGATATCCCATCGCATAGCCGCGCGCCGATACGCTGTCCTGATCTTCCGGCTTCGCGACGTGCGGCAGCAGCGCATCATAAAACGTATACGCCCCGACGAAACCGATGCGCCCGATGATGAACAGGATCGACGCCAGCAGCCAGTCGCCCGTATCGACGAAGAACAGCGCGCCGGTCGTCACCACGCCGACCGCCGTGAACCAGAACAGAAATTTCTTTTTGCCGCGCATGACATCGGAGATCGTGCCCAGGATCGGCGAGAGGATGGCGCTGATCAGCAGCGAAATGCTCAGGCCGATGCTCCAGTAGGCGGTGGCGGTCGCTTCGCTGGGCAGCGTCGCCCCGGCCACCTGACTGTAGTAGACCGGCAGCACCGCGGCCAGAACGGTGGTGGCGAAAGCGGAATTGGCCCAGTCGTACATCGTCCAGGCGCGCACACGGCGCCTGTAAACGGCCGGCTCCAGATCGGCGTAGGATGACGACAGTGCAGCAGCGGCGCTTGACATAGAGTACCCCCAGTACATGATGCCCGTCATGGATGAAACGCTGCGGAAAGTTTATGATCAGATCGTTAAATTTCATCGATATTTTCTCCCCGCTGAAAGTGATAGGATCGTCTCATGGCATTCTGGCAGCCCGGAACAGGTGCGAAGCAGGCAGAGGGTAGCACGATGAAACGGATCGCAGTCCTCACCAGCGGCGGTGACGCTCCCGGCATGAACGCGGCCATTCGCGCCGTCGTCCGCTCCGGCATCGCGCGCGGCGTTGAAGTGTACGGGGTGAAGCGCGGCTATGCCGGCCTGATCGAAGACAACATGCAGCTCATGGAAGCGCGCTCCGTCGGGGGGATCATCCAGCAGGGCGGCACCATTCTGGGGTCAGCCCGCAGCCTGGAATTCAAAACGGTCGAGGGCCGTCAGCGCGCGCTGGCCAATTTACACGCCCGCGGCATCGAAGGGCTGGTCGTGATCGGCGGCAACGGCTCGCAAACCGGGGCCAGCGCCCTCAACGACATGGGTTTTCCCGTGATCGGCGTGGCCTCGACGATCGACAACGACCTGATCGGTTCCGATATCACGATCGGCGTCGATACCGCGCTCAACATCGCGCTGGAAGCGATCGATCGCCTCAAAGTGACCGCTTCATCGCATCAGCGCGCTTTCCTGGTCGAGGTCATGGGCCGCGACTGCGGGTATCTGGCCCTGATGGCCGGGATCGCCGGCGGGGCGGAAGCCGTCCTGATCCCGGAGATCGAAACGCCGCCCGAACAGCTCGTCCAGGTGCTGCGCGAAAGCTACGCGCGCGGCAAGACTAACGGCATCATCGTGGTGGCCGAGGGCGCCAAATACGGCGCGCCGAAACTGCTGGAGTACTTCAAACAGCACGAGAAACAGTTGGGCTTTGAACTGCGGGCGACCACGCTCGGTCATGTGCAGCGGGGCGGCGCGCCGGGCGCCTTCGACCGCATCCTGGCCTCACGGCTGGCCGCGGCGGCGGTTAGTTTCCTGCTCGACGGAGTGCATGGCTGCGTCGTCGGCCAGATCAAGAGCGAGGTCGCCACGACGCCTTTCAGCGAGGTCGTGGGCCGCACCAAAAGCATCGATCCGCGCCTGTTCGAACTGGCGCGCGTGCTGGCCCAGTGAACGGCAGCGGATACAATCACTCCGCCTGATCGAGCAGACGCGCTGCGGCCCGATCGAGCAGCCAGATCAGCTCACCGCGATCGGGCTGTATCCCCCGGACTGGCAGCGCGTCGATCGCATCCGCCCCGCTGAACGCGCGCCGCACAGCGTCCGCTTTCTCTTCCCCCGTGACCAGCAGCAGGATCAGCGCGGCGGCGTTCAACGCGGGATAAGTCAGCGTCACCCGGTAAAGCCCCTGGTACGGTTCGGGCGTCGCGGCAGCCCAGCGGTAGTCTTCCCGCAGCAGGGCAGAGCCGGGGGTGAGCGACGCCGTGTGACCATCCGCGCCCATCCCCAGCACCACCACATCGAACCGCGCGCGCTCCAATTCCAGACGCCGGGTGAAGAACTCGCGCAGACGGGCATCGTAGCGCGCCGCAGCTTCCTCCGGGGCCAGTTCCCCTTCGATCCGGTGGATGTGCTCCAGCGGGATCGGCACGTGCTGAAGCAGATGCTCCCGCGCCAGATGATAGTTGCTCTGGCGGTCATCCGGCGGCACGCAGCGCTCATCGACCCAGAAGACGTGCACCTGCTCCCAGTCGATCCGGGATGCGTATTCCGGGGATGCCAGCAGTTCGAACAGCGGAATTGGCGTCTGACCGCCGGAGAGCGCGATCGTGAAACGCCCGCGCGCGCTCGCGGCAAACTCCGCCGCCGCGGCGATGCGATCGGCCGCCGCGCGCGCCACCTCCATCGGGTTGAGGTATTCGCGCACCCCCCGGCGGTATTCCGAAGGCGCGGCCAGCGGCAGATCGGTCGGCTGCCCACGGGCGGTCAGCGGTTTGATCGTCGGCTGCTCGCCCCCGGCCTCCGCCGCATCAGCGGGTCTGTCATCGCTCATTCGTCACATTCTCCACAGCAGCGCCGCCAGATGCGGCCGTCATCCGCCAGCAGCAGATCGGCCTCTTCCGGCCCCCAGCTTCCGCGGGGATAGGTCACCAGCGGCGGGGCAGAAGCCGTCTCCCAGCCCCGGATGATGGTATCGATCAGCTCCCATGATAACTCAATTTCGTCTTCCCGCGTGAACAGGGACGCATCGCCGATCATGGCGTCGTACAGCAGCCGCTCGTAAGCATCGGGCAGGGCCTCGTTCTTGAACGAGTCGCGGTAGTGAAATTCCATGACGGTGGTGCGAACGCTGGAACTCGAATTGGGCACTTTGGTCTGGAACGATAAATGCACTCCTTCATCCGGCTGGATGCAGAGCGCCAGCACATTCGGGGCCAGCCGCTGCCCCTGAGCCAGCGGGATGAACAGATGAGGCGGGCGGCGGAACTGCACGATGATCTCGCTCGTTTTTTCGGCCAGCGCCTTGCCGGAACGCAGATAAAACGGCACATCCTGCCAGCGCCAGTTATCGATATACAGCTTGAGCGCGGCATACGTCGGCGTGGTGGAGTCGGGGGCGACACCACGCGTCTCTCTGTACCCTTCGTACTGCCCGCGCACGGTATCCCCCAGGCGCGGCGTGCGGACGGCGCGCAGCACCTTCACCTTTTCATTGCGCAGCGCGGTCGCGTCAGCGGTCGCCGGCGGTTCCATCGCCACCAGCGTCAGAAGCTGCATCAGATGATTCTGGAACATATCGCGCAGAACGCCCGCGCTGTCGTAATAGCCACCGCGCCCGCCGACATCGACCGCTTCAGCGACCGTGATCTGCACATGATCGACGTAGTTGCGGTTCCACAGCGGTTCAAAGATGGCGTTGGCGAAGCGGAAAAACAGGACATTCTGCACCGTTTCTTTGCCCAGATAGTGATCGATGCGGTAAACCTGTTCTTCAGCGAATGCGGCATGCAGGGTCGCATTGAGCGCCCGCGCCGACGCCAGATCTGTCCCGAACGGCTTCTCGATCACCAGCCGCCGCCAGCCGCTCTCGCTTCGGTTCATGCCGTGCGCCTGCAGCGCCTCGGCCACCGTGCCGAAAAATTCGGGCGCGGTGGCGAGGTAGTACAGCCGATTGGCCCCCTCAGGCTCAAGCTGTTTGAGCGCGGCCTCCAGCTTCGCGTAATCGTCCGGGGTGGACAGATTGCCGATCACGTAGTGCACATGCGCCAGAAAGGCTTGCCACTGCGCGGCATCATCGGGCTGAAAGGCCTCGCTGAGCACGGCGTGAAAATCCGCATCGCTGTACGGGCGCCGGGCGAACCCGACGATGGTGATCGCCTCCGGCAGGCGGCGCTGACGATACAGTTGGTACAGCGCCGGGATCAGCTTGCGACCGGTCAGATCGCCCGATGCGCCGAAGATGACCAGCGTGACCGCACCCCCAGCACCGGTGTTCATCACCCATCCTCGCGCTTGATCGGATGTCCCCCGAACTGGTTGCGCATCGCCGCGAGCAGTTTGGCAGCGTAGCTGTCGTCCTGGCGGCTGACGAAACGCATCAGCAGCGAGAGGGTGATCACCGGCGCGGGGATATCCTGGTCGATCGCCTCAGCGACCGTCCAGCGGCCCTCACCGCTGTCGGCAACCCACCCTTTGATCCCGTCCAGATCGGCGTTTTCTTTCAGGGCGCGCGCGGTCAGATCGAGCAGCCACGAACGCACCACGCTGCCGAAGCGCCAGATCTCCGCGATCTGGGCCACGTCCAGCCCCAGATCGGAGCGGCGGTGCAGGATCTCGAACCCTTCAGCCAGCGCCTGCATCATGCCGTATTCGATGCCGTTGTGCACCATCTTGACGAAATGCCCGGCCCCGTGCGTGCCCACGTGCCCCCACCCGCGATCCGGGGCCGGGGCCAGCGTCTCGAAGAGCGGGCGCAGATGCTCGACGATCTCCGGCTCGCCGCCGATCATCAGGCTGTACCCCTCGCTCAGCCCCCAGATGCCGCCGCTGGTGCCCACATCGACGAAATGCAGGTTATGCTCGGCCAGCAGGGCCGCGCGGCGCACAGAGTCTTTGTAGTTGCTGTTGCCCCCATCGATGATGATGTCGCCCGGGCTGAGCAGCGTGATCAGCTCGCGCAGCATCGCCTCGGTCGGCTCGCCCGCTGGCAGCATGATCCACACCGGACGCGGCGCGCTCAACCGACTCACGAGATCGGCGATCGAGGCCGCCGCGGTCGCGCCAGCCGCGCGCGCCGCTTCCAGCGGTTGCGGGCTGCGATTCCACACGATCATCTCGTGGCCGCCCCGCAGCAGACGGAGGTTCATATTGCCGCCCATGCGTCCCAGGCCGATCAATCCTAGCTGCATCGTCGTTTTCCTTTCCATGATAGGTCGATAGGTCATACCATGTCGTCAGTATCCCTATGGTGCAACAGACGCTGCAAAGCGACAAGGTATTCCTCACTTCTCAGCGATCACATTGTTACCGTCTTCACAAACTGCGTTGTCCGCAGGCCGGTTCTGTGGCAGAATCGCAGTCGCAACCGCATACACAGTACAGAGGGAGCGCACCGCTCGTGGAGACTTCATCGACTTCCCCGGCCATCAGCATCGACCGTCCGAACGGTCTGGATGCCATTTTTGCGCCTAAAACGGTCGCCGTGATCGGCGCGACTGAACGCCCCGGCAGTGTCGGGCGCACCATCCTGTGGAATTTGCTGCAAACCTCCTTCGGCGGGACGATCTACCCGGTCAACAACTCCCGTCCCAATGTCCTCGGCATCCGGGCCTACCCGTCCATCAAAGACATCCCCGATCAGATCGACCTGGCCGTGATCGTCACGCCGGCGCAAACCGTCCCACGTCTGGTGCAGGAATGCGCTGATGCCGGGGTGCGCGGCATCATCGTCATCTCCGCCGGCTTCAAAGAGCGCGGGCCGGAAGGCGCCAAGCTTGAGGCCGAAATCCTGGCGATCGCGCGCCAGCATGGCATTCGCATCATCGGGCCGAACTGCCTGGGCGTGATGTCCCCGCTGACAGGCCTGAATGCGACGTTCGCGGCGGCGATGGCGCGCCCGGGCAGCGTCGCCTTCATCAGCCAGTCCGGCGCATTGTGCACCGCCGTGCTCGACTGGAGCTTCCGCGAGAATGTGGGATTCAGCGCGTTCGTGTCGATCGGCTCGATGCTCGATGTCGGCTGGGGCGACCTGATCGAATACCTGGGCGAGGATCAGCGCACGTCCAGCATCGTCATCTACATGGAGTCGATCGGCAATGCGCGCGCGTTCCTGTCCGCCGCGCGCGAAGTGGCGCAGCGCAAACCGATCATCGTCATCAAAGCGGGGCGCACCGAGGCCGCAGCCACCGCCGCCGCCTCGCACACCGGCTCGCTGACGGGCAGCGATGAAGTGCTCGATGCCGCCTTCCGCCGCAGCGGCGTCCTGCGAGTCGATCGTATCTCGGACGTGTTCAACATGGCTGAAGTGCTGGGCAAGCAGCCCCGCGCCAACGGCAACCGGCTGACGATCATCACCAACGCGGGCGGTCCCGGCGTCCTGGCGACGGACGCGCTGATCCTGGGCGGAGGTGAACTCAGTCCGATCTCACCTCAGACGATGGACGCGCTCAACGCCCTGCTGCCCGCCCACTGGAGCCATAACAACCCGATCGACATCCTGGGCGATGCCGGGCCGGAACTGTATGCCAAAACGTTGGAGATCGCCGGCGACGATCCCAATTCGGACGGTCTGCTCGTCATCCTGACGCCGCAGGCCATGACCGAGCCGACGCGCACCGCCGAGGCGCTGCGCAGCTTCGGCAGCAAGCTCAACAAACCCGTGCTGGCTTCGTGGATGGGGGGGCCGCAGGTGGCCGCGGGCGTGAGCGTCCTCAACCAGGCGAACATCCCCACCTTCGATTATCCGGATACCGCGGCGCGCACCTTCAACTATATGTGGCAGTACGCCGCCAACCTGAAGGCGCTGTACGAGACGCCGATGTTACCGCTCGACTCGGTCATCGAGACGCCCGATCGCGCGCTGGTCGAGCAGGTGATCAGCCGGGCGCGCGCGGCGGGGCGCACGATCCTGACCGAGTACGAGTCCAAACAGGTGCTGGGAGCGTATCTGATCCCGACCGTCCCCACGCGAGTCGCAACCAGCGCCGATGAAGCCGTTCAGGCGGCGGACGAAATCGGCTACCCCGTCGTCCTCAAGCTGCATTCGGAGACGATCACCCACAAAACCGATGTCGGCGGCGTCCAGCTCAATCTCAAAGATGCCGGCGCAGTGCGCGAGGCGTTCGCTGCGATCGCGCGCTCCGTCGAGGAGCACGCCGGCCCGGGCCATTTCGACGGCGTCGCCGTGCAGCCGATGATCAAACTCGACGGATACGAGCTGATCATCGGCAGCAGCGTCGATCCGCAGTTCGGCCCGGTGCTGCTGTTCGGCACCGGCGGCCAGCTCGTCGAGGTCTTCAAAGACAGCGCACTCGGCCTGCCGCCGCTCAATACCACGCTGGCGCGCCGCCTGATGGAACAGACGCGCATCTTCACCGCGCTGAAGGGCGTGCGCGGGCGCGCCCCGGTCGATCTGGCCGCGCTGGAGCGTCTGCTGGTGCGTTTCAGCCAGCTCGTGGTCGAACAGCCGTGGATCAAAGAGATCGACATCAACCCGCTGCTGGCCAGCCCGGAGCGCCTGCTCGCGCTGGATGCGCGCGTCGTCCTGTATGGGCCGGAGATGGATGCCGAGCACCTGCCCCGCCCCGCCATCCGCCCGTACCCCAGCCACTATGTGGACACCTGGAAGAGCCGGGACGGCACAGCGATCACTTTTCGTCCCATCCGCCCGGAGGATGAGCCGCTGCTGGCCAAATTCCATGAGACGCTGAGCGAGCGCACGGTCTATCAGCGCTACCTGAAAGCGATGAACCTGAGCCAGCGGATCGGCCACGAACGACTGTCCAAATTGAGCTTCATCGACTACGACCGCGAGGTCGCGCTCATCGCGGTGCGCATGAACGTCAAGACCGGCCAGCCGGAGATCATGGGGGTGACGCGCATCCGCCGCGAGCAGTTCACGTCCGACCGGGCCGAATTCACCATTCTGGTCAGCGATCGCTTCCAGCACCAGGGGCTGGGTAAGGAACTCATGCGCCGCATCCTGGACGTGGCCCGGGCGGAAAAAGTGCGCATGCTGTGGGGCCAGTTCCTGCAGGAGAACGAGGAAATGATCGCGCTGGCGGGCCGCTTCGGCTTCGTCATCCGCCCGACCGAACGAGAGGGCATCGTCCGCGCTGAACTGAGCCTGTAGCGCGGTGAGTAACACTGAGGGAGGGGGCGCCGCTCCCTCCCTCCCATTCCGGTTTTGCTCTCACAACTTCAGCAGCTCATGAACCAGCGCGCGCAGCTCATGGGTGCTGAACGGCTTGTATAAAAACCGGCTGGCCCCTGCCCGCTGGGCGCGCGCTTCGTCGCCCGGATGATCGCGCCCGGTGATGATCACCAGCGGGATGTCGGCCATGTGCGGCAGGCTGCGCAGCCGATTCATCAGCGTGAAGCCGTCCATCCCCGGCATGTTGATATCCAGAAACACCAGCGCAAACGAGCGCTCACTGAGTAGTTGGAAAGCGGCATCCCCCGAGTCGACCCCGACGACATCGATGCCGAATGGTTTCAGCGTATAGCTGATCAGGCGGTGGGTGATGACCTCATCATCGACCACCAGCACGATCGGCAGCGGTTTGGAGACGCTGGCGCTGTCATCATCGGCGATCTGTTTGGTCAGCCGCCACTCATTGCCCTCATCAAGACGTCGGTATTCCATGTGATCGAGAATGGATTTCATGATGCCGATCCCCCAGCCGCGCTCCGGCAGCAGCACCGGTGAAGGCGGACGATACGTCTCCCGATTGGAGAAGACCTTCGCCGCCCGATCGCGGATAGTCATCTGAAGCGTGTCGTTGTCACGCTGAGCATGCAGCCAGATCGGCCCCGGCTGCCCCTCATAGGCGTGTTCGATGATATTGATGCACAGTTCGTGCAGCGCCAGCCGGATCAGCATCCGCCCGGACGAGGACATATCCGGCACGATCTGCTGCAGCCAGGGATCGAGCTGATCGAGCGCGGCGTACTCAGCGGCAATTTCGAGATCCCAGTGAGCATCAGTGTAGTCCTGGGCTGTCACATTCCCCCTCCATCCACCATGCGCACCACCAGCAGCGTGATATCATCCTGAGGTGCGAGCACCGCTTCAGCCTGTGCCCGGCTCATGATCTGATCGACGATCACCTGAGCGGGGCTATCGCAGATCGCTTCGATCTGCGCCGTGATCCCCGCCTCCCCCCACATCCCATCAGGGGTTGGCAGTTCGGTCAGCCCGTCCGAATAGCAGACGACCAGATCGCCCGGGGCGAGCTGCACCGTGTCGATTCGCGGTCTGGTCACTGGCAGCACGCCGAGCGGTGGGCTGGTGGCCGCCAGACGTTCCCAGCCGTGCCCCCGGCAGAGCAGCGTCGGCGGGTGACCGGCGTTCGCCTGTTCGAACCTGTGAGTACGTGGGTTGACGCGGCACACCGTCACCGTCGCCAGCAGCCCCGCCGCGGTGAACCCTTCGTAGACCTCATCATTCACCGCCTGGATGACCTCGGCGGGGTCGAGGCCGAGGCGCAGGGCCATGTTGAGCGCCGATCGCAGCGACACCGCCCACAGCGACGATGGCAGGCCCTTACCGGCGATATCGAGGACGAAGCAGGCCAGCTCTCCCCCCGGCTGTATCACCCAGCCCCAGGCATCGCCGGCCACGGTCGCCGCCGGACGCCAGTCAGCCGCCAGTTGCAGACCGCGCACATCGGGGTACAGCAGCGGCTGGATCGAACGCTGGATCAGGCCGGCGATCTCGATCTCATGGGCGATGCGCGCCTCGCGAGCGCGGCTCTGCTCCAGATGAGAAGCGACCAGCGTCCCCGCCATGCGCTCCGACATCCGCGCCAGCAGTTTCAGTTCGGACGCGGTCAGCTCATGCTCACGCCCTTCAAAACCGACCCCCAGCGCGCCGGCCAGCCGCATCTCGACATACAGCGGCACGAACCACCAGGCGATCTCATTGCCGCTGAACGGGCTGACGCTGTGAAATGTGATGACGCGCTGCTGATCGGCAAAACACGCCATGTGCGGCTCGAATTCGGCCTGCGTCAGGACGTGGGAGGGCGTCGCATACCACCCGGCGCTGCGCCCCTGGCCTTCATCCAGATAGATCGCCCCGATCGATGTATCCAGCGCACTCAGGATCGACTCGATCAGGGACACCACATCCGTCGAGGTGCCCGTCGAATTGGGAACTGCCGATAGCAGCGGCACGAGCTGATCCCAGGCGTGGGCAAGCGCCGCAGTCATCGACTCGAGTTCCAGTTCGAGTTTGCGTGTGTATGCGTCAGACATCGGACGTCAAAATCACCTCGTGTGAGTCCGGCTTTACGCTTAACCCGCGGTCGAATCCGGCACGGCAGATAAGATCGGGAACACAGTGTCCATCGCCGTGATCCGGAGCAGATTGCGAACGGAGACCGACGGATCGACCAGATACAGCTCCCCATCGTGCTGGCGGGCGATCTTCAGTCCCTGCACCAGCGTAGCCAGTCCGATCGAGTCGATGAAGTCCGTGTCCTGCAGCACGAGATAAAACACCCATGAAGCCGGGCTGCCCGTCCAGACGGCCTTCAGATCGCCGACTGTGCTGGCGACGAGACTGCCCGTGATCATGACAATGACGCCGCCATCCCGGGCGGTTTGTGTCGTGAGCTGCATAGTTGTATCCGTTTCACATCAGCATCAAATTTTCTGACCTTCAGTTTAGCGAATTTCCAGGTACTTGTGATAGTCCCGGTTATATTTCCGTAGATTACTTATGTTGCATCTTTTTTACTAGAACATTTGTGTTGATTTTCATTGCCAGATCGGCTAAACTGAAGTCTGTCTTGCCGCCGCTGCCAGACAGGGAGCTTTTATGGTTTCCACATTACCGAATAGATCAGAACATTTGAGCGAACTGACGCGAAAATTGCAGCCCGCTTACACCCCGGATGCCTGCGAACGCGCTCAGGCCTGGGACGAATGGCTCTTAGCCGGCGGGGCAGAACCGGTGCGCAGGTTCATCCGCTGGGCCAATGCCACCGCGGTGGAAGACGATGAAATTTTGCAGGAAACGCTGCTGCTCGCTTATCGTAAGGTCGAGCGCGGTCAGTACCAGGATCGGAGCCTGCCCTTCACGGCTTTCCTGAAAAAAATCGCACATTACAAGATCAAGGAAGCATCGCGTGCCGGCTGGCGGCAGATCGCGCTTGAAGCGATCGAGGATCTGGCCGCCGACAGCGAAGGCGGCGCTGGCTGGATCGCGCTTGAGCGGGCTGAACGCTGGATCGAATATGACCGGGTGCACCAGGCGCTCGACCGCCTCTCCCCGCGCCGGCGGCGCATCATCCTGATGTACGAGATCGGCTATACGACCACAGAGATCGCCGCTCACTGCCAGATCCGCCCCGATCTGGTGCGCAAAGAGAAGAGCCTGGCCCTGCGGCGTTTGCGCGAACTGCTGTCCGCCGCCCCGGAACTCAGGACGGCCTGCTGATCGGACAGCCGGGAACTCGTCGTGACCGGCGGCTGATCGCTTCGGATCGCCGCTGTTTTCTATTTCAGGGGTGCGCAGAACTTCAGTTTCGCCTGCCCTCGCAGAAGGATACAATCGGTAAGAATATCTTTTTATCCACAGGTAGATCCTTCAGTGAGGAAGCGACTATGGCTAAATTGGGTATTGGGGTGATCGGCATCGGGCGCATGGGGACGGTCTACGCCAATCACGTGGCGATGCAGATCCGCGATGCGCGTCTGGTGGCCGTGGCCGACACCCGACCGAACGTGCTGGCCGAGTATGCGGCAAACGTCCCCGGCGTGCTCACTTATGAAAATTACCACGATCTGCTCGCTAATCCGGAGATCCACGGCGTGATCATCGTCACCCCGACCAGCACCCACCGCGAGGTCGTGATCGCGGCGGCGCAGGCTGGCAAAGCGATCTTCTGCGAGAAACCGACCGCCCTGACGCTGCGGGAGACGGACGAAATGGTCGCAGCGGTCGAATCCGCCGGGGTGATGTTTCAGGTCGGCTTCATGCGCCGCTTCGACAAAGGGTACGTCGAAGGACGCCGTCAGATCGACGCCGGCGTCATCGGCACGCCGGTGACGGTGCGCTCGATCAGCCGCGATCCATTCCGCACCAGCCTCGAATATGCCGATCCGGCGGTCAGCGGCGGGATCATCGTCGATATGGCGATCCACGATTTCGACGTGGTGCGCTGGATGATGGACGATGACGTCGAGCGCGTCCAGACGGAGGCGCATGCCCTGGTTTACCCGGAGCTGCTCAGCGTCGGCGATGTCGATACCGCGATGATCAACATCAAATTCCGCCGCGGTGGGGTAGGCAATATCGAGGCCTCGCGCACCGCCATTTACGGGTACGACATCCGCTGCGAGGTCGTCGGCACTCAGGGCACGATCGCGATCGGCTATCTGATGGAACATCCGGTGCTGGTGATGACCAAAGCGGGCGTCACCCATGATGTCGTACCCCATTTTCCCCAGCGCTTCGGCCCGGCCTACACAGCGCAGATCGAGCATTTTGTTGAATGCCTGCGCGATCAGAAGCCGCCGCGCGTGACGATCGCCGACGCGCGCGCCGCGCTGCAAGCCTCAATTGCCGCGACAGTTTCGATGCGCGAACAGCGCATCGTCTCGGTTGATACGATCGCGGATTAGGAGGAGATCGCGGCCCGGCTGCATCAGGGCGGCATCCGCTTTTCGCACCGTTTACACCTGATCAACTCAATTCAGTTAATAGAACGGAGAGCTGCACAAATGCGCTCTCCGTTTTTTCTCTGAATAGAACATAGTATTTGTGTACTATTGACAAACTTTCTGTTAGCTATCTTGACGATATCACAAAAGGGTTATATGGTATCAACACGTTTCGTGAAGAACGTAAAGCGCTTCATCATCGCAGCAGCCACACGAACGGTTCAGGGATCGGATAACCGGGTGATATCATGTGAACAGGATGTGATACCGTGCCGCGCGATCATGTTAATATGAGCATTTCCGGAATGTTGGGCCTCGTGGGCTGGGAAGATCTCGACCCCCTGCTGCTGGCTGCACTGGCGACATCCTCCCCCGTGCTGCTCATCGGCCCGGCGGGGGTCGGCAAATCGCTGGTCGTGGAACGCATCGCCACAGCCCTCGGTCTGTCATGGCAGCACTACAACGCCTCGCTGCTGAATTACGACGATCTGGTCGGCATCCCCATGCCGGATGAGAACAATCCGAACGGCCTCAAATTCGTCTACACCCAGAGCGCGATCTGGGATGCGCAGTTCGTGTTCTTCGATGAGATCTCGCGCTGTCGGCCCGATCTGCAGAACAAGATGTTCCCGATCATTCACGAGCGGCGCATCGTCGGCATCAAACTGGAACGTTTACAGCATCGCTGGGCTGCGATGAACCCCCCGGCGCCGGACAACCCGGATCCCTTCAGCAATGGGACGTACTATCTGGGGGCGGAAGCGCTTGACCCGGCGCTGACGGATCGCTTCCCCTTCATCGTCCAGGTGCCATCGTGGCAGGAACTGTCGCGCGATGAGCGCCGCAAAGTGGTCGCACAGTCGGGCGATGCGATCGCCCCAGACGCGCGCTGGCTGCCCGATCTGGTGGAACGCTGCGCGCGGTTGATCCCTGAAGTGCGGGCCGATCTCGAGGAGTGGCTCACCGACTACGTGGTCAGCGCGGTCGATCTGCTGTACCAGGCCAAGCTCGAGCAGAGTACTCGCCGGGCGCGTATGCTGGCCGACTCTGTGATCGCTGTCCATGCAGCGCGCCTGCTGCTGCAAGGTGACGAGGCCGATCTGGAAGAGAGCGCCGCCCTGGCCCTGAAGCACGGGCTGCCGCAGACGGCGGCGGATATTCCACCGGAACCCGGACAGATACTGGCAGTGCACCGGCAGGCCTGGGAGATCTCGTGCCTGAGCGCCGATGATGTCTGGCGGCAGGTGCTGGAGGAGTTCGATCCCGTCAGGCGGGTCGTGCTCGCCGATCAGCTCGACCTGTCGGACGCGGATATCGCCAGACTGATCACGCAGGCGCTCTCCACTGTGCGCTCCGAGGCACGCCGGATCGGGCTTGCTGCCGTCATGTTTCTGGCCTTTCAGCGCCGGCGTGACCTGACCCCGGCGGCATGGGAAGCGCTGATCCAGCTCGGTGGAAAAGTACTCGAACCGCGCGCCTTCAACGTCATCCTGCGACCGGGTGCGATCACCGATCTGTGGAACGACATCTCAACCTGGCTGCCGATTCAGGAGGACACACACGCGATATCGCAGCGGCTGGAACGCAATTTCGTCCTGCACGGCTTCCCGGAACTCTGGCAGAAGTATGACTGGCGTCAGGCGCTGGCGGATCTGCGCGCCGATATCGATCTGTTCAAAATCAATGAGGTGAGTCCAGCATGAACAGCAGCGCGAACGGCGCCCCCAACCGCCCATCCTCTTCCCCTCCTCCTCCCCCACCCCCGCCGCGTCCCGGCCTCACCGGGCCGATGCCCCGGCTGGGTGTCCGCAGTGTGGAATACTTGCAGCCAACCCACGACGACATCGTGCGGATCGACCTGCGCCTGATCGGCGCCCCGCTGTACGACCTGCTCGACATTCAGGTGGTCGATTTCGATCCTCACGATATCGCCCCCCTGATCAAAACGGTGGAAACCGATCGCGAACGTGCCGCTCACCTGCGTCAGCAGGCCGATCGCTACTGGCAAACCCAGATCTGGAAAGGCGCCGTTCAGGTTTACCCCTGGAACGACAGCGTGCTCAGCGCGGTTCAGACGCGCTTCAACCTGCTGCACCGCGAACCGGTGGCCGTTCGCGTGATCGATCCGCTGCTGGCCATCAACCTGCTCGGTCGCGCCCGGGGATCGCTGCTGCTGCCCCATACCCCGCTCGCGCTGGAACGCAAATATCTGGAATACAGCATCGCCTGTGACGATCCCCGGATCATCAGGCTGGCGCTGGATGCGGGCTGCACCTTCGCCCCCCTGGTTGACGCCCCCCCGGAAAGCGACGAGATGACGATCGAGGACGACAGCGCATGATGACTGCACCGACGTCCACAAACCGGCGCGGTGACAGCAGTCCGCTGGTACGCCGGCTGCTCGCCTGCATCCCCGCCGCAACCTACGAGATGGAGACCCTGTGCCGGCTGGCCGGCATTCAGGAGACGCGCAGCATCCCCACAGCGGCGGTAGAATGCACTTACCGTCCGCGTCTGCTGCTCAACCCCGATTTCGTCGCCCGGCACTGCCAGCGCGATGAACATCTGTTCCTGCTGGTCATGCACGAGCTGTGGCACATCATGCTGGCGCACACGCGGCTGTATCCCCGGGCGACGCTGGCGCACAATATCGCCTTCGATGCGATCATCAACGCCGGCCTGGCGCGCCAGTTCAATCAGCCGGAGTTCCGCGGCTTCTTCGAGGGCATCAATCCAGCGGATCGTTTCCCCGGCTGCCTGCTGCGCCCCCCTGAAGGCTGGCCAACCGCCCCGATCTACCCCGAAACCGTTGGGCCGCCCGGCACAAAGGCGATCTTACAGCGCCTGTACCCCCCGGACGATCAGCAGCGTTGGTCAGCGCCGCTCTACCGGGAGATCCTCGATCTGCTCGTCGAATGGATCAAGGATCAGCCGATCGAGAGCATCATCTGGCCGGTACTGCTGGGCGATCACAGTGCACAGGGGGATGCCTCAGCGGCGGATGATCCCCTCATGAAAGAGATCCTCCAGCGGGTGACGGAGAACTGGCCCACGTTCCCATTTGCGCAGTCGGGCGATCGCGGCATCGGCTTCGATCTCGCGGACTGGGAGATCCAGCCCCGTCGATCCAGCGCTGAGGCGCGGCGGGTTTTTGCGCGCGTCCTGCGCCTCAGCCTGATGCCGCACTTCGGAGCGCGGAACCGGCGCGCGCGCCGTCTGCAACCGGGCATCAGTGGGCTGCATGTGCTGCCCAACCCGCGTGACCGCACCGCGCAGGCCCGCGAACGGCTGGGCGTCAAAGGGCTGCTGTGGAACAGCCCGGGCCCGGTGCGGATGCGCGCTTACGAAAACCCCAGTCAAGCATACGTTTACCTGGATGTCTCCGGCTCAATGACCCAGATCTTGCCGGAGTTCCTCGACCTGCTGCTGCCCTACGTTCGAACCCATCAGATCCAGGTGTTCCAGTTTTCCAATCAGGTTGAACCTCTGACGTTTGAGCAGATCAAAACCGGGCGGCTCCGTTCGACGCAGGGCACGGATATCAACTGTCTGCTGCGCCACCTGGCGGGCCAGCGGCTGGCACGGCGCGCCCTGATCCTGACCGATGGTCACGTGGGCCGTCCACAGGAAGATACCCGGAGGCTGTTCCTCGAACGGCCCCTGATCCTCTACGCAGCGGTGACCGGCGAGACGGGGTATATCCGCGATCTTGAAGGTCTCGCGCACAAGATCATCGTGCTGCCACCGGCGCAGGCACGATCAGGGGGCAGACCGTCGATCTGAGCTGGCTGCACCGCTTAAAATCCCCTTGACACAGCCCGGCTGCACTGATAGACTGACGGTCATTCGCTGGAGGCGTGGTGTAGTGGTTAACATACTGCCCTGTCAAGGCAGAGATCGCGGGTTCGAGACCCGTCGCCTCCGATGAGATGCTTCAAGAGACGCCCTGACCGAATGCAGGGCGTCTTTTTTTGCTCCCTCACGACGACTTCATCGATCCGGCTGTCGGCGCTGAAGTCATCGTGCCAATCGCCGGAGCCGTCAGCAGGGATGATCTGCTGTCGGTGGAGTCATATCGGGCATTCGTCTATAATGGACGGCGTTGCTCATCCACCCAGGCAGAGATCCCGTCTATGACCCAACCGTTGAATTTCCAGCAGATCATCATGAAACTGCACGAGTTCTGGGCCGCCCAGGGCTGCGTGCTGTGGCAGCCGCACAATGTGCAGGTCGGCGCCGGAACCGGCAATCCGGCCACGCTGCTGCGCGTCCTCGGCCCGGAGCCGTGGCGCGTCGCCTATGTCGAGCCGTCCGTCCGCCCGGACGACGGTCGCTACGGCGAAAACCCCAACCGGATGCAGTACTACTATCAATATCAGGTCATCCTCAAACCCGATCCGGGCAATCCGCAGGAACTGTACTTGCAGTCGCTGGAAGCGCTCGGCATCAACCCGCGCGAGCATGATATCCGCTTTGTCGAGGACAACTGGGAGTCCCCCGCGCTGGGGGCGTGGGGGCTGGGCTGGGAAGTCTGGCTTGACGGGCAGGAGATCACCCAGTTCACCTACTTTCAGCAGGCGGGCGGTCTGGAGCTGAACCCGGTCGCTGTTGAGATCACCTACGGGCTGGAGCGCATCGCCCTGCCGCTGCAGGGTAAGGACTCGGTCTGGCAGATCGACTGGCTCAACAGCGCGGCGGGCGATGCTGCACTCAAGTACGGCGATCTCCTGCTGCGCAGCGAGGTCGAACACTGCACCTACTACTTTGAGATCGCCGACGTCGAAGGTCTGAAGCGGACTTACGATGTCTACGAGTCTGAGAATCGGCGCGCTCTTGAAGCCGGGCTGGTCATGCCTGCGTATGATTACGTGCTCAAGTGCAGCCATCTGTTCAACGTGCTCGATGCGCGCGGTGCGATCGGCGTGACCGAACGCGCCCATTACTTCCGCCGGATGCGCGACATGACTCGCCGGATCGCCAAAGCCTTCGCTGAGCAGCGCCAGGCGCTCAACCATCCGCTGAGCAAGCTGGATGCCTACTGGGGCGCGCCCGCCAGCGAACCGCCCCACGTCGATCTGCCCACACTGGCCGCGCCTGCCGATCTGCTGCTCGAGATCGGCGTTGAGGAACTGCCCGCCGATGACGTCCAGGCGGCGCTGGCGCAGATCCAGGCGGCTGCGCCCTGTCTGTTCGACGATCTGCGTCTTACCCATGACGGCGTGCAGGTCTACGCGACGCCGCGCCGTCTGGTCGTCCACGCGCGCGGCATCGCGCCGCGCCAGCCCGATCGCGAGCTGATCGTCAAGGGGCCATCGGCGGATCGCGCGTTCGACGCGCAGGGCAATCCCACCAAAGCCGCTGAAGGTTTCGCCCGCAGCAAAGGGGTGGCGATCGCCGATCTGCGCGTGGAAGACGTCGATGGTGGGCGCTACGTCGTCGCTACCGTGAAGGATGTCGGGCGTCCCGCTGCCGAGGTGCTGGCCGAAGCGCTGCCCGGCTTCATCGCCGATATCAAGTTCGGCAAGTCGATGCGCTGGAACGCCAGCGGGGTGGCGTTCTCGCGTCCCATCCGCTGGATCCTGGCGCTGCTGGGCGGCCAGGTGCTGCCGTTCGCGTATGCCGGGGTGCCTTCCGGCGCGGTCACGCGCGGCCTGCGCCCCTATGGTTCGCCGGAGAATCTCATCCCCGGCCCGACCGACTATTTCGATATCCTGCAGAAGCAGGGCATCATCCTCGACCGCGCCGAGCGACGGGCGGCCATCCAGGAGCAAGTCAGGAAACTGGCCGAAGCGATCGGCGGGCGCGTGCCCGAAGATCACGGCCTGCTCGACGAGGTGACCGATCTGGTCGAAGCGCCGACCGCTTTCCTGGGCCGGTTCGATGAGCAGTATCTGCGCCTGCCGCGCGAGGTGCTGGTCACGGTCATGCGCAACAAACAGCGCTACTTCGCCGTCGAGGACGCGACCGGCAAACTGATGGCGTATTTCATCGGCGTGCGCAACGGGGATGCGCAGCATATCGACAAAGTCATTCACGGCAATCAGGAAGTGCTGCGCGCGCGCTTCTCCGACGCGGCCTATTTCTACAGTCAGGACACGCGCCGGGCGCTGGCCGATTTCCGCCCGCGCCTGGGCACGCTGACGTTCCAGGAAAAACTCGGCTCGATGCTGGATAAGAGCGAGCGGCTGACGCGCCTCGTCGAACCGCTCGGCGCGCTGCTCAGCCTGTCCGCCGACGACATCGCCACTGCGCGGCGGGCCGCCCCGCTGGCCAAAGCCGATCTGGCCACGCAGATGGTCATCGAGATGACCTCGCTGCAGGGGACGATGGGGCGCGAATACGCCCGTCTGAGCGGTGAGCCGGAAGCGGTGGCCGCTGCCATCTTCGAGCACTGGCTGCCCCGCGGCGCGGATGACATCCTGCCGGCATCCAATGCCGGCGCGCTGCTGGCCATCGCCGACCGGTTGGACAGCCTGGCCGGCCTGTTCGCCGCCGGCCTCGCACCGCAGTCCACCGCCGATCCGTATGGGCTGCGCCGGGCGGCGCTGGGCATCATCCAGATCGTCATCGACCGTCAGATCGACGTCGATCTGTCCCGCGCGCTCGATCTGGCCGCCGAAGTCCAGCCGATCCCGGTCACGCCGGAGGTGCGCGCCCAGGTGCTCGACTTCATCGCCGGGCGTCTGCGCTCGTGGACGGATGAGCGCGGCTGGCGCACCGACGTCGTTCTCGCCGTGCTGGCGGAACAGGCGCACAATCCATATCGCGCGCTGCGCGGCATCGAAGCGCTGTCGGAATGGGTGGCCCGGCCCGACTGGGAGGCGCTGCTCGATGGTTTCGCGCGCTGCGTGCGCATCACGCGCCCGGTCGAGGCGCGTTACACGGTCGATCCGGCCCGCTTCGTCGAACCGCAGGAACGGGCGCTGTACGCGGCTTACCAGGATGCCGTCAACGCGCTGCCGGAAAACGGCAACGTGGATGCCTTCCTGAACGCCTTCGCGCCGATGCTGCCCGCGATCACGGCGTTCTTCGATCATGTGCTGGTCAATGCGGACGATCCAGAAGTGCGCGCCAACCGGATGGGACTGCTTCAGGCGATCAGCGCCATGCAGCGCGGGCGCGCTGACCTCAGCCACCTGAGCGGTTTTTGACGGACGGATTCGAGCGCTTCCCGGTCAGCGGGCCGGGGAACATTCACGGATGACAGAGGCAGAGAGCGAGCGCGATCATGACGCGGCTACAGGATCCAGCTTCAGTGCGACCGATGCGCGTCTACCGTTTGCACGGTGACATCTTCGAGCCGGTGAACGAGGGGGAGCTGAAGTCGCTGCTCGCCGATCCCACCAATGCGCTCTGGATCGACATGGACGGGCCGAGTCCCTATCACCAGTCGGTCATGCGCGACGTGTTTCATTTCCACCCGCTGGCGATCGAGGACACGCTCAACGGTCGCCAGCGGCCCAAGATCGAGGAATACGCCGATCATCTGTTCGCCATCGTCAACGCGATCGGGCGCGAGGATGACGAGGAACGCAGCATCGCCTTCCGGGAGATCGACATCTTCGTCGGCAGCAACTACCTGGTCACCGTCCATGACGGGCCGGAGCCGTGCATCGAGGCCGCGCTGGAACGCTGCACAGCCCCCGGGCGCGCCGTCAACGGCGAGATGTCCGTGTCGTTCGCCTTCTATGCCGTCATCGACCGCGTGATCGATGATTACTTCCCGATCGTGGACGACATCGGCGACGAGATCGACGGCATCAGCGAACGGATCCTCGAACGTCCGCATCAGTCCGAATTGAAGCGTCTGTACAACCTCAAGCGCGGGCTGGCCGAGATCTGGCGCGTCACCGGCCAGCAGCGCGATATGTTCCTGATCCTCAACCGCTACGACAGACTGCTCGATCGATCCGGGCGGCTGGCTTACCACCTGCGCGATGTGCTCGACCATGTCATCCGCATCAGCGACATGGTCAGCACATACCGCGACATGCTCGCCAGCGTCGTCGAGCTGTACATGTCCTCGTTCTCCAACCGCCTGAACATCACCGTCAAACGTCTGACGGTGCTGACGCTGACGATCGGCATCCTGACGCTGATCAGCGGCTTCTACGGCATGAACTTCGCCCAGACCTGGCCGGATTTCGACAATCCCATCGGTGTGCCGATCACGATCGGGATGATGATCCTGGGCGTGAGTTCGGTGCTGCTCTACATCCGTCGGCTGGATTGACAGGAGGGGCGGTATGACGCCGATCGACGAGATCAAAGCGCGCATCGACATCGTCCAGTACATCGGGCGCACCGTGGCGCTCAAACGAGCCGGGCGTACCTACAAAGCCTGCTGCCCGTTCCACGATGAGAAGACGCCCAGTTTCGTCGTCGATCCCGACCGGCAGACCTGGCGCTGCTACGGGGCCTGTGCGACCGGCGGCGATCTGTTCAACTTCGTCATGAAGCGCAACGGCTGGACGTTCGCCGAAGCGCTGCGCGAGCTGGCCAATGAAGCCGGCGTGGAACTTCAGCAGCAGACGCCGGAGCAGAAGCAGCACGCCGAACAGCTTGAGCGGCTGCGCGGTCTCATGCAGGCGGCGGCGGATTTTTACCGCCAGCAGTTCCTCGCCCCGGACGATGCCGCCGCCCGCGTCCGCGCTTACGTACAGGAGAAGCGCGGCCTGCGTGAGACGACGGCGGAGCAGTTCCAGATCGGCTGTGCGCCCGACCGCTGGACGGCGCTGACCGATGCCATGACCGCGCTCGGTTACACCGTCGAGGATCTGCTGGCCGCCGGCCTGTCACGACGCAGCGAAACGGGCCGCGTCTACGATTATTTCCGCAATCGCCTGTTGATCCCGATCCGGGACGAGCGCGGGCGCGTGGTCGGCTTCGGCGGGCGCGCCCTCGACCCGAACGAACCGGCCAAATACATCAACTCTCCGCAAACGCCGCTGTTCGATAAAAGTCGTCTGCTCTTCGCGCTCGATCGCGCCGCTCCGGCGATCCGTCAGACGGAGACGGCGGTCATCGTCGAAGGGTACATGGACGCCATTCAGGCGCATCAGGCCGGGTACACCAACGTCGTCGCCCAGATGGGCACGGCGCTGACCGAACCGCAGCTCCGGCTGATCGCGCCGAAGTGGGCCAAGCGGATCGTGCTGGCGCTCGACTCTGACGCCGCCGGCCAATCTGCGACGCTGCGCTCGCTCGAAGTCGCGCGCAGCGCGCTCCAGGCAGATTACGCCGGTCGGCTGTCGGTCGAATTTCGCATCCTGACGATCCCGGATGCGAAAGATCCCGACGATCTGATCCGCGAACAGCCAGAAGCATGGGCCGGGCTGGTTGAGTCAGCGGTGCTGGCCGCCGATTACGTCATCGCCGCCGAAGTGGGGGCGCTGCCCGCCAATGCCAGCGTCCAGCAGCGCGAAGCGGCGGCGCGGCGGCTGCTGCCGCTGCTGCTGGCCTCGGAAAACGATCTGTATAAGAAAGACAACCTGCAGAAGCTGGCGCTCAAACTGCGCATCCCGGAGCGCGATCTGCTGGCCTGGGCCGATGAGCAGATCCGCATCCAGCGCGCCAGGGCGCCGCAGCGTCCGCCGACACCGGCAGCCCCCCCTCCGCCGTCATTTGACGACGAGCCGCTGGAGATCGATATCGGCATCGATCTCGATCAGCCCGTTCAACCGGCGGACGAGCGCGCTCAGCGGCCTGACGCCCACCCGCACGAAGAATACATGCTGCGCATGCTGTATCAGGAACCGCGTCTGTACTACGAGATCGGTCGTAAGTTTTATGAGCTGGCGGCGGGGGATGCCGATCTGATCGCCGATGCGCTGGCGGATCTCAACAGCGATGATTTTCAGGGCGATCACCACCGCATCTTCATCACCGTGTTTCGCGGGGCGCTGGAACAGGTGGAAGTCGATCCATCGGATTACATCCGCGACCAGTTGGGCGAGCTGCTGACGCAGCGGCTGGAAGCGATCCTGATCGACGAGCGCGATTACGCCCGCGATCGCGTCAGCCGGGAGCGTCTGCTGGCGGATTTTCACGACACCTGGTCGCACCATGTGACGCGCGGCAGCTACACGACGGTGGATCGCCGCGAGCTTGCGCTGGAGCAGGCGCTCAGGCTGCGCCTGCGCCGGCTGGTGCGCGAGCTTGAACAGCATCAATTCATGCTGCTGGAGTCAGCGGACGATCTCCTGGCTCAGCAGCAGCATACCGAGCGCGTGCGACGGCTGCTGTATGCCCGGCGGTTGGTCGAAACCGAACTGGCGCGGCTGACCCGGCCAGTCCGATAAGGGGGCAATTTATGGGCTGACCCGCTCGGTGCAAACGGGTAGGAACACCGCCGGGCAGCACGCCGACAACTGCGGAAGTGGTCTCAGTCCGGGTTGTCAGGCTCAATCTTCCGGTGCAGCGCTTCGATAGTCTGCTGTTCCAGCTCCCACAGATCCTGCGTCTCCCGTGCGCGCAGCAGCGCGCGCAGCCGGGGATAATCGGCGTTGTACTCGCGCGCCCACTCCTGGGCGAACCGCCCGCTGCGGATCTCATCCAGCGTGATCTCCATCATGCGCTCGAGCTTGAGGTCATTGAACCGCTCGAAACGGGTCAGCGTCCCGTACTGCGCGGTCAGCGATTGCAGTTTGAGCGCCTGCGTCATGCCGGCCTGCGCGGCCTGACGGAGGTAATCGGCGGTCTCGCCGCTCAGATAGAGTTCGGTGAACACAGCCTCTGGCGAGTAGCCGCGTTCGATCAGGAGCTGAGCCGCCATGATGATCGCCTGATGGAACACGGGCAGGATCGCCTGCTGCATGAACAGATCGAGTTCCGCTTCCTGTTCAAAGCGGATCTCGATCGCCCCGCCGCGCAGCGCCCCCATCGCCCGCGCAACCGCCAGCACCAGCGGCCAGGCGCTGCGGCTGGCATCCTGCGCCACAGCGACGAAGGACGCAAACCCCTCGCCACTGACGAAGCGCTGGCGCACCGCCGCGCCGATCGTGCGGGCCGAAACCAGGCCGACATCGACGAAAGCGGGCGGTTCGATGAAGCCGAACGCGATGTTGTACGCGCTGCTGAAGATCAGCGCGTGCCCCCGCCGCAGGTGCGGGGAAATCATCTCCAGATACATTCTGGGCATGGCCTCATCGCGGACGAGCGGCAGGATCACATCGACCTGGGGGGCCAGTTCGGGCATTTCGACGACGGGAAAGCCGTCCTCGGCGGCCAGAAACTGCTTATCGGGAGATGGATCGGTCACGATGACGTGAATGCCGCTGTCGCGCAGGTTCAGCGCCGTCGGGCGGCCCATGTTACCATAGCCCATAATCCCTACGCGCCTGCCCGCCAGCAGACTGAGGTCGCCGTGTTCCTCGTGGTAGATGATCGTCATGGAGAATCCCTGCTACAATTGCTGCGAGTTCACGAAAAGCCGTGCTGGCGCTGGCACTGCTGACCCCACCCTGGAGGCAACTGGATGCCACCGATGTTGATGATCTGGATATCAGCCCTCAGGAGCGCGTTCACCCGCCGGAGGGTTCTGCCCGTCCTGGCCGTGATCTGTGTGCCGGTGCTCAGCGCCTGCGGCTCCGGTGGCCTGTTCGGCGGCCCCAGCGAACCGACGCCGCTCCCGTTCAACCGCTTCACCGCCCAGCAGGTTTTGGCGGCGCTAACCGCAAGCGATCTCGGCGTCCAGAACATCCAGCGCGACATGCTCGTCGGTCGCGATGCGCCGTCCACCTTCAGCGATCGCTACATTTTCGAGATCGAACGCATCGCGCCCAACGGCGGCCAGCTCTTGATCTTCAACACCCCGCAGGATCTGGCGGCCTGGGAAAATTATATCAACAGGCTGCGCGCCAACGCATCGACCCGCCGCAGCGTCGTTTACGTCTTCACCCACGGCAACGCCATGCTCCAGCTCAACGCCAGCCTGACGAACGATGAAGCCAACCGCTTTCGCGCCGTGCTGCTCAGTTTAGATCGCTGAGTCGCTCCGTTCGGAAGCGGGCGCTGTCTCGGTCAGCGAACATATCCAGACGGGCAGATCATAGCCATTGCGGCGGAAGCCCTGTCGTTCATACAGCCGCTGCGAGATCGCGTTGCTCTGCTGGGTGTTGACCGTCATGGCCTGCACCCCGCGCTGATGAAAGTGCCCCAACATGTCTTCGACCAGCGCGCTGCCCACGCGCTGACCCTGCACTCGCGGCGTGACTGCCAGACGGGCCAGATGCGCCCCATCGAAATACAGCGTGCTCATCTGATAGCCGACGATCGCTTCTTCGATCAGCGCAACCGTCGCGTAGGCGGCGATCCGGCTGGCCGCGCTGAGATCGCTGAGCGACATCTGCCACGGCGGGTGAAATGCCGCGTGATCGACCGCCGCGATCGCGGGCAGATCCGCAGGCTGAAGCGCGCGAATGACAGGCCGTGCCGCCCCATTGATCAGGGGCGCGCCCACGCCGGCGCGCCGCAGCGTGATGATCTGTTCAGCATAACGAAAACCGATCTGAGCGGCAGCGGCCTCAGTCCAATCCCGGATCATCAACCAGGCCGCCTGTCCCACGCCGCGCTGGCGCAGATCGGGCAGCAGGTCCTGCCACAGAGCAGCGAGCATGGATACGACATCTTCCCGGCCATCGACAGCGGCGATCCGCACCCAGGAGGCCCCGTTCAGCGGTCTGCTCAAACCGAGGACGCCGACGATGCGCGAGCCGCGCATGGCGATCCTCACCTGCTCCGGCTCCAGTTCCAGCCACTGTTCGATTTCATACCAGTCGAGGTGAACATGCGTGTGCTCAGCATCGTATACCAGATCGCGGATGGCGTAACGATGTCTGGATTGGGCCGGTGCAAACACCAGCGGAGCGAGTCGACGAGATAAAAAGGCGTTCACGGACGATCGGGTCACTTCCATTTCACACGGCGCGTATAGGCTGGCGCGAGGATCGAGTAAATCAGGCAGATACGGCGATCCAGCAAGCGGGTCTGGATGCGTTCATCCAGTTCTTCCAAAGTCTTCGAGGTCGTGATCACCGTCGGCAGTCTGGCCAGATAACGGTGATTGAGGATCTGAAACAGCTTTTCCTGCGCCCAGCGGCTGGGATTCTCGACTCCCAGATCGTCGAGGATGAGCAGCGGCACATTCTTGACGAGCTGAAAGCGCCGGTCGAAGCTGGTGTTCAGTTCGGGCTTGAACGCGGTGCGCAGATAATCGAACAGATCGGGCACGGTGACGAACAGGACGTTCTGACCGCGCTCCTGCTGCACGTTGGCGATCGCGGCGGCCAGATGCGTCTTGCCGCTGCCGAACGCCCCCAGCAGCACCAGCCAGCCCATCGGATTCTGCGCGTACTCCATCGTCAGGCGCAGCGCCCGCGTCAGATTGTCCCGTTCCCGCGGCTCCAGGCCCGTTTCCACATCGAACGTTTCGAAGCGCATGGCGCTGTAAAGGTGCAGATCCGAGATCTGATCCGCCTGCGGTCGCGCCGGCGTGCGGTAATCCGGGGCCTGGATCGTCACCCGGCGGATCAAGGTGTCATCGAGGATGCGGCTGCGGATGCGTGGATCCAGCATCTCCAGATCGACGTTGGTGGTGATCACCGTCGGCAGGCGGCGCGTGTAGCGATGATTGAGCAGTTGGAACAGCTTTTCCTGCGCCCAGGCGCTGGGATTTTCGACGCCCAGATCGTCCAGGATGAGCAGCGGCGCATTGCGCACCCGGTCGAACAATTCGTCGTAGCCCACCTCGCTGGTCGGGCCGAAGGTGCTGCGCAGGTGATCGAGCAGGTCGGGTGTGGTGATGAACAGCACCGCCTCTTCAAACTCAAGCCGTGCGTTGGCGATCGCGGCGGCCAGATGCGTCTTGCCGCAGCCGTATGTCCCCTCCAGCAGCAGCCAGCCATCCGGGCTGCGCGCGTAATCCTGCGCGACATGCAGGGCCACCTGAAGCGACTGGATCTGAACCGGCGTCAGGGCGGGCAGGTTGACCTGGAACGTCTCGAACGATTTCTCTCTGAAGGCGTCCAGATTGCCCAGCGACCGCAGCTTTTCCCGGCGCACCGGGTCGACCGGGAGCTGCGGGCAGCGCAGCAGTTTGCCAAAATCGGGGTGATCGACGGGCAGATCGCGCCGGACGTAGCCCAGCCCGCCGCAGATCGCTTCCAGACCGCACTTCGGGCACAGGCCGTCCTGCCCGCCCTCGTCACCGGGGTAGCGATCGCCGTAGCGCGCGCTGTAGCTAGCGTTCGATGAAGTCGGAGAGTTCCCCGGATATGAATCGGGCGGGATCCTGCCCATCAGGTCTTTCAGCGATTTCATGAGAGCGTCTCCCTTCCCTCTTCCAGCGATCGAGCACCGCGCGCACGTATTTCCAGTTCAGCGCATTCGCCTCCACGGCGGTGCGCAGGGCCTCTTCGATCCACTCCAGTGGAAATTCGCGTTCGGCGTCCCGGAGCGCGTCGGCGATCAGCGGCGTCAGCGGGCCGATATTGGCCTCGTACAGCCGGTAGATGTTCGGGCGCTCCGGCAGGATCTCCAGCGTGCGCGCATCCGCCCCCTGCCATTCTCCCCGCTGGATCTGCTCGACAGCGCGGCGCCCGGTCTCCGTGTTGAGGAAATACAACTCCGTTTCCTGCCCCTCGATCGCGACGCGGACGCGCAGCAGCGTCCCGCGCTGGCACGCGCGCGTCAGCGCGCGCAGCCGCTGAGGCGCGTCCAGGCGCAGTTCAGCGAAGTCGTCTTCGATCAGGAAACGGTAGCGCGCCTCGCGCTGGTGCAGCGCATAGATCGCGTACAGCGTGATGCGCAGCTCATCCAGATCGTCGATCAGCGGCAGCAGTTCCGTGAAGAACACCGCCGGCACTTCGACAAAACGATGTTTTCCGGCGGCGAAGCCGGAAAACGGGATCAACGGTTGCGGCTCATCGATCATGATGTTCACAGGCTGCGGGTATCGATCGTGATCTTGCGCGCATCCGAGAACCGGGTCAGCGACGGTTCGAAGTGCAGCGAGATCACACCGGTCGGGCCATTGCGATGCTTGGCGACGATGATATCAGCCGCATTGGGCTGTTCGGAAGCCTGATTGTAGACCGCATCGCGGTACAGAAACGCCACGATATCGGCGTCCTGTTCCAGCGATCCGGACTCGCGCAGATCGCTGAGCTGGGGGCGCTTATCCTGCCGCTGCTCGACCGCGCGCGAAAGCTGGGCGGCGCAGAACAGCGGCACATTCAGCTCTCGCGCCAGTTCTTTCAGGCTGCGGCTGATGTAGCTGATCTCCTGCACCCGGTTGTTTTCATATCCGCCGCCGGCGGACATCAACTGGATGTAATCGACGATCACCAGATCCAGGCCGAACTCGTGCTGTAACCGGCGGCACTTGGTGCGAAGCTGAAGCGGCGTCAGCGCGGCGGAGTCGTCGATGAAGACGTTCAGGTCGGCCAGCCGCCCCGTCGCCTGGACGAAGCGGTTCCAGTCGTACTGCGTGAGCTGGCCCAGGCGCAGTTTTTGCGTGTTGATCCCGGTCTCCATCGAGATCAACCGCTGCACGATCTGATCCGCCCCCATCTCCATCGTGAAGATGAGCACGCGCGCGCCGAATTTGGCCGCATTCAGCGCGACCGACAGCAGAAAACTGGTCTTGCCCATGCCGGGGCGCCCGGCAAAGATCAACAGGTCGGACGGCTGCAATCCCCCCATCATCTCGTCCAGATCGCGGAATCCCGTCGGCAGGCCCATCGGCTCGTCCGGGTGCTGCACCAGATGCTCCATGCGATCGAAGTACTCCGCGATCGCGTCGCGCATCGGGATGATATCCTTGCGCACGCTCAGCTCGGTCACGCTGAACAAGCGCGACTCCGCCTCCGCCGTCACCCGTTCGATCGGCAGATCTTCCTTCAACGCCAGGGCTTTGATCTCGTCGCCAGCCACCAGCAGCCGCCGCCGAATGGCGGCCCGCTCGACGATGCGCCCGTAAACCTCCGCATGCACCGATGTCGGCGTGGCGCTGGTCAGTTGGATCAAGAACGGCAGACCGCCGATCTCGTTCAACTGGCCCATGGCGCGCAGCTCTTCCTGCACCGTCAGCAGGTCGATGCGATCGCCGCGCTCGCTGATGCGCATGTAGGCATCCCACAGGATCTCGTGGCGGCGGATGTAAAAATCCTCTTTGCGCAGGAAAGCGGCCAGGCCGAGGAACTGCTCCGGGTTGATCAAGACCGACCCCAGAACAGCCTCTTCTGCGTCTGAGCTGAATGGCGCAAACTGCCCGGCGGGATTCAAAGGACTGGTCATCTGTCTGTGTTCCGCTTTCCGTGACTGGCGCTCTACTCGCTCTCAAAGACGACAGAACGGCGGAAAAAACCGCCGTTCTCAGAGCATGAGACCCTGCATGACCGTCTTCAACCCGCTGTGCGGACTGGAAAACGGTGTGCGTCCGCCGCTGGCGCGCGCGCTAACTCTCCTCGTCGTCGTCGAGATCGTCGAGGTCGAGCGTATTGACGAAATCCTTGAAGGCGCTCAGGCGTTCCTCGTCTTCTGTCCTGGCCCCCGTCGTCATCTCGGTCAGGTTGACATCCTCTTCCGGGTGAACAGCGGCACGCTCCATCACCGTCTCCGAGACGAAGATCGGCACACGGGCGCGCACAGCCAGCGCGATCGCATCGCTGGGACGAGAGTCGATTTCCATCTGACGGCCGTTCACTTCGACGACGATCCGTGCATAATACACGTCGTTGCGCAGATCGCTGATGAGGATGTGGATGATCTGCCCACCCAGTTCCTGGATCACCGATTTGAGCAGATCATGGGTCAGCGGCCGCTGCGGGGGCATTTCCTGGAGTTCGATCGTGATCGCATCCGCCTCGCACGGGCCAATCCAGATCGGCAGATACCGATCGGAATTGATATCCTTAAGGATAACAATCCGATACTGCGACATCAGGCTGACACGGATGCTGTCGATAACAACTTCTATCATGGTGGTTTATCTTGCTCTCTAAACGTCGGTCAGTAAACCCGCGTCCACCCGTCAGTGGAACACTGCGCGCCCCGTGCGATCACCACTGCGATTATACACCGATAGCCGGGTCTGACAACCGGTTAAGCTGGCGGCTATTCACAAATTTTTTCATTCAGCGCACGGGCTGGCTGGTGGCAGCCGGCCTCGTCGTGCTCGCATTCAGCGGATGTGCGCCGCTGGCCCCGACCCAGACGATCGCGCTGGGCGCCGTGCTGCTCAATGAAGAATTTGATCAGGACACGCGCTGGCAGAGCTACCGTCACCCGGAACAGCGCGTCGATTTCCGGGTCGAAAACGGCGCGTACCGCGCGCAAGCCTGGGATGGCGGCTTCATGTGGGCGCTGTACGACGGCGCGCAGCATGACGACGTCGTCATCCAGGTCGATACCGAACAGGTATCCGACGATCGCAACAACGCTTACGGCGTGATGTGCCGCGCATCCCCGACGGACAACGGCGATGGCTACTACTTCCTGATCAGCGGCGATGGGTACTACACGATCCGGGCGGGCACGCGCGATGGCGTCCGTCACATCATCCCGTGGACGGAGACCGAGGCCGTTCAGCAGGGGCGCAGCATCAACCGCCTGCGCATCGCCTGTATCGCTGACTATCTGGCCCTGTGGGTCAACGGCATCTTCATCGCCGAAACGCGGGACAGCCGCTTCCGGCGCGGTTTCGCCGCCTTGACGGCGGCCGCCCCCGAAGGCGTGACGGTCGATGTCCGCTTTGACGGCCTGCGCATCTGGGAAGGTCAGTTCGCCCCCTGAGGCCCGGCCTCAGTTGCCCCCGGTCGGAATGATCAGACGATCGCCGATCTGGATCCGATTCGGGTCGGCCAGCCGCCCGACATTGGCGTTGATGATCGCCTGAACTGTGACGCCGAAACGCAGCGCGATCCCGTACAGGGTATCGCCGCGCTGCACGACGTATTCCTGACCCTGCGTCTCTCCCGTGGTCGCGCTCACCGGGGTCGGCGTGGCCACCGGCGCAGCGACCTCAACCGCATTCCCGGCATCACCGCAGCCGGGCAGGTTGAGCTGCTGGCCGATCTGCAGCAGCGGGTTCTCCCCCACCAGGTTCGGGTTGGCCGCGCGCATCTCCTCCAGTGTCACCCCTTGATTGAGCGCGATCTGGTACAGACTGTCGCCCGGCTGAACGATGTACAGACAGTCGTCCCCCGTCCCAGGCAGCGACGTCGGCGTGATCAAACCGGAAGCTGGCTGGGTCGGCAGGACTTCGAGCGCCGCGCCCTCGCCCGTCGTCCCGGGGAACGGCGCACCCGGCTCCAGGGTGATCGGGGCCAGCGGCGCACCGGGGGTGATGAACGTCGGCATGGTCGTCACATTGGCCAGCGTCACGATCAGGGGCGCGCTGGTCGGGGTCTCGACGGCGCTGTTGAGCGGGATCACCGTGATCGCCAGGGTCGAGGCCGGATTGTTACTGGCGGAAACGTCGGATGGCAGCGTGCTGGCCATCTCCATCACAAAGCTGGGAGCGGTGGCCGTCGGCCCGGCATCGCCGGCATTCACCCCATCATCGGCGGACACTCCAGCGACAGGTTCGCTCTGTTCGCTCGTCGTTGAGTCAACCGCGCCGCCGATCGTATCCTGCACCGTCTCACCCGCCGGACGGAAACAGGCAGCGGTCATCAGCACCAGCCCCAGAAAGGGAAACAGAAGCAGTTGTGTCCGTTTGGTAGGCGCTGTCACACGGATTGCCCTTCGCTGAGTTCAAAGTTGATTACAGCATACATGGAAGCGCTCAGGGATGCAATATCCGCATGACCGAAAAATTACAGGAAACAAACATTTCCCGATCGGGTATGAATCAGGTATGATTGGGGGAGATCTGCTCCCGTGAATGGGACATCCCCGAGGTCAACAGTGCTGATCGAAAAGCGTCGTGTGCTCGCTGTCGATGATGATGTAGAGCTTCTACAGCTTGTCGTTACCCTGCTCAAGCGCATCAATATCGAAACAATCGGTGCGGAGAACGCCGTTCAGGCGGCCCAGATCCTCCGTCAGCCGCCGCTCCCCGATCTGCTCATCCTGGATCTGATGCTGCCGGATATCAGCGGCCTCGACTTCCTGAAACAGATGCGCGCCAGACCGGTGTTCGACAACCTGCCAGTGCTGGTGCTTTCGGCCATGGCGGAACCGCAGGAGATCCGCGCCGCGCTGGATGCCGGAGCCGATCGCTATCTGACGAAACCCTACCTGGCGACAAACCTGCTCTCCGTCGTTCAGGAGATGCTGCGCACGGGCCGGCGCGTGCGCGAGTGATCGAAACGCCCCCATGACACCCCCTGCGTTGAGCGACATCGAACTGACGCTGCTCGGCATCGTCGCCACCAGCCCGCATTACGGCGGTGAGATCGAACGGTTGATCGCTGCGCGCGGGGTGCGCGAATGGCTGATGGTGGGTTCCGCTTCGGCCTACTACGTCCTGTCCAGACTTGAAGAACAGGGGCTGATCGTCAGCCGGCGAACTGACGCCGAACGCGATCAACGGGTGTTCCAGATCACCGAAGCGGGGCGCGGCGTGCTCCAGACGGCAGTGATCGATCTGCTCAGCCGCCGGCGCAGCCTGGACGGGTTCTCGTTGGGGCTGGCCAATCTCCACGTGCTGCGCCCGTCGCAGGCTCTGCGCGCCCTGGTCGATCAGCAGAAGGCGCTGGCGGCGGCCATCTCTCAGCTACAAGCCGCGCGGGACGCCCTTCCGGCGGATGCAGATCTGGCCGTCAGGGCGCTCCTCGATCATCAGCTCGTCGTCGCACGGGCCGAACAGACCTGGCTGCACGACTTCATCAGCACCTGGCGGGCGGCTCATCCCAACGTGCGCGATACCGAAGAAGCGCAGACATCCACCGCGGCCCCCGCTCAGACCGCTCCCGATGATCTCGCCGCGCAGACTCTCGTCCATCGCCGGACGGAAGTCCACCGCCACAAACGCATCCAGTCGATCAAACGACCGGACAGCGCTCAGGGGGGCACGACCGAGTAAGCGACATACCGCGACGAGCGGAAAGCGGGCGTCACGGTGAAACCGCTGTCCCACAGCGGATCCAGCCAGATGGACAGCGCGCGATCCGCCGGGGCGATGAACAGGCGCGGCGCGCGATCCGGCTGCGCCAGCGCATCCGCCAGCAGCGCGCCCGGCGTCGGATGGTAGACCCGCCGTTTATCCGACCACGGATCGAGATAATAGCTCAGTTCCCAGCCCAGCCAGACATCGTAGACGATCGTCCCCAGCGGCTGCGCATCGATGAAAGCGGCGAGCGCATCGATGCCCGCGGCGCGGTTGAAACTGCTGTTGGGGAGCTGCACAGGGAGTTCCCAGCGGGAAGCCGCCAGGCCCGCCAGCAGGACAGCCGCAGCGAGGATCCCGCTGGCGGCGGCGGCTTCCCCGGTCGGCAGACGCCGCCCGAGCCAGCGCTGGAGCGCGGCCAGTCCGTGCCCACCGAGCAGGCACAACGGCGGCAGCGTCAGCAGCAGATAGCGATCGTAAATATTGAAGGCCACCAGCCAGTGGATCAGCAGATAGGCCAGCAGCCACAGCAGCAGCCCCAGACGGATCCACGAGTCGGGAGTGAGGCGGCGGCGCCAGGCATCCAGCCCGGCGATCCCCGCCGCGGCGACCGCGATCGCCGTCGCCGGGCCGAACAGCGCCCGCCCCTGTTCGAGCCAGAGCGCCAGACGCGGCCCGATCTCATCGGGCCGGATCCACCGGGCCGGGTCGTTATGCTGGGCGGCCAACAGCAGCAGCGGCACGGCTGGCTGACGCAGCGCATCCCAGATGACGATCGCTATCAGCCCGATGAGGACGCCGGCGGCCACGAGGGCTGCGGTTCGCAGCGCGCGCCGCGCCCAGGCCGTCGGATCGGTCGGCGCGATCGCGATCCACAGGATGAGCGGCGCGGCGTACACCGCCTGAAACTTGCACATCACGGCCAGCGCCAGTGCCGCCGCCGCGATCGCCGTGCGACCGGCATGCGCCGCTGCGAGCGCCGCCGCGATGAACAGCAGCATCAGCCCATCGGTGAACGCCGCCGCGCTGAACGCGATCCCCAGCGGACTGCCCGCCGCCAGCAGCGCCGCCCATGCCCCGCTGCCGCGCGGTGCACCGCTGTGACGCGCCGCGCGGTAGATCAGCCCGATGATGAGCATGCCCGCCGCCGCAGAGGGAAAGCGCGCGGCGATCTCCCCCGGGCGGAAGTCCATCGTCAGCACGCCGTTCGCATCCGGGCGGACGGCGAACAGAGTCAGCGCCAGCGCGCTGGCATACAGCGCCAGCGGCGGTTTATCGAGGTCGCCCGGCAGCAGCCATGCGCCCTGGATCGCCGCGCGGCGCGCAAACCCGGCGAAGTAGGCCTCGTCCGGATGAAAGCGGGCGTCCGCCAGCAGCGCGTGCAGGCGCAGCAGCGCCCCAAAGATGAGGATCGCAGCGATCAACCACGGAAAACCGGTGGATCGGGGCACGGGGGTCGCTTCTCACTTTCGGCCTGCGGTACACTGGTGGGCATTCTACCGTGTTGACGCACACTTACCGAGGTGAAAATGCTCGACTGGTCACAGATCCGCGCGGTCGTGATGGACATGGACGGGGTGCTGTGGCGCGGCAGCGCGGTGCTGCCCGGCGCGCCTGAGTGGCTGGCTCATCTCCGGGCGCGCAGCATCCCGTTCGCGCTGGCGACGAACAACAGCAGCAAAGCCCCGTCGGACTACGTCGCGAAACTGGACGAGTTAGGGCTGGGAGCCGTCGATCCGGCGCAGATCATCACCTCCGGGATCGCCACCCGCAGCTACCTCCAGTCGCGCTACCCGTCCGGCACGCCGATCCACGTCGTCGGCGGCGATGGGCTGAAAACGCTGTTGAGCGACGCCGGCTACCCGCTGGCGGATGATGCCCGCATCGTTGTCGTCGGCATCGATTTCAACCTGACCTATGCCCGCCTCAAACAGGCGGCGCTGCTGATCCGCGCGGGCGCGGAATTCATCGGCACGAACGCGGATGCCACGTTCCCGATGCCGGATGGTCTCGCGCCGGGCGCGGGCAGTCTGCTGGCGGCGCTGCGCACGGCGACGGGCGTCGAACCGCTGGTGATGGGCAAACCGAACCCGCCGATGTTCCAGGCGGCGCTGGCGGCCCTGGGGGCGGCGCCCGAACACACGCTGATGATCGGCGATCGGCTGGATACGGACATTCAGGGGGCGCGCGCCGTGGGCATGAAGACGGCGCTCGTGCTGACCGGGGTCACCACTGCCGCTGACCTCGATGGCACGGCCTCGCCGCCGGATGCCGTCTACCCCGATCTGATCGCGCTGCGCGCGGACAGCCTCAGGGGTTGAGCGGGCGGCCTGTTTTTGCGTACATCATAAAGACATCATAAAATAGTCATAAAATCGCAATTGTTGTCAGACCGGAACAGCGCAAGCGATTGGACTAACCGATCATCTGGCAACTTCCCCCACGCTCGTAGTCCATCACTCAGCGGCGGATGTCGAGTGTTCGACATCCGCCGCCCCGCTGATCAGAAGTCACCCGCCGCACGATGTGCGGCGCGCGTCGTCTCCGGCAGACGGTAGCGCGTCGTACAGGCCAGCGTGAGCGCGATCGCCGAAGCCAGATCGCAGCGATGCCCCGGAGAAACGAAAACCGGGCTGACATGGGCCCGCGTGCGCAGCGCCGCACCGATCACCTCGCCGCGATCGCGCAGCGGTGACCAGGCCCCCCGTTCCGGCGCGGGCGGATCGTACTCCCCGATCAACCAGCTCTTGCCGCAGCCGATGGTCGGTCGGTCAAGCCATAGGCCGAGATGCGCGGCGATCCCCATGCGGCGCGGATGCGCCCGCCCCATGCCGTCGAAGATCAGGACATCGGGAAGGGTACGCAGTCGCTGATAGGCCTCCAGCACCACCGGCCCCTCGCGGAAGGCCAGCAGGCCGGGGATGTAAGGAAATCGCGTCGGCTGAAGGGCAGCAGCCGTTTCCACCAGCCTCAGATCGGGGAACGTCAGCACGGCGATGGCGGCGCGGGAGAGCGAATGTCCGTCAGCATCGGGCCTGACGCTGACATCGACCCCGGCCACCAGCCGCACAGACTCCAGTGGCAGCGGCTGATCGATCAGGCGCGGGGCCAGCGCGCGCTGAATGGCCGCGGCCTGCGCGGGCGATACATCCCACTCATGCAGCGGATCCGGCATCATACAGCGCGCTTCCGGCTGCGACGTTCCGATCGCACCAGTTCGCGCATCAGGCGGGCATCGACCTGGCGGCGGCGCTGGCGCGCGCGCTGATCATCCGCACTGCGCACCAGTTTGACCAGAAACAGATGGATGTAGGCGGCGCAGGCCGCTGTGAACAGCCCCCCCCCGATCGCGATCGGGGCCGCTGGCAGCGGGCCGCGCGGTGGGTTGATCACCGTGACCATGACCAGCAGCGGATACGGCAGCAGGGCCAGCGTGCCGCCGCCGTACAGCAGCAAGACCGGGCCGCGGCGCAGCGCCCACGATGCCGGAAGCGAGAGACGCTGCGCGACAAACATCCAGTAGCCCGCCCCGATCGCCGCCTGCATCAGCAGGGCCGCAGCGCCCGCCGCGGTGATCAGCGGCTGCTGCGGCGTGACGAGCGGGGCCAGCGCAGTGATCGCGCCGGCGCTGATCAGCACAGCCAGCGCGGCGCGGCGCGCGCGTTTCACCCGGCGCACGACCGGCGATCTCAACCGGGACACGGGGCTGGTTCTCATCATCAACAAAACAGGGACAGCGCAGACATCGCCGCGCTGTCCCTGGAGTCCCAACTGGCCGATTTACTCCTCGGACACATCGACGGAGAGCGGCGGCAGCGCCGGGGCCTCATGAATGCCCATCCGCCCGTTATCCTGTCGGCTCTGGCGCTGCTTCTCGTCGTCCTTGCCGAAGCGCGTGACCTTGCCATCTTCGCCGATCGCTTCCACCGCCAGGCCGAGCGACTGCAGCTCTTTCACCAGCACGCGGAACGAGGTCGGGATGCCCGGCTCTTTGATCGGCGCCCCCTTGATGATCGCCTCGTAAGTATCGACGCGCCCCTGAACATCGTCGGACTTGACGGTGAGCATCTCCTGCAGCGTGTAGGCCGCGCCATACGCCTCCAGCGCCCACACCTCCATCTCACCGAAACGCTGACCGCCGAACTGCGCCTTGCCGCCGAGCGGCTGTTGAGTGACCAGGCTGTACGGGCCGGTCGAGCGGGCGTGCACCTTGTCTTCGACCAGATGCGCCAGCTTGAGCATGTGGATCATGCCCACCGTCACCGGCTGATCGTAGGGTTCACCGGTGCGCCCGTCGTAGAGGGTCTGCTTCCCGTAAACGGGGACGCATTCGCCCGTGCGGAACATGACGCGGTCGGCGTAGGGCAGCAGATCCAGTCCTTCCACCCCGTCAGGGACGACCATGTCCGGATCGTATTTCTTGATCCACAGGCGCAGGCCGACGGTGAGGGCGTTCTTGTCCCGGCGTTTGCGCTCGGCTAGCGGCACGTTGGTGGTATCGAACAGCAGGATGTCATCGGGGTTGAAGCCCTGTTCGAACAGCCATTCCGCCAGCACCGACCAGCGC
This sequence comes from Anaerolineae bacterium, assembly GCA_034432395.1. Lineage (GTDB taxonomy): Bacteria > Chloroflexota > Anaerolineae > Aggregatilineales > Phototrophicaceae > Flexifilum. The sequence goes on from DAOUBU010000081.1 coordinate 88,721, forward strand.
GCGTAGTGATAGTCTTCCATCAGCCGGTCGGAGTCGTACCGGCCCGTCTGGCCGAGGATGCTGTTCAGGTACAGACGGCGCACCTCTTCGTCATCCTCCAGATCTTCCGGGGCATACTCGAACTGGGCGATCCATTCCCAGGCGCGCCGGGTGTAGTCGCTCCACGCCTCATCGATCATCCAGGCGCGGGCCAGTTCGGCCTGGATCTCATCCTCTTTGGCCCCGTCGAACACCGGCGTGATGGCGCGGAAGCCCAGACGGTCAGCGGCATAGCCCAGGTGGATCTCCAGCACCTGGCCGATGTTCATACGCCCCGGCACGCCCAGCGGATTGAGGATGATCTCGATCACGCGGCCATCTTTGAGATACGGCATGTCCGCAATCGGGACGATCTTGGAGATGACGCCCTTGTTCCCGTGACGGCCCGCCATCTTGTCGCCGACCGTCAGCTTGCGCTTCTGGGCGACGGAGACGCGCACCATCTTTTCCACCCCGGCGGGCAGATCGGGATGTTCCTCGCGGGTGAAGGTCTTGACATCGACGACCTTGCCCTTCTCGCCGTGCGGCAGGCGCAGCGACGAGTCTTTGACCTCGCGCGCCTTCTCGCCGAAGATCGCGCGCAGCAGCTTCTCTTCCGGGCTGAGTTCTTTTTCGCCTTTGGGCGTGATCTTGCCGACCAGGATGTCATCCGGGCCGACCTCGGCGCCGATGCGGACGATGCCGAATTCATCCAGATCCTTGAGCGCGTCTTCACCGACGTTCGGGATGTCGTAGGTGATCTCTTCCGGCCCCAGTTTGGTGTCGCGCGCTTCGACTTCGTGCTTCTCGATATGGATGCTGGTGAACTTATCCTGACGCAGCAGATCTTCGCTGATCAGCAGCGCGTCTTCGTAGTTACCGCCTTCCCACGACAGGAACGCGCCCAGCACGTCATGCCCCAGCGCCAGATTGCCCAGATAGGTCGATGAGCTGTCGGCGATGATATCGCCCTTGCGCACATACTGACCTTTTTTGACGATCGGACGCTGGTCAACGCAGGTTGACTGGTTGGAGCGGTTGTACTTGCGCAGTTTGTAAACGCGCTCGTCACCGCCGGCCATGCGGATCACGATGCGGTCGCCCTGCACGCTGGTGACTTCCCCCTCAACATCGGCCAGCAGCACCTGACCGCTGTCATAGGCGGCCTGCCCCTCCATCCCTGTGCTGACGATCGGCACATCCGGGCGCAGCAGCGGCACTGCCTGACGCTGCATGTTCGATCCCATCAGCGCGCGGTTGGCATCGTCGTGCTCCAGGAACGGGATGAGCGCGGCGCTGATGCCGACGATCTGGCGCGGCGCGACGTCCATGTAGTCGAGCTTCTGCGGCGGCGCAGTCAGGAACTTCTGGTCATGGCGCGCGCTGATGCGCGAGTCGACGAATTCACGCCGCTCGTTCAAACGGGCATTCGCCTGGGCGATGACGAAGTTATCCTCGCGATCGGCGGACAGATAGATCACCTCTTTGCCCACGAACGGCACAACGGGGATCTGGGTGATGCCCGCCTTCTTCAGCTTGCGGATGATGTCTTCGTCGATGACCGTGCCCTCTTCCACGATCACGCGCCCGCTCTCCGTTTCGATATCATCGCGCACCCGGCGGCCCAGCGCTTCGGGATCCTCCACGGAGATGAACTTATGCACCTGACGATACGGCGTTTCGATGAAGCCGTATTCGTTGACCCGCGCGTAGCTGGCCAGACGTCCGATCAGGCCGATGTTGGGGCCTTCCGGCGTCTCGATCGGGCAGATACGCCCGTAGTGGCTGTGATGCACGTCGCGCACATCGAAACCGGCGCGTTCACGCCGCAGACCGCCGGGGCCAAGCGCCGACAGCGTGCGCTTATGCGTCAGTTCCGCCAGCGGGTTGGTCTGTTCCATGAACTGCGAGAGCTGCGATGTGCCGAAGAATTCGCGGATGGCGGCCACGATCGGGCGGATGTTGATCAGCGTCACCGGCGTGATGTTCTCCATCTCGCGGATCGACATGCGCTCTTTGACCACGCGCTCGGTGCGGCGCAGGCCGACGCGCAGTTTGTTCTGGATCAGCTCGCCCACCGTCTTGACGCGGCGGTTGCCCAGGTGATCGATGTCATCCCGCCCCACCTTGCCGTTGTTGATGTTGATCATCCGCTCGACCAGCTTGATGATGTCGCGCTTGGTGACGATGCGCAGATCGCGCGGCAGCGGGTTATCCGGGTGCAGCCGCTGGTTGAGTTTGTAGCGCCCGACCCGCTCCAGATCGTAGCGCCGCTGGTCGAACAACTGCGACTCCAGGTAGCCGCGGGCGTTGTCCAGCGTGAGCGGATCGCCGGGGCGCATGCGGCGGTAGAACTCGATCAGCGCCGCCTCGGCGATCGTCTGCTCCTTTTTCAGATCCCAGGCCGGCTCCGCCTTCAGCGTGCTGGCGATGTAGTGATGATCCGGGTTGTCGTCCACCGCCGCGTACAGCGCGAGCAGCTCTTCATCATCGCCCGTCTGGATCGGGTTTTCGCCCGTGCCGTCATTCACAGCGGCCAGCGCGCGCAGCAGGATCGTCACCGGAATGGTGCGTTTACGGTTGAATTTGATCGTCAGGTAGTCGCTCTTGCGCGTTTCGAATTCCATCCATGCGCCGCGATCCGGGATCAGCTTGGCGTTGGAGAGCAGCCGCCCGGTGGTGCGGTCTTCCTCAGCATCGAAATACACGCCGGGCGAGCGGATCAACTGACTGACGACGACGCGCTCCGTCCCGTTGATGATGAACGTGCCTTTTTCCGTCATGATCGGAAAATCGCCCAGGAAGATATCCGACTTGATGATCTCCCCGGTTTCGCGGTTGTCCAGCGCCACGCGGATATACAGCGGCGCAGCATACGACATATCGCGTTCCAGGCACAGTTCTTCGCTGTACTTCGGTTCCTCAAACCAGTAGCGCAGCCCCAGCTCCTGCGCTTCTTTGCGGTTACCGGGGAAGTACAGCTTCAGGTTGCCATTGTAGCTTTCGATCGGGCTGATCTCGTCGAAGAGTTCGGCCAGCCCTTCTTCCAGAAACCAGCGGAATGAATTCAACTGCACTTCGATCAGGCTGGGCAGTTCCTGAACATCGGGGGTGCGTGCGTAATTTTTGGTATGGGTGAGCCGTTCCAACGTAACACTCCTCTGGTGGACTCTCCGCCCGGGCGAGACGGAAGCGGCGGATGCGAACGAGCGGCGCTGCGGCAAACAGACAGCATGACCGTGAGATGAGAATCAAAAAGCCGGACGAGGCGCTGCTCGCTCCGACAGAACGGAACACTTTCAATTCCGGTGTGAGATCATGCCGCCCGCTGAGGATGACCGCCGATTTTCGCAAACTCTCATTATAAAATGTTCACAGATCCTGTCAATGGCCAGACGTAGAAAACGGGGGATCCGGAACCGAAGTCAGCGCGCTGGAGCCGCCATCGGTCATCGGACGATCGACAGCGTGGGGCGCAGCGCGCCCCCTATCGCTGACGTCAGGTTGCCCCCGGAGACGGCAGATCGCCCTCACGGTCTGCCGACGCTGACCGGCTGGCCATCGAGCGTCCCGCTGAGCGAGTAGCGCTCGGCGGCGGGGTCGTAACTGAACATCAGTTCCCCCGCACGCAGACCGGTCACCGTCACGGTGAAAAAGCGCCGTCCCGCCGCATCCGCGCCGCCCTGCCCGTCCATGACGTAGCCGGTCACCTGGGCGCAGTTGTCGAAGGCATACGCGGTGCTGCCATCCGCTTCGGGCGTCAGCGTCCACACGCCGCCAGCGTTACACTGGACGGTCAGCGGCTCCGCACCGTCCCAGTACTGATATTCCGGCGCGTAAACCAGTTCCTGATCGAACGCCAGCGCCAGCTCGACCGCATCCTCCGGCGCGAGGATGGGCATGTCGATCGGCGCGAGGGCATCGCCCAGGCAGATCGACTCGCGCGCTTCGGGGGCGATGCCGTCCACCATCAGCGCGGTGACGGCATCATCCGGGCAGGCCTCATAACGACCGAACAAGACATGCGGCCCGCCGAGCATCGTGATCATGAATGCATCCGCCCCGGCGGCGATCAGTCGATCGAACACGTCGTAGCCGTTGTTCACCGGGGTGGCCGGGTCGATATCGGCATTCAGGATCAGCACCGGATAATCGCCGGGGGTCAGCGGCGCGGGGCGCGTCTCCGGGCCGGAATGGCCCCAGAACGCGCACGGCAGATCGGTGAAGAAGATCGATCCCAGCCGTTCACCCGCCGCCCCTGAAGCGCGGCCCGCCTCGATGAACGCCGCAGCCGGATCGGTGGCGCCGGGAAAAACGGCATAGTCGCTGCATTCGATGCCGTAATACAGGCCATCCGACCATGACGGGTCGGGGGTGAGTTCGAGCGTGTACGGATCGTAACCGAGCAGGATGAGCGCCAGGCGGTGCAGCGGCTCCGGAATGCCGGCGGCGGCCAGCGCTAAGACGCGCAGGAAATACGCCCGGCCCTCGCGCGAGTACACTGCATCGACGGCGGCGCGCTCCAGATCCGCCAGCGTGAGCGGGGCCGCCGGAGTACCGTCGGCGTGCACGACGCCGGTCACGAGCGGTGCGGCGATCAATTCGGCGGCCAGCGCATCATAGAACGCGCCGCTGTCTCCATCGAAGAAAGCAGCACATTCGGGCTGAGCATCGCAGGCGGCGAAAGTCGCATCCAGCGCCCGACGGAACGCTGCGGCCTGCTCCCGGTAGAACGTCTCCAGATCGAGTGTCAGATCGACCACCCCGTCGAGGATCAGACCGTCCAGCGCGTCTGGATAGGCGGCGGCATACGTCTGGGCGAACTGCGTGCCGTAACTTTCGCCGTACAGCCAGATGCGCGGCGCGCCGATGCGCTGGCGGAAGATCTCCAGATCGTGCACCGCCTGCTCGGTGCCCAGGTACGGCAGCAGATCGGCGGCCTCCATCTCCGCCTGACAGTCCGCGGCGAACTGCCGGGCCGCCGGGATCAGCCGGGCCTCCCCTTCGGACGAGTACGGATGCCCCGGATCGGCATAATAGGCCGCCGCCGCCAGCGGGCACGTCAGCCCGCCGGACAGGCCAGCCCCGCGCTGGTCGAAGAAGACGATGTCGAAATAGTCGCGGATCGGCTGCTGCATCGGATCGGTATATGCATCCGCCAGCGCGATCCCCGACGACCCCGGCCCGCCCGTCACGATGACGAACACGCCGCGCGACTCAACTGCCGCCGGGAGCACGGCAAACGTCACCGGAATACGCCCGCTTTCGTCTGAACGAGTATGATCGAGCGGGACTTCCAGCGTCACACAGGTGAACAGGCTGTCATTCGGGCACGGCTCCCCCGCAGTGTCGAGCAGATCGCTCAACGCCGGCCCGATCTGCGCCTTTACGGGCAGCGCACTCATCACCGCAAAAAACACCATCGTGCTGAGGATCGAGATCGCAGATCGCAGGGGCATCGGAGCGCTCCGTAGAAAATGGCTGGAAAATGGCCGATCGCGGATGATGACGATCATTCTAACGCAGTTTTCGCGCCGCCGCTCATCACTTCCGGAAGCGCGATCGTCATCCGCGCGCCCGCCGTGCACGCGCCAGCAGCGCCCGGTACAGCTCATCCAGATCCTGCACCAGCCGGTCGATCCCGTAGCGTTCCAGCATGATCGCCCGCGCTCGCTGCGCCGTCGCCCGGTGGACATCCGGTTGGGCGATCACGGCTTCGATGGCGGCGCTGAGCGCCGCAGCGTCACCAGCGGGAACCAGCGTGCCGAATGCGCCGTTCTCCAGCAGATCGCGCAGCCCGCCGACGGCGGTCGTCACAACCGGGCAGCCCGCCGCCAGCGCTTCGATGACCGAAACCGGCGTCCCCTCGTTGATGCTGCTGATGACCAGCACATCCAGATCGCTGTAGACCGGGATCAGATCGCGCAGCCAGCCGGTGAACGTGACGACCGGACGCAGACCGAGCGCATCGACCTGAGCCTCCAGGTCGGCGCGCAGCTCGCCATCGCCGACGATGACGAAACGCACATCCGGTCGCTGCGCGTGAATGCGGGCGGCGGCATCAAGAAACAGGGCGTGATTTTTGACCGGGACCAGCCGACCGACGATGCCGACCAGCGGCGCATCAGCCGCGACCCCGATCTGCTGGCGGAACTGCCCCCCGCGCCGGGGGGCGGCGGCGAACCCCGCCAGATCCAGGCCGAGCGGCAGCACGGTGATCTTGCTCTTACGCGCGATACGGTATCGCTCCGCCAGGTCGCGGCGCAGATCCTCGCTCAGCGTGATCACCGCCGTGGAGATGCGCGCTGTGAAGCGCTCCAACAGCAGAAACACCTGCGTCAGCAGCGGGGAAAAATAGCCGTGGAACACATGGCCGTGGAAAGTGTGGACGATGACCGGGACGCCGGCCAGCCAGGCGGCGATCCGCCCGACGAAACCCGCCTTGGCGGTGTGCGTGTGGACGATATCGGGTTTCAGGCGGCGGATCAGCCGGTACACCCGGTAGATCGTGATCAGATCGCGCACTGGATGCAGTGCGCGCCCCAGTTGCGGGATCACGATCGGCTGGACGCCGCGCTCCTCCGCGTAATACTGCATATCCCCTTCATCCGGATCGATCGTCCCGCACACCAGCGTGCTCTCATACGCCGGCGGCCCCAGTTTCTGCGTCAGCAGGCTGACATGGATGGCAGGCCCACCGACGTTCAAACGCGCGATCAGGCGCAGGATCTTGATCGGTTCAGACATGTGCCGACAGCTCCGGAGGATCGATGAACAGGCGATACCACAGTTCCAGCGTCAGCAGTGCCCAGATGCGCTGGCCGTGATCGCGCCGCCCGGCGGCGTGCTCATCCAGCAGCGCAGCGACAGCCGCCTGATCCAGCAGACCGCGCTCACGGGTGCGCCGGTCGAACAGCAGCTCGCGCACCAGGCTCTGATCGCGGCGCAGCCAGGCCCCCAGCGGCACGCCGAAGCCGTGCTTGGGCCGGTCGATGATCGCATCGGGCAGCAGGCCGCGCGCCGCCTGTTTGAGGATGTACTTGGTCGTGCGCCCTCGCAGCTTGAGATTGAGCGGGATGCGCGCGGCCAGTTCGATCACCCGGACATCCAGAAATGGCGCGCGCGTCTCCAGCGAGACGGCCATGCTCGAACGATCGGTCTTGATGAGCAGGTCATCCGGCAGATAGGTGCGGAAGTTGGCCGCCAGCGCCGCATTGGCCCCCGATCCGGCATACAGATGCTCGAACTGGTCAGCGGCGGGATCATCCCCCCGACCGGTGAGCTGATGCACCTGATCGGCGGAAAAAACGCGCACCCAGTCGAAGTAAGCCCGGCTTTCCGGGCGCGCCGCGGCGCGCACAAAGCGCCGCGCCCGCCTGACCGGGTTGTAGTAGTCCGTCCCATCCGGCACGGCGGCCAGCGCCGCCGCCGCCGTCCGCCAGATCAGCGGTGGGATCGCCCGCAGGCGACGGGTCAGGGCCAGCGCGTAAAAGCGCTCGTAGCCGGCGAACAGCTCATCGCCGCCGTCCCCCGTCAGCGCGACGGTGACGTGTTCGCGCGTCATCTGGCTGACGAGAAAAGTCGGGATCGCGCTGCTATCGGCAAACGGTTGATCGTGATGCCACACCAGCCGGGGGAGCAGCGCCAGCGCGTCCGGCTGGACGTGAAACGCCTGATGCTCCGTCCGCAGCGCGCGGGCGACCTGTTCCGCATGCGGGGTCTCGTCAAAGCTGGCATCCCCCACAAAGCCGATGCTGAACGTGCGCACGCGCTCGACATGGCGGCGCATCAGCGCGGCGATCAGACTGCTGTCCAGGCCGCCGCTGAGGAAAACGCCGAGCGGAACATCGCTCAGCAGCGCCTGCTGCACCGCTTCGTCGATCGCCTCGCGCACCTGAGCCGCGTATTCCCGCGCTTCCCGTTCCGTCACCGGACGAGCCGGGGTCAGGGGCGGCGGGATGAAGTACGGGCGCGGCTGAACACGCGGATGCGCTCGATTCAGATCCAGTTCGATCAGATGCCCCGGCAGCAGGGCGTCGATCTGGGCAAACGCCGTCTGCGGCGCGGGGAGATACCCGAAACTCAGGTACAGGGCCAGCCGATGCGCGTCGAGCGCGGCGCGGCGCGGGACCTCCGGATGGGCCAGCAGCCCCTTGATCTCGCTGGCGAAGATGAAGCGATCGCGGTCATGATAATAGTAGAGCGGCTTTTCGCCCGCCCGATCGCGCGCGATCAGGGCGCGGCGGTGGACAGCATCCCACAGGACAAAGGCGAACATGCCGCGCAGATGGCTGAGCATATCGGCCTGCCGATGCTGATACAGCAGCAGCAGCGTCTCGGTATCGCTGCCGGACGTGTAGGCCGCGCCCGCGCTTTCCAGCTCGCGGCGCAGCGCCGGGTGATTGTAGATCTCGCCGTTGTAGGCGATCAGCGCGCCGCCGTCCCTGGACTGCATCGGCAGCGCCCCCGCCGGGGAAAGGTCAAGGATGGCCAGCCGGCGGTTGCCGAGCACGACCGGGCCATCGGCCAGCACCCGCCCCTGATCCGGCCCGCGGTGGACGAGAAACGCCGTCATCCGCTCGACGGCGCGGACATCATCGGCGCTGTGCTCGCGTCCGTCCAGATAGATGATCCCGGCGATCCCACACATGAAAGCGACAATCCATCCCCCGACCGCTGTCAGACGATGGATTGTACGTGATCGCCGGGGTATCGTCTATGTCATACCGCGCTCGCCGGCTCGGATCGCCGCCGCCCCGCCGGATCAGAATCGCCCCGTCATGCTGTCGGCATAGCCGGTGAGTTCGACGTAGCCGAACCCGGTGACATCCCCTTCAAGGCGGACGGCGCCTTCGTAATACGCGATGCCACCGCCGTGAAGTTCCTGATCCGGGATCAGCGGCCTGGCGGTGAACACCAGATCGGACGCAGCGCCGATGGCCGCCCCGGATACGGTGATCGTCCAACTGGCCGGGTAAACCGCCCCGGTATGCGGACTCTGCCAGGTCGAGGTGGCCTCGATCGTGAAGGCGCTGGATGGCAGGTAGATCGTGCTGCCATCCTGATTGACGAGCAGACCGCCGAAAGCGGGTTCACGACCGCCATCGATGAGGCGGATCTGGCCGATCATCAGCTCGCGGTTGTCATCGAACTGCAATCCGAACCAGTCCCAGCCCAGCGCGTCCGCGCCGAGCGCGCTGGTGCCGAACTCGTGATCTTTCCAGGCGAACCCCTGGATGGCGAAGGTTTCTTGGCCGATCGTGATCGTGCCCGTGGTGGCCAGCCGGGTCAGGCTGTAGTAATGGCTGGCATTGCCCGCCTCGCCGCTCTTCTGGCTGAGGCCGCCCTCCCCCTGCAGCGCCGGCGGTTTCAACTGCGTCAGGGTGAAATCGATCGCGACGAGCGGTCGATCGTCGTCATCGCGCATCAGCGCGGTGATGCGGGTGTTCACTGCTGCATCGTCGAGGGCGATGACCTGCCAGTCCTCCAGCCAGACGCGGTAGCGCGGTTCGCTCTCCGCCCCGGCCAGATCGGCTCCGCCCCGGCTGAAACGCTCCTCATGGAAAAACCGATTCCCCTGCACGTCCGTCACAGCGAAATGCGCCATGTACAGTTGATCGGAGCGCCATTCGCCCGGCTCAGCGGAAGTGTCCGCCGGGGGAACAAGGCCGCGGCGGAAGACCGTGAACTGGAACCCGAACCGCCGACCGGTCTCGTCGGCGAAGTTGCCCGTGTAGTACCACCACTCGGTCTGATATTCCGGGTGCGCGCCGAAATTGCGGGGGAATTCCCAGTTCAGCGGTTCCGTCGCCCGGGCAAAGCCCGCGCTCGACTCATCGACCGCCCCCAGAACGGCGCTGGCCGTGACCTGTCCACCCGATGAGGTATCCACCAGGCTGAACCCGATGAGCATGACCGCGCCAACCAGTATGAGAAGAACTGCCCAACGCCACATTGCTGCTGACCCTGACTGTCATTGTGCGAAGTGTCACAAGCATACGCCGGTAAACTGAGGCGGTGATGAGAACCGGATAGCGGGATGCTGCGATCATCCGACCGCTTCAAGCCGCCCGACAAGTCCCAACCGATGATTGGTCTTGTGACAGTTTCGCGGCATACTTGAAGCGGTGCTGCGCCTGATCGGTGCATTCTAAGAGGTCTGAAGATGAGTCGCTCGCGCCTGCCGCGTATTCTGTTGAGTCTGATGTTGATCGCAGTCCTGACGCTTCTGGGGATATCGTCCCACACAGGAGCGGCTCAGGATGCGATCTTCGTCACCAATACGCCAGCCCACAGCGGTACGGGAATGCCGGTGTTCGCCACCAATACGCCGTCCACTCCCCCGACGGCGGCCATGCCGACAGCCGTGCCGACCGATCCGCCGGCTGTCGGCCCGGCAAGCCCGGTTGATCGCTACGGGCTGCGCCTGTGGACGGAAGCGGATTTCAACGCGCTGATGCTGGAGCAGATCCGGGGGCTGCGCGCGGATCGCGACAGCATTGAGGCTCTGCAGATGCTGCAATATGAATGGCAGCGGCGCTTCCCCGGCGCGCCGCGCAGCGCCGCGGTTCGCGAGACATTCGTCGATGCGTTCATGAACGCGCCGCGCGGCGCTGTGGACGTGCGCCCGGTCATGCGCGGTGCGATCGAGGATATTCTGAATGCGGTCAGGCCGCAGTTCGATGCCGCAGCGCGTTTCACCAGCCGCGGTCTGTCGTTCGAACTCAACGCGCTCAATATCGACAATGCCGCCGCGCTGGATGCCGTGGTGCGGGTGTCCGCGCCAGCGCCAGCGGATCCGGCGCTTCCCCAGTTCGAACTGATCGCGGTGGCGCTGGGCGGGCTGGACGGTTCCTGGCGCGTGCCGCCGGCGGATCCCGATTATCCCGCCGCCCCGATCGGCGCGGTTACCAGCGTGCGCCTGGAATACGCCGGAGATATCACCGGAGATGCGCTGGCGGAACTGGTCGTCAGCCTGGATCGCGGGGCGCTGAACCGCGAACTGAACGTGTTGGGCTGGCGCGGCGATCGGATCGTCTCGCTGCTGGCTCCCGGCGATCGGGTGCAGTTCGGCGAACTCAGGCCGATCGCAGGCAGCGGGGAGCCGATTGTCGCGTATGAATATCAGATCAGTTCGCCGCGCTGGGACTGCATCGCCTCGCGGCGGGTTGAGCTGCGCTACGCGCAGAACTACCTCAGGCCGCTGTTCGACCCGACGGGCTATCTGCCTCAGCCTACGCTGGCCTGCACACTGGCGACGCTCGATCCGCTGTACGAGCAGCCGCTGGGGCGCGCGATCGCCTCCGTCGAGGCTTTGCTGGATAATGCCGCGCGCGACGAAGCCGGTTTCGTGCGCGGGCGGATGGCTCTGGCGATGCTGTACGCGCTGGACGGCCAGACCGGCGCCGCCGTCACGGAAATGAGCGGTATTCGCGCGGCTGTCAGCGGGATGGGCGCGGACGATGACTGGATCGTCGCCCAGGCCGATGCGTTCCTCAACGCCGCCGCGGCAAACCTGCCGCCGCTGGCCTGGTGCGGCGCGATGGAAGCGGCCCGGGCCGCCGCTGGCGATGCGATATGCGCGGTCGATGAGGTGCTGGCCCGCCTGTGGACGGAAAACCCGCCCGAACGCGCCATTCCGCTGGCGGAGCAGATCGCGGCCCTGGGCGGGCGGGTGATCGAGCAGACCACCGTCCGGGAAGTCGGACGCCTCGATCGGCAGCTCGTGCGCTTCGAACTGGGCCTGGAACATCTCTGGAGTTTCGCCCCCGTGCGCCCGGAGACCTACAGGGCCGAACGGGTTGACAGCGCTCTCCCCGTTCGCGCCACCCCGGTAGATGCTGACCTGTCGGTGGTCGATCGGTTCGCCGCCGCGGGGGATGCGCGGGCCGCCCTGGCCGTGCTGGAGACCGAAATCCGCGCTCAGCAGGCCGCCGGCGCACCGGTTTCGGCAGGACTGCGCTACGGGCGCGCTCTGGCGCTCGACCTGCTGGGCGATCGCGCCGGGGCACGGGCGGCTTATTACGATCTCTGGCGGGATGATCCAGCATCGCCGTGGGGGCGTGCCGCCGCGGCGCATCTGGAACTGCGCTGATCGACGCCAGTACCGATCCGATCAGGACTGTGTAATTCGAACATGAGGGATTCGAACGATGAAGCTGGTTTCTTTCACATTCAACGGGCGCAGACGCATCGGCGTGGTGACGGATCAGGTCATCCAGTCGCTGGCCTGGGCCGATAGTCTGGGCAATATGCTGCGCAGCGGGGTCACACCGAACCGGATCTCCGAGACATTCCCGCTCGACAAAGTGACGATCAACCCGCCGCTGATGCCGTCGAAGATCATCGGCATCGGCCTGAACTACGCCGATCACGCGCGTGAAACGGGCAAGGAACCGCCCGCCGAGCCGCTAATCTTCGCCAAATTTCCGTCGGCGATCATTGGCCATCAAGACGTGATCCGCTGGCAGCGTTCGATCACCGACCAGGTGGACTGGGAGGGCGAACTGGCCGTCGTGATCGGGCGGCGGGCGCGCCATGTCCGCGAAGAGGACGCCTTCAAATACGTGTTCGGCTATACCTGCGCCAACGACGTCAGCGCGCGCGATCTGCAGTTCGGCAAAGACTCGCAGTGGACGCGGGCCAAAAGCCTCGATACATTCTGCCCGATCGGGCCGTACATCGTCACGCGCGACGAGATCGACGATCCGCATGCGCTGGCGATCACGACGCTGGTCAACGATGAGGTCATGCAGCAGGGGAACACCCGCGATCTGATCTTCTCCATCCCGCAGCTCGTCGCTTACTGCTCGCGGATGTTCACCCTGGAGCCGGGTGACCTGATCCTGACGGGTACGCCAGCGGGCGTCGGGCGGGCGCGGAAGCCCCCCCGCTTCCTCGCCGATGGCGACCGCGTGACCGTGCGCATCGACGGCATCGGCGAGCTGTCGAACACCTGCCAGGTTATGCCGGAAGAGAACGCCGGCTGAACGCAGTTCTCCATCACGGATCGCGCTGATGCGGCGTATAATGACGCCCATCGACGATACACTCTGACGAACGCTACCGATCGCAGGACAGAAGAGAGCACATGGGCACGGACGCACACATTTCACAGCCAGACGAACCGCTCCAGACCTGGATCAGCGCCGCCCTGAAGGTGCGCGACCATGCCTATGTGCCCTACTCGCACTATCCAGTCGGCGCGGCCCTGGTAGCCGAAAACGGACGGGTTTATACGGGCGTCAACGTCGAAAATGCCGCTTACCCGTCATCGATCTGTGCGGAGCGCACGGCGCTGGTCAAAGCGGTCAGCGAGGGGGAACGGTGCTTCACCACCCTCGTCGTGGCCACCCGGAACGGGGGATCGCCCTGCGGCCAGTGCCGTCAGATGCTGTTCGAATTCGCGCCGGATCTGCGCGTGATCATGGTCACCGAAACGGGAGCGATCACGTATGACGGGCGGCTGTCCGCGCTGCTGCCCTTGGGCTTCGGCCCAGCCCAGCTTGCGAGTGAGTGATTCCGGGTTGATCGCGGTGAACCGGTTCGCGCGTTCATTTCGCACTGCGGCGCTGATCCTCAAGCGCCGCGATTTCGGGGAGGCGGATCGTCTGCTCACGATCCTGACGCCGCGCCACGGCAAGATCGCGGTGCTGGCCCGCGGCGCGCGCAAGCTCACCAGCGTGACCACCGGACACGTTGAACTGTTCACCCGCGCGGACATGGTGATCCAGCTCGGGCGCGACCTCGGTCACATCTCCCAGGTGGAGATGACGAAAGCGTACCTGCCCCTGCGGGAGGATCTGGCGCGCGGAGCCTATGCCAGTTATGTCGTCGAACTGCTGGATCGCTTCACCGCGCAGGATGAGCTGCCCGCCGACGGCGTGATCGCTGACGCCGATGACTCATCGCGCTTTTTCGCACTGCTGGATGAGACATTCCAGCGCATCGCCCATGATCCCGATCCCCGGCTGGCTGTGCGCTATTTCGAACTGCGCCTGCTGGATGCGGTCGGGTTTCGCCCTGAATTGACGCAGTGCGTGATCGCGGGTGAGCCGATCGTCGCCCGCGATCAGTTCTTCAGCGCCCAGGATGGCGGGGCCGTCTGCCCGGAACATGCGGTTCGCTGTCGATCGGTTATGCCGATTTCGATGCCTGCGCTGAAGCTGCTGCGGCACATGCAGCGCAGCCCCTATGCGGCCGTCAGCGCGCTTCAGATCGCGCCGGCCATCCACGAGGAAGTTGAGCGGGTGCTGCAGGGGTATCTCACGTATGTCCTGGAGCGGCGGCTGCAGACGATCGAGTTCATCCAGCACTTACGGCGATAAGTCCGGTGTCCGCGTGAAGTTCACGCGCTGTCCATGCCCCGGTGCGGCCACATCAATCCAACGCGCACGATGTCGAGATCACTCGTTATGCCCAATCATTCCCCCCGGTCTTTTTCCGCTTTGCACGCCCGCAGCCCCGGTATGGATGAAGGAGGAGGAGGCGGCTCCGACGATCGCGCGCAGACGGCCAGCGCCGCTCTGGATATCGCTGTCTTCTCGCAGTCCGGCGTGATAGCGACGACCCCGGCCCTGGCCGATCGCGATCTGTCCGGCTGGCGCGCCCTGGCTTCGGTTCAGGTCAACGGCGATCAGCCCGCCTACGGTCTGTTCGTCGATGAGACCGGGCAGTCCCTGGCGATGCTCGCGCGCCCCCAGGCGACCGGCGCGCCAGTCATCATCGCTGCGCCGCTGCCCGCGGCGTGGATGGAGCAGGTCTGCGGCAATTACGCCCCCCTGTTCGCCGCGCTGAATACCGTCGAACTGCCCGCGTCCGGGTCCGGGGGCGGTCTCTCCCCGCTGCACGTGCCGCCAGCGCCGTGGCCGCCGGCTGACCGGCTGATGGCATTTCAGAGTTTGATCGACCGGCTCGGCGGCGGCGAGTCGGGGTTTGAACGGGCGCTGCTCATGCTGGAAACTGCGCTGCACGAGCGCGGCGCGATGATCTACGGCTATGCCGGCACAGGTGAGGAACGGCTGGGCTTGATTCAGGGGCTGCTGGCGCTTCTGCCGGCCCACGCCCGCCAGGAGCTGACTTTCTCCACCAACCGGCACGAGAATATGACCTCGCAGGCCAGACTGGTGTTCGCCGAACGCCATGTGACCAGCACTCGCTGGGTGTTCGACCTTCAATCCGGCGCCGATCCGGCGGCGCGGGACGTCGCATCAGCCGCCTCGCCGTACCTGGACTATCTGCGTGAACAGCGGCGCGATCGGGATGATCGCGACCTGCTGGCGCTGATCGATCGCCTCGATCCGCTGTACGCCGCGCAGATGCGCGCCGCCAATGGTTCCGGCAGACTGGCGGCGGTTCAGCTTGCGCTGGCCGACAGCGCGGCGCGCGATCGAACGGACAGGCAGATCCTCAACGGTGAAAAGGTCGAGAGTGCGCAGCTCGTGACTGTCCTGCAGCGCGTCCCACCGACAGGCGACCTGCGCGCCCGCTACATCGACCGCCTGCTCGACCACGCCATTCATCACCGCGATACCGCCTCCGCCGCTGCGCTCACCGCGCTCATGGATACAGACCCGGCGCTGGACAGCGCCCTGTGGTCGCGCCTGAATCGCATGCTGTCGGTATCTCCCGATGCGGTGTATGCGCTGCTGCGCACCCATCTTGCCGCAGCCTCGCGCCCGGATGAGCGCTGGCTGCTGCGCTTGAAGGCAGCGGCGCTGGCATCGCTGCGCATCGCCTTCACTGAGGCCGATGAAGCGACGATCCTGAACTGGCTGCAGCTCATCGCCCGCGAACCGCCCCATTATGGTCTGGGAGAAGTGCTGCATCAGGCCATCCATTCCGCCCGGCAGATCGCCCATCGGCGCGGCATGCCCGCGCCCCTGATCGAGGGGCTGATCAGCATCGCCGCCCGGCGCAGCCCGATCGCGGCGCTCGAACTGTGTGAGGATGTGGAACTGATCGAAGCGCTCCCGCCCGATCTGCGCGCCGTCCTGCGCGACTTCAGCGGCGATCCCCAGGTCATCGCGGAGACATACGGGCTGGAGGTGCTGCTGCTGGCGCTGTGGCGGTCGGCAGCCGCAGCCGTCCCGGCGCTGTTCACGCCCTTCAGCGTGGAGACGGTCTGGTCGCTGACATCGACTGACCTGAGCGCATCCGCGTCCGCTGTCTTCGCGGCGCACATCCTCGACATCTGGCTGAACCGGGGCGTGGACTGGATGACCGATCCGGCGGTCGAAGCGCTGTTGACGCTGGCGCTGCAAGATGGCCTTGACGATCGGTTTCAGCAGTTCGCCCGGTCGCTGCGCGGCAGCAGCCGGATGGCCTCG
Source organism: Anaerolineae bacterium (assembly GCA_034432395.1). Lineage (GTDB taxonomy): Bacteria > Chloroflexota > Anaerolineae > Aggregatilineales > Phototrophicaceae > Flexifilum. Next base: position 105,067 of record DAOUBU010000081.1, read on the forward strand.
CTCACGGGATCGGCCTTCGTCCGCGCCGGGCGCAGCGTGAGCGACATCCTGGCGCTGGTGGCTCAGCAGCTCGCAGTCGGCGATCTGACGCCGCAGGATGCCGTCGATATCTACGTTCAGGTGCTCACCGGTCTGGGCTGGAACCGGGAAACGCAGCCGCTGATCGCCCAGCTTGCGCGCCTGATCGGCCAGCAGACCGCCCTCACCGTGCCCGATGAGGTCATCTGGCGGCTGGCCGCCGCCGGGGCGGAACTGCGCGATGAGCCGACTGTGCGCATCGCGGCCCGTCGGATTCAGGCGCGGCTGGCGCTGCTGACCGACGACGTCGGCCTGGTCGAATATCTGGGGCAGTTGGTCGGGATCGTCGGGTCGAGCGGCGCGCGGTCAACCGTGGAGGACTGGTGGCGCGACTTCGTCATCAACCAGCCGACGACACGCCTTTCCCGGCTGGAACGCCAGCTTGAAGCGCGCAAGAATCTCGACGATCTGCGCGAGATCGTGCACAGCGTCGCCGCGATCCGCCGCCTGCTGGGGGCGAAGACACTCAAACAGTTCGCCGATGATATCGCTACCGCTTACGCGCTGCTGCAGGCGTTCAGCGATGCGTTCGAGCCGCAGGCGAAGCGGCCCGGCGGCTTCGATCCGGCGGTCGTGCGCGCTGAACTGGATGCCCGCAGCGCAGAGCTGCCGCCGGAACAGCTCCAGATCCTGGCCAACACGATCAAAGAACTGGCCGATCTGATCGCCAGCCTGGGCGATAATCGATCCCGAGCCAGCCTGATCCGGCGCAGTGAGGATCTCGACCGTCAGTTGATCACCGGTGAGCAGCCCCCTCACAGCGCGGTCGATGCGATGAAATGGATCAGCGGCTACCTGAGCGGCGCCCAGGAGACCGACCGGGACGAGGATGATTAAGAGCGCCGCCCATCAGGCCCGGCGGTAGCTGCGCGCCATGAGCGGGCCGGCCAGGGCGCTGGCGTAACGCGACAGCCAGAACACCAGCCGCGAGCGCGTGTCCACCCAGATCATGAACCGCCGGTGTTCGATGCCGTCGAGGATCGCGCGGGCTACCGCTTCTGGCGTGCCGATCCTGACCAGCGGGGAGCGGCTGGAGATCAGGCGCGCGGAGTGCTGATTGGCCTGGAGCAGCGGCGTATCGATGAACGACGGATTGACGATGCCGATGTGGATGCCGCGTCCGGCGTATTCGATCCGCAGAGCCTGAGCCAGATTGAGCAGTGCCGCTTTGGTCGCGCCGTAGGTATTGAACTCTGGCGCGCCGTAGAACGCGGAGGCGGAGCCGGCCAGCACCAGCGAACCGCCGGTCTTGAGCAGCTCCGGCAGCACCCGATGCGTCACATTGATCGTGCCCAGCAGATTGACGTTGACGATCTCATGATGCCGATGCAGTTCCAGCGATCCGAAGAGGCCGGTGTGCATGAGGCCGGCGCAGTGGACGACGCCGCGCAAAGCGCCCAGCCGCTCGATCGTCAGCGCAAAGGCGCGTTCCAGGCTGTCCGCCAGACTGACATCGCAGGGGCGAAAGTAGGCGGCTCGCAGTTCATCCGCCGCTTCTTCGAGCGCATCGGCGTTGCGATCCCACAGAGCCAATCTGGCCCCGCGTTCAGCCAGCAGACGCGCCGTCGCCAGGCCGATGCCGCTGGCCGCGCCGGTCACCAGAAACGGCTGATCTCGGAACACATCCCCCATCGTCACCCTCTGTTCATCCTGTTTTGAGTTGGAGTATAAACTCCGGGACGGCTCGTTCGCAAAGTAAGGGGACAGCGGGTACATTGAATCGACCGACCGCGCCGACCGTTCAGGGGGTGGATGATGAGGTGGATGCATCGATGGCGCTGGATCGTTCTGCTGCTGGCCGCGGCCTGCTCGGCTGAGCCGCCGCCCCCGGCGGCTGCGATCCGTCTGCTCGAACCCTGGATCCCTTATCCTGCCGTGGCAGTGGTCGGGGAACCCGCTCACGTCTGGCAGTTCGTGGCCCCCGAACCCGCCCCGATCCGCATCCGGGTGGAGACGGAGGCCCGGTTACAGGTCACCCTGAAAGCGGTCGATGGGAGCCTGGTGGCGGCGGGACGCGACATGAGCGTGCTGCTGCCCGCGGCGGGGATCTACAGCGTCGAGGTGCTGGCGCTGGCGGGAGAAAGCGGCGCTTACACCCTTCTGCTCACCTTCACCGACCGCACACCGCTTCCCTCCAGCACTCCTACCCTGACCCCAACCCCCAGTCTGACGCCGACCGTCACGCCGACGCTCACGCCGTCGCCGACGCCCAGCCGAACCCACACGCCCTCGCATACGCCAACGCCCAGCCTGACGCCGACGTCAACGCACACCCCATCGCTGACCTACACCCCATCGGTGACATTCACCCCGTCCGTGACGCCGACAGCCGTCTGGGCGAACCTGGGGCGTTTGATCGGCCCGCTGACGCCCGATGAGATCACCGAGGGGATGCTGATCTCCGCATTCGACCGGCATGTGTACACGCTGTCCGTCGAACAGGGTCAGTTCATCACCCTGGAGGTGGCCGATGCGGACAGCGGTCTTGACCCAACCGTCACCCTGTATGATCCTGAGGGACAGGCCGTCGCGTTCGATGACGGCTCCGGCGATCGGGGCGCAGCGCGCCTCCTCAATGTGCGCGCCGCCGCGGGCGGTCTGTATCTGGTGCAGATCGCCAGCGCCTCACTGAGCGCCGGAGCGACCGGTCGATACCGGATCCGGGCACAGGTCGGCGCGCCCGCGGCTGTTGAGCGCTCATCGGCGCTGGACAGTGATGCGTTCATCGTGCGCCCCCTGCCAGATCCGATCCCCCTCCAGACCGGCTCTCTGCCAGCCGGTCAGCCCGTGCTCAATCGACTGGAGAACAGCGGCGCGGTGCGGCGCTATTTCATCGAAACTGCGGGCGGCATCACCGCCACGATCGCCGCATTTGCGCGGCCCGGATCGACCGTCGTCCCGCGGATCGAGCTGGTCAATCCCGGCGGCGATCTGATGCTGTCGGCAGTGGGAACCCTGACGACCCCCGCCATCATCCCCGGCATAGCCCTGCTTGAAGCGGGGACGTACTCGGTATTCGTCAGCAGCGCGGCGGGCGGTGGAGAGATCGTCGTCGGTTGGGATATCGGCCCGGCCTATGCGACCGCCTATCTGGGAGAGGCGGCGGCGGATACTGCGATCCGCGGGAACCTGACGCTGCCGGGATCGCGCGTCGTTTACGGGCTGCGGCTGAATGCCGGAGATGCGATCGACCTCGCGTTCAGCGCTGTCCCCGGGCTGATCATCGCGCTCGATGGGCCGGATGGAGCGCGTCTGGCGCAGACGACCGGGAACTTCAACGGCCTGACGATCCCGGTGACGGGATGGTATGAGGCCTCGGTCTTCGCGCCGGACGGCGGCGCAGCCGGGGAATATCAGTGGTTCTGGCGGCGGGTCAGGGCGGGCAGCACCCCCACGCCCGCCTTGCGCTCCATCCCCCTGCTGACGACCAGCACGGTGCTTTCCGCCAGCGCCTATCAGTCCTATCCGTTCTACGCGCTGGCCGGCCAGACGATCCGGATCCGCGTCAGCGGACAGCCACCCGTCGATCCGGTGATCGCGGTGCTGGATCGCGCCGGGGTGCTGATCGCCGAGGGCGATGACAGCGCTGGCAGCCTCAACCCCGATCTCCGTTTCACCGTTCCGCAGGATGGGACGTACACAGTGCGCGCCCACGCATATAACGACGAAGGCGGCGCGGTCACAATCCGGGTTGAGCTGGAGCCGTGAAGGCGGTGGGAGGCACAAACGATCGATCAGCCGGAGACAGCGTGTTTCTCCGGCTGAGGCGGTCAGCTTCAGTTAACGGGGCTTTCGGCGGCCAGCGATGCGGCGGCCTTACGCGCATCGAATGCGATACGGCGGCGCGAGATCAGCATGAAGCCGGCGACCACAGCGACCATCGCTGCGATCTGCACGCGCGGCGGCAGGTAGCGGATGCGCCCGATCACGCCGATGCGCTGCTGACCCAGCAGTTCAGTTTGCAGGCGGCGCACGAAACGGCGCGACGGACGCACGCCCACCAGCGCCACATGGAGCCGGCGTACCAGGTGGATGAACGGCTCCACATCGCCACGCGGCACGCCGTAGCGGGTGACGATGCCGTCGATGGCCGCGTCATCGGCGATGATGGCATCGGTCAGGGCGGACAGCAGATCGTCCATCGCTTCAGGTCGCTCGTCAGATGGATAGGTCATCGGCAGCACTCACCTCTCAATGACACTGAGTTTGCGTACAGGGATGAAAAGATGATGAATGGCTCATGAAATCGCGACAAACCGTTCTCGATCTTGCAAAAACACTGGAAATCCTCCCCTGTGCCGCGGTCAGCGCAGGGTGAGCTTTCGATCGGGCATCTCCTCACTGCCTGCCGCCGTCAGTTCATCGCGCAGGGCGAGCAGGGTGCGGTGATACAGCGATTTGACCGCCCCTTCGGTGCGCCCCATGATCGCCCCGATCTCGGCGTTCGACAGTCCCTCAACGAATTTGAGCAGCAAAAGCTGCTGGCGTTCTTCCGGCAGACGGCGGATCGCCGCCAGCAGGGCTTCACGTTCTTCTCTGTCCTCGGTCTGGCGATCGGGCGCTTCCGACTTCAGACTGGCGGCGACGAACTCATCCAGCGGGATGATCTTGCGCCGTCCGCGATCGCGATGCCAGTTGGCGACCAGGTTATGGGCGATGCGGTACAGCCAGGCCTGAAACGGCACGCCGCGATCGGTGTAGGTTTCGATATGGGCCATCGCCCGGGAAAAGACCCGCGCCGTCAGGTCTTCGGCATCGTGATGATTGCCCGTGCGGTAGTAGACGTAGCTGTAGATCCTGTCCACGTAACGCTCATACAACTCGCCGAATGCGTCTTTGTCGCCGGCGCGAGCCAGATCGACCAGAGCGTTATCGTCAAGGCGTTTGAGGTTGCGGAAGCGCTGTCTGAACTGCTGGCGAATGGTGTTCATGACTCTGATAACCCTGTGCCGCGCGCTGCGTTACGGGCCGCTCCGGCGGGATCAGATCCGGCGTCTAAGTCCACTGATCCGGGGCAATGGGATTGCCTCCCACCCCAGCGTTCACTGGCATGATTGGTTCAGCCGCGCGATGAGATCGATGGCACGTACCCCAACCAGCGAGTCGAAACGCACGTGCGCCCGGCTGACGTTCGCGCCGCCCAGCCCGACCGTCCAGAAGCCACCGCGCAGGGCGGCCTCGATCCCGGCCTCGGCATCTTCGAAGACCACCGCCTGCTGCGGGTGCACATTGAGACGCCCCGCCACCCAGAGGAAAATATCCGGCGCGGGCTTGGTATTGACCACGCAGTATCCATCACCGATCGCGTCGAAGCGTTCGGCGATCCCCAGTCGATCGAGCACCGGACGGGCATTGCGACTGGCTGATGCCAGAGCGATGCGAATGCCATGCGCTCTGGCGTCGTCCAGCAGCTCAAGGACGCCGGGCAGCGCGTCGGACGGGCGGATCGTCTCCAGGTAGCCGAGGTAGTACTGGTTCTTGCGCGTCATCCATTCCTGGGCCGTGGCCTCATCGATCGCGCGGCCCTTGAGGATGACGTTCAGACTGTCTCGCCGCGACAGCCCGCGCAGTTGGTCGTTTTCCGCCCGCGTGAACGGCACGCCCACTTCGTCGGCCAGCCGCTTCCAGGACAGGTAATGAAACTCAGCCGTATCGGTGATCACGCCGTCAAGGTCGAAAATGAAAGCCTGGATGTCGGGGGTCATCATGCGTCTTCAGCAGTCCTCACAGTGATTTCGGTTATCGTTGTGGAGCCGGGCCGCTCGAGTCGCGGATGATCAGCTCGGGCGGCAGCAGCACCTGTCGCTCAACAGCCGCGGCGGCTGGCTGGCCGCTGCGTTCGAGCAGCAGCGCTTCCAGAATCTGGATGACCCGCTCCGCGATCTCCGGGATCGGCTGGCGCAGGGTTGACAGGGACGGGCGCAGATACTGGCTCATCGGCGCGTCGTCAAAGCCGATGACGGAGAGATCATGCCCCACCCGCAGCCCCAACCGCTCGGCTTCATTCATGACGCCGATAGCCATCAGATCGCTGACGGCGACGACTGCGGTCGGGCGCAGTTCCGCTGGCAGAGTCCACCAGTATGCCAGCGCCTCGCGCCCGCTGATCTCGCTGTGTTCAGCGCGAAAGATCCACTCCGGGCGGGGGCCGATCCCGGCCGCTTCCAGACCACTCAGGTATCCAAGCAGGCGAAATTTACCCGCCAGGGACTCATCCGGCCAGGCCGCGATCGCGATCCGCCGATGCCCCTGCCCGACCAGGTAATCCACTGCATCGCGCATGCCCCGCTGACCGTCGGTATCGACCCAGCAAAAATCCCAGTTCGGGTTAGAGCGCCCGAACGCCACGAACGGAAACTGGCGCTGGATCAGGTACTCAAGCCGTGGATCGTCGAGGTTGGTGCCGCCGACGACGAACCCATCCACCCGCCCGGTGCGGATCAGCTCATCGTAGACCGGCAGGGGATCGTCAGGAGGATAGGTGAAGGTCAGGATATGATAGCCGGCGGCCTCCGCCGACCGAGCCAGAAAATAGGTGAAGCGATCGAGCACAGGGTTGACCTGATCGAGCGGGACTTCATGCCAGGCATAGCCGATCAACCGGCTCTCGCTGGCGCGGAGGTTGCGCGCGGTGACGTTTGGCGTATAGCCGATGCGCCGCGCGGCATCCCATACCAGGCGGCGCGTATCCTCGCTGATCGCCGCCGGTTTATTGTTCAGGACATACGATACCGTCGCAATCGAGACGCCCGCCTCGCGCGCTACGTCTTTAATCGTCGGCATTCGCCCCTGTGTCTCCAGTTCAATCCACCGCGCGTGATCGCCGCAGAGTGCCTTTATCCGCTCAAGCCTTAAGTATACCCCTCAAAATCGGCGAATGTACCCCCTTCATCGAGGGCCGATGCGGCGATCGGCGGCGCGAACCCCGCCGCGCGCAGCCGGTCGAGGACGGCGTAACTGCCGATCCCCGCCAGCAGCGCGCCGGTCACCAGCACCCAGGCGAATGGCAGGATGAGCGATAGGCCGATGATCGCCGCCGCCGCAAGCCACACCCCCAGGGTGAAGAATGGGTTGAGCAGGATCATCGTCCCGGCGTTGCGATAAGCGCGCAGCAGCCCCGGTTCGATCTGCGCGTACATGATCGGAAAAGCGTAAAGCTGCGCCGCAAACCAGATCAGCGGCATGCCGATCCAGACCAGCCGGAACAGAGCGATCCACGGGCTGCCCTGGGCCGGATAGCTGCTCAGATTGCTGACTGACGCCAGCACCACGACGGCGCCGATCACCCCCACCGGGATGCCGCGCACCAGGTTGGCGCGCAGCCCGGCCCAGAAATCGCCGATATCCGCCGTGGGCTGGCGCAGCGCATGATAGCTGAAGCGGCACAAACCGGCCCATGCCGCCGGCGCAGTGACGATCGGCAGGCTGAAGATCAGCCACAGGATGTTGACGATCACATACACATGGAGCCGGCTCAGCACATGGATGATGCCATTTTTCGCCGCCGCCAATCCTCGGATCATCGCAAAACCGTCCCGCTGCCCGGCTGACTACTGACCGGCCAGCCCGCTGTAGTTGACCCCTTCGACAAAGTAACGCTGAAACAGGAAAAAGATGATCGCCATCGGCAGCGTCGTGACCACGGAACCCGCCAGGAATTCGTTCCAGATCAGGGCTTCGCCGGTCGATCCGCGCAGGTACGACAGCCCCAGCGGCAGCGTCCACCATTCCTGATTGCCGCCCAGCACGATCAGCACGTCGAGGAAATTATTCCAGGCCCCCTGAAAGCTGAAAATGGCCAGCGCGGTCAGCGCCGGTGTGGCCATCGGCAGGATGACGCGGAAGAACATGATGAACCGGTTCGCGCCATCGACCATGGCGGCTTCTTCGATCTCATCCGGGATGCTTTCGAAGAATTGTTTCATCAGAAAGATGCTGAACCCATCGACCATCAGCGGGATGATCGCGCCGATGAGCGAGTTGAGCAGGCCGAGCTGCTGCAGGATGATGAACCGCGGGATCAGGATGACGATCGCCGGGATCATCATCGTCCCCAGCATGGCGGTGAAAAATAACCGATTCCCCGGAAATTTCAACCGGGCCAGCGCATACCCGGCCAGTGAGGCCAGGATCAGGCGCAGGATCATGATGCTGCCCGCAAACAGCGCCGTGTTCACCAGCCAGCGTCCGAGCTGCGCCTGGAACACCTGCTCGTACCCCTCCAGCGTCGGGTTGAAGGTGATCGCACTGGCGGTCTCATCAGCCGATAGAACGCGCACCTGCCCCTCGGCATCGGTCTCGCGGCACTGCACGAAAAACGGCGGCGTCGGGATCAGCGCTGCGGGATAGGCATTGACCGCCGGCAGACATTTGAACGAGGTCGCAACCGTGAAAATGAACGGCAGGATCTCGATCAGAGCGAACAGGATCAGGAAAGCGAAACCGAACGCCGACAGCAGCAACCGCACGATGCGTTTCGGCTGAAAACCGGGCGCAGCGGCAGCGGCGATCGACCTGGAAGCGGGGTTCATCTGGGTCATATTCACTTCCCTCTACCTTCCCGCCGCGCGATCGCTGACGATACGGCGCTGGACGAGCGTCAGCGTGAAGATGATGATGAACAGCAGGATTGCCGTCGCCGTCGCCAGCCCCATGCGCTGGTCGCCGAAGCCCGAGCGATAGACCAGATACGCGATCGTCAGGGTCGTATCGCTGGGGCCGCCGCTGCTGATCACGTAGATCTGATCGAACACCTGAAATGTGCCGATTAAGCCCAGCGTGATGACGAAAAACGTCGTCGGGCGCAGCAGCGGCACTGTCATGCGCCGGAAGACCTGCCAGGCATTTGCCCCGTCGATGGCCGCCGCCTCGTAAACCTGAGTCGGGATATTTTGCAGCGCCGCCAGGTAGATCACCATCAGCGTGCCGATCGTCGTCCAGGTATTCAGGATCATGATCGTCAGCATCGTGACCGAAGGGCCGCTGATCCAGTCCCACAGCCGGATACTCAAAAACTCAGTGCGCGCCCACTCGCCCACGGTATTCCGCGTGACGCCGAATAACCCCAGAATGCTGTGCAGCACCCCGGTGGCATCATTGAGCCAGGTGATATTCTGATATCCCGGGAACAGTGCCCGGATCCCCTGATTGATCAGCCCGTTGCTGGTGAACAACCACATGAAGATCAGCGAAATGACGACCGACGAGGTGATCGACGGGAAGTAGAACGCTGTGCGGAAGAAGCCCTTCCCCTTCAACCACTTCTGGTTGACGATCACCGCCAGCACCAGCGCCAGAAAGGTCTGCGTCGGGACGACGCCCAGGACGAAATAGACCGTGTTCTTGAGCGCGGTGAAGAACGCTTCCCGCCGAGACCCATCGACGAAAAGCAGGCGCTCGTAATTACGCAGTCCTTCAAATTCGAACGGATTGGGGCGCGTCAGCGGGGTGACGCCGTTCCAATCGGTCAGGCTGAAAAACAGGGCTGCCAGCATCGGCAAGACCAGAAAAACGGATGACGTTGGAGCAACCGCGCCTTTCATTCGGCGTATCGGGCATAGACTGGCGCACAAATGTGAGATCGGTTCTGTCGCCCCACATGAGCCTGGTGAAGAAACCAGCGCGGCGCTGGCCCGCCAGTTCCCAGCCCTCGTTCTCCATCGACTCAATGGCTTTTGATACTTCCTTTCTGCCTCCACGGACTCGCAGGGTAGTCGTTGTATCGTAGCGACGCTTCTTGCTCATTGGCCGATGCTCTCAAATGTGATGGTGTAGGGCGCGTCGGCGTCTACAGTCAGGAGGGCGATGCAACCGGTTGATACAAACAGCGACTCCAATTCCGGCGGTGTTTCATCGCGATCAATGGCCTCGTTAAACAGCAGTGTACCATTGGCGCGCTGCCCTTCCCCGCATTCACCTCTCATCACGGCAACCTCAACACCAAAGTAGCCTTGTGTCGGCAGCGCATGGACGCGGTAAATCCCCTCTGGGATTTCGACGGGGCCGAGTACGTCGGCATCCGTACCTTCGAAGACCAACCCGCGACACAACGCCTTCAGGTAATCCATGCGCAGGGTCAGAAGTTCAATTTCAAGTAGGGCGCTCTCGGCGTCCTGGATGTCGATCTCGTTGAGGCGATCCTGCACCTCGGCCACGATGCCTGCGATGTCACAATCGGGGGAGATGGCGGGTGTTTGGGCGTAGGCGGGCAGCACGGCGGTAATCAGGGTGAGAAGGACGATCAGAAGGGAGGTCATGAGGCGGTATCCTTGGTGGTGGTACGAACGCACACGGGTGCATCCTCAGCGTAAATGAGGGTGCGCGATATCGTGTATGGTGTATTGTAACGAAAGAGCGGGTCAATCGTCAAACGAAAGAGCGGGTCAATCGTCATAAGATTGTGTGCGCAAACGGGATTGTGAGATTGCAAATCTCAAACTTAGAATTGCACGATCATGCGGTATGCTCTCTAATTGAAGCGATCATCGACGATCGTCGCAGCGTGGCCCATATTTGACAGACTACTCAGCAATGATGTCTCAGTTTGATTACAACGAAGCGGATACCTGCCGACTGTACGTGACGCCCAAACTCCGTGAAGCAGGATGGGAAACGCCACCATTCTCAATCACCGAGCAGCGGACGTTCACGGATGGGCGTATTGTCGTCACCAACGGCAGAAGCAAGCGCGGTGAGGGCAAGCGCGCCGATTACATGCTGCGCTACCGCCCTGACTTCCCGATTGCAGTGGTTGAAGCGAAACCCTACCGGGAATCTGCTGCGGTTGGATTGCAGCAGGCGAAGGATTACGCGGAAATCCTCGGCTTCAAGTTCGCGTATGCTACTAACGGGCGCGAAATCATCGAGTTCGACTACCTGACCGGACAGCAGCGCGATCTCGACCAGTTTCCCTCGCCGCAGGAACTCTGGACGCGCCTGAGCGGAGCCGAACAGATCGATCCACAGGATGCCGCGCATATCCTTGAGCCGTATCAGCGCGAACAAGGGAAAACGCCGCGCTACTACCAAGAGATTGCGATCAACCGGGCGGTGCAGGCGCTTGTGCAGGGGCAGCGGCGCGTGCTGCTGACGATGGCAACGGGCACGGGCAAAACCTTTGTCGCCTTTCAAATCTGCTGGAAGCTGTGGAACTCGCGCTGGAACAAGGATAGCGCGCACCGCAAGCCGCGCATTCTGTTCCTTGCCGACCGGAACATCCTCGTCGATCAGCCGAAAAGCGGCGTGTTCGCGCCGTTCGGCGATGCGCTGTACAAGATCGAGGGCGGCAGGACGATCAAATCTCGCGAGATGTACTTCGCCATCTATCAGGCGATTGCGCCGCGATGACTCCAACTGGCGTGAAATCCTCGAATACTTCCAACCTGCATATCAACTGGGCATGACGGCGACGCCGCTCCGGGCGGACAACGCCGATACTTACGCCTATTTCGGCAACCCAATCTACACTTACAGCCTGAAGCAGGGGATCGAGGATGGGTTTCTCGCGCCGTACACCGTGCATCGCGTGGTGACCGATCTCGATGCGACCGGGTGGCGACCCACACAGGGGCAGCTTGACCGCTTCGGACGGGAAATCCCCGATCAGGAGTACACGACCGAGGACTTCGAGCGCGTGATTGCGCTGCGAATGCGTACGGAAGCGATTGCGCGGCACATCACCGATTTTCTGAAGAGAGACGAAAACCGCTTCGCCAAGACGATTGTGTTCTGCGTCGATCAGGAACATGCGGCGGAGATGCTGGCGGCGCTCAACCGGCACAACGCTGACCTCGTGCAGCAGTATCCCGATTGGGTGTGCCAGGTGACGGCGAATCAGGGGGACATTGGACTGGGACATCTTTCGCGGTTTCAGGATGTGGAGACATTGACCCCGGTGATCCTCACCACATCCAAGCTGCTGACGACGGGAGTAGACGTGCCGACCTGCAAGAACATTGTATTGGCACGCATCGTCAACTCGATGACCGAGTTCAAGCAGATCATTGGGCGCGGGACGCGGGTGCGCGACGATTACGACAAGCTGTACTTCAACATCCTTGATTACACGGGCAGCGCGACGCGCCTGTTTGCCGACCCGGATTTCGACGGCTATCCAGCGATCATCACGCAGGAAGAAATCGACGGGGATGGGAATGTGATCGGCGCGGAAGTGGTTGCGCCGCAAGACCCGACCGCGCCGGATGAACCGAAGCCACCCAGCTTCGATGATGAGGAATGGCAGCCGCGCAAATACTATGTGGACGAGGGCGAGGCGCGGATTGCGAACGAAGAGGACAATAATCGCTGGCAGCATAAACGTATAGGCGGTGATGATCTCTTGAATTTTTTTCGTGCGCAGCGTCATCACGGGCTGCGCGGTCTGGACGGCCGCCTGCTGCATGAGGAAACAGTCCTTTCATGCGATCGTCAATCAACCGGTCATCATCATGTCGACACATAGCGACACAGTAGACGAATTTCCGTCGGGGGACGGATCCTGAGCGGAACCGCCCCCGACGGCAATCAGTGCACGGATTACAGATCTTCCAGCGCTTCCTGCGCCGCTTCAGCGGCATCGCCGATCACATCGTCCACATCGGCATTGCCCACAACCGCCTCGTTCAGGCGATTGTTGAACGTGTCGATGAACGTGCCGAAGCCAGGCGGGAACGACCACGGATAAGCGTAATCAGCCCCGGCCACGAACGGCTGGAATTCTTCACCACGGGCTGCCAGCCAGGCCGCAGCAGCGCTGGCGCGGGCCGGCATCGGGCCGAAACCGGCTTCACCGACCATCAGTGCACCATCCGGGCCGGTCAGGAAATCGGCCAGCAGAATCGACTCTTCAAGATGCGCATTGTTCTCCGCCGCGGCGACACCGTAGCAGACGGTGAACGTCATCGTGGCCTTGCCCGCCGGGCCTTCCGGCAGTTCAGCGACTGCCCAGTTGGTCTCCGGGAACTGATCGAACAGGTACTGGATGATCCAGTTACCTTCGATCGTCATCGCGGCCTTGCCCTGGCCGAAAGCTTCACCCGCCCAGCCTGCACCCAGCTCAGCCGGTGACGCCGCCACGCCGCTGGTGTACAGATTGACGAAGAATTCAGCCGCCGTGCGAGCTTCCTCGCTGTCGAAAACGACTGCGCCTTCCTCGATAATCGCACCGCCGGCCTGGTACAGGAATGGCAGCCAGCGTGGCATTTCAATACCGGTGGTCAGACCGACCACACGGCTGTCGCCCTCACCGCTGGTGAGCGCTTCGGCAGCAGCAGCCAGCTCGTCCCAGGTCGTAGATATCCTCAACATCGGTGATGCGATCGCCGTAGGGTTCCAGCACCCCCGCCGACGCCCAGTCCTGCAGGCGGAAGCTATCGACGTAGAACACATTCGGGTATGACCCTGAAGCGAACCCGGTCTGCATGAATGTTTCGTATTCCGGCGCGAAGATGACCTCGACATCATCGACGTGAATGCCTGTGCCCGTCACGTCGGCGAGCTGTTCGCGGGGTTAGTGACGGTGAACGTCCGCCTTTGGCCCCGATAGAACACCGAGAACGAAATCCGACGCCAGTGAGCCGGAAGGACAGGGTCGAGCGCCAGCTCGCCCGTTGCATCGATGTGCAGGCCGCAGAAGCCGAACACAACAGCCTGCCATACACCGCCGCACGCTGCCGCATGCATGCCATCGCGCACATTGCCTTTGTTGTCGTGCAGGTCAATGTGGGCAGCGTGGTAGAACAGGTCATAAGCTTCTTCGCGCAGTCCCAGGCGGGCCGCCACCCAGGCGTGGATCGCCGGGCTAAGCGAGGAACCATGATCGGTGCGTGGATAGTAGGTATTCCAGTTGTTCAACATGACCTGCTCGATCGGAACCCCCTCAGGCGCACCGATCTCTTTGCCCAGCAGCGCCATGAGCATGACCACGTCAGCCTGTTTGATCACCTGCGTCTGGATGCTGCGGCTGTGGCCGAGGATGGCCTGCACACTGGTCGTGCGCGGGGTGTAGTGCGGCACAGGGATGTATTCCATGTCGAAGAAACCGGGGAACTGCACATGGATCTGGCGCTCCCGATCGAAGGGGATGAACATGCGCCGGGCGATATCGCGCCACCGGGCCAGCCGCGCCTCATTCAAATCTAACTTCTCGATCAGACGCTGTGCCTCAGCCGGACGATTCGCCTGCAGCCAGTCCAGCGCTGCCAGCGCCGTCTGCAGATGCCAGACCACCATCCGGTTGACGAAGACGCTGTTATCGATGTTTTCGTGGTATTCATCCGGCCCGATCTGCTGGCTGATCTCGAAGCGATCGCCTTTCTCTTCCACCCGGCCGCCCCAGAACACCGCCGTATCGAGCAGGATCTCCGCCCCATAGCGGGCAAACCAGTCGTCATCACCCGTCCAGCGCCAGAACTGGTGGACGGCGTAGGCGATATCAGTTGAGATATGCTGCTCATTGTCACCCGTCCAGATGCGGATGCGCGTGCCGTCGGGCTGTGGATCGCTCCACTGCGGCGTGGTTTCCTCACCGGTATCGGTGCTTTCCCACGGGAACATCGCGCCCTGATAGCCATTGGCGATCGCCTTGTGGCGCGCCCCCGGCAGATTGTGATAGCGATACATCAGCAGGTTGCGGGCGATATGGGGCTGCGTCAGCGTCAGCGGGGGGAGGATGAACAGTTCAGTATCCCAGAATACGTGCCCCTTGTACCCCAGGCCGGACAGCGTTTTGGCCCCGATGCTGGCGCGCTCATCCTGACGCGGGGCGGCGATCAGCACGTGATAGGTGGTGAAGCGCAGGGCGAGCTGGCAGGCATCGTCGCCTTCGATTTCGATATCGCTGTGCGCCCAGTACCTGGCCCATTCCGCCTCATGCTCGGCGCGCAGCGCGTCATAGCCAGCCGCTGCGGCCTGTCTGGCGCGATCGCGCGCAGCCTCCAGCGGCTGGGCGCGATCGCGGCTGGTGTAGACGGCCGTCAGTTTATCCAGCGTGACCGTCTGTTCTGGCGTCAGCGTGAACGTGACGCTCACGGCGGGGCGGCGAGGATCGGCGAGCGGGACAGCCGCGAACGGCGTCACCCACTGCGACGCCATGCCGAGCTGATAACCGCTCTGGCCGGTTCGGAATTCCAGACCGATCTCATGCTCGTGCGCCAGGGTGATGCCTTCGTCCTCCCAGTGACGGACGCCGTGGTTGGTGACATTGCCATCCAGCGCCGCCGTCACCGTGATCGTCGGCGCGCCATCCACGCCGGTCACGACCAGGCGCTGCGCCAGGACATGCGGATCGGCCAGACTGGCGAAACGCTCGAACACCAGCCGGACGATGTTCCCCGACTGCGCCCGGAACAGGACTTCACGGCGCAGCAGCCCGCGATCGAGTTCGAGCACCCTGCGGTAGCCCAGCACGATGCCCTCTGGCGGTCGCATCAGATCGGTCGTCTGCATCACCATCCGGAAGGGCGTGCCATCCACCGTGACGTGAAGCGGGAGCCAGTTCGGGGCGTTGACCAGTTCGGGAACCAGCGTATTCGGCGCATGATCGTAAATGCCATGCACCAGCGTCGCAGCCACGTCACCGGGATACCCCTCTTCAAACGTGCCGCGCGTGCCCAGGTAACCGTTGCCGATCGTGAACAGGGTTTCGAAGTGATTCTGACGCTCTGGAGCAAACTGGATCTCTTCAAGAGTCCATTGTTTCTTGAACACGTCAGCCGTGCCTTTCTGTTTTTTCTTTTCAGCCCATGCAGCACGTACATTCTGCACGGACTGCAATCCGGGTATCGCTAATTTAAACGTTTCAACTACTGATTTTTTAAATCAATCGCCGCCGAGCGTCAACACGTTTCGTACATGTTTAACAACTCATCGCCGGATTTTAGTTGAAACGTTTAAATCGTTTCATGTCTCACAGTCGTCAGGGTGCGTATGTGTCCCATTGGCCGCCCGGTTTCACGGTCGGGTGCGCTGATGCATCCGCCTCATTGGATGATTGTCATTTCCCGTCACAGTGCGTACAATCGCGGAAAGGCACGCTGGGAGATACGACGATGGGAGCGCTCAATTCCGCCATCAGCGCGCGCCTGGCCGATCGGCTGGGCCAGTTGTACGGCCACGCCGACCTCCTGCCCGTCATCGAACGGCTGATCGCCACGCGCCCGATCGAGCCGCGCCCGCGCCGGGATGATGGCGAGCGCCCGCTGATCATCGCATACGGCGATCACATCCAGACGCCCGGTGAGCCGCCGCTGATCGCGCTGGGACGGTTCGCCCGCCAGCATCTCTCCGGGCTGATCGGCGGCCTGCATCTGCTGCCGTTCTACCCCTACACCTCCGATGACGGCTTCTCCGTCGTCGATTACCGCGCCGTCGATCCGGCGCTCGGCTCCTGGGCGGATATCGCCAGCCTCAGCGTCGATTTCCGGCTCATGTTCGATCTGGTGCTCAACCACGCTTCGGCGTCGAGCGGCTGGTTTCAGCGCTTTCTGGCCGATGAGCCACCCTACAACAATTTCTTCGTCACCGCCGATCCGACGCTCGATCTGTCGGCGGTGGTGCGCCCGCGCACGCACCCGCTGCTCACCCCGTTCGAGACCGCCGCGGGGACGCGCTACGTCTGGACGACCTTCAGCGCCGATCAGGTCGATCTCAATTACGCCGAGCCGGCGCTGCTGCTGGAGATGCTCGACATCCTGCTGGAGTATGTGCAGCGCGGTGCGGACTACATCCGGCTCGACGCGGTCGCTTTTCTGTGGAAAATCCCCGGCACACCCTGCATCCATCTGCCGCAGACGCATGCCGTCGTCCAGCTCATGCGCGCGGTGCTCGATGCCGCCGCTCCGTGGGTCAACCTGATCACCGAGACCAACGTCCCCCACCGGGAAAATCTGACGTACTTCGGCGACGGGTACAACGAGGCGCAGATGGTCTATCAGTTCGCGCTGCCGCCGCTGCTGCTGCACACGTTCTTGAGCGGCAGCGCCGAGGTCTTCAACGACTGGGCCGCCAGCCTGAGCACGCCATCCGCCCGAACGGCCTTCTTCAATTTCACCGCCTCGCACGACGGGATCGGCATCCGCCCGGTCACCGATCTGCTGCCCGCCGCCGCGCTCGATCGCCTGATCGATGCGGTCATCGAACGCGGCGGCCAGATCTCGTACCGCGCCGGG
Source organism: Anaerolineae bacterium (assembly GCA_034432395.1). Lineage (GTDB taxonomy): Bacteria > Chloroflexota > Anaerolineae > Aggregatilineales > Phototrophicaceae > Flexifilum. Next base: position 122,310 of record DAOUBU010000081.1, read on the forward strand.
GCGGACGGCTCGCGCAGCCCGTATGAGCTGAACATCACCTATTTCGATGCGCTGCGCGTCCCCGGGGAACCGCTGGCCGTCTCCATCGACCGCTTCATCGTCTCGCAGGCGATCCAGCTTGCGCTGGCCGGGCTGCCCGGCATCTACCTGTCCAGTCTGTTCGGGGCGGAAAGCTGGCATGCCGGCGCCGCGCAGACCGGACGTGCCCGCACGCTCAACCGCGAAAAATTCGCCTTCGATCAGCTCAACGCCGCGCTGGCCTCCGACTCGCGCTATGGTCAGGTATTTCGCCGCTACCGGGCGCTGCTGCGCGCGCGGGCGGCGTGCCCGGCCTTTTCCGCCGCTGTGCCGCAGCAGATCCTGCGCCTGCACCCCGCTGTGATCGCCATTCAGCGCGATGCCGTCCTGGCGCTGCACAACATCAGCGGTGAAGCGGTTGACGTCTCTTTACCGGACGGCCACAATCGATATGACCTGCTGACGAACACAATCTACCGTTCTCAGGTACGGCTTGCGCCGTATGGCGTGCTGTGGCTGGAACGCCATTCAGGATGATCATGACCGGCGGAATGCACAATCGCATCGATCTCGTCAATATCCCGTTCACCGATCGCGGATCGCGGCTGCTGCTCTTCCGGCAGGAGCATCAGTTTTCCCTGCGGCTGGCGGAACGCTGGCAGAAATGGGAGCAGGAGGTCGGGCATTATCGCAACCGCCCGCCGATGATCACGCATTTCACCCTGCTGACCGATGCCGGCCTGCCGGTGACAGATATCCGGGTCGAGTCGGAGGCGCACGCCGTCTGGCTGCACACCGCGCTCGGCATCTTCACCTGGGTCTTCGTCGATCCGGAGACGATCCTGCTGCGCCTGCCAGCCGGTACATATCGGCTGGAATTTCGCGTGCGCGCCGACCGCGGGGAGACCGACCGGCGCGGCGGCGCCCTGCGCGGCAAACGCAACGTCGCCTACACCACCAACGCCCACCTGATCGAGAATGCGCTTGAGGCGCCGGAAGGCGGTCTGTTCCAGGCCAGGCTGCGGATCGCGGCGGAGGAAGGGCACATCCTGCTGCTCAACGTCACGCCGCGCATCGCTTACAACCGATCGCTGCCCGACGCAGAAGCGGTGCTGCAAACGGCGGAGGCCAACTGGCGCGCCTGGATCAGCGCTGTGCCGCCTGTGCTCGATATCTACCGGGAGCAGTACGAATACGCCTGGTGGATTTTGCGCGCCGGGCTGGTCAACACGCGCTACTACTTCACGCGCGAGGCGCTTCTGCCCTCCAAAATCCACTACGTTGGCGTCTGGCACTGGGATCAGGTCTTCCACGCGATCGCCTATCGCTACATCGACACCCGGCTGGCGGAAGATCAACTGCGCATCATGCTCGATCATCAGCGGGCGGACGGCCTCATCCCGGATGCCATCCACGATGAAGGGCTGGTCGATCACCTGACGACGCCGGTCAACGCCGATGTCACCAAACCGCCGCTGATGGCCTGGGGCGCGCTCAAGATCTTCGAGGCCACCGGCCACCGCGATTTTCTCGAAGAGATCTACGAACCGCTGATGCGCTGGAATGATTGGTGGCTCCGTTTCAGCAGTGACCCCGGCGGCCTGGCCCATTACATGCACCCCTTCTCCAGCGGGCTGGACGACAACCCGCTGTGGGATCGCGGGATGCCGGTCGTCGCGCCTGACCTCAACACCTACCTCGTCCTGCAAAGCGACAGCCTGGCCCGGATCGCGGGCATCATCGGCGATCCGGACGGGGAGCGGCGCTTCACCGAGCTGGCCGCCGCGCTGACCGAACGCATGCTCGCGCAGTTATGGGATGCCCGGCGCGGCGATTTCCGCGCCCTGCTGCACGGCGCCCCGCTGGAGACCGAGACGCCGTTCGGCCTGCTGCCCCTGCTGACTGGACGCCTGCCCCGCCCCATCATCGAGCGGCTCATCGACCGGTTGACCGACCCCCAGTTGTTCTGGACGCCTTATCCGCTGGCGACAGTCGCCCGGCGCGATCCGGACTTCAACCCGATGCAGATGTGGCGCGGCCCGGTCTGGGTCAATATCAACTACCTGTTCGTCGAAGCGCTGGAACGCACCGGCTACACGACGCTGGCCGGTGAGCTGCGCCGCCAGACGCTTGAGATGGTCATGGGCCACCGCGATATCTACGAGTATTATCATCCGCTCACCGGGGAACGCCCGCCCAAAGCCGCGCCGATGTTCGGCTGGTCAGCCGCCTTGTTCATCGATCTCGCCATTCAGGAAACGCGCGCGCAGACCGGATCCGCGGCGGCCCCGGCATCGACCTGACTGGTTCTCTCTCTCAACAGGAAAGGATGGGCATCATGCTTTACCGGACTTTTGGACGTACCGGCTGGCAGGTCAGCGAAGTCGGCTACGGGATGTGGGGTCTGGCCGGCTGGACGGGTTCCGATGACGCCGAGACGATGGACTCGCTGCACCGATCGGTCGAACTCGGCTGTAACTTTTTCGATACCGCCTTCGCCTACGGCGAAGGACACAGCGAGCGCCTGCTGGGCGAACTGGTGCGCGCCCATCCAGAGAAACGCCTGTACACCGCCAGCAAGATCCCGCCGAAGAACCGCACCTGGCCATCGCGCCGCGCCTCCAGACTGGAGGACGTCTTCCCGCCAGATTACATCCGCGAGATGACCTACCGAACGCTCGACAACCTCAAACTGCCCAGCCTCGACCTGATGCAGTTCCACGTCTGGGAAGATGCCTGGGCCTTCGATGAGTCGTGGCAGCGCGTGTGCAGCGATCTCAAGGCGGAGGGCGTCGTCCACGCCTGGGGCATCAGCGTCAACCGCTGGGAGCCGTGGAACGTGCTCAACGCCCTGCGCACCGATCTGATCGACGCCGTGCAGGTGATCTACAACATCTTCGATCAGGCCCCGGAAGATCAGCTCTTTCCGGTAGCGCAGCAGCTCAACATCGCCATCATCGCCCGCGTCCCGTTCGATGAAGGCACGCTGACCGGCACGCTCACCAAAGACACCGTCTTCCCGCCCGATGACTGGCGCAGCACGTACTTCGTCCCGGAGAATCTGGCGGCATCGGTTGACCGCGCTGAAGCGCTGCGCCCACTCATCCCCGAAGGGATGACGATGGCCGAAATGGCCCTGCGCTGGACGCTCTGCCACCCCGCTGTGAGCACGGTCATCCCCGGCATGCGCAAACGCCGCCACGTCGAGGCCAACTGCGCGGTCAGCGATGGGGCCGGCCTGCCCGCCGATCTGCTGGAGAAGCTGCGCGCACACCGCTGGGATCGCCTGCCCACCAGATGGTCGCAGTAAGCCCATCATCGGACAAACCTTAATCTGAATCCCCCACTTTCTCAGTGAATCGATCATGGACAGGGGGAAAATCGGTTCTACAATAAGGATCGTCTAACGACATATCCACAACAAAAGGTGGCTTTCCGGGCTGCCTTTTATTACGCCTAAACAGCCCTCATCCTCCTGGGGGTGGCTGCCTCACGGCGTAGTTGGGATAGGGGTGCGACACCTTTCTCCTGACCGATTGATGAGGTACTTCACGTATGCACAAGGTATGGACAAACCAACCGGTCGATCTCGATGTGGCCCGCGCGCGCACACTGGACGCGAGCTGGTATCTCGATCCGCAGGTCTTCGAGCTGGAGCTGGAACGGATCTTCGCCCGCACCTGGCAGGCCGTCTGCCGCGTCGATGACGTCGCCAGACCGGGCGATTACATCGCCGTGGAAGCCGCCCACGAGCCGATCGTCGTCACGCGCGATCAGAACAACCGCCTGCGCGCGTTCTACAATGTCTGCCCGCACCGCGCCGGGGCGCTGGCGCGCGGCCAGGGCAACCGCAAGTCGCTCCAATGTCTCTATCACGGCTGGACGTTCGGGCTGGACGGGACGCTGCTGCGCGTGCCCGGCATGGAGGGGACGCAAGACTTCGACCCGGCCCAGTTCTGCCTGCGCGAAGTCCAGGTGGATACCTGGGGGCCGTATGTCTTCGTCAATCTCGACCCGAACGCGGCCTCACTGCGCGACACCTGGGGCGAGACCTGGGATCGCACCACGGGCATCGATCTGAGCCAGTGGCGGCTGGTCGAGCGCTGCGAGTATCTGATCGACTGCAACTGGAAAGTCTACATGGATAACTACGCGGAGGGCTATCATGTGCCGTTCGCGCATCCGGGGCTGAGCCGGGAGATGGATCTGGACGATTACTACGTCGATACCTGGCGCTTCCAGTCCACCCAGCGCGTGATCGTCAAACCGGGCAGCAAGGGCAACCCGCACAACCGGCGCTACAAGAACCCGAAACCGGATGATCAGATCCGCTACCACATCGCCTTCCCGAACTTCATGATCGATGAATACCCGGACAATATCTCGGTCAACATCCTCAAGCCGGTCAGCCACGACAAAAGCCTGCTGATCTTCGAGTGGTACTTCAAGCAGGATATGGCGCCAGACGACATGGAGAGCATGGTCAAATTCGCCGACGAGATCCAGTACGAAGACATCGAGATCTGCGAATACGTGCAGACCAACCTGAAGTCGCGCGCTTACGACTCGGGCCGCTTCAGCGCGCGCCACGAAAACGGCGTCCATCATTTCCAGGCGCTGGTGGTCGAATTCGTCAACGCCGAGCGCAGTCCGTTCGCCCGGCCCGGGGCGCCCGCGCTGACAGAGCCGGCGGCCAGCAATGGGCACGATGACGCTGGCTGCTTCTGCTGAGGCGGTCGCCATGAGCCTGGATCTCCGTCCACACCTGGCCGCGATCGCCCGCCGGGACTGGACGCCGACGGACGATCTGCGCACGACCGCGCTGCGCCTGAACGCCGCCGCCGGTCTGATCGTGCGCACCGCCCACGATATCCCGGTGACCCTGCCCGGCGTCGTCCTCGTGCCGGATCCGCCTTCCGGCGATGAGGACGACGCCCCCGACTCGGACGTCTCGCTGGTCATCCACCGGCATGACCCGGCGGCGACCGCGCTGGAGGTCGAAACGCGCATGATCAACGGCCAGCGCGTCGCCCTGGTCGATCAGCGCTTTCCAGATCGCGGCGATCCCGAACTGATGCGCGCGCTGCTCGCTTCGACCGTCTACATCGGCAATCTGGCGGCGTATGATGTCGATCTGGAGCGGGCGCTGCTCACCGTCATGACGCCGCTGCGCGATGGCCAGGCCTTCCGCCAGACCCTCGCTTACAGCGTGCTCTACTGGTGGGCGTGGCGCGGCATCGTGCGCGATGAGCTGGAACGCCGCTTCGGGACGCGCCTCAGCCCGGCGCAGCTTCCGCGCGCCGAAACGCAGGCGCGCTCGCGTCTGGGCGCATACCTGCTCAGCCTGCACCGGCGCGGCCTGCGCTATCACCTTCAGTCGATCGCCTTCCCCGACGGCGATCTCGACCGGATGACGTTCACCCTGCGGCTCGCCCGCTGATCGCGCTGCCTGCGGGCGCAGACGACCGCGCTGCGCCCGCTGCTGTTCCCCTCAGCGTGCACTATGCCTTAACGACGGCACAAAATTTCGTTAACACACACAGCGAACAATCTACGGAGCAGTCTCGGAAAAAAGGAGTTTCGCTGTGCACATCAATCGTCTTTTCGTCCTCGTCCTTGCAGCCCTTACTGTGACCGTTTTCCCACTGCTGGCGCAGGATGCTGCCCCCGAACCCAGCGGCGCACTGCGTCTGGACGTCCTCTCCACCTATCAGACCGGCGTCTTCGACGAAGGTGCAGCGGAGATCGCTGCGTATGATCCATCGACGCAGCAGGTCTTCGTCGTCAACGGCGACAGCGACACCATCGATGTCTTCTCGATCGCCGATCCCGCCGCCATCGAACGGGTCGCGCAGATCGATGTGACCGAATACGGTGACGGCGCCAACAGCGTCGATGTCTATAATGGCGTCCTGGCGATCGCGGTGGAGGGCGAAGCGGTCGATGAAAACGGCCGCGTTGTCTTCCTCGCCACCGCCGATCGGTCGTTCCTGGCGTCGGTTGAAGTCGGCGTCCTCCCGGATATGGTGACCTTCACGCCCGACGGCGCGCGCGTCCTGACGGCCAACGAAGGCGAGCCGAGCGACGATTACTCGATCGATCCGGAGGGTTCGGTCAGCATCATCGACGTCAGCGGCGGTTTCGCCGATCTGACGCAGGACAAGGTGATCACGGTCGGTTTCGCCGCCTTCAATGCCGGCGGCCCGCGCGCGGCTGAACTGCCGGCGGACGTCCGCATCTACGGCCCGAACGCGACCGTGGCGCAGGATCTGGAGCCGGAATACATCGCCGTCTCGCCGGACAGCGCGACGGCCTACGTCACCCTGCAGGAAGCCAACGCCATCGCCGTGATCGATCTCGCCGCGGGCGAAGTGGTCGAAATCCGCGCGCTCGGTTTCAAAGATCACAGCCAGCCCGGCAATGAACTGGATGCCACCAAAGACGATGAGCAGATCCGGATCACCAACTGGCCGGTCTTCGGCATGTATCAGCCGGATGGCATCGCGGCCTTCGCGATCAACGGCACTGTCTATTACCTGACCGCCAATGAAGGCGATACCCGCGACTACGACGGCTACAGTGAAGAAACCGAAGTCGCTGAGACGCCGCTGGATCCGACCGTCTTCCCGAACGCGGCGGAACTCCAGAGCGAGGAAACGATCGGCGGGCTGGAGAACGTCAGCAGCACCGGCGACAGCGATGGCGACGGCGATTTCGACGGCATCTACATCCCCGGCGGGCGCTCGTTCAGCATCTACACTGCCGACGGCGCGCTCGTCTACGAAAGCGGCGCGCTGCTCGAGCGCATCACCGCGGCGGCCTACCCGGAGCACTTCAATGCCGCCAACGACGATCACGGCCTGGATGACCGCAGCGACAACAAAGGCCCGGAGCCGGAAGGCGTCGCGATCGGCGTCATCGACGGCGTGACTTACGCTTTCATCGGCCTGGAGCAGATCGGCGGTATCGTCGTCTTCGACATCAGCGATCCGACCGCGCCGGTCTTCGTCACCTACGTCAACAACCGCGATTTCAGCGGGGACATCGAAGCCGGTCAGGCCGGCGATCTCGGCCCGGAAGGCCTGGAATTCATCCCCGCGGACGTCAGCCCGAACGGGATGAACCTGCTCGTCGTCGCCAATGAGGTCAGCGGTTCGACGACGATCTACCAGATCACGCCCGGCATGTGATCGCGCCGCCGGGGTGAAGCAGCCCGAATCGTTTCAGGGGGCGCGCGCATCGTCGCGCCCCCGCTCGTTTCTCATCCCCTACTGTCAATTCTGGAGGAACAGTTTCCCATGGGTATCCATCGGATCACACCGCTGTTTGCGGTTCTGTCCCTGATCGCGCTCGCTTTCACCGGCTCGGCCTCCGCTCAGGAGTGGGCGGTCGTCTCCGTGCCCGCGCTGGCCGAAACGGCCCCGACGCCGGGCGACGGCTCAGTCACGGCGGTGATATGGGCGCATCCGACCGATCTCAGCCAGAGCGTGATCATCGGTAGCGATGATAACAGCGGCGTCGGCGTGTACGCGCTGGACGGGACGGAGATCCAGTTCATCACCGCTGACGACATCGGCGGCGTTGACCTGCGCTACAACTTCCCGCGCGATGATGAGCGCATCACGCTGGTGCTGGGCAGCGTCAAGGATGCGCCCGAAGTCGTCGCCTGGACGATCGACCCGACAACGCGGACGCTGACCGAGATCGGGCGCATCCCGGTCGGCTTTCCCACAGCCGGCCTGTGTATGTATCACAGCGGGCGCACCGGGGCATACTACGTCTTCGTAACAGGCGAGGACGGCCCGGTGGAGCAGTACCGCCTCGAATGGACGGAGGCCGGCCTGAGCGCGACGCTGGCGCGCGCCTTCAACGTGGGCGGTGAGATCGAACTGTGCGCCGCCGATGACGCGCTGGCCCGACTCTACTTCGGCGAGGAAGGGAATGCGCTCTGGCGCTACGGCGCGGAGCCGGAACAGGGCATTCAGCGCGCGATCGTCGATGCGGTCGCCACCCCCAATCTGCCCGGACGCATCACCGAGCAGGTAGAGGGCGTCGCGCTGATCCCGGGCCAGGGCAGCGCCGGCTACCTGATCGCCTCCAATGAACAGAACAACAGCTTCCTGGTCTACGAACGCGCCGGGGACAACCGTTTCATCGGCGAGTTTCGGGTCGATGGCGGCGCGCTGGGCGACGCCGTGACCGAGCCGAACGGTTTCGGCGCACTGCCCCTGCCGCTGGGCGACGCTTATCCGCAGGGCGTGTTCGTCACCGCGGATGAGACCAACAGCAACCCCGGCGCGCGCAATAACTTCAAGATCGTCTCGCTGGCGGACATCCTGACCGCGCTCGATCTGCCGCTCGATACGGTCTGGGTCGATCCGCGCGCCCGTCGGGATGTCGTTCAGACCGGCGGCGCGGTGCTGATCGCAGCCGATGCCGAAACCGCCCCCGTCCCCAGCGGGGTCGATGCCGCCGACGACCCGGCGATCTGGATCCACCCGACCGATCCCGCGCTCAGCCTGATCATCGGCACGGAGAAGACCACCGACGGCGGGCTGGTCGCTTACAACCTCGATGGCAGCATCCACCAGACCGTGGTGATCGGGCGCGTCAATAATGTCGATCTGCGCTACGGCTTCCCGCTGAACGGCGTGCCGACGGACATCCTGACCGCCACCAACCGCACCCTGAACAGCCTGGCGATCTACGCGGTGGATGCGCAGACGCGCACCCTGTCCAGCGTGGCCGCCGATACCTACATCAGCGACATGCGCGAAGTCTATGGGATCTGCATGTACCGCAGCGCGCGCACGGGCGATTACTACGCCTTCATGAACAGCGCCAACACCGGCGAGGTCGAGCAGTACCGGCTGATCGATGCCGGGAACGGCCAGATCGCCGCCGAACTGGTGCGCGAATTCGTCGTCGGCTCGCAGACCGAGGGCTGCACCGCCGATGATGAGGCGGGCGTCCTTTACATCGGCGAGGAAGACGTCGGCATCTGGCGCTACGGGGCCGAGCCGGACGCGGGCGATGCGCGCGTACTGGTCGATGCGGTCGGTGATGTATTGACGGCGGACGTCGAAGGCATGGCGCTGTACACCGCTGCGAACGGCGCGGGCTATCTGATCGTCTCCGCCCAGGGGGCCAGCGAATTCGTCGTCTATGATCGCGCCGTGCCGGCGGACGGCTCGGCCAATGCGTATGTGGGCACGTTCGCCATCATCGAGTCCGATGCGACCGATGCGGTCTCCGGCTCGGACGGCCTCGACGTCACCAATTTCGGGCTGGGCGATCGCTACCCGGACGGCCTGTTCGTCACGCAGGACGATCTCAACCTGAACCCGCCGGCCAACCAGAATTTCAAGCTGGTCTCGTGGCGGACGATCGCGGATGCGCTCGGCCTGATCGTCGATCCGACGTTCGATCCCCGATCGATCGGTCGCTAAGCGATCGGTTGCGATTTCGTCCAATCCGTCACCTGGCCCTTGAACGCCGCGCAGGTTGATCTATCCTGAGGGGTGTTCGTGGACGGATTGCTCGCTTTTGGCGGGCGGGAAAGGGCTGACTGTGGATGTCGTGATGTCTCTGCTGCGTTTCGCCCATTCGTGGACGCGCTGGCTGGTGCTGATCGTGGCCATCGCCGCCATCGTGTATCTGATCGCGGCGCTGATCCAGCGCAAAAGCTGGGGCAAGCCCGGGCCGGCGCTCATGGCGGCGTTCAGCGGCCTGGTCGGCCTCCAGTGGATCATCGGGCTGATCTTCCTGGTCGTGCTGGGCACGCAGACCGGCTTCGGCCTGCGTCACTACTGGGAACACCTGACGACCATGACGATCGCGCTGGTGACCGCGCACGGTCATTACATGCTGCGCCGCCGTCAGATGCCGGACGCGCGCCGTGAAGCGATCTATCTGGCGCTGGTCGTGATCACGCTGCTGCTGATCATCGGCGGGATTTTCGTCCTGCCGGAGGGCATTCAGTGGCGTCTCTACGCGGGTCAATGACGCTGCTCGCCGGGGGATGCGGCCCGCTGACCGCATCCCCACGCCCACCGTTTCCGACTCACGGGCTGAACGGCTCCAGCCGCACCTGGGGCAGCAAGCGTTCGTAATCCGCCCGGCGCAGGTCGGCGGTTCCCGGCATCAGGCAGACCGCCGCCGCCGCCGCCGCGCCCATGCGCAGCCCGTCCTCCATCGGCCAGCCGTGATGCACCGCGGCGGCCATCCCCGCCAGCACTGCATCCCCCGCGCCGGACGCGCTGACGACCTCGATCGTCAGCGGCGGGATGAAGTACGCGCGGTCGGTCAGCACGGCCAGCGCCCCTTCCCCGCCCAGCGTGATCACCGGCTGCGTGCCGTAGCGCTCGATGATCTGCCGTCCGGCATGGTAGGCATCCGCCAGCGACGCGATCTGCGCCCCGGTCAGCCCTTCCAGCTCATCCTTGTTCGGCTTGATGTAAGTCGGGCGCGCCGCCAGCCCGACGCTCAGATTTGGCTCGGCGGCATCGAAGAGGATCGGGACGCCGTGCTCATGCGCCGCCCGGATGCAGCGTTCGTAAAACGCGGGTTCCATGCCGCGCGGCAGCGTCCCCCCGGTGACGACCACGCTCGTCCGCGGCAGTTCGCGCAGGTAGTGCTGATACAGCGCTTCGACCTGCTCCGGCGCGATCGTCATGGTCGTCGTCGTGATCGTCGTCTGCCCGGAGCCGTCATCGCACACGATGACGACGTTGGTGCGCGTCTCGCCATCCACCCAGTCGAAATCGACGGTCACGCCGCGCGCCATGAGCATCGCCTCGACTTTGCGCCCGGTCGCCCCGGCGGCCAGCCCCAGCGCGCGGCTCGGTATGCCCAGTTCGCCCAGGATCCACGAGGCATCGGTCGGCTTGCCGCCCATGCTCTGCACCGTGTCGCGGGCGCGGATCGTTTTGTTGAGTTCGAAACTCGGGATGAAAACGGTCAGATCGAGCGTGGTGTTCGGCGTGACCGTCAGGATCTGCTTATCCATCATGGCGGCGCTTCATTCCTTGAAGGCGTCCATCACCGCTTCCATGCGGGCGACGTGATCGGCGAGCTGACCGGTCTGCAGCAGGCCGCTGTTGAGGATGATGTAAGCGTTGTTGTCGATCCGCTCGACCGCGTCGAAAGCGGCGTTCAGGTCGCGCCCCATGACGAACAGGCCGTGGTACGGCGCGATCACCCCGGCGGCCTGCTTGGTGATCCGGCTCTCCATCCCCTTCATCGCCCCGGCGACATTTTCGGCCAGCTTGCGGCTGTGCGACGGCGCGAACTCGGTCACCGGCAGCGTGCCGAATTTGCGCGTGCCCTCCAGCACCGGCGGCAGCGGAATGCCCAGCGTCGCAAACACCAGCAGGTTGCGCGCGTGGGCGTGGATGACCGCCGTGCCGTATTCGCCGAATTCGCGGTGCAGGCGCAGATGCACTTTCGACTCGCGGCTGATATCGCCCGCCCCCAGCAGGATCGTCCCGTCCGCATCGACGACCAGCACGTCATCCGGCTGCAAATTCCACAGCCACTTCGACCCGGCATAGCGGGGCGACATGCAGATGACTTCCCCGATCTCCGTCTTGACCCGCGCAGTGATGTTGCCGCCCGCGGCATCGGTCAGGCGGCGGTCGAACATCAGCGCGCCGATGCTGGCGACGCGCGCGCGCATCGCAGCCACATTCGGATCCGCGCCCAGGATCTGCGCGCGCTCTACGACTTCGGTCTCTGTCATGATTTTAAAACTCCTCCACATCGATCACCTGCGCTCTTAAACCATTCAGTATAGCGCACTCCCGATCGGGTTTCCGCCCGCAGTTGGGGATTGCTTTTGCCCCCGCTGGCTCGCACAATCGGTTCGAAAAGCCTGTTTTTCATTTTTGGGGGATTTTTACATGCAGTACGCCGACCACCCGACCGATCTGGAATACTGGATGAACCCGACCGGCGTCATCGTCCCGCACGACCCGCTGCGCTTCCTCTATGTGACCGATGCCGCCGAACACCAGATGGTGGCCTGGCTGGCGCAGCGCGTGTTCGAGTACCAGCGCCAGCACCGGGATGACGGGCGCGCGATCACCAAAATGGTCATGATCACGATGGGGGCGCTGCTGCCCGGCGTGCTGCTGCACGACTACGTCACCCACGGCGCGCCGGACGACATGCCCGCGATCGAATTCGGCACGTTCGGCGTGCGCTTCTACCACGGGCCGGGCCAGCCGCTGGCCACGCCGCAGATCGTCCAGCCGCTCAGCATCGATGTCGCCGGGCACGTCGTCGGCATCGTCGAAGATCTGGCGGACATGGGCAAGACCGCGCTTTACGTCCGCTCCGTCCTGCTGGAGCGCGGCGCGCGCGAGGCCATCCTGATCGCGCCCTACCGCAAAAGTCATTCCGCGCTGCACGACATGCCGATGATCACCTTCGGCGTCGTGCCGCACGATACCTGGGTCATCACGCCCCGCGAACGGATCGAGACGATGTTCAAGCGTGTGCCGTTCTGGGCGGCCCAGGGCGCCGACGAAGCGGCCTGCCGCGACAATCTGATCCGCATCGGCTATGCCGAACATCTGATCAGGGACTGGTTTCCGACCGCCTGGGCGCGCCGGGGAGTGCAGCCAGAAACGTCGTTATAGCGGCGTTGAACGGCTCGCGCTGCTCTTCATGGACGACGTGCCCGGAACCGGGGACGATCGCGATCGCAGCGCCGGGGATGGCCGCCGCCATGCGCCGGGCGATCGCGGCGTACTTGCCATCCTCCGCGCCGGCGATCAGCAGAACCGGCATCGCCAGCTCGCCCAGCCGCTCCCACAGGGACGGCTGCGCGCCCGTCCCCATGCCGCGCAGGCTGGCCGCCAGTCCGCGCGGATCGCGGCGCAGGCGCTCCGCGCGCAGACGGGCGCGCTGCGCCTCAGGGAGCCGTCGCAGGCCGCTGAACAGCGGCAGATCGTCCCAGTACTGCACGAACGCGTCGATCCCCTCGCGCTCGATGCGATCGGCCAGCCTTTCATCGGCGTGACGCCGGGCTTCGCGCTCCGCTGGATCCGCCAGACCGGGCGACGCGCTCTCCAGGATCAGCGCCCGGACGTGCTCCGGATAGGTCAGCGCGGTATACAGCGCCAGCCGCCCTCCCATCGAATAGCCGAGCAGGGCGAACTGCGCGACGCCCAGCCCGCCGGTCAGCGCGATCAGATCCGCCGCCGTGCGCTCGATGCGGTAGCGCTGCGCATCCCACGACCCGGCTGTTTCGCCGTGCCCCGGCAGATCAGGCGCGATGACGCGCCAGCCCGCGTCGGCCAGCCGCTCGCTCACCGCCTCCCAGGACGCTGAACTGCCGGTGAACCCGTGCAGCAGCACGATGGCCGGCCCACTGCCCTGTTCCCGATAGTGATAGCGCAGTCCATCGATGATCATGAGACTTTGCTGAAATCATCCCCCGTGCGCGCCCGATCTGTGCTATCCTTCACCAATAGACTGACCAGTCGGTTTAAGTTCAGGTGCACAGCCCTTATGGAACGCGAACGCACAAAACAGCCCGAAACGACGCGCAGCCGCATCCTCGATGCCGCGCTGGCCGTATTCTCCCGCAAGGGCTATCACGCCGCCAGTGTCGATGAGATCGTGGCCGAGTCGCACACGTCGAAAGGGTCGGTCTATTTCCACTTTCCCAACAAGCAGACGCTGTTCCTGGCGCTGGTGGACAAGTTCGCCGATCTGGTCGTGCGCCGCGTCGAAGAGGCGATCGCTCAGGAGACCACGGGCCGTCAGCGCGTCGATGCCGCGCTGCGCGCCACGCTGGAGACGTTCGGCAAGTACCGTCCGCTGGCCAAGATCATGCTCGTGCAGGCCGTCGGCCTGGGATCGGTCTTCGAGGAGAAACGGCTGGAGGTGCACCACCGCTTCACTTCGCTCATCCGCCAGTACCTCGATCAGGCCGTGGCCGAGGGCGATCTCGGCCCGATCGACACCGAGGTCGCGGCCATGGCCTGGATGGGGGCGATCAACGAGGTCGTCATCCAGTGGATCTACAGCGGCCAGCCGGAACCCGACCGCATCATGCAGACGCTGCGCCCGATGCTGCTGCGCAGCGTGGGCTTCAGCCTGCCCGTGGAGGCGTGATCATGGCCGGCTGGAGCGAGCGTCAGCGGCTGATCGCGATCACGAGACCGGCCCCCCCGCTGGATCCGCTGCATCTGCTGGGCCTGGCCCCGCGCGCGGCGCGGATCCTGTGGCATCCGCCCGCCCCTGAAGCGGTCTATGTCGGGATCGGGGCCGTCGCATCGCTCAGCGCCGATGGCGCGCTGCGCTTCGCCCGTGCGCAGCTCCGCATCGCCGATCTGTTCGCTGACGCGCTGATCGCAGGTGACGGGCCGCGGCTGGCCCAGCCGCGCCTGTTCGGCGGCTTCAGCTTCACGCCGGATTTCACACCCGCCGGGCCGTGGTCGGAATTTCCCCCTGCCCTGCTCATCCTGCCGCACTTTCAATACACCGCCTGCGCCGACGGGCACTGGCTGACGGTATCGCGGCTTTTCGACAGTGCAGGCGCCGCTGAAGACGCGCTGCGCCAGCTTCACGACGATGCCGAAGCGTTCCTCGCCAGTGCGGAGGCCGCGACTGCCGCGCCCGCATCCCGCGCCCACGCGCTGTCGATCCGACCGCAGACGGGTATCGAGACCTGGCGCGGCATGGTGACCGAGATCACGACGCGCATCCGCGCCGGTGAACTCGAAAAAGCGGTGCTGTCCCGCGCGATCGACATCGACATGTCGCAGACGCCCGATATCACCGCGGCGCTGGCCCGGCTGGACGCGCGCTACCCGGATACCTATCGCTTTCTGATCCAGCCCGCCGACGGTCACGCTTTTCTCGGCGCATCGCCGGAATTGATCGCTGCGGTGGATCGCGGCGTGCTGCGCACCGCCGCCCTGGCCGGATCGCGCCCGCGCCGGGCCGATCCGGAAGCCGATGCCGCACTGGCGGCGGAACTGCTGGCCAGCCCCAAAGAGCGCCGCGAACATCAGGTGGTCGTGCAGGCGCTGCGCCAGCGGATCGCCCTGTACGCGCAGCGCGTCACCCTTCCGGATCAGCCGACCATCATGCGGCTGAAGAACATTCAGCACCTGTATACGCCGATCGAGGCACAGCTCGAGACGCGCTTCGGCGTGCTCGATCTGATCAACGAGCTGCACCCGACGCCGGCGCTGGGCGGAGAACCGTCGTATGCCGCTCAGAAGCTGATCGCCCGGCTCGAGACGACGCCGCGCGGCTGGTATGCCGCGCCGGTCGGCTGGGTCGATGCCGCCGGTGACGGCATGTTCGCCGTCGGCATCCGCTCCGCTGTGATCAGCGGGAAGCACGTCCGGCTGTACGCCGGCGCAGGCATCGTCGCCGACAGCGATCCGGACGCCGAATGGCATGAAACCGAGACCAAATTCGCCCCCCTGCTGGATGCGCTGACCGGCCCGGAAGCCGATGACCGGTCGCGCGCGCAACACGAAGGAGTCCGCGCGCATGAACGCGCCCAATCGTAACCTGCTTTACGCCCGCATCGTCGTCGATGAACTGGCCCGGGCCGGGCTGCGCGCGGTGTGCATCGCGCCCGGATCGCGCTCCACCCCGCTGGTCATGGCCTTCGCCGAACACCCGGATATCCGCGTCTACTCCCACATCGACGAGCGCAGCGCCGCTTTTTTCGCGCTCGGCCTGGCGCTGGCGGCGGACAGGCCAGTGGCGGTCGTCTGTTCGTCGGGCACGGCCACAGCCAATTTCTTCCCGGCGGTCATCGAAGCGCATTACGCCCACGTCCCTCTATTGGTTCTGACCGCCGACCGTCCGCATGAGCTGCGCGACAGCGGCGCAAACCAGACCGTCGATCAGGTCAAGCTGTACGGCGATCACGTCCTGTGGTCGGTCGATATGCCGCTGCCCGAAGCCGATCCTGGCCCATTGGCCATCCGCGCGCTGCGCACCATGGCCAACCGCGCGTTCGCCCTCGCCAACGGTATGCCCAAAGGCCCGGTGCATCTCAACTTCCCGTTCCGTAAACCGCTGGAACCGACGCCCGTGCCCGGCGACTCGATCGAGGTGGCCGATGGCCGCCCGGAGCGCCGTCCCCACACGATCATCAGCCGCGGCCTGCTGATGGCCACTTACGAACAGATCGATCATCTGGTGCAGGCCGTGCGCGATCGCCGGCGCGGCGTCATCGTGTGCGGGCCGCGCAGCCCGCGTGGCGATTTCCCGCTGGTCGTCAAACGGCTGGCGGCGGCGTGCGGCTTCCCGATCCTGGCCGATGCCCAGTCCAATGTCCGGTTTCATGACGATGCCAGCTCCGATCAGGTCGTCATCGTCGGCGGGCACGACTGGTACGTCGAGCGGATGCCGCCGCCGGAACTGATCATCCATTTCGGGGCGCTGCCTACCTCCGCCGCGCTCGACTCGTACCTGAGCCGGGCGGATGCCTACCGCATCATGATCAGCGCCGATGGCGTCTGGACGGACGCCAATCATCAGATCGATGTGTTCGTCCACGCCGAACCGATCACGCTGTCCCTGTCGGCCTCCAACTGGCTGGCGCAGGATCCGCCGCAGCCCGATCGCGCCTGGCTCGACCTGTGGCGTCGGGCTGAAACATCCGCCTGGGAGGCGCTGGATGCCCTCATCACAGACGAATTCTTCGACGGCGCGGCGGTCAGCGCGGCGCTTGCCGCATTACCGGAAGAGTCCTATCTTTTCGCCGCCAACAGCCTGCCGATCCGCCACGTCGAGCAGTATGCCCGGCCCGACGCCCGCCGCCTGCGCGTGCTGTGCAACCGTGGGGCCAGCGGCATCGACGGGACGATCTCCAGCGCGCTGGGCGCGGCGGCCCACGCCCGCCAGATCGACCGACCGCTGGCGCTGCTGAGCGGCGATCTGGCCTTCTACCACGATCTCAACGGCCTGCTGGCGGTCAAGCGGCTGGGGATCGGGGCGGTCATGATCGTGCTCAATAACAACGGCGGCGGGATCTTCCGCCGGCTGCCCGTGGCCGCCTTCGATCCGCCGTTCACCGAGCTGTTCGTCACGCCGCCCGATCTGGATTTCGCCCACGCGGCGGCCATGTACGGCATCGACTACACGCCAGCGGACAGTGCCGCCGCCATCCATGACGCGGTCAGCGCCGCCATGCACAGCCGGCGCGCGGCGATCGTGGAGGTCAAGACCGATGGCGAGCACGATGACCGCCGTCACAAAGCCCTGCTGGCGGCCGTCGGCGGCCAGGTGGCAGAACGTCTATAACAGCGAGACAAAAAACACAAAGAACAGGAAAGGATGGAGAGAACGATGACCGATGCAAACACCCTCGCAGCGCCGGCCAGCGCGATCCGGCCCGGCGCAAACTGGCAGGAAGTGAAACCGTATCAGGATATCACCTATCACAAAGTCGACGGCATGGCGCGCATCGCCTTCAACCGGCCTGAGGTGCGTAACGCCTTCCGCCCCGAAACCATCAACGAGATGATCGAGGCCTTTGAGGATGCCTGGGAGGACTCGTCGATCGGCGTGATCCTGCTGACTGGCAACGGCCCGGCCAGAGACGGCAAATACGCCTTCTGCAGCGGCGGCGATCAGAAGATCCGGGGGGATGCGGGCTACAAGGGCGGAGACGGCGTCGAGCGGCTCAACGTCCTCCAGCTTCAGCGCATCATCCGCACCATCCCCAAGCCGGTGATCGCGCTCGTCCCCGGTTACGCCATTGGCGGCGGGCACGTGCTGCACGTCGTCTGCGATCTGACCATCGCGGCGGACAACGCCATTTTCGGCCAGACCGGGCCGCGCGTCGGCAGCTTCGACGGTGGGTACGGCAGCAGCTATCTGGCCCGCATCGTCGGCCAGAAGAAGGCGCGCGAGATCTGGTATCTGTGCCGCCAGTACAACGCGGCGGAAGCCCTGGAGATGGGGCTGGTCAACAAGGTCGTCCCGCTGGCGGAACTCGAAACGGAAGGGGTGGCCTGGGCGCAGCAGATCCTGGAGCACAGCCCGCTGGCGATCCGCCTGCTCAAAGCGGCGATGAATGCCGACGTCGATGGCCAGACCGGTCTTCAGCAGCTCGCCGGCGATGCGACCCTGCTCTTCTACATGACGGAAGAAGGTCAGGAAGGCCGCAACGCCTACCAGCAGAAACGCAAGCCCAACTACCGCAAATATCCGTGGCGGCCATGAGCGACGACTGGCTGCGGCTGGCGGCGCAGGCCCAGCCCGACCGGCTGGCCCTCATCCCCGATCCCCGGCGGGCGGACGCGCCGGCGCTGACGTTCGCCGGGCTGGACGACGCCGTCGATCGACTGGCCGGGCGGCTGGCCGCCGCCGGCCTCGCACCGGGACTGCATATCGGCTGGTGGGGGCGGAGCGCTTTTGAGGGGGTGCAGGTCATCCTGGCGCTGGCCCGGCTGGGCGCGATCAGCGTGCCGTTCAACCTGCGCCTGACCGGGAACGAACTCGACGATCAACTGCAGACGGCGCGCTGTTCGCACCTGCTCACCGGGACGGACAGCGCGCCGCCCGCGCTCACCGTGCCGATCCCTGTTGTATCGATCGGCGATCTGCCGCAAGAGCCGCTGGCGCTTCCCCCGATCGATCGTTTCCAGCCGGACGCGCTCCAGGGCATCCTCTTCACTTCCGGGACGACCGGTCGCCCCCGAGCCGCGTCGATCAGCTTCGGCAATCTTCATGCCAGCGCCGCCGGATCGCGGGAACGGCTGGGGGCGCGCCCGGATGACCGCTGGCTGCTGGGCCTGCCGCTGTACCATATCGGCGGCATCGCCATGCTCTTCCGCAGCATCCTGCATCGGGTCGGGCTGGTCGAATTCGATCTCAGCGCCGGTTTCGATCCCGGTCGTCTGGCCGATATCCTGCGCGATCCGGCCCTGGGCGTCACACATGTTTCGCTCGTGCCGACCATGCTCTACCGTCTGCTGGAGACGGGCTTCACCGCGCCGCCGCATCTGCGCTGCGTCCTCGTCGGCGGGGCGGCGGCGGACGTCGATCTGCTGAAACGCGCCAGCGCGCGCGGCCTGCCCATCGCGGTCACCTACGGGCTGACCGAGGCGACCTCGCAGGTGGCCACGCTGCCCCCGGAGCGCCTGCTCGACAAACTGGGATCGGCGGGCAGGCCGCTGGATGGCATCCGCGTGAGCATCGTCGATGAGCGCGGCGCGCCGCTCCCACCCGGCGCGATCGGCGAGATCGTGGTGCGCGGCCCGACGGTGTTTCAGGGCTATCTCGGCGCGTCCACTTCGCGCGCGCTGCGCGACGGCGCGCTGTACACCGGCGATCTGGGCTATCTCGATGCCGATGGTGACCTCTGCCCGGTGCAGCGGCGCACCGATCTGATCATCAGCGGTGGCGAGAACATCTACCCGGCTGAAGTGGAAGCGGCGCTCAAATCTCACCCCGCTGTGGCCGATGCCTGCGTGGTCGGCCTGCCATCGGCGGAATGGGGGCAGATCGTCGGCGCGGCGGTGGTGCTGAAAGCGGAGCACACCGCCTCTGAAACCGACCTCGATCGATTCATGCGCGCGCGCCTTGCTGGCTACAAACGCCCACGGATCTATCGATTTGTGACGACGATCCCGATCAACGCCACTGGTAAGATCGATCGCCAGGCTGTCCGCGCCTTGTTCGACCTACAGGCGGACTAATTAGCACTTCATTTTATATTTTTCAAAAAGCAAACTTACCATAAATCCAAAAAAGATTCGGTCAATCTATTGATTTCCAGCAAAAACCTGTTGTATGCTGTTAGAGACGTTCTTGAGTGCGCCAGACCGCACCGCAGGTTGAGGAGGTAGGCAGCAATGGGCGACAAAGACGAAAAAGAGCTGGCAAAGGCTCTGATGAGTGCGATCGAGGCGATGGCCGAATCCAAAGCAAAGGACAAGATCTGGGACATGGATCGCATCAACGAACGCATCAACGATCTGGTCGAACTGCGCGATCGATATGAAACCTATCACACACTCAAGCCGGGCATGCTGGTGCGCTGGAAAGCCGGGCTGAAAAACAAAAAACGCCCGGAATACAACGAGCCGGCCATCGTCATGGAAGTCATGATCGATCCGCTGCGCGACAACGGGCATGACGCCGGTTCAGCCTATTACCGCGAACCGCTCGATCTCACGCTCGGTCTGATCGACGGGGATGGCGATTTCGTCATCTTCCACTTCGACCAGCGGCGCTTCGAACCGCTGCCTGTGCCAGCCGATGGTGAGGATTGAAAGCGGCTCTAATCCACAACAGACAAGCGCGAGCGGGTGACTGGCGACCCGCTCGCGCGGTCTCCACCTGTGACAGATAGCCTGACGGCTCAGTTGCGCAGATCGCGATGCAGCGGGGCCAGCGCCGCCCCCACGATGCCGGCCTCGTTGAACAACTGGGCCGGCATCACCGGCGTTTCCAGCGTCAGGTAGGGCACAAACTTCTCGTGATTTTTGCTGGTTCCGCCGCCCAGGATGAACAGGTCGGGCCAGAACAGCGCTTCCATATACTGTAAATATTCATTCAACCGCTCCGCCCACTCGCGCCACGACAGCTTTTTCTTGATGCGCGTGCGTTCCGAGGCGCGGTGTTCGGCCTCTTTGCCGCGGATGAGGATGTGGCCGAACTCCGTGTTGGGCACAAGCTGACCATTGGCAAAGATGGCGGTGCCGATCCCCGTCCCCAGGGTGATCATGATCACCACCCCCGGGTTGCCGCGCCCGGCCCCGAACGTCATCTCCGCGATACCGGCGGCGTCCGCATCGTTGACGACCGTCGTCTTGCAGCGCGTGGCCGTCTCGAACAGGGTTTTGGCATCGCATTTCAGCCAGCCCTTGTCCACATTGGCCGCCGTCATCGTCACCCCGTGTTTGACGACGCCCGGGTAGCCCACGCCGATCTCGCCCGTCCAGTTGAAATGCTGGGCGATCTGGCGCACGGCCTGCGCCACCGCCGCCGGCGTCGATGGCTGCGGCGTCAGCAGCCGCAGCCGCTCTTCCAGCAGGACGCCGGTTTCCGTATCGACCGGCGCGCCCTTGATCCCCGTCCCCCCGATATCGATCCCAAGCACGACCATGACTTCCGCCCCCTGCCAGCATACGACCGTGGACATTCGCGAATGCGCGAACATCCAACCCCTCAAGACTTGTAAATCACCGTCAAACGGCCTACATTCTATCTGCTATTGTGCGAAAGGTTGAATTTTAACATGATTGAGAATATTCATCCTGATGCCTTGAACGCGCTCGTGCACGGCGATCACGGCGCACCCTTTCAGATCCTGGGGCCGCATCCGCTCGATGAGACGCGGACATCGATCCGCGCGCTGCGCCCGACCGCGCAGACTCTGACGGTGATCACCGACAGCGGTGACCGCTACGACATGGAAAAAGTGCGTCCGGAGGGCTTCTTCGTCGTGACAGTGCCGCTCCCGTTCGAGGCGCTGCACTATCGCTACGAGGCGGTCACCTACGAAGGCCGCACCGAGACCTTCGTCGATCCCTACCTGCCCTATCCGCCCCTGCTGACCGATTTCGACCTCTATCTGCTGGGCCAGGGGAAGTACCTGTACAGCTACGAAAAGCTCGGCGCGCATCCGCGCGTCATCGATGACGTCAGCGGTGTCAATTTCGCGGTGTGGGCGCCGAATGCCCGGCGCGTCAGCGTGATCGGCAATTTCAACAACTGGGATGCGCGCGTCCACCCGATGCGCATGATCGGCAGCAGCGGGGTGTGGGAGCTGTTCATCCCCGGCATCGGCCCGGGCGAGATCTACCGCTACGACATCCGCTCCAATCACATGGGCTACCAGGCTCAGAAATCCGATCCGTATGGGTTCTACACCGAAGTGCGCCCGGCCAACGCCTCGATCGTGTTCGACATCGATCAGTACACCTGGGGCGATGCTGACTACATGGCGGCGCGCGCCCAGCGCAGCCATCATACCGAACCGATGGCGATCTACGAAGTCCACCTCGGTTCGTGGCGGCGGCATCTGGACGGTTCCTGGCTCTCTTACCGGGAACTGGCGCATCAACTGGTCGATTACGTCAAATATATGGGCTACAACTTCATCGAGCTGATGCCCGTGGCCGAGCATCCGTTCGACGGCTCGTGGGGCTACCAGGTGACCGGTTACTACGCCGCCACCAGCCGCTTCGGCACCCCGGCGGATTTCATGTATTTTGTCGATCACTGCCATCAGAACGGCATCGGCGTGATCCTCGACTGGGTTCCCGCCCATTTCCCCAAAGACGGCCATGCCCTCAGTTACTTCGACGGCACGCATCTGTACAACCACGAAGACCCGCGCCTGGGCGAACATCCGGACTGGGGCACGTATATCTTCAACTACGGGCGCAACGAGGTGCGCAACTTCCTGATCTCGAACGCGCTGTTCTGGACGAAACACTACCATATCGATGCGCTGCGCGTCGATGCGGTATCGTCGATGCTCTATCTCAATTATTCGCGCAAGGAAGGAGAGTGGCTGCCCAACCAGTACGGTGGCAGTGAAAATCTGGAGGCGCTCGCCTTTCTGCGCGAGATGAATGAGATCGTCCACCGGGAAGCGCCCGGCGCTTTCACCGTCGCCGAGGAGAGCACCGCCTGGCCGATGGTCTCCCGCCCGACCTATCTGGGCGGTCTGGGCTTCTCGTTCAAATGGAACATGGGCTGGATGCACGACACGCTCAAATACTTCCAGCTCGACCCGATCTACCGCAAATACCACCACAACCAGATCACCTTCTCGCTGCTGTACGCTTTCAACGAGAACTTCATCCTGTCGATCTCCCACGATGAGGTCGTGCACATGAAGGGATCGCTGATGACCAAAATGGCAGGGGACTGGTGGCAGAAGTTCGCCTCACTGCGCGCGCTGACGGGTTACCAGTACACCCATCCAGGGAAAAAACTGATGTTCATGGGCCATGAGATCGCCCAGTGGAACGAATGGAGCGAGGCGCGCCAGCTCGACTGGAACCTGCTCGAATTCGAGACGCATCAGAAACTTCAGCGCTTCGTGCGCGATCTGAACGCGCTTTACCAGCGCGAGCCGTCGCTCTATCAGGTCGATTTCGACTACCGCGGCTTCGAATGGCTGCAGGTCAATGACAGCGAAAACAGCGTCTTCGCCTTCGCCCGCTTCGCCCAGAACCGCGATGATTTCCTGGTCGTGATCGCCAATTTCACGCCGGTGGTGCGCTACGGCTACGTCACGCCGATGCCTGTGCCGGGGCGCTACGTTGAGGTGCTCAATTCCGACGCGGAAGAATACGGTGGGAGTGGCGTGCGCAACACCCAGGAGATGTGGACGCACGAAGAGCGCATGTCCAACTTCGGCCACGCGCTCAAACTGACCCTGCCGCCGCTGGGACTGCTGATCCTGCGCCGCGTCGAGTGATCCGGGTGCAATGTCACAGATCGACGCAGCGGCCATCCGGGCCGCCCGGCACCGCCTGTCCGATCTGACCGGGCGGGCGCACGTCGTCCTCACCGGACGGGGTGCGAGCGCGTTGTGCGCCGCGCTGCAGGCGATCGGCTGCGCCGGTCGGGGCGTGATCATCCCGGCCAACACCTGCTACATCGTCCTGTGGGCGGTGCTGAGCGCCGGCGCGATCCCGCTGCTGGCCGATGTCGATCCGCTCACCGGCCAGATGACGACCGATACACTGGATGCGCTGCCCGTGACCGGGGCCTGCGCGCTCATCCCGGCCTGCCTGTACGGCCTGCCCTGCGATCTGACCGCGATCGCCGCCTGGGGACGGGCGCGCGGGCTGGCCGTGATCGCCGACTGCGCGCTCTGTCTTCAGCCGCCGGATACCCGAATGACCGACGCCGTCATCCTCAGCTTCGGGCCGGGCAAGCCGATCGATCACGGCATGGGCGGCGCGCTGGCCTGCGATGAGGGCGCGCTGGCGCGCGAGGTCAGCCGCATCGCCGCGGCTTATCCCCTGCTGACCGATACGCTGCGGCGGCGCGCCCGCCAGTGGGATGATCTCTACTGGGCGCTGCATCAGCACGATGCCGACCAGCCGGCACTGGCGGCGCTCTATCCGCCGCTGTTTGCGCATTACGGCGATCTGACCACGATACGCCTGCCCGCGGACGGCTGGCGCGGGCTGCTCGGTCGGCTGGATCCGCTCCCCGCCGCCGTCAGCGCCAGACTCAGACGTCAGCGGCTTTACGACCGTCTGCTGGGCGGTCTGCCGCTGCGCCTGCCCGCACCGGAGAGCACGCCGCTCTGGCGCTACCCGATCTACGTGCCAGCCGATTTGCGCGCCGCTCTGCTCGATCATCTATGGAGCGAAGGCTTTCACAGCGTCACGCGCTGGTATCCCAGCCTTCAGCCGATGGCGCGCGCGCTCGTCCCGCATCGATCGACGGAGACACCGCACGCCGATCGCCTGGGCGCGGAAGTGATCGCGCTGCCGCTCGATGTCACCGATGCCGAGGTCATCGGCATCGCGACCTGCATCCGCATGGTTTTCCGTTTTTCTGACCGAGGCCGCTCAACGGGAGGATGCTGAACATGACCGCACGCAGACGCTACGCCATCGGTATCGATCTGGGCGGCACGAAGATCGCCGGCGGCGCGGTGCAGCCGGATGGCGCAATCGATCACGAGCTGACCGTGCCCACCGGCGCGGGGGATGGCCCGGCGGCGGTCATCGACCGCATCGCCAGCGTGATACGCACCATCGAAGACGGCATCGGTCATCCCCCGGAAGGGGTCGGGATCGCCCTGCCCGGCCCGGTCGACTCGGTGAACGGAACGGCGCGCCATGCCGTCAACCTGGGCTGGCTGGATATCCCCCTGCGCGCAGAGCTGATCGCGCGCGGCATTCAGATGCCGATCGTCATGCAGAACGACGTCAAGGCAGGCGCTGTGGGCGAAGCGCTGTTCGGCGCTGCGATCGGGGTCGATCACTTCGTGTTCCTGGCCGTGGGAACCGGTCTGGGCGGCGCGGCGGTCAGCGGCGGCCAGGTGATCGAGGGGGCGGACGGCTGGGCGATGGAAGTCGGGCACGTCGTCATCGACCCGGAAGGCCGGGCCTGCCCGTGCGGTCAGCGCGGCTGTGCCGAAACGTATGCCAGCGGGATCGGGGTGCTCGCCAATATGCAGGCGCGCCGACCGGACGTCGCTGCGGCGTTGAGCGTGCCGGCGATCGTGGAAGCGGCCCGTCAGGGGGACGAAACCGCGCGCGCGGTCTTCGCCGATGCCGGGCGCGCGCTCGGCATCGTCATGGCGTGGTGTGCGATGCTGTACAACCCCCGGCGGATCGTCATCGGCGGCGGCCTGGGCCTGGTCACTTACGATCTGCTGACCGAGTCCGCCCTGCCGGCGCTGCATCAGCGCGCGCATCCCGGCGCATGGGCCAATCTCGAGATCGTGCGTGCCGCCGCCCCCTCCACCACACTCGGCGCGGCGGCGCTGGTCTGGCGCGCGCTGAACGCCTGATCCGTCAGCGCGTGACCGCCAGCGCGGCGCAGGCTGCATGGCGAAAGCAGGTGATCTCATGGTCATTGACCATGCCCACAGCCTGCATCAGTGCATAGCAGATCGTCGGGCCGCAGAACCGAAAACCGTTCGCTTTGAGCGCTCTGCTCATCGCGCGCGACTGCGGGGTCTCCGTCGGGCACTGCCGGTGATCGGCGCACCGATTGATGATCGTGCGCCCATCCACGAACCCCCACAGGAAGTCGCTGAACGATCCCACCCGGTCGCGCAGATCGAGGTAAGCGCGGGCGTTGGCGATCGCCGCTTCGATCTTGGCGCGGTTGCGCACGATGCCGGGGTCGGCCAGCAAGCGAATAATTTTGGCCTCATCGTAGCGGGCGACCTCTTCCGGGTCGAATTGATCGAAAACCAGGCGGTAATGATCGCGTTTGCGCAGGATCGTGATCCAGCTCAGCCCGGACTGCGCCCCTTCCAGACACAGCCGCTCGAACAGGGCGCGGTCGTCATGGCGGATCGGCACGCCCCACTCCGTATCGTGATAGTGCAGGTAAAGCGGCCCTTTCGCCCAGCCGCAGCGCCCGATGTCGGTCATCTTCTCCCCTGACGAAGTCCGCGCAGACGCGCTATCTTTTCATCCAATGACATACGCACAGCCTGACAGAGGTGAAAGAACAGATGTCGATCGCTCACTTGTTCACCGCGAAGCGCCCGATCATCGGCATGGTGCATCTGCTCCCGCTGCCCGGCGCGCCGCGCTACGGCGGTTCGCTGGATGCCATTTACGACCGAGCGCAGGCGGATGCCGCCGCGCTGATCGGCGCGGGCGTCGATGCGCTGATCGTTGAAAATTTTGGCGATGAACCCTACCGCATCGGCCCGGCCCTGCGCCACGAACTGGCGATCATGACCGCCATCACCCGCGATATCGTGCGGATGGCCCCGATCCCGGTGGGCGTGAACGTCCAGTTCAACGCCTGGGAAGATGAGATCGCCCTCGCATTTGCCACCGGCGCGCAGTTCGCCCGCGTCGAGGTGTTCGTCGATCGCGTCGTCAGCGCCCAGGGGGTGGTTGAACCGTGTTCAGCGCTGATCACGCGCTACCGGGCGGCGCTGGGAGCGCAGGTGCAGATCTGGGCCGATATCCAGACCAAGTATACAACCAACATCACCCCGCAGCCGCTGACGCAGTCCGCCGTGGATGCGGAAGCCGCCGGAGCCGATGTCCTGATCGTGACCGGCGCGGCCACCGGTCAGGCCACACCACTCGACGCCGTCGCGGAGGTCAAAGCCGTGACGCGCCTGCCCGTCGTCGTCGGCAGCGGGACGACCGCCGCCAACGTCGCGGCGGCCCTCCGGGTCGCTGACGGGGCGATCGTCGGCTCAGCGCTCAAAGTCGATGGCCGAGCGGCCAACCCGGTCGATGCCGACCGGACTGCCGAATTCATGCGCGCGGCGCGCGGATGAACCGATGAAGGAGCTGTTCCGGGAAATAAAATGACCCGCTGAGCGGGTCACATCAAGCCAGAGCGGGCGTTTGACCCCGGCAGGACTCGAACCTGCAACCGATTGATTAAGAGTCAACTGCTCTGCCAATTGAGCTACGGGGCCTGATCGGTGAAGCCATTATAGCAGTGCCCCCCGGCGCGTCAAGGTCAGATCGTTGAGAACCGGACATAAATGGTTGACAAGGTATAATTAGAGCGAGATGAGAAACAAGAGGGTGAGCAATGGAACTGAGAAGCGAAGACTGGGATGAATATCAGGTTTATTTAGAGACCTTTGACAGGCTGATGGGTGACCGGCGCACGAAAACGACCTTTGCCGAGGTCATACAGGGGATTATCGGCAGCGAAAGTCTGTGCGCCTCGCGGATAGCCCGATTTTCCCCCCAAACTTGCCAGCGGAAAGTGGGCTGAGAGGCGGGTACGGCGCATGGCAAACGGAGAGAGCACGGCGCGCAGCCGGTTGGACGCCGACAGCCTGACGGCGGTGCTGCGAGAAGAAGCGGTCGCCCGGTTGTGGGGGGAAGCGGAACTGACGCTGGTGCTGGATGGGATGGAGTTGCGGCGCGGGGGGGCGAGCGAGCAGGAAGGGCTGATGCAGGTGAAGGGGCTGGACGGCAAGTTAGTCAATGGCTACCGCAGTTTCAATGTCTTGGGGATGGGGGCGGGTGAACAGCGCGGGCTGCTGTATCATCACCTGTTCAGCAGCCAGCAACCAGATTTCCAGAGTGAGAACCGAGAAATTCAGCGGGCGATTGCCACCACCGAGACCG
>DAOUBU010000082.1:0-5537 GCA_034432395.1 Anaerolineae bacterium
ACAGAGCCTGAAACGGAAACGTTTCCGTGCCGCACTCGATGATACTTTCTTGTTGGAGTTGCTCTGCCCAATTTGATGCGATAGCCCTGTCCCCGCCCGGCGGGGACATTTTCAAACCCCGGCACTTGCGTTACACTGAACGGTTGGAAGGCTGTAACAGAGGATAGAACGATGCGCCGTCGCGGCTGGTTGAGTTTTCTGATCGTCAATGTGCTGGTGTCGCTATGTGTGGTGGTGATCGCTTTCAACGTGCTCAACTCCAACCAGCCAGAGCCAGCAGAACGTTTAGTTCCGGTGACGATCCCGATCCTGGTAACGGCCACGACCGATCCCCTGTACACACCGCCGGTCATCATCATCACCGCTACACCGCAGCCGGGCACGGTGATCTTGCCCACCGGGCTGGTGGACGCCGCCGCTGTCAACCGCACCCCGGTTCCGATCGCTACCATCGATCCGACGCTGATCGGATCCAGCCCGTCGCTGGCGGGCACGGTCACCGCGCTGCCGACCAACTGCATTCCGTATACACTCCAGGCCGGCGATACGCCCTACGGCATCGCGCTTCAGTACGGGGCCGATCTCCAGGCGATCCTGGCCGTCAACGGTCTGACTGAAGAGAGCGCGTCATTCCTGCAGATCGGCCAGGTGCTGATCGTGCCGCTGGAGGGGTGTGAACTGTCCGAGCAGGCTGTCGCCCAGACGCAGACGGCCACGTTGCTGCCCCCACCCACGCTGACGCCCAGCGCCTCGCCGCCGTCGCCCACATTTACTGCCACGCAGCCGCCAACGATCGCGCCGTCGTTCACGCCGCTGCCCACGGAGACCCCGACTGTGACGTTCACCCCGTCGCAGACCCCGACCGCGACCCTGACGCCGACGCCGTCCAACACGCCGACGATCACCCTGCCGCCGACAGCGGCCAACGCCCAGGTGACGATCCAGTCGGTAGTCGGCGTGGGCGATATCACCAGTGAGGTCATCACCCTGTTTAACCCCGGTCAGACGATCGAGATCACCGGCTGGCGGCTGGTCGATGGGCAGAACAACACCTATACCTTCACCACCGAGCGCCGCCTGTTCTCCAGCGGCACGCTGCTCATCCGCACCGGTCGCGGGCAAGACACTGCCGCGGTCGTGTTCTGGAACCGCGATCAGGCGGTGCTGGAGCCGGGCGACACGCTGACGCTGTACGATCGTGACGGGCGCGCCCAGGCCACTTTCCGTGTGCCCTGACCGGGCTGCTGGCGTATCTGCAGGGCAGTCCCCCGCACCGCCGCCCGATCGACCGGGGCGAACCCGCCCGTTCGCCCCGGAACGCAAATCCCCCGTACAATAGAGATACAGTTCAGGCAGTCCACAGGTAGCATCATGACGGAATGGATCATCGAGACCCACGATCTGGTCAAACAGTTCGGCAAATTCACGGCGGTCAACGGCCTGTCGCTGCGCGTACCGCCGGGATCGATCTACGGCTTCGTCGGACCGAACGGCGCGGGCAAAACCACCACCATGCGCATGCTGACCACCCTGACCCGGCCCACCAGCGGCACAGCGATCGTGGCCGGGCATGACGTGCTCCGCGATCCGCGCGCCGTCCGCCGGGCGATCGGCTACATGCCAGACGAATTCGGGGTCTACGATGATATGCGCGCCTGGGAATATCTCGATTTCTTCGCCGCCTGCTACGACATCCCGGAACATGAGCGCAAAACCTTGATCGGCGATCTGCTCGAGCTGGTCGATCTGACGCACCGCCGCGATGAAATGGTCGACAAGCTCAGCCGGGGGATGAAGCAGCGCCTGTCGCTGGCGCGCACGCTGGCCCACGATCCGCAGGTGCTGATCCTGGACGAGCCGGCCTCCGGGCTGGATCCGCGCGCGCGCGTCGAGATCCGCGAGCTGCTGGTCGAACTGGCGCGCATGGGCAAGACGATCTTCTTTTCCACCCACATCCTGGCCGATGTCAGCGAGATCTGCACCCACATCGGCATCATCGAAGCCGGGCAGATCATCGCCCAAGGCAGCATGGAGGAGATGCGCGCGCAGTTGCAACCGCACCGCGAGATCACGATCACAGTCAAAGATGCCGAGGCGGCGGCGCAGGTGCGCGCGCTGATCGGCGGGATGGCTAACGTGATCAACATCGTCGATCTGGAACCGAAAGCGGGTCGCAGCCGGCTGCGCGTCGATTACACGGGGGACGACGACGGGATCGCCGCGCTGAACCAGACGCTGAGCGATGCGCGCATCGCCGTGTTCGGCTTCAGCGAAGAGACGCGCGATCTGGAGGCGATCTTCATGCGCGTGACGAAAGGCGCGGTGACGTGACCGGTCTGCATCCGGTCTTCGTCACTGGAAACAGGAGGATAGGTGCAATGACACTGGAAACCCTGCTGGTGGAGATCGACGCGCTGCCAGACCATGAACGCAGCCGCCTGATCGAATTGCTGAACAGCCGCCGGGCAGCCAATACGGGTAAAACGGGAGAACAGGGCCGCCACAGCATCACCGAATTACGCGGCCTGGGCAAAGCGGTATGGCGCGACATCGATCCCCAACAGTATGTAAATGCGCTGCGACGTGAGTGGGAACAGCGCCCGTGATGATCGGCAGTCTGCTGCGTCATGTTCAGCGGTTGTATGTGGATACAGCCCCGCTGATTTATTATATTGAGGAACATCCTGCTTACATCAGGCAGATCGATGCGGTGTTCGATCATGTGACGCGCGCTCAACTACGGGCTGTCTGTTCGGTGCTCACCCTGATGGAAGTCCTTGTGACGCCGGTACGCATCGGTGATCAGGTTCTCATCTCAAAATACAGGGATATCCTGCTTCACAGTCAGGAGATAACATGTCTCCCGATCACTGAAGACATCGCCCAGACCGCCGCAGAACTGCGCGCGCGTTTCAACATCCGAACGCCGGACGCACTACATCTGGCAACGGCGATCCAAAGCAATTGCAATGCATTTCTGACGAACGACAGCGCCCTCGTCCGAGTGACAGCGATCCCGATCATCCTGTTGAGCGATCTCGATCCTGAAGAGACGGATACCGATGCTATATGAGGCCTGAAGCTGCTGCGATTACATATAGGACTGTAGGACGAATGGACTTCATGCGCGTGACGAAAGGCGCGGTGACGTGACCGACGCCCCATTTCAGCCATCGCTTGACCGGGCGGCGCGCGCGTTCCAGATCGGGGCGTCGGCGCACGGGGTGCTGGCCCTGATCGCCGCCGGGCTGGCCGCGCTGGCCGCGGCGGGCCTCCTGCCGTTCGAAGCGCTGCGCGCGCTGCTGTTGTTCAACGCGCGCGTGCCCGCCGATACGGCGATCGCGGTCGTCATCCTGATCGCGCTGCTCAACCTCAGCCTGCTGCTGGTGCTGCTGGTCGGCGTGACCGCGCGCGAGCTGTGGCTGCCCCCGGCGCTGCTGCTCGTCCTGATCGGCAATGGGGCTGCGCTGCTCGCGCTCGGCTATACGCCCGCCCTGCTGGCGATCGCGGCCTGCCTGTGGGGCGGCGCGTCCGTCGTGCGGGCGCTGCGCGCCTTCCGCCTCAACCCGGTCATGCTGAAAGAGCTGCGCGGGCGCATGCGCGGGGCGCGCGCCTTCGTCGTCCTCACCGTCTACCTGACGCTGATGAGCGCGTTCGCCCTGCTGCTCTACCTGTCTTACCGCGCCACTGTCGGCGGGGCGAGTTCGGCGGCGGGGGAGATCGGGCGCGTGCTCTTCATCGGCGTGATCGGCATCGAGCTGCTGCTGATCGTCTTCATCGCCCCGGCCTTCACGACCGGTTCGATCACCGGCGAACGCGAGCGCCAGACCTACGATCTGCTGCGCACGACGCTGCTGAGCGCGGCATCGTTCGTGTTCGGCAAGCTCGAAAGCGCGCTCGGCTACATCTTCCTGCTGCTGCTGGCGGGCATCCCGCTGCAGGCACTGGCCTTCCTGTTCGGCGGCGTCAGCGAGATCGAACTAGTGCTGGCTTTCGTCATTCTGGCGGTGACCGCCGCCGCGCTGGGCACGATCGGCCTGTATTTCTCCGCGCTGGCGGAACGCACGCTGAACGCCTCCACCCGCGCCTACAGCGTGATCGTGGGCGGCATGTTCATCGTGCCGATCGTCGGCGGCGGGCTGATCGAACTGGTGCGCGCGGTGCTGCTCGTGCAGCCAGCGGCATCACCCGTCGTCGAGGCGATCACCGTCTACGTCGGCTCGATCCTGACCAGCCTCAACCCCGCGGCGGCGGCCCTGACGACCCAACAGATCCTGTTGGAACGTCAGTCGCTCGGCTTCTGGTCATACACGCTGGCCACCAACGGCACGACCGTCCCGTTGGTTTCGCCCTGGATCCCGTTCACCGTCATCTACCTGAGCATCTCCGCCGCGTTGATCGTGCTGGCGATCCGGCGCATACAGTCCGTTGAGTTGTAGAAAGCCGACCGACGATGACCTCCACCGCTCGC
This sequence comes from Anaerolineae bacterium, assembly GCA_034432395.1. Taxonomy (GTDB): domain Bacteria; phylum Chloroflexota; class Anaerolineae; order Aggregatilineales; family Phototrophicaceae; genus Flexifilum. The sequence continues at coordinate 4,472 of DAOUBU010000082.1, forward strand.
CCGCCGCTGGCCGATGTCCAGCACACCCTGTCCGGCCTGGTCGCGCGCTGGGAGCATCGCTTGCGCACGGTGCAAACGATCCGCTGGCTGCCCGTCGCGCTGCTGATCGGGACGCTGGGCGGGATCGGGCTGGCGCTCGGATCCCGGCTGCGCCCGCTGCTGGGCCGGGACGCCCTGATCGCCGCCGCCGCCGGGCTGCTCATCCTGAGCGCGGGCGTCCTGCTGGCGCTGATCTGGCTGCCCCGGCGCACGCTGATCCAGTCGGCGCGGCGCTTCGACCTGCTGCTCGACCTGGACGAACGCATCTCGACCGCCGCTGAACTGCTGACGGGGCGCATCCACGCGCCGGACGCGCTGATCGCCGCGCAGGTGACGGATGCGCGGGAGGCCGGTCGGGCCGCGCGCGCGCGCGACCGCCTGCCCATGCGCCACGATCGCCGGGCGTGGCTGGCGCTGATCGCCGCGCTGATCGCGCTCGCGCTGCTCATCGCCCTGCCGAACCCACAAGAGAACATCATCGCGGCGGAGGCCGCCGAACAGGCCGCCATCGAGGCGGCGCGCGCTGCCCTGCGCGAGATCACCGGGACGATCGCGACCGAGGCCGGCCTGACCGACGAGGAGCGCGCCGATCTGCTTCAGATCCTGGAGACCAACCGCGTCGCCCTGCAGCAGCCGAATATCACGCCGGAGGAAGCGCTGGCCGCGGTCAGCGACGTGCGTTCGGCCCTGCAGGCGACCGCCGATCGCGTCAACCGGCGGCTGACCGAGACCGCGCAGGCCCTGCAGGCCGCGAGCGCGGCGCTCTCCGGCGGGACACCGGGCGCGGACGGCGCCTCTTTAGAGCAGAGCCTGGAGGCCGTGCGCGATCAGATGGGCCAACTCGCCGGCGATCCGTCCGCCGGGGCGGCGCTGGCCCAGCGGCTGGAAGCCGCCGCGGAAGCGCTGGCGGCGGTCAACCCGGCGGCGGCGCAGGCCCTGCGCGATGCCGCTTCCGCCTTGCGAAGCGGTGACACCGGCGCCGCGCAGGCGGCGCTCGATCGGGCGGGCGCGGCGCTGGAACAGCAGG
>DAOUBU010000083.1:0-72771 GCA_034432395.1 Anaerolineae bacterium
GCCTGACCGCGCCGGATGATCTCGGCGGCCTCGCCGATGCAGTTGTTGCCCGTGGCGCAGGCCGTCGAAATCGAGAAATTGGGGCCGCGCAGGCCGAAGGTCATCGAGATGCGGCTGGACACCGCGTCCGTCAGCGTCATCGGAACCATGAGCGGGCTGACCGATTTCGGGCCGCGGTCGAGGTAGCCCTTGATGCTTTCGAAAAGCGTGCCGATGCCGCCGATGCCCGTGCCGACGATGCAGGCGATGTCGTAGCGGTTGCTGTCGGTGACGACCAGGCCAGAGTCCTTGATCGCCTGTTCAGCAGCGTACAGGCCGAACTGCGTGACGCGATCCATGCGCCGCGACTCGCGCCGCCCGAAGATGGCATCCGGATCGAAATCCTTGACTTCGCCGCCGAATTTGACTTCCTGATCGCTGACGTCGAAGCGCGTGATCGGCCCGATGCCGCTCTTGCCAGCCGCGGCATGCTGCCACGCTTCCTCAACCGTATTGCCCACCGGGCTGATGATGCCCATGCCCGTCACAACAACCCGCACCCGTTCCACTGTTCCCCTCCCGAAAATCGCCCCATCTCACCGCCGCCGCGGCTGCCTCGATCCTCGCTGTGCATTCCATAACTGGCAGCCGGCGTGCAGGTCGACTCCGTTCACCGTGTCATGTACGGAAATAACAACACCGGCTGCATCGGCGCGTTGCCAGCGGCCTGCCGATATATGCTTTGTACGATGAATGATATAATGGCGCTCGCGTTACGAACAGATTGTACAGCATCGATGATCCTGGTGACGGGTGGATCCGGTTTTGTAGGCCGGCATTTGGTCAGACAACTGCTCGCAGCGGGCCGTCCGGTACGCCTGCTGCTGACGCCCGCGCGCGCCCAGCACTGGACGGCGCAGATCGCCCCATCGCTGCCCGGCCAGCCGGTCGATCTCATCGTCGGATCGATCCTGGATCCGGAGGCGTTGTTCCGCGCTGTTTCCGGCGTTCACACGATCATCCATCTGGAGAACGCGCAGTGGTGGGGCCGCGCGCGCGATCTGGAACGGATCGAGCTGTTCGGGACGCGCGCCCTGGTCGAAGCGGCGCGGGCGGCGCGCGTCGGGCGCATCATCACGCTCAGCCACCTGGGCGCGGCGGCGGCCTCGGCCTACCCGCTGCTGCGCTACAAAGGCCTGGTGGAAGAGACGATCAAGACCAGCGGCCTGGCGTATACGATCATCCGCTCCGGCCTGCTCTTCGGGGAGGAAGATGCCTTCTTCAATCACATCGCCATGCAGCTCGCGGCCAATCCGATCGCGTTTTTGATGCCGGGGCAGGGCGAAGTCGTGCTCCACCCGCTGCATATCGACGATCTGATCCAGGCGGTGATCCGCGCGCTGGAGTCGTTCGATGTGGTCGATCGCGTGGTCGAGATCGGCGGGCCGGAATACCTGACGCTGGAAGACATGCTGCGCACGATCATGCGCGTCACCGGCATGTACCGTGTCATCATCAGCGTGCCGCCGTATGTCGTGCGCTGGTTGATGGCCCCGGCCCGGCTGCTGCTGCCGCGCTCGATCCTGACGCCGCAGTGGCTCGATCTGCTGGCGGCGAACCGGGCAGCGCGCATCGGCAACATCTTCACCTACTTCGGGGTGCAGCCGCGCCGCTTTGAAGATACGCTGCTCACTTACATGCGCCGCCGTCATTACGGTCGTGAACTGCTGCGCTATACCTTCCGCCGGCGACCGCACGTGCTTTGACAGGGAAATGAGGTTGTGATCGGACATGGATACCAGTCAGGTGACCATTCGCGCCCTGGAGTCGCTGGACGAGATGCGGCCGGCTGTCGAACTTCAGCGCGTCTACTGGGGGGACGATCTTGAGTCGGTCGTCCCGGCGCACATGCTGTTTTCGCTGGCGCAGCACGGCGGTCACGTGCTGGCCGCCCAGGACGGGCCGAAGCTCATCGGCCTGCTGATCGGCTTTCTGGGCACGGACGGCGATCCGGGCCGCCCGGCGCTGGCCAATCTACAGATGGTGAGCAAACGCATGGTCGTGCTGCCTGAATACCGCGGCGGCGGCGTGGGCTACCGGCTGAAGCTGGAGCAGCGCCAGCGCACGATCCAGGCGGGCGTCCGGCTGGTCACCTGGACGTTCGACCCGCTGCTGGCGCTCAACGCGCATCTCAATATCCGCAAGCTGGGGGCCATCTGCACCGGTTACCGCGTCAACTACTACGGGACGGACAGCGCGGGCGGTCTGGCGACGCTGGGCAGCAGCGATCGACTGGCGGTCGAATGGTGGGTGACCAACCGGCGCGTCGAGGAACGGCTGTACGGCACGCGCTCCGCTGTGCGCCTGCCGCAGTACCTGGAGGCGGAGACGCCCCTGCTCAACCCGACGCAGGTCGATGCGGCGGGCTGGCCGACGCCGCCAGCGGAGACGCGCGAGATCGGCGGATCGCTGCTGCTGATCGAGATCCCGGTCGATTACCCGGCCCTGGTGGAGGCCGATCCCGCCCTGGCGCAGCGCTGGCGGCTGCACACGCGCGAGCTGTTCCTGCGCGTGTTCGCCCGCGGCTACACCGTGACCGATTTCATCCGCGCGCACCATGAAGATCGTGATCGCGCCTTTTACGTCCTCAGCTACAGCGGGCCGCTGTTCGAGACCGTCCAGATGAATTGATGACCGATCTGCCCGCTGACGGGCAGCAGACAGCACAAGGAGAACCGCGCCATGCGCGCAGTGACGATCCAATCGATCCACCTGTACCCGATCGCCATGCCGTTCGTCGAACGGCTGCGGACGAGCTTCGGGGAAGAGCCGTTCAAAGTCGCCCTCATCGTCCGGCTGGAGACGGCGGAAGGGTTCACCGGCTGGGGTGAAGCGCCGGTGGAGACCACCCCCGGCTATTCCTACGAAACCATCGGCACCGCCGCACATATCATGAGCGAATTCCTCGTGCCGGCGCTGCTGGGCCGGACGATCGCGGATGCGACGGAAGTGCCCGACCTGCTGAGCGGGACGCGCGGCCATCCGCTGGCCAAACACGGGCTGGAGATGGCGGTGTGGGATGCGCTGGCGCAGGCCAACGGCCAGAGCCTGGCCGAGGCGTTCGCCGCTCATCTGCCACCCGGTCATGCCGGGCGCGGCTATGCCCGCGTCGGCGTCAGCATCGGCATCAAGCCCTCGATCGAGGCGACGCTGGCGGTGATCGAGCAGCGTCTGGCGCAGGGCTACAACCGGATCAAACTCAAGATCCAGCCCGGCTGGGATGTCGAACTTGCGCGCGGCGTGCGCGCCGTCCACCCCGATATCCTGCTCATGCTGGACGCCAACAGCGCCTACACCCTGGCCGATGCCGATCACCTGAAACAGCTCGACGAATTCAACCTGCTCATGCTCGAACAGCCGCTCGGCCATAACGACATTTACGAACACAGCAAGCTTCAGCCGCAGTTGCGGACGCCGATCTGCCTGGACGAGAGCATCCACTCGGCGGCGGATGCGCGCCTGGCGATCGAACTGGGTGCGGCCAGAATCATCAACCTCAAACCGTCGCGCGTGAGCGGTTTCACCGAGAGCCTGAAGATCTATCAGGTCTGCGTTGAAACGGGGACGCCGTTGTGGATCGGCGGCATGATGGAGACCGGCATCGGCAGGGCGGCCAATCTGGCCTTCGCCAGCCTGCCGGGCGTGACGCTGCCGTGCGACATTTCGGCCACCGATCGCTATTTCGCCCGCGATCTGACCGAGCCGCCGTTCACCCTGCGCCCGGACAGCACGATCGCCGCGCCCACCGGGCCGGGCCTGGGCGTGCAGGTGCAGCTCGATCGGGTGCAGGAGGCCGCCGCGCTGTGGGAAGCGGAAAAACCATACCCGCTGACGCTGAAACCGACCCAGACTGCGTAGCACTTGATTTTCACAGGGGGATGAAGACGATGTTGAATGGCAGGATCATCGCATTTATCGGCGGCGGCGTGATGGCCGAGGCCATGATCGGTGGGCTGGTCAAGCGCGATCTGTTGGCCAGCGATCAGGTGATCGTCAGCGAGCCGAGGCAGGAGCGCGGCCAGGAACTGGTGGAGCGCTACGGCGTGCGCGCAGTGAATGACAACGCCGAAGCCTGTCGTCAGGCGGATATCATCGTGCTGGCGACCAAGCCGCAGGTCATGGGGCAGGTCGCGCGGTCGGTGGGCACGGCGGCGCGCCACGCCTCCCTGATCGTCAGCATTCTGGCCGGCGTGCGCATCAGCACACTGGCGGACGGGATGCAGAATCCCGCGGTGGTACGCGCCATGCCCAACACCCCGGCGCAGATCGGCCAGGGGATCACGGTGTGGACGGCGACCCCCTCGGTCAGCGAGGCCGGACTGGCGCAGGCGCGTTCGCTGCTCGGCGCGCTGGGGGATGAGGTATTCATGGAGGATGAGAAGTTCCTCGACATGGCCACGGCGCTCAGCGGAACCGGGCCGGCCTACGTCTTCATGTTCATGGAGGCGCTGATCGATGCCGGCGTGCACCTCGGTTTCGCCCGGCGCGATGCCGAGCGGCTGGTCTTGCAGACGCTGCGCGGCTCGATCGAGTATGCGCTGCAATCCGATATGCACCCCGCCCCGCTGCGCAATCAGGTCACCAGCCCGGGCGGCACATCGGCGGCGGCGATCTACGAGATGGAAAAAGGCCGGCTGCGCACCGTGATCGCGGACGCGGTCTGGGCGGCCTACCGCCGTTCCGTCGAACTGGGGGACGCCCAGGAGAAGCGTTGATCGCCCGTGCCCGGAATCCGCGATAATGAAGACAGCGGAAAAGTCATGGAGGAGCGGCGCACATGGTGGACATGGAGATGATCCTGGATGCAGTTCGCAAAATGACACCGGAAGAGCTTGCACGTCTCCGGGCATTTCTTGATGAGTACGCTCACTATCACGTCGTACCCGGCCCGGTCAGGCTGGGTCAGTACGCCGGACAGATCTGGCTCAGCGACGATTTCGACGCCCCGATCGATTTCGCGGAATGGATGAGCGAGCGTGACGATCTACATCGTTGATACGAGCGTGCTGCTGTGGCTGAACGGCGATCCCGATCGGCTGTCACAGCCTGTGCGTCAGCTTTTCACTTCGGATGATGGCGCATATCTGATCAGTCTGGCTTCAGTCTGGGAAATGCAGATCAAAGTGCAGCTTGCCAAATTAAGGCTGCCCGGTCGATCGACCGATGTGCGGCAGTTCATCGAAGACATTGTCGCCAAACAGTCCAATTTCGGTCTCTTACCCATTCACAAGGAACACATTTACGCGCTGGCCGATCTGCCGTCACACCATCGCGATCCATTTGATCGTCTATTGATCGCTCAATCAAAGTCTGAGCAGCTTCCGATCATCACCGCGGATGGCATCTTCAGTGCATATTCGGTTCCAGTGATCTGGTGACACGGTAAAGGTTGGCGCTTTGTGAAAAAGTAGACAACCTGAGCGGGATTTTGTACAATAGCGCGACTGTTTTTAAGCATCGGGATTCAGATAGCGGACGGCAGCTTTTTCGGGACTGGCACTCAGCGGGCAGATGCGATCGATCCTGCGCGCACAGAGAAGTTCCCTCATTCCGAGCGGAACTGTTTTTCAACCGGCACAGCGTTCACTGTAGGGAGCATGAGATGGCGGAAGTTTCCAATAACCTGTTCGAGTCGTTCCTTGAACAAGTCAAGAGCTACACCCCCAGCGTCGAAGCGGTGGAAGTGGGCTACGTCCGCGAAATTGGCGACGGCATCGCCCGCGTGACCGGCCTGCAGAACATCCGCTTCAGCGAACTCGTCCGCTTCAGCAACGGCACGGCGGGGATCGCCTTCAACCTGGAAGAGGACAACGTCGGCATCATCATCATGGGCGACTACGACACCATCAATGAGGGTGACGAAGTCCGCCCGCTGGGCCGCATCGCGTCCGTGCCCGTGGGCATGGGGCTGGTCGGGCGCGTGGTCAACGCGCTGGGCGAGCCGATCGACGGGCGCGGGCCGATCAATTCGACGGAATACTACACCATCGAGCGCATCGCCCCCGGCGTGATGGATCGTAAAAACGTCGGTCGTCCGGTGCAGACCGGTATCGTGGCCATCGACGCGATGACCCCGATCGGGCGCGGCCAGCGCGAGCTGATCATCGGCGACCGCCAGACCGGCAAGACCGCGATCGCCGTCGATACGATCATCAACCAGAAGGGCAAGGATATGTACTGCATCTATGTGGCCGTCGGCAAGCGGCGCGGCGAGATCGCGCGCTTGCAGGCGCTGCTGGAGCAGTACGGCGCGATGGAATACACCACGATCGTCGCTGCGACCGCCTCGGACGCCGCCGCGCTTCAGTACATCGCCCCCTACGCCGGCTGCGCGATCGGCGAGTGGTTCATGGACAACGGCAAAGACGCGCTGATCGTCTACGACGACCTGTCCAAACACGCCTGGGCTTACCGTCAGGTTTCGCTGCTGCTGCGCCGCCCGCCCGGTCGTGAGGCCTACCCTGGCGACGTGTTCTACCTGCACAGCCGCCTGCTGGAGCGCGCGGCCCAGTTGAGCGATGCCAAAGGCGGCGGCTCGCTGACGGCGCTGCCGATCATCGAAACCCTGCTCGGCGACGTCTCCGCGTACATCCCGACCAACGTCATCTCGATCACCGACGGCCAGATCTTCCTGGAAGGCGAGCTGTTCAACGCCGGCCAGCGCCCGGCCATCAACGTCGGTATCAGCGTCAGCCGCGTGGGTGGTGACGCGCAGACGAAGGCGATGAAGAAAGTCGCCGGCGGTCTGCGCCTCGACCTGGCGCAGTTCCGCTCGCTGGCGGCGTTCGCCCAGTTCGGCAGCGACCTCGACAAGGCCACCCAGCGCCAGCTCGACCGCGGTCTGCGCCTGACCGAACTGCTCAAGCAGCCGCAGTACCAGCCGCTGCCGCTGACCGATCAGGTCGCCATCCTGTACGCCGGTACGCGCGGCCTGCTCGACTCGATCCCGGTCAACCGGATCAAGGACTGGCAGAGCGCTTTCCTGCGCGCCTACCACAGCCAGTACGCCGAGATCGCCGACTTCATCGACCAGAACAAAGTGGTCACCGATGAGATCGAAGGGAAGCTGCGCAAGGCCATCGAAGATTTCAACGCGAGCTGGCAGTGATCTTGCCCACCCATGTGTGCGCATCTGTGATCGCAGAAAGGGAGCGAGATGGCAACCGCCCGTGAAATCAAAAAACGTATCCGCAGCGTGAAGAATATCGGCCAGATCACGCGCGCGCTGGAGGCGGTTTCGGCTTCCCGTGTGCGCCGGGCGCAGGCGCGCGTGCTGGCCAGCCGCGCCTTTGCGGAAAAGGCGTGGGAAATCCTGCTCAACGTCCAGTCCACCAGCCGGGGGACGGCGCTGCACCCGCTGCTCACGCCGCCGCCGGCTGAGTTGAAATCCGCACTGATCATCCTGATCACCTCTGACCGCGGGCTGGCTGGCGCGTTCAATACCAACATCATCCGCGTGGCGCATCGCTTCGCCGACCGGATCCCGCAGACCGATGTCAAATACATCACGGTGGGGCGCAAGGGCCGCGACGCCATGATCCGCCTGCGCGAACCGGTGATCGCGGAGTTCAGCAACCCGGCGGAACCGACGATCGCGCACATCAACCCGATCGTCCGCCTGGCGACGGACGAATTCCTCAGCGGGCGCGTCGATGAAGTCTTCGTGGCCTACACCGATTTCATCAACACGCTGACCCAGCGCCCGACGGTGCTGCGTTTGCTGCCCCTGGTTCCCTATCAGACGGACGATCAGGTAGCGGCGGAATACATCAAGGACGCGCCGAAGGTGACGACCGGCAAACTCGATTACGAGTACGAGCCGAACGCGCAGGCGATCCTGGACGAGATCGTGCCGCGCTTCACCGCGCTCCAGTTGTATCAGGCGGTGCTGGAAAGCCAGGCGAGCGAACATTCGGCCCGCATGGTGGCGATGCGCAATGCTTCCGACAATGCCTCCGGCCTGGTGGAGGATCTCACCCTGGTCTACAACAAGGCCCGTCAGGCCGGCATCACGGCGGAGATCCTCGACATCGTCGGCGGGGCGGAAGCGCTGCAAGCCTCGCTGGACAAAGCCACCCACACGATCGAGGATCTGCTGGCCGCGGCTTCGGCGATCAACGCGGTGCCGGAACCGCCCAAGCCCAAAGCGAAAACATCCGGCGCGAAAGCAAAGCCGCGCGCGGCTTCTGCCGCAGAGGGGGGCGCAGCCGCCGTCGCTGAACTGGTGGCGGAAGATGATCTGACGGTGATCGAAGGCATCGGCCCCAAGATCTCGGCGCTCCTCAAAGCGTCCGGCATCGCGACCTACGCCGATCTGGCCGCAGCAACGGAAGATCGCCTGCGCGAGATCCTGTCCGCCGCCGGGCTGCGGCTGGCCCCCAGCCTGCCGACCTGGGCGCGCCAGGCGGAGATCGCCGCGCGCGGCGCGTGGGATGAGTTGAAGGCACTACAGCGACAGCTTACCGCGGGACGCGCAGACTAAGCCCGCGCCGCAGACAACGGTAAACTTCAGGAGAGAGTACAGCATGGCAGAAATTCAGGGACGTATTTCACAGGTTCTGGGCGCGGTCGTGGACGTGCAGTTTCCCGAAGGCGATCTGCCGGATATCTTCGACGCCATCCGCGTCCCCCGCCCCGGGCAGGATGATCTGATCCTCGAAGTGCAGATGCACATCGGCGACAACTCCGTGCGCACGGTGGCGATGGACACCACCGACGGTTTGCAGCGCGGCGTCCCCGCCTACGCCACGGGCGCGCCGATCAGCGTGCCGGTCGGGCCGGCGTCGCTGGGGCGCGTCTTCAACGTGCTGGGCCGCCCGGTCGATCACGGCGATCCCATCCCTGCGGATGCGCCGCGCCGTCCGATCCACCGCCCCGCCCCGGCCTTCGAGGAACAGTCCACCCGGATCGAGCAGTTCGAGACCGGCATGAAGGTCATCGACCTGGTCGCGCCGATGACGAAGGGCGGCAAGACCGGCATCTTCGGCGGCGCGGGCGTCGGCAAGACCGTGACGATCATGGAGCTGATCAACTCGATCGCGACCGAGCACTCCGGTCTGTCGGTGTTCGCCGGCGTGGGCGAGCGCTCGCGCGAGGGGACGCAGCTCTATCAGGAAATGGAAGAAGCCGGCGTGCTCGACAAACTGGCGATGGTGTTCGGCCAGATGAACGAACCGCCCGGCGTGCGTCTGCGCGTCGCGCTTTCCGGCCTGACGATGGCCGAGCACTTCCGCGATGAAGGCCGCGACGTGCTGCTGTTCATCGACAACATCTTCCGCTACTCGCTGGCGGGCGCGGAAGTGTCGGCGCTGCTCGGTCGTATGCCCTCGGCGGTCGGTTACCAGCCGACGCTGGCCGACGAGATGGGCCAGCTTCAGGAACGCATCACCTCGACCACGACGGGGTCGATCACGTCGATGCAGGCGGTGTACGTGCCCGCCGACGACTACTCGGATCCGGCCCCGGTGGCCGTGTTCACCCACCTGGACGGGACGATCGCGCTCGAACGCTCGATCGCCGCGCGCGCCATCTTCCCCGCCGTCGATCCGCTCAACTCGACCAGCAAGATCCTCGATCCGCTGATCGTGGGTGAGGAACACTACCGCACCGCCCGCGAAGTGCAGCAGGTGCTCCAGCGTTACAAAGACCTGCAGGATATCATCGCCATCCTCGGCATCGACGAGCTGAGCGATGACGACAAGCTGCTGGTGGCGCGCGCCCGCAAGATCGAGCTGTTCCTCAGCCAGCCGATGAAAGTGGCCGAACAGTTCACCGGTCGTCCGGGCAAGTATGTGCGCATCAAGGACACCGTCCGCGGCTTCCGCATGATCCTGGATGGCGAGGTCGATCACATTCCTGAGCAGTTGTTCTACATGGCCGGGCCGATTGACGACGTGCTGGAACGCTACGAAGCCTCGCTCAAAGAAGCGTAGAAAGGGCTGACCATGCCTATCATCGTCGAGGTGGTGACGCAGGAGAAGCTGATCTTCCGCGAACCCGAAGCCGACATGGTCGTCATCCCGGCCAGCGAGGGCATCATGGGCGTGCTGCCGCATCACGCCCCGGTGTTGACCACGCTGGGCTTTGGCGAGCTGATCGTGCGCAAAGGCCGCGCGGAAGAGCGCTTCGCCATTTACGGCGGCGTGGTCGATGTGCGCCCCGATAAAGTCGTCGTGCTGGCCGATATGGCGGAGTCGAGCTACGAGATCGATATGCAGGCGATCGAGGCCGCCCGCGCCAGCGCCGAAAAACTGCTGGCCCAGGGCATCCCGCCGGAAGCCAACCGCGAAGCGACGCTGGCGCTGCGCCGGGCCGAGCTGGCGCTCCGGATCCAGCGCAAGATGCAGGCCCGGGGCGCCTCGGTGCTGCGCATCGTCGATGGCAACGGCGGCGACAACAAACAGTAGCGGCCCTTCACCGGTCGAGTGAGATCATAAGACTGCCCCTCCAGCGCACAGCGCGGCGAGGGGCAGTTCGTTTAAGCGTCAATGTCGTCTGGCGCCAGAAATACAACACCGGGATTTACGGACGGACTCCGCACCTCCCGGTGAGGTTAGGCCGATAAAGACTGGAGCGCAGCGTCTGCTACTGCGGCGGCAGGATGACGTTGTCGATGACGTGGATGACGCCGTTGCGCGTGACGATGTTGGGCACTTCAACGGATGCCTGACCGTTATTGAGGATCACGCGATTGCCGTCGAAGTTGATCGTGACGGGCGCGCCGTTCAGGGTGCGGACGCTCAGCGGCAGCGATGCGCCAAGGATGTCGCTGGCGCGATATTCGCCGGGCAGCACGTGATAGAGCAGCACGTTGGTCAGCAGGCTGCGATTGGCGAGCAGATCGCCAGCGCTCACGCCGAGATTGCTCAGCAGCGTATTGAACGCGCCGTTGGTCGGGGCGAACACGGTGAACGGGCCGCGCGCATTCAGGGCATCCACCAGACCGGCGGCCTGAACCGCGGCCACCAGCGTGCTGAAGTTCGGGTTGGCCGCCAGCGCATCGACGATCGTGCCGGTCGAGGCCGCGGTCGGGGCGATGTTCGCGCCACCGCTGACGACGGCGGGCGGCAGCAGCACGTTGTCGATGACATGGATGACGCCGTTGCTGGCATCCACATCCGGGATTTCGACGGAGGCGCGGCCATTGTTGAGGACGACGCGGCCCCCGCTGACGTTGACGGTCAGATCAGCGCCGCCCAGCGTCCTGACGGTCAGCGGCAGATCGGCGCTGAGGATGTCAGCGGCCTTGATCTCACCGGGCACGACGTGGTAGAGCAGCACCTGGGTGAGCAGACGGCGATCGGCGAGCAGTTCCTCAGCGGTGACGCCCAGTTCGTTGAGCAGCGTACCAAATGCGCCGTTGGTCGGGGCGAACACGGTGAACGGGCCGCGCGCGCTCAACTCATCGACCAGACCGGCGGCCTGAACCGCGGCCACCAGCGTGCTGAAGTTCGGATTGGCAGCCGCAACCTCGACGATCGTCCCGGTCTGGGCGAAAGCCGGTACGACGGCCAGGGCCGCCAGCGCCAGCAGCGTCAGGATCAATACCAGTTTACGCATCTTCCCAACTCCTTGAATCACAGGCGAAGACTGTAAACGATGAAAGTTCGTTTACGAAGTTCATAATCAGTTTTAAAGATGAGTGTCGCTTCAACACAATATGAAACAGGGATAAAACAGCCCGGATCGTCGTCCGGGCGTAGGGTTGGCGTCGTTCAGGCGTAGGGAAACGATCGACCGCAGCAGTGCGCTTGCCACGGCCCGATGATCGGGCCGACGACGAGGATCAGGGCGTTGCCGGCGTGAACAGCGGACGGGTGCTGTCGCCGCGCAGCAGCATCTCGACGGCGGGTGACCCCAGCAGCGAGGCGTTGCAGGCCGCCAGATCGCCGACCGTGTTATCGACCCGCACTTCGGCCAGCGGCGCATCCGGGTTGAAGTAGTTGTAAACCAGGCGCGATGCTTCCTCGATCAGCGGGGCCGACTCGGCGAATTCCAGCCAGACCGGGTTGTGCAGCACCATCGCCATGATGTAAGTGCCGCCGGGGCTGAAGACGACCGCGGCATCGCCATGCGTGTCGTTGATCCAGCCGTGTTTGTGCGCCACCGGGACATCGGCTGGCACGCCGACCTCGATCAGCCTGCCGATGCGGTTGTAAGTCATCAGGTCGAGCATCTGGCGGCACTCCGCCGGGGTGAAAGCCCCGGCCAGGGCGGGATTTTCCAGCAGCGGGCCGCGCTCATCGACGGCACACTGCACCATTGTGCTGAGCAGCGCGCCGATCTCGCCGATCGTCATCTGGTTGTACGGATCGGGTTGGGCGCTGACCTGATCGGCATCGGTGGCGCGCGTCAGCGGGGCCTGCGGCGTGATGAACGGATCGTTGGCATACGGCGTGTAGATGAAAGTGCGGCGCAGGCCCAGGGTTTCCAGAAACTCGGACACGCGGTTGGCCCCGGTGTACGGGTTGCCATCGCCGATCAGGGCCAGGATCTCGTTGGTGCTGATGTTCTCGCTGCACAGCATCGCCTCCGCCAGCGTGAAGGCATCGGCATCGCTGATCGGCCCGGTTTGCCGGCGGAAGAACGCCGCCAGGACGGCGATCTTGTTGACGCTCATGCCGCTGAAGGCGATGCCATCGCCGTAGCTGATCGCCTCGCCCGTCTGCACATCCATCAGGAACAGCGCGCCCAGGCGGCTGGTGACCGGGTCGAACCCCGCCCCCAGCATCTGCCCCCAGATCGTATCGCCCAGAGCGAGAAATTCCGGGCTGAGCGTGACCGGCTCGCCCAGCAGCGCGTTCTGCTGGACGACCGGCGGCGTCGGCGTCAGCGTCGGAAAGACAAACGTCATCTGGCTGGTGGCCGGCAGGCTGGTGAGCGGGCCGCTGATCTGGAGCAGATCGGCGGCGACCCAGCCCTCCCCCGTCGGCGAGGAGGGGTAGAAGACGCGCACCCAGGGAAGTTGAGTATGCGTGCCGATGATCGTCAGCACATCGCCGGCGCGCGCCACCCCCAGACGGGGGTAATCGACGCCCGGCCCGTAGCGGATGTTGATCTCCCCTACCACCGTCCCGGTGACGGCTCCGGCGGGCGGGGCGGGCGGCGGTGAAGGCGTCACCGCAGGACTCTGCGGGGCCAGCAGCGGATCGACCGTGGGCGGGACAGCCGGGACGGGCGTCGGGGCCGACGGGTCGATGACCAGGCGCGAGAACGGCACGGTGTTGAGATCGCCGTCAATACGCAGCAGTTCGGCGAACACCCAGCCGATCGGCTGCAAGGTCGCCGGGTCAGCGATCAGCACCCACGGGAACAGTTCGCTCCGCCCGATGACGGCGTAGCGCGTGCCGGCGAAGATCTCGCCCAGCAGCGGCGCATTGACGTCGGTCGTGGCGCGCACATTGGCCTGCCCCAGCGCTTCGGCGGTGACGCCGGTCTGGGCGCGGGCGGTCAGGCTGAGCGCGATCAGCAGCAGGGCCAGGGGCACGATCAGAAGCGGTCGGGTCCAGTTCATCGGTCTCACAGGCAGTTTCACCACAGATACAGGGCACATTATAGCACGCCGGGCGACCGGGTGAGGCGCAACAGGGCGCGCGGCAGAGAGGACAGATTTTTTAGAGCGCTTTTAAACTTCCCCTTGACACCGCTCTCGTGCTTTGCTATCCTGACGCTGTAACGTAACCGCGCCGAAGTGGCGGAATTGGCAGACGCGCTACGTTCAGGGCGTAGTTCTCGAAAGGGAGTGTGGGTTCGACTCCCACCTTCGGCACAGCGAAAACCCGCGGCTCATTCGACCGCGGGTTTTTCCTTTTTTTCGCTATAATTGACAGCTATGAGCAGCGAGACTTTCATCAAACCGCGCCGCCGGCCCGGCGCGATCAACAGCCTGCAGATCATGTTCGCGGCCATCCTGGCGATCGGCCTGATCCTGGCGATCAATTTCAGCACGCGCATCAGCGAAAGCCAGCCGCTGCAGCAGGCGTATGCCCGCATTCAGGATGAGATCGCCCGCCTGCAGGCCGAAAATGCCGCCCTGATCGCCCGGCGCGATTACGTGCGCAGCGATGCCTATGTCGAAAGCTGGGCGCGCAGCGATGGCAAGATGATCCGTCAGGGGGATATCCTGATCGTGCCCGTGCCCGGAACTGCATCGCTCCAGTCCAGCCCGGCCTCTGCGGTCAGCGTGCAGCCGCTGGAGCCGGAAGAGACGATACCGACCTGGACGCTGTGGTGGGCGCTGTTTTTTGACTCGCCACCGCCCGATTTTTAGTCGTCCGCGCTCAGATCGGCGCGCTGAACCCCGGCCCGCCGCAGGATCCGGGCCGGCACCCCCGCCCCAGCGGTCAGCGCCAGCCCCGGCTCGGCAAAAGTCAGATTGACGACCCCGATACCGTAGTGCTGCCCATCGGGCGCGCTGACGCTGCTCGTCAGCGTGCCGACCTGACGACCGGATTCGGCGTACAGCGGGGCGGGCGCGTCAACGGATGCGCTCAACGCGATCTGGACGATCGTTTTAGCCAGTTTGCCCCGGCTCTCCATGCGAGCGATGATCTCCTGGCCGGTGTAGCAGCCTTTGGTGAAGCTGACCTCGTCCCACAACCCGACTTCGAGCGGGATGTAGTCCGCGCTCAGCTCGCGCCCGACGCCGGGACGACCGGCGGCGATGCGCAGGACGTTGTACGTCAGGGAGCCGGCGGGGCGCGCGCCCGCCTCGACGAGCGCATCATAGACCGCGGGCGCAGTCTCGCTGGCGGCGATCACGCCCCAGGCCGCCTGACTGACCGGTTTGATGCGCCCGATGAACACCCCCGTCCCGGCGATGACCGCCTCCCGTCCCGGAAACGGCGCATCCGTCGGCCAATCGGGCACCAGACGGTGCAGGATGGCATCGGCGTGCGGGCCGTGGACGGCGAACAGGCGCGTTTCACCCGCCAGATCGCGCAGAAACAGCTCATCGTTGAAGAAGATATTGCGCTGTAGATAGGCGCGCACCGCCTCGCCGCGCCCCGGCTCGGTCAGCACCAGGACGTCATCGCCCCGGTTGTAAACCATGATCCGGTCGATGATGCGCCCGGTCGGCGTGGTGAGGAGGGTCGGCGCGCCCTGCCCCGGCTGTAACGCGGCGACGTCATTGGTGCTCATGCGCTGCAGCAGCGCCAGCCGATCGCGGCCCGTCAGGGACAGGCGGCCCTCGTGCGACCGATCGAGCAGCGCAGCCGCCTCGCGCGCTGCGGCCAGTTCCGCCGCCTGATCGCCATAGTGGAGCGGGATCCCATCCGGAGCGAGCACCGCCCCATAACGCTGATGGACGGCGAGCATCATCTGCCCCCCGGATCAGGCATACGCCGCCGCCGCCAGACTGACCGGCTGGGCCGCGGGCAGCACCGGCTGCCATTCCCAGCCGGCGGGCGCATCGAACCGCGCCGCAACCGGGTACTGATAGCGGTAGCGCATGACTTCCAGCGCGCCTTCATCCCAGCACAGCAGCTCAACCGGCGGCAGGAATCCATCGGACTCGATCGGGCCGCCGCCGATCAGCGCATCGGGGTCGAACTGGCCGTCGAGCAGGTCGGCCAGCGCGCGCGCGCTGCGATGCGGGTATTCCTGCGGGGTGAACGCCACGACCAGCCCTTCCTGAGACCCCGCCCGCACCAGCCGTTGATCGGCATGGACGATGGTGAATTCGACTTCGTAGCGGAAGCGCAGTTGCGGCGGGCGTTCGAGCTGACAGGGGTGACCGGCGCGCACCGCTTCGATGATGCGGATCAGCGCCGCCGACGCCCGGGCCGGGTCGTCGTTGACGATCACATATGGGCAGGCGCTCATGTAGGCCATTTCGAGCGGGACGCGCAGCAGCCGTCGGGCGATCTCGGCCTCCGTCTCGCTGCGCCCGGCCAGGCGCGCGCGCAGCTCGCACAGATGGGCGACGGTGATGAAGACCGGGACGACGTTGGCCGGGAACGCTGCGCGCACGCTCTCCACGCCCTTGATATCGATATCGGCCACCAGGTATTCGCCCGCGCTCAGCGCCTGCAGCAGCGGTTCGCGGACGATGCCGTAGTAGCGCTCCGTGCCGTGCACCTGCTGATATTCGAGCAGTTCGCCGTCAGCGATCATCGCGTGGAAGCGCTCGAGGCTGACGAAGTAGTGCTGAATGCCTTCAATTTCGTTGGGACGACGGGCACGGGTCGTGGCAGTCGGAAGCTGGCGCACGCCCGCACGTGCGATGGCCGCATCGATCAGCGTGTTCTTGCCCGCGCCGGGCGGCCCGACGAGGACGAACAGCTTGCCGGGCAGCGGAGTTTCAGGGTGCAGGGGATGGCTGCTCACTTGGGTTCCTTTCGTCTCAAACGCGATTATCTACGAGAGGGGGTCAGTTTGCAAAGGCCGCTGCACGGGAAACCCGGTGAGCAGGGTGTGAAATGTCCTGTAGGTTTATTTAACATTGATTTTACCAGATGATCAAACGGGGATGCAGCCCCGTCCGATGAGCGTCTGATGACCGCATGGTGAAATCGGGTTGAAAAAAGCGCAGGCGGTCGTCCGATCGGACAACCGCCTGCGATCCGGTGCGCAGAGTGCGCAGCTTACTGGATGCGGATATCGGTCACATAGACACCATCACCGGTTGCGCCAGTCGCAGCGACTTGATTGTAAAAGGTGAACCGCAGCATGACATTGGGCTGCCCACCGCAGCACGTACCACCTCCGGTCATCGAGATCCCGGTCAGATTCAAGTTGATCAGCTCCCACGAGTTGCTTGGGAGCAACCGATAATTCCAACCGCTAAGAGCACTGCCCACACGTGTCCAGTTAAGTCCATTGTCGATAGATACTGCCACTTCAAGCGTATTGCCCCACTCTAAGCCATATAGACGACGATAGCTGAGCACCGGAGCGGGCACCGCAGTGAAGTCGAACACGCCGTTGCTGATGATGCTGTTGAAGCTGTAGTTGGGCGAGTTGACCGGCGGGATGTAGGTGTTGTCTGGGCGCAGCACATTCGGGCTGTTGGTGAACGAATAGCTGCTGCGCGTGATGTACAGCGCCAGCGTCGCGCCGCCGCTCCCTTCGAACCAGTCCACTTCCAGCACGCGCGAGATGTTCGTCGTCACGTTGAGCACGAACGTGTCAAGCGTGTTCCCGTGGAATGTCCAGTTGTCGATCAACGCGCGCGATACTGGGTTGACATTCGTCCCGGAAGCGTTGTTGATGCGCACGCGCACGCCGTCGTCGCTGATCGTCTGCACCTGATACGTTCCCGCCTCCAGGTTGACCTGGCGCTTCCAGCGGGCGACAAAGTTATCGTCGAAGCGGCTGTCCGGCGTGCCCGGCACGCGCCCGCCGGACAGGAAGTACTCCAGGTCGGTCTGCGGCGGGATGCGGCTGACGTTCACCGGATAGCCGGTGCCGGCGGCGTAATTCAGCAGCGGCGTTTCGCCGTAGTAGTGATCGAGGATGTTCCGCAGGAAGGCCGCATCCCAGCAGTTATCGCTGCCGGAAACCGCTGAATACGTGGTCGTCTCATCGCAGTTGATGACGAAGCCCTCCCAGCGGAAGCTGCCGAAATTGGGCACAGACGAACCGGAGCCGAAGAAGTAATCCGGAGCCAGACCCCAGTTGCCCTCCGCCACCCAGAAGCCGAGGTTCTCCGCATTATCGGCAAACGGGAAAGGCAGCACATTGCGGCCCCAGGTGATGCTGAGGTCGTCGAGGTACAGACCGTCGCCCACCGCATCGTCGGCATTGGCGAAGATGACCCAGCGCAGGCGGATGCGCGTGCCGGCATACGGAGCCAGGTTGGCGCGGGCGCGCAGCCAGGTATCCAGACGCCCGGCGCCGCGCGACGATACCGGAGACATCGTGTCCGAAGTCACCGGCAGATCGACCCAGGCGTTCCAGCCGAAGTTGTCGTGGTAGCGCTGCTGGCCGGTATCGCTGGTGTTTTCGGTCGAAACCTGCACGCGCCAGTTGTCATTGCTGCCGATCTGGTAGCGGATGAAGAAGTCGAGCACCGGGTTCTGCGCCGCTACCATGCCGCGCAGGTCGATGATCGGGCGGTAATCGACGATGTGATACCCGTCGCGCGTGTAATTGGTCAGCGCGGCGATCGTCGGCTGCGGGCTGTCGTGCATCGCCAGCGCGCCGCTGCGCACGTAACCGGACGAGCTGTCGACCGCATCCCAGCGGCTGCTGCGGGTGAAGCGCTCGTACCAGTTCAGGGGCAGGTTGACGCTGGCCGTGTCAATGGTATCCGTCAGCGGCCCATTCCCCGGCCCGGTGACCAGTGAACCGAACGGCGTCGCGCCCCACAGCTTGTGGACGACTTCGGTCTGATCCTGGATCGCGATCTCATCGATCCAGACGCCGTCGGCCTCAGTGGATGAGGCGGCCATGACGAAACGAATGCGAATATCGTCGTCATTGAGCACCGTGTTACCGGTGACGGAGAGCGCCCCCGTCCCGCCCCACGTCCAGCCGCTGTTGTTGGTGAACAGGTTGACGAGCAGACCGCGCGTCAGATCGACCTCGATGCGTTCCCAGGCGGTCTGCGTCCCGGTTGTGGTGATGCCGCCTACGGTGTCACCATGCTGGTAGAACCAGACCGTCACCCACTGATTGGTGAGCGGCGTCCACAACTGCACCCGAATCTGAGCATTGGAGGCCGTCCGCCGCTGCATGTAGAAGGTCAGGAACGGTCGCGCCGCCGCCGGGCGCGTCGGGCCTTCACCGGCTGGCCCGCTGTTCTCCGGCGTGTCGTACAGCAGGTCGATGGTGCGCTTCATCTCCAGGTAGGTCGTGGTGTTGGCGGTGAAGTTCGTCCCCGGGCTGTCGGCATAGCTGTAACCGCTGAAGAACGCGCCGCCGCGCTCGTTCGTCGCCGCCCAGATGCTGTTCGTCTGCCAGTTCTGGCGGGTGAACGTGGTGTTCTCCGCCGAGTCCAGGAAGGGGTACGCCACATAGAGCTGCTGGTTATCGCGTTCCAGCGCAATATCGTCGATCCACCACCCCGCTTCTACCCCCGGATTGCCGTTGACATACATGGCGAAGCGCAGGCGGAACGGCTGCGTGTCCCAGTTCGGTATGGCGTTCAGGCGCACCGTGATCGGCTGGATACCGTTCTGTGTGCGAACGAGGAGCAAATTGCGGTCGGTCGGAGAACCGGTTCCTGTCCCGCTCACAGGCGGATTGGTGTAATCAATGAGCAGACCTTCGCCAGGGATGACCGTCCAGTTGACAGGCGTGGCGGCATCAGCCGGTGCAGCGGTCATGTCATCGCGGCTGTACTCAACCACCAGACGGATGTTGGTGGTGTTCACATTGTACGAATGCCAGAAGGTCAGCAGCGGCTGGCCAGTGTCGCCTTCATCGTCCGCCGCCGGGGCGAACCCGCTGCGCAGGTCGATCGGGTAGCGGAACTCCAGGTAGTGGACTCGTGGGCCGCTCAGTGTGTTGCGCGTAGTGCGCCCGTCGGTCGCACCGTTGTTCGGGCTTTCCTCAAACGAACAACACACGCCGCCGCGCGCGCGGGTGTTGGTCAGATCCCAGCGCCAGGAATTGGACGGCGCGGGCTGGCCAGCGGCCTCCAGCGTCCGGCTGCTGTCCGCGTCGAAGATGAAGTCGTCCATCTGCGCGCGGGTGTTCAGGTTCCAGTCATCGCCGACGGTGAAGGCGCGCGTCGGGGTCAGGTTGCTGGTGACCTGGATGTCATCGACGTACCAGCGCACATTCGAGGCGTTGCTGGCCCCCGTGTTGCTGATGCGGAAGCGGAACGTCAGGCGCGAGGACGTCAGCGCGGGCGAGATCTGCGCCAGGTCGATGACGGTGCGCGTCCAGTTGTAGTTGGCCGTGCCGCCGCTGCGCAGCGGGATGGTGCGCCAGTTGAGCGCGCCGCGGTTGAGGCCGCCGCTGGCATCAGGCACGTATTCCGCCACCTGCAGCGCCACCTGCATGTTCCCGGCATTGCTGCCGGTGAAATCCCAGAAATCCCAGAAGCTGAGCTGGGGGTTGGTCCCCGACGCCAGATTGACATAGCCGCGCAGCTCGAGATAGCAGGTGGCTCCAGCCGCCCAGGTCACGCTGCTGTTGCCGTCGGCGGATTGGCCGAACAGGTTCGGGAACGAAGAGCTGTTGTTCGTGCTGTGCGTGTTGCGCCCGACATTGCACAGCGAGGTCGCCGTGCCCAGCACGTCATCGGGGTTGGGGAGGCGCTGAACCGTGAAGTTGATGCTGGCGTTGCCGGTATTCTCGCCGTATTCGACGATGATGGTGTGCGTGCCGGGGTCGAACGTCTGAACTGAACTGACGGCTGTTGTCCCCGTGGTGATGAACGGAGCGCTCGCCATCGAGTCCCGCCGCACACGGACATAGTCATCGGCAGAGGCGGTGAAGCGCAGCGTCGTGCGCCGGTCAACGATGAACGTCCCGGTGAAGATCGCGCCCCAGTTGTCGTTGTTCGAGAACGTCACCCCGCTGGGCCTGCCCGAACTCCAGTTGAAATTGAAATTGTGCGGGCGGTTGACGTCCGGCACGGACAGCGGCTGCGAGGCCATCAGACCGCTCAACGTGAACCCACTGGCCGAGGCCGTGCCGCCGCGCGTCGCCGCCCACTGCACCGTCCACGCCGCCTGGACGGAGGGTTCAGTATCGGTGATGCGCCAGTTGGCGGCGTTGCTCGGCCCGGTCAGGCTGAATGTATCCTGGCTGGAGACCTGCTCGACGAACGGGATGTTGAAGACGCGATCCGCCGGCGTCGGCGATGGGCCGGGCGTATTGGTCGGCGTAAACGTCGGCGTATTCGTCGGGGTCGGCGTAAAGGTGAACGTGAAGGAAGGCGTAAACGTCAGCGTGGCGAACGCTGTCGGCTCCACAGTATTCGGCAGCGGCCTGGGCGTCGGGAACGGGGTTTCAGCCTGCGGGTTGGCCGCTACCCAGGTGACGGTCTGCCAGAAGTTCACCGGCGCGCCGCCGATGGCGGCCAGATCGACCAGTTCGCTCTGTTCCGCGCCGACGATGTTGAAGACCACGTTGCTGAAGACGTTGCCGATCGCCGGGCCGGTGGCCGCCAGGGCGAAACCGAAGGCGATGGCCAGCAGCGCCAGGATCAGCGCATACTCCACCAGCGCCTGACCGCGGCGTCCCGGACGATCGGGCCGGGTATCGACGTGCGTACCGGGAAGGAATTGTTCGCTGCTCATGCCGTCATCCATATCTTCCACCTGCAAGTAGATCGGGTCAACGACCTGGCTCCACCGGGTATCACAGGCAGGCCTGTTCGTCACATTTTAATGGTAGCCAAAACCGGGGCGGGCATACTTCAATTTTTGTGAGTAAGTTGTACAAATGCGTAGACAAACTACGGGTCAGTCGCGTCCGATCGCGCCGGATCACCGGTTCTCAGCGCGAACCATGCGGGGTGCAGCGGAACGTGGTATTCTCGTAGCGGTGCGTTCTGGACAGTACGCAAAGGACGGACATCATGAGCGCAGCGATTATCGACGGTCAGCCGATCGCTGACCGAATGCGCGCCGCAGTGGCAGAAGAAGCCCGGCAGTTCACCGCCCGCTACGGGCATCCGCCGGGACTGGGCGTCGTGCTCGTCGGGGATAACCCCGCCTCGGCCCAGTATGTCCGCATGAAACGCAAAGCCTGCGAGACAGCCGGCATCGCCTCTTACGCCCACCTGCTGCCCGCCGACGCGACACAGGAAGCGGTTGAAGCGGCCGTCAGCGCCTTGAACGACGACCCGCGCGTCCACGGCATCCTGGTGCAGCTCCCCCTGCCCGGCCAGATCGATGAACAGCGGATTTTGCAGCTCGTCAGCCTGGACAAGGACGTCGATGGCTTCCATCCGATCAACATCGGTCTGTTGGGGATGAAGGGACGCGAGCCGCTGTTCACCCCGGCCACCCCCACCGGCTGCATGGTGCTGCTCAAGGAAATCGGCGTGCCGTTGGAAGGGGCCAATGCCGTCGTCGTCGGGCGCAGCAACATCGTCGGGCTGCCGGTCGCGCTGATGCTGATGAAGGCCAACGCCACCGTCACCGTCTGCCACAGCCGGACGAAGGATCTGCCCGCCGTGGTGCGCGGTGCGGATGTCGTCATCGCCGCTATCGGGCGGCCCAACTTCATCCCGGGCGACTGGCTCAAACCGGGCGCGGTCGTCATCGACGTCGGGACGAACAAGATCGAGGATCCGACCGATCCGCGCGGCTATCGCTTCGTCGGCGATGTCGATCTCGCCTCCGCCCTGCCCGTGGCCGGGGCGATCACCAAAGTGCCCGGCGGCGTCGGCCCGATGACGATCACCATGCTGCTGGTCAACACGATGAAGGCGGCCTGGCGGATCCACGGCGGCAAACCGGAGACCGCGACATGAGCCAGACGATGCTGCTGCGTCGCATTCACACGCTGGTGACGATGGACGGCGCGCGCCGCGAGATCCGCGATGCGGCGATGTTCGTCCGCGACGGCGTGATCGTGGCCGTCGGGCGGGAGAGCGATCTGCCGCCGTTCCAGGCCGATATCACCCTCGACCTGCCCCACCACATCATCCTGCCCGGGCTGGTCAATACGCATCATCACATGTTCCAATCGCTGACGCGCGCCTTCGCCCAGGATCAGGAGCTGTTCGGCTGGCTGCGCACGCTCTACCCGATCTGGGCGCGGCTGCGCGGCGAGGATATCTACATCAGCGCCAAGACCGCCATGGCGGAGCTGATCCTGTCCGGCTGCACGACGAGCAGCGATCATCTGTACATCTACCCGAACGATGTCCGGCTGGAAGATGAGATCCGCGCCGCGCAGGAGATCGGCATCCGCTTTCACGCCGCGCGCGGCTCGATGAGCGTCGGCGAGAGCAAGGGCGGTCTGCCGCCGGACAGCGTGGTCGAGGATGAAGAGGCCATCCTGCGCGACACGCAGCGCGTCATCGAGCAGTACCACGACCGGCGGCGCTACGCGATGACGCGCATCGTCGTCGCGCCCTGTTCGCCGTTCACCGTCTCGCAGAATCTGATGCGCGAGGCGGCGGCGCTGGCGCGATCGTACGGGGTGCACCTGCACACTCATCTGGCCGAAAACGCCAACGATGTGGCCTACAGTCTGGAGAAATTCGGCCTGCTGCCCGGCGATTACGCCCGCGATGTCGGCTGGGTCGGCCCGGATGTCTGGCATGCGCACTGCGTCATGCTCAACGACCGCGAGATCGCCCACTTCGGCAAAACCGGGACGGGCGTCTGCCACTGCCCGTCTTCGAACCTGCGCCTCGCCTCCGGGATCGCCCCGGTGCGCAAGATGCGCGATGCGCGCGTCAAAGTCGGGCTGGGGGTCGATGGATCTGCCTCCAACGACAGCGGTCATCTGCTGGCCGAGGCGCGCCTGGGGCTGCTGCTGCAGCGCGCCGGCGGCGATCCGGCGGCGATGTCCGCCCGGGAGATGCTGGAGATCGCCACGCTGGGCGGCGCGGCGGTGCTGGGGCGCGACGATATCGGTGCGCTGGCCCCCGGCATGGCCGCCGACTTCATCGGCTACCGGATCGACACGCTGCCGCTGGCCGGCGCGCTCAGCGACCCGGTGGCGGCGCTGCTGTTCACCCAGCCGGGCACGGTCGATCTGAGCGTCATCAACGGGCGGGTCGTCGTCCAGGATGGCCACCTGCTCACGCAGGATGTCGCTCAACTGGTTGAACAGCACAACCGCCATGCGCTGCGCCTGATCCGGGGCGAGTGACTTCCGGGAGCGGGCTTCGCCATGCGCCTGCGATCGAGCCGCCCTCCGCGTACCAGACCGCTGCGGCTGGGCGTCATGACGGCCATCTTCGACCACGACCGGCTGCTGCTGACGCAGCGCGGCGACCTGGGAGTCTGGGCGCTGCCCGGCGGTCGGCTTGACGAAGGCGAACAGCTCGCCGAGGCCGCCGAACGCGAGGCCCGCGAAGAGACCGGGCTGCGCGTCGTCGTGCAGGATGCGATCGGCCTGTACTATCTGGACGGGTGGCAGCGCCTGAACGTGGTCTTTCGCGCCGTGCCGGTCGGCGGGGCGCTGCGGGCCACCACGGACGAAACCCGCGCAGCGCGCTGGTTCAGCCGGGTCGAACTGCCATCGCTGCCGCTCAAAGTCATCGTCGAAGACGCCTTCGGCAGCCAGCCGCAGATGCGCACGATCGCCACGACGACGCGCGAACGGCGGCGGATCAAACGCCGGCTGGCGCTGCGCTATCTCGGCAACCTGATCCGCGGGCGGCCCGAACCGCGCTTCCCGGTTTTCGGGGTACGCGCCGTCATCGTCCTGTTTCAGCGCGACAGCGGGCGGATCTTCACAGTGCAGCGCACGGCTGTGGGAGTCGCCGGTCAGATCTGGGCGCACCGGGCGCTGCCGACCCTCGGCCTGGACGGGGAGAGCGCCCCGTGGGAACAGGCGGCGGCGCTGCTGGCCGGCTTCGGTCTGACGGCTGAACTGCGCTGGCGCGGCCTGATCGAATACCCGGCTCATCAGCGGATCGAATTCGTCTTCTCCGGCCAGGTCGAGGCGGACGCGCCCCTGCACGGCGGCGAATGCTTTCGCGGCGGCGAATGGTCGAACCCGCTGACCACCGCGCTCGAAGCTGACGACAGCGCGATCCTCGAACGGGTGCGCGCCGCCCCGTCCTCCACTGTCTGGCGCTGGACGCCGCCCGATCCGGTGCTGGAGCCGGGCGCGATCGTGCATTCTCCATCCGCCGCCGTAACGAAAGGACACACTGTCTCATGAACGACCGCAATCTCGCCGATCGCATCGCCGCTGCGCGCGGCGACATCCCCGCCGACCGGATGCTGAAAAACGCCCGGCTCGTCAATGTGCTGACCGGGGAGATCCACCCGGCGGCGATCGTCATCCACGGCGATACCGTCATCGCCCTGGATGACGACTACGAGGCCCGCAGCGTGATCGATCTCGACGGCGCTTACGTGCTGCCGGGGTTCATCGATGCGCACGTCCATATCGAGTCGAGCCTGTGCACGCCGCCGGAATTTGCGCGCGCGGTGGCGGCGCGCGGCGTGACCAGCGTCGTCATCGATCCGCACGAGATCGCCAACGTGCTGGGGCTGGACGGCATCCGCTTCATGATCGAGCGCGGCGCGGCGACGCCGATCAACGTCTTCGTGATGGCATCGAGCTGCGTGCCCGCCACCCACATGGAGACCAGCGGTGCGGTGCTGCGCGCCCCCGATCTGGCCGCGCTGCTGGACGATCCGCGCGTGCTGGGGCTGGCGGAGATGATGAACTACCCCGGCGTCATCTACGGGGATGAAGACACGCTGGACAAGCTGACGGCGTTCGCCGGGCGCGTGCTCGACGGCCACAGCCCCGGCGTGACCGGCAAAGCGCTCAATGCCTACATCGCCGCCGGGATCATGAGCGATCACGAGTGCGTGACGGCGGACGAAGCCCGCGAACGCCTGCGCCGGGGCATGACCGTCTTCATCCGCGAGGGGACGACGACGCGCAACCTGCGCCCGCTGCTGCCGGTCGTCACCGAGGCCAACCACGGCCAGATCTGCTTCTGCACTGACGACCGCACCCCGGCCAGCCTGATCGACGAGGGGAGCATCGATCATCTGGTGCGCACCGCCATCGCCGAGGGCATCGACCCGCTGATCGCCATCCGCATGGGGACGATCAACACGGCCCGCTACTTCCGCCTGCACGATCGCGGCGCGGTGGCCCTCGGTCGTAAAGCCGATCTGATCGTGACGCGCGATCTGCGCGATCTGCGCGCCGACCAGGTGTACTGCAACGGTCAGTTGATCGCCGAGCGCGGCGCGGTCACTGCTGACCGGGCGGCGCTGCCGCCGCGCCCGGTCGCCCCCTCGATGAATGTCGGGGCGATCGAGCGATTCGATTTCACCATCCCCGCCCCGGCGGGCAAGACGCGCGTCCATGTCATCGGCGGCCTGCCCGATCAGGTGGTGACGGAGCATCGCGTCCTCGATGCGACGATCGTGGATGGGCAGGCCGTGGCCGATCCGGATCGCGATCTGCTCAAGATCGCGGTCATCGAACGCCACACCGCCAGCGGGCGGATCGCGAAGGGCTTCATCACCGGCTACGGGCTGAAGCGCGGCGCGCTGGCCGGCACGGTCGCCCACGATCATCACAACCTGGTCGTCATCGGCGCGGATGATCGCAGCATGGAGACGGCGGCGCGCGCGGTGATCGCGCTCGGCGGCGGCATTGCGGCGGCGGACGGCGATCAGGTGCTGGGGACGCTGGCGCTGCCCGTCGCCGGTCTGATGAGCGAAGCGCCGATCGAGACGGTGCGCCGGGATTACGACGCGCTGGTCGCCATTGCGCAGGGGCTGGGCAGCCAGCACCCCGATCCGCTGATGGGCATGAGCTTCATGGCGCTGGAGGTCATCCCGGCGCTCAAGCTGACCGATGTCGGCCTGGTCGATGTCGAACAGTTCCGGCTGATCGATCTGTTCGAGTGAGCGCTGCCCCGCCGGTCAGCCCGATCGGTCGATCGTTGACTCCTGCCTGGACAGGGATAAGCTTAAGCGCAGATGACCTGGATCGACGAACAGAAGGGGTTTCTCATGGTAGATCAGGCGGTGATCGATCAGATCAAATCGCGCGTGGCCGCGCAGCGCGACGCGATCATCCAGTTTTTGCGCGATCTGTGCGCCATCCCCAGCTACGACAGCCAGATCCGCGCTGTCGGGGAGCGCGCCGAGGCCGAGATGAAGAAGCTCGGCTTCAACCGGGTCTGGTTCGACCGGATGGGCAACGTCATCGGCGAGATCGGCAGCGGGCCGAAGAAGCTGCTCTACGACAGCCATATCGACACGGTCGGCATCGGCGATCCCAGCGCCTGGGCATGGGATCCGTTCATCGGCAAGGTTGAAGACGGCATCTTCTTCGCGCGCGGCGCATGCGATGAAAAAGGCAGCACGCCCGGCATGATCTACGGGCTGGCGCTGGCGCACGAACTCGGCCTGCTCGATGGCTGGACGGGCTACTACTTCGGCAACATGGAAGAATGGTGCGACGGCATCGCGCCGCATGCGCTGGTCGAAGCCGAGGGCCTGCGCCCCGATTTCGTCGTCATCGGCGAACCGACCAGGATGCAGATCTACCGCGGCCACAAAGGTCGGGTCGAAATGCAGGTCGTCGCCAAAGGCAAAAGCGCCCATGCCGCCAGCAACTTCCTGGGCGATAACGCCATCTACAAGATCCTGCCGATCATCGACGCCATCAGCAAGCTGGAGCCGGAGCTGGGCGACGATCCGTTCCTGGGCCACGGGCGCATCACCGTCAGCGATATGCGGGTCAAGACGCCCAGCATCAACGCCGTGCCCGATGAGGCCGTGATCTTCATCGACCGCCGCGTGACGTTCGGCGAGACGCCGGAAGCCGAACTGGAGCGCATCAAGCGCCTCATTGGCGACCGCACCGATATCGAGGCGTCGATCCTGCACTACGATGAACCGAGCTACACCGGTTTCGTCTTCCCGGTCGACAAGATCTTCCCGGCGTGGGCGCTGAACGAAGATCACCCGTATGTGCAGGCCGGCGTGCAGACCGGCGCGGCGCTGTGGGGCGCGCCGCTGCCCACTGGCAAGTGGGATTTCAGCACCAACGGCATCTACTGGATGGGCAAGGCTGGCATCCCGTCGATCGGCTTTGGGCCGGGCGATGAGATCCATGCGCACACCGTCATCGATCAGGTTCCGCTGGATGATGTCGTGCGTTCC
The DNA here is from genome assembly GCA_034432395.1 of Anaerolineae bacterium. Classification (GTDB taxonomy): domain Bacteria; phylum Chloroflexota; class Anaerolineae; order Aggregatilineales; family Phototrophicaceae; genus Flexifilum. The sequence continues at coordinate 27,774 of DAOUBU010000083.1, forward strand.
ACCGAATGGTATGCCCTGCTGCCCGCCATGATCCAGAAATAGCAGGAAGGCTCTGACGGGCACACCGCGTCTGTTGGATGTGGATACAGCCCGATGATCGGGCTAGAATCGCGATCGATCAGCAGTTTTCTCATCAATCAACAGGGAGCAGTCATCATGCAAACGGATCTGCGCGGGCGGGATGCCATCGCCCCGGAACTCGAATGGACGCGCGAGGAGATCGACACGCTGCTCGATGTGGCGTGGGATCTGAAGCGCAAGCGCGCGGTGGGCGAACCGCACCCGATCCTGCGCGACAAGGTGCTGGCGATGCTGTTCTTCTTCACCAGCACGCGCACCCGCGCCTCGTTCGAGGCGGGCATGGCGCAGCTCGGCGGCCACGCCATGTTCATCGACAGCGAAACCACTCAGATCAGCCACGGCGATACGGCCAAAGAGATCGGCGAGATCATCGGGCGCTACGCGGACGGCATCGCCATCCGCCAGTGCGACTGGAAGTTCGGCAACCAGTACGTCCGTGAAGTGGCGGCGGCCTCGCGCGTGCCCGTCCTCAACATGCAGGATGACATCTTCCATCCTTTCCAGGCGCTGGCCGACCTGATGACGATCATGGAGAAGTTCGGGCGCGATCTGCGCGGCAAGACGATCAATGTCAGCTATGCCTATGCCTCCAGCTATCAGAAGCCGCTGAGCGTGCCGCAGAGCCTGATCCTGCTCATGACGCGCTACGGCATGAACGTCCGCCTGACGCACCCGCCCGAATTCGCCCTGATGCCCGAGATCGTCGAGCAGGCGCGGGAGAACGCCAAAAAATCCAGAGGGTCGTTCGAGGTGCTGCATAACTTCGACGACGGCTTCAAAGGCGCGGATATCGTCTATCCCAAGTCATGGGGCTGCTGGATGACGACCGAGGACAAAGAGGAATCGGCCAAATACGGCAAGCAGTACACCGACTGGATCACCGACTCGCGTCGTATGGCGCTGGCCCATGAAGACGCCGTCTTCATGCACTGCCTGCCCGCCGACCGCAACATCGAGGTGACCGACGAGGTCATCGACGGGCCGCAGAGCATCGTCTACGACGAGGCGGAGAACCGGCTGCACGTCCAGAAAGCGGCCATGGCGCTGACGATGCGCTGAACGGCGCGGCGCACCTGGAACAGCCAGCGGGCGGTCTGACTTCGGTGAGGCCGCCCGTTTTTTATTCTATACTGAAGACAAGACGATCGTCCGGAGCCTGTCAGATGACCGACGCACGCCATCTTCCCCATCTCGATCTGCCGCTGGAGGCGATCCGCGCCTTCTGCGAGCGGCATCACATCCAGCGGCTGGGGCTGTTCGGCTCCGTCCTGCGCGACGACTTCCGCCCCGCCGGCGACGACCCCAGCGATATCGACGTGTTGGTCGAATTCGAGCCGGGTCACACGCCCGGCTGGGAAATCGTGACCATTCACGATGAACTCACAGCGCTGCTGGGGCGCAGGATCGATCTGGTACTGCCGGATTCGCTCAAACCGGCGATCCGGGCGCGGGTGCTGCCTGAAGCGGTCACGATCTATGAACGATAGGCGGGAAACCGATATCCTGCTGCTTCAGGATATGCTGCGTTTCGCCCGGCGCGCGCAGCGCCGGGTGAGCGGGATCGCGCGCAGCGATCTGGAAGCCAACGATGAGTTGATCGGTGCGGCGCTGATTTACGACATTTTCGTCATCGGCGAGGCAGCCAACCATGTCAGCGCTGACCTTCAAACAGCATATCCTTCTGTGCCCTGGAGGCAGATCATCGGCCTGCGCAATGTCCTGGGCCACCAGTACAGCGATGTCAATTATGATATCCTGTGGATCATCGCGACGGACAATGTCCCCGGATTGATTGCGCAGCTAGAGCTTATTCTGACCGAATTGACCGGTTCCAGTCGTTGAGGTCAAAAGCGGCATCACATCCGGCGGCTGGGAGTAGTCTTCCGCGATGCAGGATGATCTCGCTGAAAGGTGGACATAATGAGTGAAAGCGATAGAGAACATCTACTGCGCATCCTGGAAATAGCGCGCAATTTACAGCTCAGGACGGCAGGGAGAGACAAGTCCGAATTTACCGTGGACTCTGAGATCAGCCGATCCACATTGCAGTCGATCGCGGCGATCGGGGATGAAGCCGATCAGCTCAGCGAGGATGTCCGCCGGCGCTATCTCAGCAGACAGGAAGCGGTCAGGCTGAATAGGCGCATGTTCAGTGGAATTGCCTGTTTTTATCGTAACAACATCGGCGCGCTGTTTACAGGCATCATCTCTGAGCTGCCGCTGTTCATCCAGCATGTCGAGTTGATACTGGATGAAGATGCGCATACACTGTGAGAACATTGACTGAACATACCCGATAAACAACAGGTCAGGTTGATCATGGCGCAAAAACTGGCGGTCGTCGCCATCGGCGGCAATTCTTTGATCCAGGATCCGAAGCAGCCCGAAGTCGTCAACCAGTGGGCGGCGGTACACGAAACGTGCGAACACATCGCCGATATGATCGTCGAAGGCTGGAATGTCCTGATCACGCACGGCAACGGGCCGCAGGTCGGCTACATCCTGCGCCGCTCCGAACTGGCCGCGCATGAAGTCCACACCGTGCCGCTCGACCTGATCGTGGCCGATACCCAGGGGTCGATCGGCTACATGCTGCAGCAGTCGCTCGATAACGCGCTGCGCCGCCGAGGGATCAACCGCACCGTCCTCACCGTGGTCACCCAGGTGCGCGTCAGCGCCGACGACCCGGCCTTCGCCCACCCGACCAAGCCGATCGGCGGCTTCATGGACGAAGCGACCGCGCGCCGCTACGAGGCGGAAGGCTGGAACGTCATGGAGGACAGCGGGCGCGGCTGGCGGCGCGTCGTCGCCTCGCCCAAACCGGAGGCGATTCAGGAGATCAACGCCATCCGCGCGCTGATCATGAACGAGTACATCGTGATCGCGGTCGGCGGCGGCGGCATCCCGGTGATCCGCACCGAGACCGGCGAACTGAAGGGGACGTATGCCGTCATCGACAAAGACCGGGCCAGCAGCCTGATCGCGCAGACGCTGCGCGCCGATCTGTTCATCATCAGCACCGGCGTGGAAAAAGTCGCGCTCAACTTCAACAAACCGGATCAGCGCCTGCTCGACGTCATGACGCTGACCGAAGCCGCGCAGTACATGAAGGAGGGGCATTTCGGCGTGGGCAGCATGCTGCCCAAGATCGAGGCGGCCTATGAGTTCGTCCGCATGGGCGGCCCGCAGGCGCTGATCACCGATCCGGCCAATCTTGCGCGCGCGCTGCGCGGCGAGACCGGCACGCGCATCGTGCCTGGTTGAGCGCTGAGGGTCAGGGGCTGACGGGGGGGCTTCCCCCGCTCCCCTGACCCCCGGCTTCGGCTATCCCTTGACGCCGCCCAGCGACAGCCCGCCCACGATCCAGCGCTGGAAGGCGAAGAACAGCACCAGGATCGGGATCGAGATCAGGATCGACATCGCGGCGAACTTCTGCATGTCCGGCGGAGCGCCGTTGCCGCCGCCGGTCATGGTGGCCAGCGCCATGGCCAGCGTGTACGACTGCGTCTCACCGGTCAGGAAGATCCACGACAGGATGAATTCCGTCCAGCCGTTCATGAAGCTGAACAGGATGACGATGGCGAACGCGGGCAGCGAGAGCGGGATCATGACGCGGAAGAACGTCCCGAACAGCCCGGCCCCGTCGATCAGCGCGGCCTCTTCCAGTTCCTTCGGGATGGTGTCGAAATACCCCTTGAGGTTCCAGATCGCGAACGGCAGGCCGCCGGACGCGAACGCCAGCGACAGCCCCAGCAGCGTGGTGCGCAGCGACTGGGTGGTATTGGGATCGCGCGTGCCCAGGCGGCCTTCCAGCGCCATCAGCCCCAGGCCGATCGTCACCGCGGCCAGCAGGGCGAAGAGCAGGATGTTGATCAGCGTACGCGGTTCGACCACCGAGCGCAGCAGCGCGACGATCCCCCAGACGATCGCGGCCAGCACCAGCGCCCCGGCCAGCGCCAGCAGCGCATACGGGAACAACTGAAGCACGACCTGCCAGCGCTGAGCGATCAGCGCGGATGCATTCTGTTCGGAGTCGATGCGGGCCGCGTTCAGCCGCTCTTCAGCGACCACCAACTGCGCAGCGGCCTCGGTATGATTGGCGCGGGCGCTGGCGGCGCGCTGGGCCAGCCGATCAGCCTGCGTCTGGGCGACCGCGATCGCCTCGCGGATCGCGGCGTCAGCATCGCCCCCTTCGGCCAGTGCCGTCCGCGCGGCCAGCAGCGCCACCATCAGATCGTCATCGTCGGCTGCGCCCGCCGCGCGCTGTCTCTCGATCACCTCATCGAGGACGGACGCCGCCGTCTCCGGCGGCGCATCGACCAGCCGCTGCACCGCGGTCAGCGCCTCGGCAGCGGCGGCGGCCCGGGCCTCGGCTCGCGTGGCCGTGGCATCGCGCTGGGCGACGCTGCCCACGCGCTGGTTGTAATCCGCCTGGGCGGCGCGGTATTCGTTCTGGATCACCGCCAGCGGCGCTTCAAACGCCTGTGCATTGACGGGGCTGCGCTGGAACATCACCAGCAGCGTGATGTACAGCACGCCCAGCGTGAAGACGATCACCCCGCCCAGCAGCGCCCCCGGCGATGGATTGAACCAGCGATCGGGGTTGTGCTTGCCCAGCGAACGGACGATCGTGAACACCAGCCAGATCAAAAACGCGATCAGGCCGCCGGTGAAGAACGACGGGATCGCCTGGGCCAGCCCGCGGTTGATCTGGACGGAATTGAACAGGATATACAGCGGGATGACCGTGCCGGTGGACGGCAGCAGCAGCAGCACGATGAAGCCCAGCATGCCCGCCTGCCGCCCGATGAAACGGAAGCGCGAGAAGGCATAGGCCGCCGACGACCCCAGCGTCACCGTGAACAGCGACACGCCCAGCGCGATGAACAGGCTGTTCATCAGCAGTTCGCTGAAGTAGATCGGCAGCACGTTGCTGAACGGCTCGGTCAGCAGGCGGTAGAAGGCGTCCAGATTGGCGTTGGGCGGAAACAGATTGAGGTCGGTCGGGCGCGTGATGCCGCGCGGATCGACCGCCATCGATACGATCCACATGACCGGGAACAGCACCACGATCGCCATGAAGATCAGGAACAACTGCAGGAAGATCTGCCGGATGATGATGCCGCGCATTCTCGGCGTCAGCCGCAGGCGGACGCGCGGCAGCGCAGCCGGTTCGGACAGCGGACGTGCTGGCGCAGCCGAAGCTGCCGGATGAATCTGTTGCGTGCTCATCTCGTCCCCTCCCCTCAGGCCTCGTCGTAGGCTTTGGTGGCGCGCGTGATGCGGTTGTTGATCAGCGTGATGATCAGCAGCACGAAGAAGACGATGATGCTGAACGCCGCCGCCGCACCATACAACTGCTCCTGCGCGATCAGTTTGTAGGCCTGGGTCACCAGCAGATCGGTCTGGCCGCGCGGGCCGCCGCCGGTGATGAAGAAGATGACGTTGAACTGGTTGAACGTCCACACCGTGCCCAGCATGATGGCCGGGACCATGGCCGGGCGCAGCAGCGGCAGCGTGATCTTGGTGAACTGCGTCCATTTGCTGGCCCCATCGACGTCCGCCGCCTCGTACAGATCGGGTGGGATCGACTGGAGCGCGCCGGTCGCCACCACCATCATGAACGGCCAGCCCAGCCAGATATTGGCGATCAGCACGGCGTAAAAGGCCAGCGTCGGCGCGCCCGCGCGATCGAACGACTGCACGAGGATGTTGGTGGCCGTGCTGCCGTTGAGCACGTCCACCAGCGTGAAGATCGCCGATGCGCCCAGGACGATGATCCCGCCGATGCTGAACACCGTGCGCTCGGCGTTGATCGTGCCGTCCGGCTTCAGCAGGCCCAGCCGCAGCGTGCGCCGGATCAGCCACACGGCGATCAGCCCGCAGCCCGCGATGATGACGAACGGGATGATCGGGCGCAGGTCAACCGGACGGTTGAGATCGCCGAGCCAGTTGATATTGGTGGTGAAGCGCGTGCCCAGGTTGTCGTTGATCGACTTGATGAGCAGGTTGAACCCACCGTCGTTCTGCTGCCACAGATTGTTCCAGATCAGCGCCGTGATGTAGCCGGGCAGCGCCCACGGCAGCACGTACAGGGCGCGGTAGATGCGGCGGCCAATCACGTGCTGCGCATTCAAAGCCAGCGCCACCGCCAGACCGATGGCCACGTGAAAGAAGACGTTGACCAGCGTCCAGACGATGTTGAAACCGAGAAGCGGAAAGAACGCATAGTTGGGGACATTTAAACCGGTCAGCACCCGGACGAAATTATCCAGCCCGACGAACGGGGCTTCAGGTGCATTGACGGCCAGGTTCTCCGCGCGGAAATCGCGCAGCGAGATCACGATCTGGTACAACTGCGGCGTAAAAGTGATGAAGAGCATCACGATCAACGGCGGGGCGACGAACAGCCACGGGATGCCGCTGGCGCGCAGACCGGCCTTGAAGCTCTCCCAGGCGGTCGGTTCGCGCAGCATGCCCGGTGACTGTCCGACGGTCGTCATGGTGGACATAGTCTTCCTCAGTCCTGTTCAAAAAAGCGCGAGGCACAGGCGGGTTGACGCCCTGTGCCCCGCGCCTGCGAGCGGGAATTCGCCTTCAACACCCGCGCGGCCCGGCGGTCGCGGGGTACGTTCTCATCTTACTGACCGGCCTGACGGGCATGGATCTGGTCGATGCTCGCCTGGATCAGCTCGTAAGCCGCCATACGGGCTTCCGCCGGCGTCTCACCGCCCTGGCCCACCGCGGCGATCGCATCGCCCATCGGCCCCCAGAACGCGCTCAGTTCTTCGCGGTTCGGGAACGGCGTACCCAGCGCAAACTGCTCGGCGAACACCTGCAGGTTCGGGTTTTCGACCCGCACCGCCGGGTTGACCGGCAGCAGACCGCCCTGAACCGAGGCGATCGTCTGGCCATCGACGCCGGTCACGAACGCGGCCCACGCCAGGAACGCATTCAGCTTGGCCTCATCGGCGGCGGACGCAGCGTTCAGGTAGAAGCCTTCGCCCTGGGCGAACAGCGCGGGGACTTCACCGTTGTCCAGCGCCGGCATGATCGACACGCCCAGATCGTCACCCAGGTCGCTTTCGTACTGCGCCAGGTTCCAGATACCGTCATAGATCATCGCAACCGTGCCCTGCTGGAAGCCGGGGTTCGGCGACGAGCCGTCGATGACGACGCCGCTGTCCGGATCCTGGCCGAGGTTGTACATATCCTGGTGGAACTGGAGGTAAGCGTCCATCGCGGCGGCGCCTTCGGTGCCGTCAGCGAAAGCGGCGTTGCCATCCGCATCCATCAGCGCGCCACCCAGCGAGAAGAGGAAGCCCGCGCTGTGGAAGAAGCCGTTCTGGAAGGCCAGACCGGTCACGCCTTCAGCCACCAGATCCCGGCTGATCTCCAGCACTTCAGCCCAGGTCGCCGGCGCTTCGGGAACCAGCGCGCGGTTGTAGAAGAAGGCCAGCGTCTTGGCGCTGAACGGAATGCCGTACAGACCGTTGTTGAATTCGAACAGGCCCCAGGCCGTATTGCTGGCATTGGCGCGCAGGTCTTCGCCAACGGATGCATTGATATCGGCGATCAGGCCGGCATTGGCCCACGGGCCGACGCTGTCGTTCGCCCAGATGATCATATCCGGGCCTTCACCGGCGCCGGCGGCGGCGATGAAGCTGTCCTGGATCGTGTTGCTGGGGTTGTAAACCTGCTCAACGGTGATACCGGGGTTCGCGGCCTGGAACGCATCGATCAGCGACAGCAGCATTTCACCTTCGGCATCCTGCTTGGCGTGCCACAGCACCAGCGTGACCTGATCCTGAGCGGCGATGCTGCTCGCCGAGACGATCAGCAGCGCGGCCAGCGCCAGCAGCATCATGAACTTACGGCTAAAGACCTTCATTGCACAGCTCCTTAAGAAATGTAGGACTTCGTGTTTCAGGTCAACCGAACCGGATATCCGGATTGAACAAAGATATCCGTTTGTTCGATCTGTGATGTGATGATACTCAGGTTTGGCCGATGTTCAAGGATATGAGTATATGAGTTCGTTCACTTTGTCTAAATCACGCAAACACGGATGAAGCCCTGCGCCCGCTATTCCCTACTGCGTCAGCGGCGGCAGCCCTCGGTTGATGTCCCCGTAAAAAGTCTGCGACGGATCCGATCCCCACCAGGCCGAGGTCGATAGACCGCGCAGCCAGTCCGACACCACGCCGAGCGCTCCCTCCAGCAGCAGCAGATCGCGCTGTGCCCGGTCGCAGGTGTAGCGCGCATCGGCGATCAACTGGTGATAGACGGACGGTGAGTCGGTCATTGAGGCGGCTTCCGCGCCGCCGTGCCCCTGATCGGCGTTCAGATACGGGTGCAGGCGTTCCTGTAAATCGAGCAGATGCGTGCGGGCATCGAACTCACGCTGGCGAAATTCCCGCCGCCGGTTAAGCAGCGCGGCCTCTAACTCGCTGAGCAGGCTCAGCGGCGGCGGGATGAGCAGCACCAGCGCTTCGACCTGCCGACGGAAAGCGTCGATCTCGCCCTCGTCCAGGCACTGATCGAGCAGCGCCATCAACTCGAAGATGGCCGCGCTGAAGCCGCCAGGCCCCCAATTATCCGGATCGCCGCCGCCCATAGTCGTCTTAAACTCCATCGTCGCGAACCTCCGGGTCTGCGGCCTCCGCATTCGCCGGCGTATTCTCATCCTGAGGGCCCTCATCCTGAGGGCAGAGTTTGCGCAGGTAATCCCAGGTGTAGATGCCGGTGCTGTGGCCATCATCCCAGATCGGCTGGATGGCGTAATTGCCCACGCGCTCGATCGACAGCAGGCCGTAAGAGCGTTTCGGCATCAGCGTGAGCAGGTTTTGCGGATCATACGCTGGCCCCATGAAAGCGTGGCCGCCCCGGCACTGTACGCAGGGGCAGGCCTCGCGCAGATGCGCCAGCGGGTAGGTGCAGATCGCCCCATCGGCCCAGGTGATGCGCAGCCAGCCTTCAGCTTTGTTGACGACGATGTGGGTGGGAACAGCGGGCAGGTTGAGATTCATCGCAGTGACCATTCCACCTCAGAGACAGGTACGCATGCCGCGCAGCTAACGTTACTTTAACACACACTCATTCGATCGCTGGCTTAAGACTGAGTGGAGTCTATTTCACATCGCACTGCGGGGGGTTTATACTGCTGACACGGTAGGCAAGGCACAGGTCAGCCGTACCTTGCGGCCCATTTCCAGTCGGCTTACAATCGATTTTATCTTCGCTATCTTTATCGTAAGGAATTGATGCGCATGCGAAAATCGATCGCGCGCGTCCGGGCGACGCTCATCTTGATGATCGCAGCGGCGGCGGCGACCGCTGGCTGCCAGACGCAGGCCCCGACGATCATCTACATCGTCGTCTCGCCCACCCCCGAAGTCACCGCGGATGCGCAGATCACGGCGGAGATCACCGTGGACACCCCCGCCGAATTGAGCAGCACGGCCACGCCGGAACCCACCGCCACACCGACGATCACCCCCGACCGAACAGCGACCGCGCAGGCCCGGGCGGCGGCCACACAGGTCGCAGCGACCCAGGCCTCAGAAGCGACCGCCGTCGTTCAGGCGACCGCGCTGGCGCAGGCGGCGGCGACGCAGGTGGCCAGCGCCAGCACGCCGACCGAGACGACCCCGCCGACGGCGACCCTCATCCCCTCGCGCACGCCGCTGCCGCCGGCCTTCCCCACGCCGATCCAGGTGCAGATCCAGGTGGCCGAGCAGGTGTTCGAACACGGACGGATGTACTGGCTCCAGCCGACCGGCGAGATCTGGGTGCTGGTGCTGACCGGCGAGGGGCGCGGCACGTGGTCGGTCTATCCGGATACCTACGTCGATGGGGAGGTGCTGCCCACGCTCGCCCCCGCCCCGGAGGGTATGCTGATCCCGGAGCGCGGCTTCGGCAAACTGTGGCGAGAATCGGCGGCGGTGCGCAACGCGCTCGGCTATGCGATCACGCCGGAATTCGGCTACATCAGCCCGTATGAGTACCATGCCGGCGGCACGGTCGATGCGCAGGGCAATTACATCCCCGGCCCCGGCTATCATGTGCTGTACAGCCTGTATAACGAACAGTTCCGCTTCAACGAAGCCGACAGCACATGGCAGCTCGGCGGCGGATGAAGTAGACTACAGATGTCCGGCTGGCGCCTTCGGCGGTCTGGCCGGACATACCACTCATCGTCCGCCAGCGGAGAGGCTGCCCGCATGCCCGATCGCCGCCCGTGGCCCACGCCGACATCGGCCATCCCGCTCGCCGCTGATGCCCGGCTGTCCGATACCCGATACACGGATGATCAGGTCTGGGAGCTGCGCGCGCGCGCCCCTGGCGAGGGGGAGAGCGCCTCGGCGCTGGTCGTCAGCACGCGCTACGGCGGGCGCGTCGGCATGGCCAGCATCGTCCCGCTGTGGGTCGTCGATCAACAGGTGATCTACGCCGCCGCCAGCTACGCGCAGCCGCCGCAGATCATCGAATTCGCGCCGGGTTTCATTCGGGTGGGCGCATCCATCACCCCCACGCTGGAGCTTGAAGCGCGTTACTTCGCTTTCGACTCGCAGACGATCGGGGCGCACTTCACGCTGATCAACCATGACGCCGCCCCCGCGGCAGTCCGGCTCGATCTGGTCGGTTTCGCCGCGGCACACAACCGCGAGTTGAAATCGGCGGTCGTCCCCGTCGGGTCAGAGGGCTACGGGCTGCGTCCGTGTCTGCTGCCCGGCCTGGAGCCGATCATCCTGATGCGGGGCGATGATAGCCTGGGCAGCATGGTCGATGACAGCGCCCACAAGATCGGCCTGACCGTCACCATCGGGGCGCGCGCGCGCACCTCGATCCGCTGGGTGCACGCGGGCATGAGCCGCACCAGCGATTCGCTCCGGGCGGCTTACAACCGCCTGCACAGCTCGTGGAAAGATCATGACGGAGCGGTGCGCCGCGCCGCCGCCGCCCTGCCGCAGATCGCGACGGGGGATGCCGCTTTCGATGCCGCCATCGCGGCCTCATGCCACAGTCTGATCAGCGCGTATCTGCGCCCGACAGATCATCTGCCTCATGCCAGCCCGGTCAGCGCGCGCCGTATCGATACCGGTTTCAGCCGGCGCGGTGACGGCAGCGATTACGGGGAAAGCTGGGCCGGTCAGCATCCGGTGACGAGCTATCTGACCGCGCTGGGAACCGCATCCGCCGCGCCGGCGCTGGCGCAGGGCATCATCCGCAACTATCTGGCAGTGCAGCGCGCGGATGGCTGGATCGACAGCCAGCCCGGGCTGGCCGGCCAGCGCAGCGGCGCGCTCTGCCCGCCGATCCTGGCCCGGCTGACGTGGGCCATCTTCCAGTACACCGAAGACGATCAGTTCCTGCGCGAGGCCTACCCCGGCCTGCTGCGTTTCCTGCGCCGCTGGTTCGCCGCGGACATGGACGCCGACGGTGACGGCCTGCCGGAATGGACGACACCGGCGCAGGCAGGCTATCCATTTTCGCCGTTGTTCTCCCCGGCGGCGGGCGATTTCGCGGCGGATATCCGGCTGGTCGAAGCGCCCGATCTGGCCGCCCTGCTGCTGTCCGAGGCGATCAGCCTGCATGAGATCAGCTACTACCTGCGCGAGCCAGCCGATCCCTGGCTGAAAGAGACCATAAACCGTCTGGAGGGCGCGCTGGAGGCGCTGTGGCGGCCCGATCTCGGTTGCTATACCTACCGTGACCGGGACAGCCACCTCGTCCCGTCACGGGTGATCCTGTTCGAGGATGCGCCCGGCGACGACGATCAGTTCATCGCCCTCGATCTCACCCCGCCCAGCCGGATCGTCCTCGTCGTCCGCGGCGGCTGGGAGCGCACCCCGTCCGTCACGGTGACGATCAGCGGGGTGGATATGGCGGGCCGCGCCGTGCGCGAAGTCATCGAGGCGGCGCAGTTCCGCTGGCAGACCGCGCGCGGCAGCGCTGTCAGCCGCACCGTCTTCAGCCGGGTGGATACCGTCACGACCGCCGGTCTGATCCACGTCTATCGGGTCAGCGCCGCCACGACCGATCTGACGGGGTCGGAGCTGGCCGCGCTGCTGCCGCTGTATGTGCCGCACCTGAACCCGGCGCGCGTCCAGCCGCTGATCGAGCGGCTGTTCGGGCCGGCTTTCTGGCATGACGGCGGGGTGAGCATGAGCGGAAACGAGGGTGAAAACGGATCGAATCCGCCGCTGACCTCCCACTTCTGGATGACGCTGCTCGGCGAAGGCCTGATCGAGGCCGGCCATGTGGCCGAAGCCGCACAGATCGCGCGCCGTGCTCTGGCCGCGGCGGCGCGCTCGCTGACCATAGACGGGCAGTTCTATGAGTATTATCATGCAGATGGCGGCGGGCATACCGGCGAGCGCGGCCACATCTCCGGGACAGCCCCGATCCATCTGCTGCTGCGCGTCTTCGGCGTGCGCATCATCGATGCGCAGCGCGTCTGGGTCGGCGGCGCATTCGCCTGGGATCATCCGGTGATCGTGCGGCAGCACGGCGTCACCGTAGAACGCAGCGCCCACGGCAGCCGGATCGCCTTCCCGTCAGGGCGCATCGTTCAGCTTCCAGCCGACGTGCCGATGCAGGAGATCGTCGATCGCCAGCCGGGCGGCATTCGGGAACAATCTTGAGGAGAGCAGCGTTCGATCATGCAGGATGACCGCGATCGAGAACCGCTCAGTGCGGATGCTGCGCGCCAGCTCTTTCTGCGCACAGCGGACGGCGTCATCATCACCGATGCTTCGGGGGCCATCGCGCAGGTCAACCCGGCGGCGCTCGCGCTGCTCGGCCTGCCCTACGAGGATTTGATCGGACGTCCGCCTTCCGCCTGCTTCACCAATAACCTGATGCTGCTCAATCTGTTCACCCGATCGGGTGAGCAGGTGCTCGATGTCCGGCTGGCCCGTAAGCGGCTGGCGGTGGGCACTGCGACCCCGCTGGAAGGCGGCGGGCGGCTGGTCATGCTGCGCGATGTGACCGAACAGCGCGAACTGGACTCGCGGCGGGTGGCGCTGGCGCAGACCATCGCCCACGATCTGCGCAACCCGATCAACGCCATCGGCGGCTTCGCGGAGCTGGTGGAGCGCTCCGGCGAGATCAACGACGATCAGCGCCAACTGCTCGAACGCATCCGCACAACCACCGGCAAACTGCGCGAGATGATCGGCGATCTGGTCAACCTGGCCTGGCTGGAAGCGGGGATGCCGATCCAGCATGTGCCGCTGCCGCTGGATACGATCATCCTCAGCACCATCAGCGGGATCGCGGCGCTGGCGCAGGAGCGTCAGATCACGATCGCGACCTCGATCCAGAGTCCGATGCCCTCAGTGATGGGCGATCCCGCCCGCCTGCGCGAAGTGATCGAGGCGCTGCTCACCAACGCGATCACGTATTCGGAACCCGGACGGCTGGTCGTCGTCCATGCCTGGGGCGATGAGCGCGAAGCGTTCTGCTCGGTCGCCGATCAGGGGTTCGGCATCAGCGATGAGGATCTGCCGCAGATCTTCGACCGGATGTACCGCTCGAAAGATCCACGGGTGCGCGCTGTCCCCGGCGGCGGCCTGGGTCTGACGCTGGCCCGGCGCATCATCACGCGCATGGGCGGCGAGATCTGGGTCTCCAGCACGCCGGGCAAGGGCAGCACGTTCACCTTCTCCCTGCCCACAGCGCAGAACTGAGATCGCACCATGCGCCGCGTTCGCGTCACTTTGCCCGCAACCGCTGTGGATTTTGGCGTCGGCCTGCGTTCGCTGGGGCTGGCGCTCAGCCTGTATGTCACCGTCGAGATCAGCGAGCGCAGTGACGACCAGATCGTCGTCGAAACAGCGGGCGAGGATCCCGGTCGCTACCCGCTCGGCTGGCGGCATCCCGTCGTGATCGGCCTGAGCCGCATTTTTCAGCAGCGGGAGCAGGCGGTTCTCGGCCTGACGATCCGGGTCGAGAACGGCATCCCGCATCAGGCCGGGTTGGGCGCGGAGATCGCGCTGGTCACCGCTGGCATGATCGGCGGGAACAACCTGCTCAACCACCCGCTGACGCGCGATCAACTGGCGCAGATGGCCGCGCGCACCACCGGGCGGCCCGAACATGTTTTCGCCGCCATCCACGGCGGACTGACGGCCAGCATCCTGGAAGGCGAAACCGCGCTGTTCCGCCGCCTGCCGATCGCGCCGCTCAAAGTGCTGCTGGTGCTGCTCGACGCGCCGGGTCAGGAGGACGGTCGGGTGACGCCGCCGGAACGCATCCCGCAGGCGGATGCGCTGCATTCGCTGGGACGCCTGCCGCTGCTGCTCGATGCGCTGCGCGCCGGCGATCACAGCCTGCTGGCCGTGGGCATGGACGATCGCATCGCCGCGCCCTATCACCGGCGGGCCATTCCGTTATATGACGACACCTGGGACTTCCTGCGCCGCAACGGGGCCGCCGCCATGACCCCGATCGGCGGCTGCCCGGCCCTGTTGATCTTCGCCGCGCGCGATCATGAGCGGCTGGCCGAACTGCTGGAGGCGTATTACATCGATGAGGGCCTCGCCGCGCGGGTCTGGATCGCCCATGTCGATACGCAGGGGGTGGTCGTCAGCGCCGCGCAGACCGGATGATACACATCCCGGACCGACCACCCGATCGATACCATCCCGTTTGAGTTGATGAGCTGGTTGAATGGAGATCGCCTGAATGTTCGCGCTGCGCCGCCGCCCTCGCCCTGCCGATGATCGGGAGACGCCGGGCGGCCCGGTTCAATGGAGCCGCCTGTTCCGCTACCTGCTGCCGTACCGGGGCCGCCTGGTGCTGGCGCTGCTGGCCCTGACCGTCTCGTCCGGGCTGGCGCTGGTCTTCCCCGCCGTCATCCAGCAGATCGTCGATACGGTGCTGACCGTGCGCGATCTGCGCCTGCTCGATCAGATCACGCTGCTGCTGATCGGCACGTTCCTGCTCCAGTCCGCGATGGAATTCATCGAACGCTACAACATCGGCTGGATCGGCGAGCGGATCGTCATCGATCTGCGCCAGGAGCTGTACCGCCACCTGCAGCGGCTCTCGCTCAAGTTCTTCACCACCCGCCGCGTCGGCGAGCTGGTCTCGCGCATCAGTTCCGATGTCACCGTGATGCGCACGGTGCTGACGACGTCGGTGACGACGCTGCTCTCGCAGACGCTGATCATGATCGGCGCGATCGTCGTCATGTTCATCATCAACGCCCGGCTGACGCTGTTCATCCTGCTGCTCGTGCCGGTCATCGTCGTGCTGGGCGCGGTCTTCGGCTTCTGGCTGCGGCGCACCAGCACGCGCATCCAGGATGAACTGGCCGGCGCGACCACGGTCGTCGATGAGGTGCTGCAGAACATCCGCGAGGTCAAAAGCTTCGTCCGCGAACAGTACGAAATCGATCGCTACGAACATGCGCTGGCGCGCACCTTCCACGCCACGATCCTGCTGCTGCGCATCCGCACTGTGTTCGGCCCGATCGTGGCCTTCTTCGGCTTCGGCGGGCTGGCGGCCTTCCTCTGGTTCGGCGGGCGCGAGGTGCTGGACGGGCGGCTGACCGGCGGGCAGCTCGTCTCCTTCCTGATCTACGGTCTGACGGTGGCCGCCAGCCTGGCCTCGTTCGTCAGCCTGTACGCCTCCTTCCAGGAGGCGATCGGCGCGACCCGGCGCGTGTTCGAGATCATCGACTCGACGCCCGATGTCGTCGATGCGCCGGACGCCCGTCCGCTCCCTCCGGTGGAGGGCCGGATCACGTTCGAGCACGTCTCGTTCGCCTATGATGAGCGGCAGGACGTGCTGCACGATATCAACCTGGATATCGCCCCCGGTGAGATCATCGCGCTGGTCGGGCCGTCGGGCGCGGGCAAGAGCACGATCTTCAACCTGATCCCGCGCTTTTACGACCCGACGCGGGGCACGGTGCGGATCGACGGCGTCGATCTGCGCACCGTGCCCCAGCGTTCGATCCGCGAGGCGATCGGCATCGTCCCGCAGGAAACGCTGCTGTTCGGCGGCACGATCCGCGAGAACATCCGCTATGGCCGGCTGGAGGCCAGCGATGCCGAGATCGAAGCCGCCGCCCGCGCCGCCAACGCCCACGAGTTCATCATCGGCCTGCCCGACGGTTACGAGACGATTGTGGGCGAGCGCGGCATCCGCCTGAGCGGCGGACAGCGCCAGCGCGTCGCCATCGCCCGCGCGATCCTGAAAGATCCGCGCATCCTGCTGCTGGACGAAGCGACATCGAGCCTGGACAGCGAAAGCGAACACGAAGTCCAGGAAGCCCTGGCGCGCCTGATGCAGGGGCGCACCACGGTCATCATCGCGCACCGGCTGTCCACGATCAAAGTGGCGCACCGCATCTGCGTGCTCGATCGCGGGCGCATCCTCGAACTGGGCACGCACGATGAGCTGATGGCGCGCGACGGCCTGTACGCCAAACTCTACGCCATGCAGTTCCGCGACGACCTGACGCTGGTGGATGTGGAGACCCCATGACGACGTATGCGATCACCGGCGCGACCGGTTTCCTGGGCGGGCATACCCTCGATCGGCTGCTGACCGCCGGCCACAGCGTGCGCGCCCTGGTGCGCCGTCCAGACGGCGCGGAGCGGCTGCGTCAGCGCGGCGTCGATGTCGTTATCGGCCCGATCACCGATCGCGCGGCGGCGGCGCAGGCATTCGCCGGGTGCGATGTCGTGCTGCACATCGCTGCGGCGCTCGATGGCCCTTACGGCACGCAGCACCACACCAATGTCGAGGGGACGCGCGCGGTCATGCACGCCGCGGCGGATGCCGGCGTGCGCCGGGTCGTCCACGTGAGCACGATCGCCGTGTACGCATCCCCGCTGAACGGCACAATCGCGGAGGATGCGCCCACCGTGCCCGGCGTCTACGCCTACAGCGTGACCAAAAAGCTGGCCGAGGAGGTCGTGCGCACCGTCGGCGCGCAGCGCGGCCTCGACTGGGCGATCATCCGCCCCGGCATGATCTACGGGCCGGGCGCGCGCACCTGGACGGAAACGCTGTTCCGGCTGGCGACTGCGCCGCTCACGCCGTTCCCAATCGGTGGGCATGGGACGGCGCAGCCGATCTTCGTCAGCGACGTGGTCGATCTCATGCTGCTGCTGGGCGATCACCCGGAAGCGAGCGGGCGCGCCTTCAACTGCACCCCCGATCCGGCCCCGACCTGGCGCGCCTGGCTGACCGCGTATGCCCGTCTGGCCGGCGTTGAGCCGAACTGGGTTCCCCTCCCGCGCCCGCTCATCCACGCACTGGCGGGGACGGCCATGCTCCTGTCCCCCGTCGGCGGCTTTGCGAGCGAGCTGCCCGATCTGGCCTCGTTCGTGACCGGGGACAAAACGTTCAGCACCGCCCGGGCGCGCGCGCTCGGCTGGGCGCCGCGCTTCGACCTCGATGCCGGGGCGCGCGCCTGCGCTGACTGGCTGCGTCAACAGGGGCGGCTGCCGGCATGACCGACCTGCTCGGCCCCGCCGCGCTGATCGCCGCCATCGGGCTGGGGGCGTGGCTGGTGTGGTGGCTGTTCTTCGAGACCGAGGGGGTCTACCTGGGCCGGCGGGTGGTCATCTGGCTGTACGATCTTTACGCCGGGCGCTACGACCGGATCAAGCGCTTCCACGCCCCGCATGAGCATGCCTACGTCGCCCAGCCGATCCTGGAGGCGATCGCGCCGCTCAAACATCCCCTCGTCCTCGACGCCGCCGCTGGTACGTGCCGCACCGCCATCGCCCTGTTCCGCCATGCCCATTTTCAGGGCCGCGTGATCAACGTCGAGCTGTCGCGGCCCATGCTGCTGCACGCCGTGCCCAAACTCGATGCCCTGCTCGGCGAACGGGCCGGTGACCGCGCTCCGCTGCTCTGGTGCCCGGCGGAAACGCTGCCGTTCCCCGATGCGACGTTCGACGTCGTCACCTGTCTGGAAGCGCTCGAATTCATGGAGCGCCCGCGCGCCGTCCTGGAAGAACTGATCCGGGTGCTGCGCCCCGGCGGGCTGCTCGTCACGACGCTGCGCATCAGCACCCGGCTGATGCCCGGCAAAGCCTGGAAGGCCGACCGGCTGGCGGAGGCGCTGTACGATCTGGGATGCAGCGATGTCGTCTTCGAGACCTGGCAGGTCGATTATGACCGCGTGCTCGCCTGGAAGGATGGCGAGTCGCCCCCGACGGACGCGCACCCGCTGGTCGAAGTCCTGCGCTGCCCGGTGTGCGGTCAGATCGACTGGGAACGGACGGAGTCGGCGCTGACCTGCGCCGCCTGCGGGACGGCGATCGCGGTGCGCGACGGCATCATCGCGCTCGCGCCACTGCTTACAGGCTGATCGCCGCGCTCCGGATCTGTCCTACGCCATCCCTACGGGTATGGAAAATTAGCATGCGATCGCATAGACTAGGACGGCATTCGCGCCCATGGGCGACTCGCTCGTGGGGCGCGGGACTGTCGTCAGCGAAGAGACAAGTTCGACCGAGGTTATCGCTATATGCAGAAACAGGTTCGTTTTCTCCCACTGGGTCTGGCCCTGACCGCGTTGATCGCCATGCTGGCGCTCTTCGTGCAGATCGGCGCACCGCAGCCCGTCGCCGCGCAGACCGGCCCGACGCCCACGCCGCAGGATCAACTGTGGCTGGCTTTTTCCGCCGCGCGCGATGCGATCGAGGAAAAATTCAACGTCGATCTCACCTTCGTCCGCAGTTGGGAATGGTTCCAGACCGAATGGACAGGGGCCGGAATTGACTCGTGCCTGACGCTGGAAGATCCAACAGCCTACCGCCCGCTGTATTTCGGCTGGACGTTTTTGATCACCGCGCTCAACGGTCGGCAGTTCGAGGGCCGCTCCAGCTTCGACTCGACGATCGTCACCGCGTGCGATACCGTGACGGTGGGCAGCGCCGCGCCGACGCCAGCGCCGGGCGCTGTCGATCCCAACCTACCGCCGCCGGTCGCCGGTTCGGCCAACGTCAACGGGTTCGTGCTCGGCGGCCACGTGCTCGAACTCAACGCCAACACGGTCAGCCTGATGCGCCGCGCGGGCATGACGATCGTCAAGAAGCAGTTCCGCTACGTGCTCGGCCAGGATCCGTCGGCGGTCGCCGGGCTGATCCAGTCGGCCCGCGCCAACGGCTTCCGCATCGTCCTCGGCATCGTCGGCGATCCGGCGCAGATGGGCAATTTCGACAGCTACGTCAGCACCTACGCCAGCTTCGTCGCCGGCGTGGCCCGGCAGATGCAGGCGGGCGATGCGATCGAGGTGTGGAACGAACCGAACATCGACCGCGAATGGCCAGCCGGGCAGATCAACGGGGCCAACTACACCCGTCTGCTGGCCGCCGCGTACAACGCGATCAAGTCGGCCAATCCCGGCGTGATCGTCATCAGCGGGGCGCCCGCGCCGACGGGCTTCTTCGGGGCGGCGGGCTGTGCGCCGCAGGGCTGCAACGACGACGCCTTCATGCAGCAGATGGCGGCGGCGGGCGCGGCACAGTACATGGACTGCGTCGGCCTGCACTACAACGAAGGCATCATCCCGCCCAGCGCCACCAGCGGCGATCCGCGCGGCAGCTACCCGACTTACTTCTTCCAGTCGATGATCAACCGCGGCTACTCGCCGTTCGGCGGGCGTCCGGTGTGCTTCACCGAACTGGGCTACCTGTCGCCGCAGGGCTTCCAGACGCCGCTGCCGGGGGCCTTCGCCTGGGCACAGAATGTCACCGTGGCGCAGCAGGCCGCCTGGCTGGCGGAAGCGGCCACCATCGCGGCCAACAGCGGGCGCGTGGCGATGATGATCGTCTGGAACGTCGATTTCCCCTTCTTCACCGCCACCGACCCGATGGGCGGCTACGCTATGTTCCGGCCCGACGGCTCGTGCCCGGCGTGCGACACGCTCGGCGCGGTCATGCGCCGCTGAGCATCGATCAGCCCGCTGGATCCAACGACATCGCTCAACAGACAGGCCCGTCGCATTGACGGGCCTGCTCTATTTTTGCTGCGCTCACACCGGGCGGATTTTGTGGCGCTGCGGCATGACCGCGACCCGTCCGCCCGCTTCTGCCAATCTGGCGGCGCGATCGCCTGTCAGGCGGCTTCATTTTCTGTCATAATACGCGCCGCTGCACCCATTTCTCAACAGAGGGATTCTGGCTGATGCGCCTGAAATTTTTCCACACCGCGCTGACGATGTGCCTTGCCCTGCTCGCGTTCGCACCGGTACAGGCCGATGACAGAGCGCTGAGTCTGCCGCCGGTGGACGAGAGCATCGACCGAACATTTGGCATCGTCGAGGCGTACTATCGCCCGGAGGAAGCGGCCCAACTGGGCGTCACCTGGGATCGGATGATCTTCTACTGGTACGACTTTCAGCCGAGCTTCCCCGGTCAGTTCCGCACGGGCCACATCGATGAGACGATCTTCGCCGAAGCGGCGGCGGCCAACCGCCAGATCGTCGGCATCGTCAAGGGGACACCGCCGTGGGCGTCCGATGAAGGGCTGCCGGGCAGCGTCCCCGACGGCCTCGATCTGCCGATCGATCATCGGCGCAATTACTGGGCGGCCTGGCTGCGGCGTCTGGTCGCTTATTACGCCCCGCTGGGCGTGCGCCACTGGATCATCTGGAACGAGCCGGATATCCTGCCGGATGAAGGCGGCGTCCCGGAATTTCTGGGTACGGTGGAAGATTTCGCCAACATCGTCCGCGTCGGCTACCTGGCCATCAAGTCGGTCGATCCGGAGGCGCACGTCAATCTGCCGGGGATGCTGTGGTGGGGCGACCGCAACCGCCGCCGCGAGCCGTACTTATCGCGTCTGCTGCGCTACCTGTACAACTTCCCCGATGCCGCGGCCAACAATTACTTCTTCGACGGCATCGGCATCCACCTGTACTTCACCACTGGGGCGGTCTGGAACGTGTTCATGCACCATATCGAGATCCTGCGTCAGTTCGGCCTGGGGAACAAAGCGATCTGGTTCGATGAATTCAACGCCAGCCCGCGCATCGACGGTGAGTGGGGGATCAATGCGCCGCTGCGCGCCAACACCCAGCAGCAGGCCGATTACATCGTCCAGGCGAGCGCGACGGCGCTGGCCGCGGGGGCCGATCGGATCGCGCCCTACCGGCTGTACGACAACCATTTCACGCCCGGCCTCAGCGAGCCGTGGGGGCTGCTGCGCGGCGATGCCTCGCCCAGACCGGCGTTTTTCGCCTACCACCAGGTCATCGAGCGCTTCTCCGGCTCCACGCTCGTCCAGCGCTTTCACCTGCCGGAGGCGACGCTGATCACGTTCCTCTTCCCCGATCGGACGCTGTACGTCATGTGGAGCAACACGTTCCGTTCGGGCGAGTTCATCATCAACGCCAATCAGTTGAGCGGCGAATTTCCGGTCGCCAATGCCCAGTGGGAAGAGACGAGCGTCCCGGTCGTGATCGAAGGCGGGGCCAGCGTGCTGATCATCGACGCGCCGGGGGCCGAGCGGATGGATATCCCGCCGGTGGTGGTGGCCGGGCAGGTGCGCCTGGTCGAACTGCCGGGCCGCCCGCGCACCGTCTTCTACCGCACGGAGACCGGGCAGGTGCTCCAGCTTCGCTGATGCCGCGCGCCGATCATCCGCCAGGGGCGCGCCGCCTCAGGGTTCCCACTGGTACACCCACAGGTTGCGGAACTGGCACAGGGTGTCCACGGCATCGTAGTTGACCACCGCGCCGCCCACCTGCCCCGGCACATCCGGCGTGATCAGGGAGCCAGCGGCGCGGCCATCGATGTAGAAATACAGCGTCGTCCCGTCGGCGATGACGAGCAGATGATGCGTCCGTTCCGGCGGCAGCCCCTGGCTGAACAGGCCGGGCTGGAATTCGCCCTGCGCCTGCACGGACAGCCCGTAGCCCCCCTGCGAGTCGAAGAAGGCGAGCGCGTAATCATCGTCGCTCTGCGAGCGCAGCACCAGCCCGCAGCCGCTGAGACCGACCGTGTTCTGCGTCAGATCGACCGTCGCGCCGATGACGAAATTACGATATTCCACCCCGCCGCCCAGCAGCAGCCGGCTGACCCCGCTGCGCGCGAACTGGACGGAGCTTTCGGGGACGGTCAGCGCGACCTGACCGGTGGCCGGGACGAGGTGACGGCGCGTCAGCGCGTAGATCAGAGTCTGGCTGTCGCCGACGATCAGCGCCTGCGGCAGCACGGGCGCTTCCTCGATGCGCAGCGGCGTGGTGATCGTCAGGTTATCGTAAGTGATGACCGCCTCCTGCGGCAGCGCGCGCTGAATGCCGGCCACCAGCCCGATTTGAGCCTCCCCGGTCAGATCGAGGGCCGGGATCAGGCCGAGCAGCGTATCGTTGTAGAACAGGTGCAGCCCGCGGTTGCGCAGCAGCATACCGATGCTGAAGCGCGTCTGCCCGGCAACGATGGCCGGATGCGTGACCCAGTCGCGCAGCACCCGCTCCCCGTCAGGACTGTGCTCGACGACGCGCCAGGTTCCATCCCCGCGGATGAGCAGCGTGTACTGCACCCCACCGCGGGCGCGCGCCGTCAGACCCGCGATCCAGCCCGGCTCGGATGCGCGGACATCGACGACCTCGACGCGGGCGTAAAACTCCGTAAAGGCCGGCGCGTCGTCGTTGAAAGCGCTGGCATAGCCCTGCCCGGTGAACGAAACGATCAGCGTCCCGGAAGCGCTGCGCAGGCTGGCCCCATCCTCCGCGCTCCAGCCGCGGCTGGACGCGAAGCCATCGGTGAACCCCGCCCCGGCGAAACCGCGCCGCAGCGTCAGCGTGAACGGGCCGGCGCTGGCGGCGAACCCTTCAACCCGCGCCGTGTATACGCCGGTGCGCGGCAGCGTGACCGCCTCCAGCAGGGCATCCCGGCTGGCGGGATAGGCGTAATCATCGCTGCTGAGCAGGGGCCGACCGCCGCTGTCCAGCAGCGTCAGCACCGGGTCGAGCGCGGCGTCCTGAGCGGCGGCCAGCAGCGAGATCACCTCGCCCGCTGTGCCGTTAAAGGTGAAATCGGCGGCCTGGCCGGGTTCGATCGTGCCGCTGACCGGCTCTTCAGGGGTGATACCGCCCTGCGCGGCGACGCGATCCCGCCCCCCGGACAGCAGGATCGACAGCGCCAGCCCCAGCGCCAGCGCCAGCGTCGGTCTGATCATCGACGTGCCCTTTCAACTACGCGGCATCCAGTCGGGAAAATGGGTGAACAGGATATCGATGTAGGCGATGAAGTCGTCCGGCTGCATTTCAGCGCCGCGCAGCCAGCGCAGATCTTCCGCCTCGCGCAGGCGGCGCTGCTCACTTTCAGCGCTGAAATCGACGCGCAGCGGATTGGCGGTCTGCGCCGACCGGTCGCGCGGTTTGAGCAGTTGAAACCGCCCCGCCCGCTGATACCCTTCAACCTGCCGGGGGGACATCAGCGTGTACACCGTGAGCTGGATATCATCGTGTTCCAGCGCGCAGGCCAGCAGCGACCAGCCTTTGGGCACTTTTGACCGGCGCGGCGTTTTGAACGTCCACAGCAGCGCGGTGACCGGCTGATCGATGCGCATCTCGGCTTCCGTTTGCGTGTGGCGCAGCAGGCGGACGCCGGCGGTATCGATCAGCAGCACCCGCCCGCTGGGCCAGATCCGCTTGAGGATGCGCTCGCCCAGGTAGGCCGCCCCCGCCCCCACGCTGAGGCCGATCAGGATCGACAGCAGATCGAGGCCGACATCCTGGATGAGCGCGCCGCTGATGAAGAACGCCGCCGCCCCGGCGGCGATGAACAGCAGCAGCACCGCGGTGCGCAGGCCGCCGTGTTCCCGATCGAGCAGATAGCGGGCCGGGAACGCCGCCCGCGCGGTCGATTCAAGCTGGATGTCCATACTTAACCATCTGACTTGCGGGCGAAAAAGAGCACGCGATCGGCGGTCAGCGCGGCCGGATCGACCGGCTGGAACGTCGGCGTCACCAGCGCCATGAGCTGGTAGCCCGACCGACCGAGCAGCGCCGCGATCGCCTGCACGGGGTAGGCGCGCTGGTAGCGGATGCCGCGCTCCAGCCGCCAGGAACCGTTGGGGTTGTTGAAAAAGACGTAATACTCGCTGGTGAGCAGGCTGCGCTCGTGATCGAAGCGCTGTTCCAGCGTGATGAAACAATCATCCGCGTTGATCGGGATGCGGATGCCGATCTGACGGTCAAGCCCGCCGATGGTGTGCAGATCGAAGACGAAGAACTTGCCCGGAGCGAGCGCCGCCCGGACGCTGGCGAGCGCGGCCTCAAACTCGCGCAGCCCGCCCAGTTCATTCATCACGTCCAGCGCCAGCGCCAGATCGTACTCCGTATCCCCCTGCAGATGCCGCAGATCCCCGGCGGCCCAGCTCAGGCTGAGGCCGCTGGTGTCGATGCTCTGCCGGGCCTGAAGCAGCATCTCCGGCGACTGATCGATGGCGGTGACATTCATCGTGTGGGTCGCCAGCCAGCGGGCCGCCGCGCCCGTCCCGCAGCCCAGATCCAGGATCCGCCGGCCAAACCAGTCCAGATCTCCCTGCAGGTACGGGATGATCTGGGGGACGATGCCAGCCGCAAAACTGGCCATCCCCAGGCGTTCGTAGATCGGCGCGAGTACGCCGGTGTAGGCTGACGCTTCGGGATAATTCACGCGGGCGCATCCTCACATACGGACGAACAGCGGAGCGAACGCATAGATCATATCCAATGACGGGCTGTAAAGCACGACACTGCGATAGTTCGTCAGTTCGACCGCGTCCGAGATCGTATAGTTCTGCGGGCCAGAGATGCCCTGAAGCGCGCCGAGATCGACCTCGATCCCCTGCAGGCGCATCTCCTCCGGCGTGACCGGGTTGGTGCTGGCGGACAGGAACACGCGCATATCCGGGGCGTTGGCCATGCTGAAATTGTCGAAGCGCAGTACGCGCCCACCATCCGTCCCCTGGTAGATCGTGGCATCGCCCTGCGCCCAGCGCACGGCATCGACGCGCTGGAAGACGCCCGTGGCCATGACGACCGGGTTGGTCAGCGGCGGCATCTGCTCGCCGCTCTCCGGGGCGGGCACGCCGGGGGACAGCGCCGCCGCCACCATGCGCGCGGCGATCACCGGATCAGTTTCCGCCAGCGCGCGGTAGGCGTCCTGCTGTTCACGGGGCAGAATGGCGAACAGCGCCTGCTGCTCGGCATTGAGACCGGGGAACAGGTTGGCGGCCTGTTCCGCCGCGCGCTGCTGCAGGATCGGCTGCCACAGCGGCACCGTCCAGGTGATGACGACGAGGGCCGCGCCCAGCAGCACGATCAGGATTCGCATTCGCATCTTGGTTCACCCGACGATCGATCGGTCATTTTTTCCACAGCGGCATGATATACCCCTGGCCCGGGGCGGTGACGATATACGTCGGGCTGCGCGGGTTTTCCTCCAGTTTCTGCCGCAGCCGGGAGATGTTGACGCGCAGGACGGAAAAATCGCCCCCGCTCTCCTCCCCCCAGACCGCGCGCAGCAGTTCATCATGGGTGACCGTCTTATCGGCATTGCGCATCAGGGTCAGCAGCAGGCTGTATTCGATCGGCGTCAGATGCAGCTTCTTGCCGCGCATGAAGGCCACCCGGCGCGTGGTATCCAGCTCCAGACCGCGCACGCGCAGCCGCATCTCCGTGGCGGGCGTCAGCATCTCAACCCGGCGCAGCAGCGCGTGAATGCGCGCCAGCAGGACTTCCAGACTGAACGGCTTGGTGAGGAAATCATCCGCACCGGCGTTGAGCGCCGTGATGCGATCGCTCTGTTCGCCATAGCCGCTGATCACGATCAGGGGCAGATCGGCGGACTGCTCGCGGGCGTAGCGCAGCACCTCCAGCCCGTGCATATCCGGCAGACGCAGGTCGAGCAGCAGCAGATATGGCGCGCGCGTCCGCAGCAGACGCAGCGCTTCGCCCCCGTCCGGCGCGACGATCGGGGCGAAGCCGGCTGTCTCCAGCGAGGTGCTCAGCACTTCGGCGGTATCCGCTTCATCTTCTACGATCAGAATCTCGCGCAGCGGCGCTGTGTCCTGCGGTATCGTGCCCGCTGCCTGACTCATCGCACTCCCCCTAATCACTGGCGGCCCGGGTTTATAACGCAATTATAACACGACCTGAACTTCACGCCTTAATCATTCTAACCAGATCAGCCGATCGGGCCAATTTCGGCTCCGACAGGGGTGCAATTCAACCTCAGCGGCCACGCCGGGTGTGACATGCAAGTCGGTTTCCAGATCATTTCAGCAGGACGCCGCCCTTTTCCCGGAACCGCTGCGCCCTGTGCCGCGACGGCATCCGGCCAGAACTGCCTCTTCACCCGCCGATCGGGTTACAATAGAAACAAATTCGGGCCGGGGCGCCCGCCCGCCCCGGCGCGATCATTCTTTCTGAGTAGAAAAAGTATCCATCATGCCGACCTGGGATTTTGTGATCGTGGGGTCTGGGTTTGGCGGCAGCGTCTCCGCCATGCGCCTGACCGAGAAAGGGTACTCCGTCCTGGTGCTGGAGCGCGGCAAACGCTTCCGCGATCAGGACTTCCCGCGCACCAACTGGAACCTCTTCAGGTATCTGTGGCTGCCGGCGCTGCGCTGCTTCGGCATCCAGCAGATCAGCCTGTTCAACGACATCATGGTGCTGCACGGCAGCGGCGTGGGCGGGGGCAGCCTGGTCTACGCCAATGTGCTGATGGAACCGGGGCCAGAGCTGTTCGACGCACCCGGCTGGCGCGACCTGGCCGACTGGAAAACCGTGCTGCGCCCGCATTACGAGACCGCCCGGCGCATGCTGGGCGTGACGCGCAACCCGTGCATCACGCCGGCGGATATCGTCCTGCGCGAGATCGCCGATGAACGCGGTCAGGGCGATACCTTCGCGCTGGCCGACGTCGGCATCTTCTTCGGCGAACCGGGCAAAACCGTGCCCGATCCGTACTTCGGCGGAGCCGGGCCAGAGCGCACCGGCTGCACCGGCTGCGGCGGGTGCATGGTCGGCTGCCGCGTCGGCGCGAAGAACACGCTGGTCAAGAATTACCTGTATTTCGCCGAGCAGCAGGGCGCGGTCATCCAGGCCGAATCGGAAGTGACCGATATCCGCCCGCTGCCGGACGGTCAGCCGGACGGGGCGCGCTACGAGGTCGTCTACCGCCGCTCGACGGCCTGGCCGTGGTCGCGTTCGACGCGCAGCGTGCGGGCGCGGAACGTCGTCATCTCCGCCCATGCCATCGGCACGATGAAGCTGCTCTTCCGCTGCCGCGATATCACCCGCTCGCTGCCACGCCTCTCAGCGACGCTGGGATCGAACGTGCGCAGCAACAGCGAAGCGCTGGTCGGTTCGACCTCATGGGATCGCACCACGGATTATTCCACCGGCCCGGCGATCACATCGTTGTTTGCACTCGACGCCATCACCCGCGTCGAACCGGTGCGCTACCCGAAAGGATCGTCCTTCATGCGCCTGCTGGCCATCCCGATGATCGAAGGGGCCAGGACGCCGTTCCAGCGCCTGATCCGGACGATCGGCCACGGCCTGCGCCACCCGGTTGAGTTTCTCTACGCCAAATTCTTCTCGCGCTGGGCGCAGCGCTCGACGATCCTGCTGATCATGCAGACGGCGGAAAGCGCCATGCGCATGCGGCTGGGCCGGAACCTGTTCACCGGTTTCCGGCGCGGCCTGGTGACGGACGTGCCGCCCGGCACGTCGATGTCGCCCGACCCGGCCATCACCCACGGGCTGACGCGCCGCTTCGCCGAAAAGACGCATGGCATCGCCCAGAACACGATCCCGGAGACGCTGCTCGGCATCCCGGCGACCGCGCACCTGATCTGCGGCGTGCCGATGGGCCGCAGCGACGCCGACGGCGTAGTCAACACGCGGTGCGAGGTCTTCAATTACCCCGGTCTGTACGTGGTGGACGGGTCGATCATCCCGGCCAACCCCGGCATCAACCCCAGCCTGACGATCGCGGCGCTGGCGGAATATGCCATGAGCCAGATCCCGGCCCGAGATCAGGCCGCGGCGCTGGCTGGCGCCGCCCCAACGATGGAGCACAGCTCATGACGATCTCACCTACCCTTCCCCTTGAGCGTTACGAAGAAGCCTACGCGGACTTCCTGCGCCGCTACCCTGCTTACCGCCAGACAGCGGCGCTGGATGACCTGCGCGCGCGCGAGTTCAGTCGGCTGGACGCGCTCGGCCACATCTATCTCGATTACACCGGCGGCGGCCTGTACGCGGCGTCGCAGGTGGCGGAACATCTCGCCCTGCTGACGGGCGGTGTGTTCGGCAACCCGCACAGCAGCAACCCGACCTCGCAGGCCTCCACCGACCAGGTGGAGCGGACGCGCGCGGCGGTGCTGCGCCACTTCAACGCCGATCCGGCCGAGTACGTCGTCATCTTCACCGCCAACGCCAGCGGCGCGCTCCACCTGGTCGGCGAGTCGTATCCGTTCGCACCGGGCGGGAAATACCTGCTCACGTTCGACAACCACAACAGCGTCAACGGCATCCGCGAATTCGCGGCGCAGCGCGGCGCAGTGGTGCGCTATGCCCCGGTGATCCCGCCCGATCTGCGCATCGACTCCGCACGGCTGGAGGCCGAGCTGAACGCGATCGATCGCGCCCACCCACATCTCTTCGCCTACCCCGCCCAGTCCAACTTCTCCGGCGTCCAGCACGATCTCGGCTGGGTGGCGCGGGCGCGCGCGCTCGGCTGGGATGTCCTGCTCGATGCGGCGGCTTTCGCGCCGACCAACCGCCTCGATCTGAGCGCGGTGCAGCCCGATTTCGTCTCCCTGTCGTTTTACAAGATGTTCGGCTACCCGACGGGCATCGGCGCGCTGATCGCCCGGCGCGCGGCGCTGGGCAAACTGCGCCGTCCGTGGTTCGCCGGCGGCACGATCAGCATCGCCACCGTCGAACCCAACCGGCATCACCTGCATGAAGGGGCGGAGGCGTTCGAGGATGGCACGCTCGATTACCTCAATCTGCCCTCCGTCGCGATCGGCCTGCGTTTCCTCAACGACGTCGGCATCGACCGGATCCACGAGCGCGTCCGCTGTCTGACCGGCTGGCTGCTCAACCTGCTGGCGACGCTGCAGCACCCCAACGGCCAGCCGGCGGTGCGCATCTACGGCCCGCTCACGACGGAGGCGCGCGGCGGCACGATCGCCTTCAACCTGGTCGATCCCTCCGGCGCGCTCATCGATTACCGTCAGATCGAAGCGCGCGCCAGCCAGCGGCGCATCTCGCTGCGTTCCGGTTGCTTCTGCAACCCCGGCGCGGGCGAGGCGGCCCTGGGCCTGACCCGGGCCGAGCTGGAGGCGGCGCTGGACGTCGATCGACGCATGACGCTGACGGATCTGATGGCGGTCATGGGGCGGGTGGTGGGCGCGATCCGCATCTCCGTCGGGCTGGCGAGCACGTTCGCCGACGTCTATGCGTTCGCCGCTTTCATCCGCTCGTTTGTGTCTGAGGATGTGGGCCGGTGACGATCCGGAAAGAGAGGGTGTGGGCGGTACAGGACTCGAACCTGTGACCTCGCGCTTGTAAGGCGTGCGCTCTAACCAACTGAGCTAACCGCCCGATCATTCTGACTGCGCTAACTGTAACGGAAACAGCGCCCGGCTTCAATCCCGGATCGGGTCGGATCGGGATCAAAACGGGCGCGAAAACCCAATTTCCGGGCCAGACGCCCCGCCGTCACAGGCGCGGCGGCGTGACGCCGGTCTGCCCCTGGTATTTGCCGCCGCGATCGGCGTAGCTCACCTCGCATTCCTCGTCGGCCTCGAAGAAGAGCACCTGGGCGATGCCTTCGTTGGCGTAGATGCGGGCGGGCAGCGGCGTGGTGTTGCTGATCTCCAGCGTGACGTGGCCCTCCCAGCCCGGCTCGAACGGGGTGACATTGGTGATGATGCCGGTGCGCGCATACGTCGATTTGCCGACGCACAGCGTGAGCACCCCGCGCGGGATGCGGAAGTACTCCACCGACCGGGCCAGCGCGAACGAATTGGGCGGGATGACGCAGATATCGGTCTGGATCGTGACGAACGACTCGGGCGAGAAGTTCTTGGGATCGACGATGCTGTTGTAGACGTTGGTGAACACGCGGAACTCATCCGCCACGCGCATATCGTAGCCGTAGCTGGAGACGCCGTAGCTGATCACCCCCTGGCGCACCTGCTTCTCAACGAACGGCTCGATCATGCCGTGTTCCAGCGCCATCCGGCGGATCCAGTGATCCGGTTTCAGTCCCATCGCCGCTCACTCCTGTCACATATGATCGGGCGCGCTCATGCCCATCAGGCGCAGCGCCCGGCGGAAAACGACCTGTGCCGCCCGGTAAAAGCGCAGTCTGGCCCGCGCGACCTCCGGGGGCACTTCGCTGTGCAGCACGCGCACGCTGTCGAAGATCGGGTGGAAGATCTGGGCCAGTTCCAGCGTGTAGAACGCGACGCGGTACGCTTCCAGGGTGCGCGCCGCCTGCTCGATCACCTCGCCCAGCTCGAACGCCTTCTTGAGGAAGCGCAGTTCATCCGCCCCCAGCAGGCTGAGATCGGCCCCGTCATCGGTCAGACCGCGCGCCGCGGCCTCGCGCATGATGCCGGCGCAGCGCACGTGGGCATACTGGATGTAGTAGACCGGGTTTTCGTTCGACTGTTTGACGGCCAGATCGATATCGAAGTTGAGGTGCGTATCCGGGCTGCGCGCCAGCAGGACGTAGCGCACCGCATCGGGGCTGGTCTGGTCGATCAGATCGTCCAGCGTCTCGAAATCGCCCTTGCGCGACGACATGCGCACCGGCTGGCCGTTCTTGAGCAGCGCCACGAGCTGGATGATGATGACGTGCACGCGCGCGGCGTCATAGCCCAGCGCCTGCAGGCCGTACTTGACGACCTGATGCTGCACGTAATGATCGGCCCCCAGCACGTTGACCGCCAGATCGAACCCGCGCTCCAGCTTGTTGACGTGATAGGCGATATCGGGCAGGGTGTACGTCGGCTCACCG
This sequence comes from Anaerolineae bacterium, assembly GCA_034432395.1. Classification (GTDB taxonomy): domain Bacteria; phylum Chloroflexota; class Anaerolineae; order Aggregatilineales; family Phototrophicaceae; genus Flexifilum. The sequence continues at coordinate 58,865 of DAOUBU010000083.1, forward strand.
GTGCTCTTGACCAGCACGCGATCCTTGCTGTCGCCGAAGCGCGTGCTGCGGAACCAGGTCGCCGGTTCTCTGGCGGCGGCCTGCTCGCGGGCGTCCTCATCGGCCTCATCGAGGCCGCTGTTGTCCGTCTCCGGGGTCACAGAGCGGTAGATGAATCCGCGTTCTTCCAGCCGGTGCAGCACTTCCCAGACCGCGCCGCTGTCGTACAGCGAATTTTCGTTGAAAAAGGCATCGTGGATGATATCGACCCGGCGCAGCGTCGCTTTGATCATCTCGAACATCTGCGCTTCAGCGTACTCTTTGAACGGCTGGTAGTCGCGCTCGGCCCACGCATCGCCGACTTCGGCGATCAGTTTGTGGGCGAAATCGATCAGGTACGATCCCTGGTAGAACGTAGCTTCGTCCTCCACGGTGACGGGCCGTCCCAGCGCCTGCAAGTAGCGGATGCGCAGGCTGTTGCCCAGGTTGCGCATCTGCGCGCCGGCGTTGTTGAAGTAGTACTCGCGCTGGACGTCCCAGCCAGCCGCTTCCAGCACGCGCGCGACGGCGTCGCCGACGATCGCGCCCCGGCTGCGCCCGATGTGCAGCGGCGCAGTCGGGTTGGCGCTGACGAATTCGACCTGAGCGCGCTTCCCCTGGCCGACCGTCAGTTGGTAGAAGCGGTCGCCCTCGGCGATGAGGGTATCGACCTGCTGTTTGATCCAGTCCTCGCTCAGGAAGAGGTTGACGTACCCCGGCGCGACGGCTTCGACGCGCCCGATCAGCGGGGAAGCGGGCAGATGATCGCGGATGCGTTCGGCGATCGCCAGCGGGGCCAGCCGCGCCGCACGGGCCAGCGGCATCGCCGCGTAGCTGTAATCTCCCTGAGCGGCGTGGCGCGAGGTGCGCACCTCCACCGGGGGCAGTTCGAAAGCGGGTAGAGCGCCGGCGGTCTGCGCAGCGGCGACCGCTTCGGCGATGAGACGCGCCAGTTCCTGTGGGATGAGGATCACGCTGATTTCAACTCCTGATTACGAGGACGGCATTGTAGTCAGCACATCGCATCGATGCAAGCGCTCGTATCCGGCGCGCCTCAAACGACGATGGCGCGGCCCTCCGCCGCGCGCAGCAGCCGATCCCAGATCGCCGCGCCCAGCCCGGCGCGGCCCGGATCGCGGGCGAAGATGACATCGACCCCGCGCTCATCCAGATCGCGCAGCGCCGCGAACAGAGCGGATGCCGCCTCTTCGAGCTGGCTCTCCGATCCCAGTTCGGCGATCGCCGCCGGGATGGCATAGAACGCCGCGCGATCTTCAGCGAACAGCAGGATGCCCACGCGCTTCCCGTCGAAGGCCGCTTTGCTGGCATCGTCGATCATGCGCGCCAGCACCCGGTCGAGATCGGCCCCGGTGTACAACCGCACCGGCGCGCGCGGGGAATAATGCTTGATCATCTGGCCGGGGGCGGACGCCGCGCCTTCGTCGGTCGCCAGATAGCGCGGGCGCAGCGCGATCTCCGGGATGAGCGCGCGCAGCGCTTCCAGCGGGATGCCGCCGGGGCGCAGGATGGCCGGCGGATCCGCCAGCAGATCGACGATCGTCGACTCGACGCCGATCGGAGTCGGGCCGCCGTCCAGGATCAGATCGATGCGCCCGCCGAGATCGGCCAGCACATGGGCCGCGCTGGTCGCCGATGGGCGGCTGAAGGTATTGGCGCTGGGCGCGGCGATCGGCACGCCCGCCGCCGCGATCAGGGCGCGCGCCACCGGGTGCGCGGGCATGCGCACGGCCACCGTGTCCATCCCGGCGCTGACGAGATCCGGGATGCGCGCCGACCGGCGCAGCACCAGCGTCAGCGGGCCGGGCCAGAACCGCGCAGCCAGCGCGAACGCCAGCGGCGGCACTGCGGCAGCGACCTCGGACAGCGCGTCCACCGCGGCCAGGTGCACGATCAGGGGATCGCTGGCGGGCCGCCCTTTGGCCGCAAAGATCTTCGCCGCGGCTTCCGCCCGAGTCGCATCCGCCCCCAGCCCGTACACCGTCTCCGTCGGGAAGGCGACCAGCCCACCGGCCCGGATGATCGCCGCGGCGGCGGCGATCGCGTCCGCTTCCGGGGCGGACGGATCGACAGGGATCACGCGCGTCTCAGTCACGCTCACTCCCCAGGACGGCCCCGATGATCTCCGGATAGCCGCGGACGAATTCCTCCGCGGTGACGGCTCCGCGCCCCTCCAGTTGGACGCGGGCGGGGACGAACAGGCCATCCCCCGTCCCGATCGCCCAGCCGCGCCCGTGCGCGCTCACCCGTCCCGGTTCAGCCCGCCCCGCCGCCGGCGCCCCGGACAGGATCTTGAGCAGTTTGCCGCGCCAGGTCGTGAACGTCCCCGGCCACGGGGTGAACGCCCGCACCGTCCGCTCGATGAATCCGGCGGGCTGCGCCCAGTCGATGCGGCCATCGTCTTTGTCGATACGCGGGGCGAAGGTGGCCAGCGCGTCATCCTGCGGCTGCGGCTGGATCGTCCCGTTCAGGTAGCCGGGCAGCGTCTCGATGAGCAGTTCCCCGCCCAGAGCGGCGAGTTTGTCATGCAGCGAAGCGCCGGTTTCATCGGGGGCCAGCGCCAGCGCGCGCTGCGTCAGGATCGGGCCGGTATCCAGCCCGGCATCCATTTTCATGATCGTGATGCCCGTCTGAGCGTCCCCGGCGCGGATGGCCGCCTGGATCGGGGCCGCGCCGCGCCAACGCGGCAGCAGCGATGCATGGATATTGAGCGAGCCGTGCGGTGGGATATCGAGCACCGCCTGCGGCAGGATCTGCCCGAAAGCGGCCACAACGTAGACATCGGCGGGCCACTGGCGCAGTTCGGCGATCGCCTCTGGCCGGCGGATCTTCTCCGGCTGGAAGACGGGGATACCCGCCGCCAGCGCCACCTGTTTGACCGGGGACATCTGCACCTGACGACTGCGCCCCGCCGGTCGATCCGGTTGGGTGACCACGCCGATCACGTCGTGCTGCGCGATCAGCAGGCGTAAGGCTGGGACGGCGAAATCGGGCGTCCCCATGAAGACGATGCGAGCCACAGCGAATTCCTGTCTCAAAATGCCGAAAATGCGTTACACTGTCAGACACGATATCGATTGTAAAAAAGTTTTCGCACCTTGATAAGGACGGGCGCACCCATCGCCCCGGTACGGATCGTGATCAGCTCATGACCCAGGCGTACAACTGGTCGATCGCGCCGCCGGCCCCGCGCGATTTTTTACACCGCATTCCGGGCATCCCCCCCGTGATCGCCCAGATCCTGTACAACCGCGGCCTCGTCGATCCGCGGCAGGCGCAGGCCTTCCTGCGGGCGGACGCGCTGGAACCCGGCCAGTTTCTCAACATCAAGCGCCGCGGCGGTTCGTCGATCGACCGCGCGATCGCGCGCATCAAGCGCGCCATCGACCGCGGCGAGTCGATCGTGGTTTACGGCGATTTTGACGCCGACGGGGTGACCTCCACCGCCCTGCTCACCCAGACGCTGGAGGCGCTGGGGGCCAATGTCCGCCCGTACATCCCCCACCGCATCGATGAAGGCTACGGCCTGAATTCGGATGCGCTGCTGCGGCTGCGGCGCGAGGGCGCATCGCTGATCGTCACGGTGGACTGCGGCATCCGCTCGATCGAAGAGGTCAACGACGGGCAGGCCTACGGCCTCGATCTGATCGTCACCGATCACCACAGCCTGGGGCCGGAGATCCCCCCGGCGCACGCCGTCATCAACCCGAAACTGGACGACTGCGCCTACCCGGAGCCGATGCTGGCGGGCGTCGGCGTGGCTTTCCGCCTGGCCGAGGCGCTGCTGGCCGTGATCGGGCCGCGCCGGCGCGCCGGCGGGCCGCTGCCCACGCCCGACGATCTGCTCGATCTGGTCGCCATCGGCACGGTGGCCGATCTGGCTCCGCTCAACCGGAGCGAAAACCGCGCGCTGGTCAAACGCGGGCTGGCGGCGCTCAATCGGGCGCAGCGTCCGGGCATCCGCGCCCTGCTGACCCTCAGCGGCCTGCGCCCGGGGGAGATCGACGCCCAGGCCATCGGCTTCGCGCTCGGCCCGCGCATCAACGCCGCCGGACGGCTCGACAGCGCCATGCTCGCCTATCACCTGCTGACGACGACGGACGAGGCCGAGGCGGCGCATCTGGCGCTGCGCCTGCAGGAACTCAACCAGCGGCGGCAGGAGCTGACGCGCGCCGCCCACGACGAGATCGTCAGCCAGATCGACCCGGCGGACGATCAGCCGCTGATCTTCGCCAGCGGCCAGTATCAGCCCGGGATCGTCGGTCTGGTCGCCGGTCGGCTGGCCGAGCAGTTCTACCGCCCGGCGATCGTCATGGAGACCGGGGAGACGGAGAGCCGCGCGTCGTGCCGGTCGATCCCGCAGTTCGATATCACGCGCGCGCTCGATCAGTGCGCCGATCTGCTCGTCCGCCACGGCGGGCACGCCCAGGCGGCGGGCCTGACCATCCGCAACGAGAACATCCCGTTCTTCCGCGAACAACTTACAGAGATCGCCCGTAACGGCCTGGCGGGCCAGGATCTGCGGCCCACGCTGGAGATCGACGCCGAACTGAGCGCGGACGCGATCACGCTCGATCTGGCGCAAACGCTGCAAGAATTGGAGCCGACCGGCCAGGAACATCCGAGGCCGCTGTTCATCACCCGCGGCCTGCGCGTGCTGGAAGCGCGCCCCGTCGGCAAAGAGGGCCAGCACCTCAGGCTGCGGCTGGCCCGCCCGGATGCCGCCCCGGTCAACGGCATCGGCTTCCGCCTGTTCAACAACGGCGCGGCGTCGCTCCGCCTGGGCGATCGGATCGACGTCGTCTACGCGCTGGAGGTCAACCACTGGAACGGGGAGACCAGCGCCCAGCTTCGCATCGAAGATCTGCGTCCGCATCAACCGGAGACATGAGCGCATGCCGCCCCGCCCGGCCCTTCCGCTGTTCACTGTGATGACCGCGCTGGCGATCGTCCTGGCATTCGCGCCGATCGCCGCGCAGGACGAAGGTGCGTCCAGCCGGTTCGGCGCGATCGAGGCCTTCTGGCTGCCCGAGGAGGCCTGCGCGATCGGCGTCGGCTGGGATCGGATCATCTTCGACTGGGCCGAACATCAGCCGACCGGCCCGGACGACTGGCACACGCTCAACGTCGATGATCGCTGGCTGGCCGCCGCCCGCGCCTGCGGACGCGAGGTCGTCGCGGTCATCAAGCACACCCCGGCCTGGGCGACGGACGGCACGCCGCTGATCGGGGTCCCGCGCGGGCTGGATCTGCCGGTGGACGATCCGGGCAACCTGTGGGCGCGCTTCCTGCGCCGCGCCGCCGAATACTACGCGCCGCGCGGCGTCAACCGCTTCATCATCTGGAACGAACCGGATATCCCGGCGGGGGTGTACGGTTACGAATTTGAGGGATCCGTCGCGGAGTACGCGCAGATGCTGCGCGTGGCCTATCATGCGCTGCGCGCGGGCAACCCGGACGCGCGCATCCATCTGGCCGGGACGACCTACTGGCACGACGTCAATGCCGGGCGTCCGCTGTACGTCGAGCGCCTGCTCGACGTCCTGGCCGCTGACCCGGACGCGCCGGCTCACGGCTGGTATTTCGACGTGCTGACGCTGCACATCTACTTCCGTGTCGAGACGATCACCCCGATCGTCAGCGCGATGCGCGCCGTCCTGGCGCGCTACGGCCTGGCGGAGAAGGCGATCTGGATCGCCGAGACCAACGCCTCGCCCAATCTCGATCCGCTGTGGCCGGTGACGCGCCCGCGCTGGCAGATCGATCTCGACCAGCAGGCCGCCTTTCTGCTTCAGGCGGCGGCGCTGGGTCTGGCCGCGCGCGTCGAACGGATCGGGGTGTACAAGTTCTATGACTGGTCGATCGCGCCGGGCGCGGAGTCGTTCGCGCTCATCCGCCACGATCGATCGCGCCGCCCGGCGTTCGATACCTGGGCGCTGGTGATCGATCAGTTCAGTTCGGTGGTGGAGGCCCGCCTCGGCCAGACGGATACCGTCGATGTCGTCCACCTGCGCCGCGCCGACGGCGCGCATCTGCTGGCGGCCTGGGCGCGCACCGCGGATGCCGGTCTGCTTCAGGTCACGGTCGGCGGCGCAGAACCGGCTGCCCGGCTTTACGATCTGTATGGTAACATGGTGCAGATCGCACCCGCTGACGGCGTCTATACCCTGATCCTGCCGGGCGCACGGTGCAGCCGCCGCGACGGCTGCCCGGTCGGCGGGCTGCCCGCGCTGCTGGCGCTGCCCACCGCCCCGGACGGCGTGCGCGATGCGCTGAGCGGCGCGGAACTTCAATTCGAGTGACTGAGGAAACAGCGATGGCGAAACAGTTCTTCTACGGCGGCCAGGCCGTGATCGAAGGCGTGATGATGCGCGGCGCGCACCGAGCGGCGATCGCCGTGCGCGACCCGAAAGGCAAGATCGTCCTCCATGAGCAGCCGCTCAATGCCACGCTGTACCGCGGCTGGATCGCCAGAACGCCGTTCGTGCGCGGGCTGGTCGGGCTGTGGGACGCGCTGGGGCTGGGGATGCGCGCGCTGCTCTGGTCGGCGGACGTGGCCGCGCGCGAGGATGAAGAGTCGACGCCGATCTTCCAGGGCGCGGTCGGCATCGGCATGCTGGTCGTATCGCTGGCGTTCGGCATCGGCCTGTTCTTCCTGCTGCCGACGACCGCCGCCACCGGCATCGAGGCGCTGTTCGGCCTGCAGGCGCATCCCTTCCTCGTCAATCTGATCGAAGGGGTGATCCAGCTCAGCATCCTGATCGGCTACATCTGGCTGATCGGGCGTCTGCCGGACGTGCAGCGCCTGTTCGGCTATCACGGCGCGGAACACAAGACGATCAACGCCTACGAGGCCGGGGCCGAGCTGACGCCGGAAGTGGTGCAGCACTACCCGATCGAGCATCCGCGCTGCGGCACGGCCTTCCTGCTGACGGTGGCGTTCGTCAGCGTGCTGGTGTTCTCCCTGTTCGGGCGTCCGCCGTTCGTGCTGCTGGTGCTCTCGCGCGTGATCCTGATCCCGGTGATCGCGGGCATCAGCTACGAGCTGATCCGCTTCACCGCCAGACACATCAACAACCCGATCATCCGCATCATCGTCATCCCGAACCTGGCGCTGCAGCACCTGACGACGCGCCAGCCGGATCTGTCGATGCTGGAAGTGGCGATCGCCGCCCTCAAGCGCGTGCTGGTGAGCGAAAACGTGCTGACGGAAGACGAAGTCGAACTCGCGCCGGAACCGGTCGGCGGCGATTGATCAGCCGGCGGGCGCGGCCTCGGCCCAGACGAGGTACAGCGGATCGCCCCCGCCGAACCATGCAGCCGGCGTTCGGCCCGCTTCCCGGCCCCAGGCGGTGATCTTCGTCCAGCGGCCCGCGGCTTCAAAGTAGCGCGTCACCAGGGCGACGCGCTGCCGGTCGTTCAGCGCCAGCCAGATCGCCACCGCTTTGGTCGGGAAGCAGCGGTTGCTGAACGAGACGATGAACCGTCCGCCGGGCTTGAGGACGCGGGCGACTTCGGTGAACACCGCGACCGGGTTGGTCAGGTACTGCACGCTGACGGTGCATACGGCGGCATCGAACGCTGCGGTGGTGAAGGGAAGCAGCGGGTTGCGGTTGAGATCGTGCACGACGTACTCATCGAGCTGTGGGTTGTCGGCCATCTCTTCGGCGTTCATCCCCAGGCCGACGACGCGCTCGAACCGGCGGTCGGTCGGCAGGTGCGAGCGCCAGCTCGACATCAGGTCGAGGATCGTCCCCGACCGGGGCAGCAGCGCGGTGAGCTGACCGGTCAGCGCCCGGATCGCCCCGTCATCGATGTGCACGACCTTGCGCGGGACGGTGTAGAACAGCTCGTCACCGCTCTCATCCTGTTTGCGGAAGTATTCAGCGGGAAACATGGCATCCTCGGTGCAGCGCTATCGTTTCTTCCGCCATTCGTCATAGCACCCCCACCTGAGGCCGGGCTTAGCGCTATACTAACCGGGTGCGAGTATTTTATCTTCGTAGCGGAAAGATCGATCCTGTATGTCCTCATCGACTTCACCCGCCCTGCCCCGCCCGACGCCGACCGCCGGCCTGCGCGCGCTGCGCGCCATGTTCGGGCCGGAAGGCACGCTCGGCGCGATGCGCATCTTCCATGAAACGACTGGCGAGATCTTCCAGATCAACGCGCCCGGATTCACGCCGATCGTGATGGTCGGGGAAGAGGCCTGCCGCTGGGTGCTGCGCGACGCCAGAGACGATCTGCGCTGGCGCATCGAGCCGCAGCCGATCACGACGCTGCTCGGCCACGGGCCGCTGGTGGAAGACGGCGCGATCCACGATCAGGGGCGCAGCGCTCTGGAGCCGGCGCTGCATAAACAGATGTGCCTGAGCTACGGCGCGTCGATGAGTCCCGGCATCGACGCCGTCAGCGCGCGCTGGCAGGACGGCCAGACGGTCGATCTGCTGGTCGAGGTGCGCAAGATGGCGCTGCTGCTCCTGATCGATGCCCTGTTCGGGGTCGATTTCGCGCCCGATCTGGAGCGGCTGTGGGACGACATCCTGCGCCTGATACACTACATCGCGCCGGGGCTGTGGCTGGTGTGGTCGGGCGCGCCCGCGCCGGGATACCGGAAGGCCCGCGCCGCCATCGACGGCTACTGGGATCAGATCATCGCCCTGCGCCGGGCCGAGATCGCCCGTGACCCCGACCGCGAACGGACGGATATGCTGTCGCACCTGATCGCCCTGTCCGACCGCGGGCTGTTCGATCACAGCTTCATCCGCGACGAGCTGATGACCATGCTCGTGGCCGGTCATGATACGACCACCGCGGCCATGGCCTGGGCCTTCTATCTGCTCGGGCGGCATCCCGACGTCATGGCGCGGCTGACGGCGGAGATCGATGAGCGGCTGGGCGGTGCGCCGCCCGACGGCGTCAGCACGGCGACCCTGCCCTACCTCAACGCCGTCTGGGAAGAGACGCTGCGGCTGTACCCGCCCGCGCACACCGGCAACCGGCTGGCGGCGCAGGATCTGGAATACCGGGGCTACCGCATCCCGGCGGGATCGCGCGTCATGTACTCGATCTACCTGACGCAGCGGATGAGCGAGTATTTTCCGGAGCCAGAGCGCTTCAACCCCGACCGCGCGCTCGACCCGCGTACCCGCGGGTCGTACACCCAGTATCGTTATCTGCCCTTTGGCGGGGGCAAACGCAACTGCGTCGGTAAGGCCTTCGCCGATGTCATGGGGCGCGTGGTGGTGGCCCGCGCGCTGCAAACGCACGCCTTCACGCTGATCAAACCGGATATCCGGCTGTACATGGGCGCGACCATCGAGCCGCGCCCCGGCGTGATCATGCGCGTCCGGCGGCGGGGATCGCGTGTTGTCTGAGAGCCAGGCGGCTCATATCGGGAGAAGAACGAATGCGAAACGGAATCTGTCCCAAATGCGGATCAACCAATGTCTTCGTCCAGCAGTACGGCGGACTGCTGGATCCGAAGCTCGGCGGGCGCGTCACCGAACACGATGAATACGTGTGTGCGGACTGCGGCTACTTTGAAGGCTACGTGACCGACAAAAAACGACTGGAGCACGTCAAACAGACCTGGAAACGCGCGGGCCAGGGATGAGCGCCAGCCAGCGAAATAAACAGGGATGACGGCCTGTACACGGCAGCCGACGGCTTCATCTCGCTGACGTATCCACCGCGATGAAGCCGTCGTCGCAGCAACCCATCGTGCTGACCGGATCGGACGCCCGGCGGCGGGGCTAACGCAGGGCTGCTTCCGCCTCCTGGCGCAGATAGGCGATCCGCTGGAGCATCTCCTGACTGCCCCGCGCCGCCAGCGCCTGCTCCACCGCATCGAACATCGCCAGCAGCCCCTGACCGTACTGCGCCGCCTGCTCGCGGATCATCGTCCGGGCGGCTTCGGCGCTGGGCTGGGCCAGCAGTTCATTGATGAAGCGCAGTTCGGGCTGCATATTGGCGCGCAGCGCGTTCATGATCTTGTCCGAGATCGTCTTGAGCCTGGCCAGCGCCGCCTGATCGCCGCGCCGCTCCGCCTCGCGGATATTGGCCTCCAGCACGCTCATGAAAGCATCGTCGATCACATCCAGATTGTCTGCGATGTACGCATCCGGATCCGGGCTGTCGATCAGCGCCTGAAGCGCATCGGCAGCGGCCTGCAAAGCCGACCGCGCCTGCTCATCGACGAGCCGCGTCAGTTGCAGCAGGTGATCGCGCAGCAGTTCCAGGCCCGGGCGATCGTCCGCCGGGGCCTGGCCGATCACCAGCGTCAATTCCTCGAAGAACTGGTAATCGAACGCCGGACGCGCCAGCCCGACGAGCGCCTGCAAACGCTGCTCATCTTCCATGTAGCGGATCGCCAGGTCGAGGAAGTCGCGGCGCGTCGGCTGGCCGTTGGCGCCCAGCCGGTTGAGCGCTTCGGTGACTTCGCGCACGATCTGTTCCTGTTCCGCGCTCTGCTCGATGATCTGCTGGCCGACCGTGCTGTAGGCCATGACCGCTTCCTGTACTTCGAGCAGGCGCTCGGCCAGCTCGCGCTGGCCCTCCGCCGCGACCCGCTGGATCATCAGCGACAGCGTCTGGAGGAACTGGAGATCGAATGCTGCATCGTGGTTCTCGACGTAAGCCTGCAGCGCATCTTCCGCCAGCGGCAGCATGGCCTCGATCAGGGCGACGCGCTCCTTCTGCGCCTGGATCATCTCCTTGCTGATGCCATCGCCTTCCAGAATGGCGTCGATCAGCCCCTGCATGGTGAGCATCTGCCGCGGCTGGAACAGATAACCGCCGCGTTTTTCGTTGGGGATGTTGGCCAGCGCTTCGCGCATCAGGTCGCCGATCGCTTTTTCGGATGCATCCTTGCCCAGATTCAATTCGATCGGCACGTAGGTCAGCAGCAGTTTCTTCTCCGCGTCGTGATACAGGATCGGCGCGGTCACGGTGAAGGCCGCGCCGCAGTTCGGGCAGCGCACCTGGTTGATCCGCCCGGAGAGCAGGCGCGTCTTCGCGCCCGGATCGACGGCGGGATCGATGACGGATTCGACCGCCGCCGGGAACTGAGCGCGGCAGTTGGGGCAGGACAGCAGCATATTTCTGGGCATGACAACTCCTGTGGTGAACAGTCTAAGCGGGCGGCGTTTGCGGCAGCGTGATCGTGAACGTCGATCCTTTACCGGGCTGGCTGCTGACGCGGATGCTGCCGCCGTGCGCGTCAATGATGGCTTTCGACAGGTACAGCCCAAGCCCCGTCCCCTGGGTTTTCCGGCTCAACGCCGAATCGACGCGGTAGAAGCGCTCGAACAGATGCTCCTGCTCCGCCGCCGTCATGCCGACCCCCTGATCGCGCACATACAGGCTGACTGTCGCCTCGTCGGCGAAGCCGCCGACTTCGATCACGCCGCCGCCGGGGGAATACTTGATGGCGTTGCTCACCAGGTTGTCGATCACCTGGCGCAGGCGGACTTCATCGCCCACGATCGAAGGATAGCCCTGCGGGAACGCCAGTTTGAAGGTGTGCCGGCTGGTCTGCGTGCTGAAGCGTTCGACGCTGCGCGCCGCGATCTCATCCAGGCGCACATCGGAGAGATTGAGCTGCACGCGCCGCTCCGCCTGGATCTTGCTGGCGGTGAGCAGATTCTCGATCAGACCGGTCAGCCGGTCGGCCTCGTCCTCGATGACGGCGGCGTACTCGCGCACCAGCGCGCTCTCCCAGTCCACATCTTCCCGACGCAGCGTGGCCGCGTAGCCCTTGATCAGCGCGACGGGGGTCTTCAACTCATGCGAGATCGTGCTGATGAAGACGTTCTGCATCTCCTGCGCTTTGCGGAAGTTGGTGATATCGCGCACGTTGGCGATCAGATTGGCGAGCTGCCCCTCCGCGTTGAACAGCGGGGCGATGCGGATGCCGATGCTGAGCGTCAGCCCGTCCTTGCGGACGATCTCGCCTTCGACATACAGGGTTTCCTGAGCGGGATCGCGCGCCGCGCCGCTGCCAGTGAACGGCCAGCCGTTCGCCAGCGCCTCGGCGATATCATCGCCTTCGCGGCGCTGCCATTCGATCACGGCCTGCATCGGCTGGCCGACGGCGTCCGCGGTGGGCCAGGCGGTCATGTTTTCAAGCTGGCGGTTGACCATCAGGATGGTCAGCTTCGGATCGAGGATCATCACGCCGTCGGCGCTGTGCTGCAGGATGGCCGCCAGCCGCCGCCGTTCGTGATCGATGCTCTGGTAAAGCTGGGCGTTGTGCACGGCGATCGCCGCCTGATCGGCGAAGCTTTGCAGCACCTGAATGTCATCGGGCGTGGCCGCGGCCCGGTACGTGCGAAAGACGATCAGGATCCCGCGCGGTTCATCGGCGATCGTCAGCGGGAGCGCGAACGCCTGGCGCAGCCGGGGGTCGATGGCCGCGCCCATCGCCCGCAGATGCTGGTCGATCACGGCGAACTCGCTGCCCGCATCGACCAGATCGACCAGCCGGGCGATCTGCTCGTTCAATTCGGGGACGAATTCCATGCCGATCCCCAGCACCGCGCGCACCCGGTAGGCCGATCCGGACGGATCGCGCAGCGCGATCAGCCCGATCTGACCGCCGAGCATGGCGATCGACGCATCCAGCACGCGGCGCAGCACCTCGGAGAGATCGAGCTGCGCGGTGATGGCGCGCGAAATTTCCAGCAAAAAATCGCGCTGGCGCACGCGATAGTCGAGAAGAGTCAGCATGGGTTCACTGTAACACGACTTTGATTAGAAACCTATCATCATAGCGCGGTCATTCCGCCAGTTTCGACCGGATCGCGCTGACTTTTTCGATGCCGCCTTTCGTCAGCACCAGCGCCCCGGCCCCGACCAGGCTGACGTTATCGCCCAGGCGGGCCGGCGCGATCACCAGCTCGCGGTTGTACTCCGGATCGATCACCGTGGCGGCGATCGCCTCGCGCATCGGGGCGAAGAGCAGTTCCCCCAGCGTGCTGACGCCGCCGCCGAGGATGACGATCTCCGGGTTGAAAAGGTGCAGCAGACTGGTGATGCCGTAGCCGACGATGCGCCCGGCGCGCCGCACGATCGACAGAGCCAGCGCATCGCCATCGCGCGCGGCATCGCCGACGATGCGCCCGGTGATCTGCGCCAGATCGCCGCCCACGCGCTCGCGGATGATCGACGGCTCGCCCGCCTCCAGCCGTGCCCGCGCCTGGCGCACCAGCGCCGGGCCAGCCGCCTCTTTCTCCAGCGTCGAGACGCGCTCGCCATCGACGAGGATGACCATATGGCCGACTTCCGCCCCCAGCCCGGATTTGCCGAGCAGCAGCCGGCCATCGACGATCACGCCGCCGCCGATGCCGGTGCTGACCGTGATGAAGATGACGTGGCGGTAATCGACCGCCGCGCCCCTGGCGGTCTCGGCCATGGCCGCGACGTTGGCATCGTTGCCGATGTAGACGGGCAGGTTGAACTCGTCGCGCAGAAGCTGCACCAGCGGCACATTCTGCCAGCCTTTGAGGTTCGTCCCCAGTTCGACGACGCCGGTGAACGGATTGGTCGGGCCGGGGATCGACACGCCGATGCCGGCCACGGTATCTCCGCTTTCCGGCGCGGGCAGCATCCGCCGGATGATGGCCTTGACCCGCCCGATCGTCGCTTCAAACCCTTCATCGGCCAGCGTCAGGGTTTCGTCGCGCGCCAGCACGTCCAGATCGGCGCTCAAACGCGCGGCACGCAGGCGCGTCCCGCCCAGATCGACACCGATGATCCACTCGCTCATGTATCCACCTTCCGCAGGGCTATCGCATCAAATTGGGCAGAGCAACTCCAACAAGAAAGTATCATCGAGTGCGGCACGGAAACGTTTCCGTTTCAGGCTCTGT
>DAOUBU010000084.1:0-60974 GCA_034432395.1 Anaerolineae bacterium
ACAGAGCCTGAAACGGAAACGTTTCCGTGCCGCACTCGATGATACTTTCTTGTTGGAGTTGCTCTGCCCAATTTGATGCGATAGCCCTGCATTCACCTGAGGCCGGCAGGGTCGCCACATCGATGAGCGGGAGTTCGACGGTTTGCTGCAGCGGACGCTGACGGACACGGTAGTTTGTGAGCAGTTCCCGAATGCGCGGATTTTCTGCAATGCGCCGCAGCGGTTCGTAGCTGGAGCGCTCGCTTTCGTAAGGCATCTTCCTGTGACCCTCAACCTGAAGTGCCGCCATGCGGCGGAATTTCGAACCGTCTGATCTGTACGGGGATGACGAACAGGTTGCTCAAGGTCTTGACACGCATGAATCCCCGATCCTGGGCGCGCCGGATGGACGCCTCAAAGTCTTCGAAGTCATAGTACTTGCACAGCTCGCGTGTCTCATCCGTGTTGTTCAGATGACCGATGAACCAGTTCGCCGTGTTCTTGAGGATGTTGCGCTGGATGCTGCTCACCTCTTGCGTGGCATAGACCATGCCGATCCGGTATTTGGCGCCCTCTTTGGCAGTGCGAACCCAGACATTGTCCAAGTCCATATCTGAACCAGCGGGCAAAAGATTATGCGCCTCTTCGATGTAGACGAGGATGTCTGCGGGTTCTTCACCGCGGCGGAAGACTTCCTGATTGCGCCTGAAGATCGTCCACATGATGCGTTCAGCCGATGCCCTGTTGATCGTCGGATCACCGCTCGACTGATCGATGATGACCAGTCGTCCTTCGACGAGGGCCTGATAGATGTCGTCGGCGTAGTCGGAACGGGTGCTGTCGGTGTGCTGTACACGCACTTTGCCGATCTGCCGGGCGCCGTTGGGTCGGCTGAACATCTCAAGGATTTTCTTCAGGTCCTCATCCGCCCACGTCTCGCCAGAACTGCTATTGCGGGCATAGGCTTCATCAAAGCGTTTGTACTCATCTGTAGACATGAAACTGTACAAACCTTCAAATGCGGTCGCCAGTTCCGACCACGATGGGTTCGGTTTGCGAAAAACACCCGCCGCTGCAACGTGTGAGGGAGAATCTCTGCCGGTGCTCTCATCCATCGCATCCAGCAGTTCTCGATTGAAGAGGCGATTCGTTACTGCCTGAAGACCACCTGGCACAGCAAAGCCGGCGCGGGCCAGCAAGGCTCGGTATGCTAAAACACGACGATTATAGCGCGTTGTGGCAGAACGATCATTGGGGTCAGGTGGCTTGAAGGTGACCTGTCGGAAGTTCTGAATGAATTTGGCGCTGTCCTCTTCCAGCGCCGCGTCGATGATCTCCTTGCCGATCTGCAAGTTGGCATCGAGAAAGAAGTTGAGGAGCATCAGGCGGCGCTGCGGATCGTTCGGGTGCGGCGTGATCCCATACGTCACCACATCTTCGGCGACGCCGCCGGGCACGCGCCAGACGTTGCGGATGGCGGAGTTGTTGTCCTGCACATTCTCATTGGCGTACTCGCCATTTGGGTCGAAGACGATCTGACCGACGCGCAGCGGCGTCCTGCGGTCGAAGCGCAGGTTGAAGACCGACTGGAGGATGATCTTGGTGGTGTTCGACTTGCCTGTGCGGGTCATCCCGAACAATGCCGTCTTCTGGCGCAGGAGGTCGCCTGGCATGATCTCGACGGGGACATCCGCCACCTTCTGGAACGAGCGATTGGTCGAGGCGTAGCGCACGTCGCCGACAGTGACGGAGAGATGCGAAAGCTGATCGATGCGGCTCGGATCGCGGTAATTGACGATGACACGCAGCGCGTCAGCATTGGGCTTGTAGACCTTCAAGCCCCGGTTCGGGTAGTAGTTGGAGAGGTCGCTGCCGAAGCGCAAAACCAGATCGTCGGCTTGTGCATCGGGCGAACGCAGATCGAGGAAGAACGTGCCGATGACGCGGCATTTGACGGCAGCGAACGAGAGAAGATGCGCCGTGGTGGCATCCATGGCTCCTTCTTCATCCCAGTGTTTCTGTTCACCGCTCTGCCGCTGCGCCGCCTCGAAGCGGATGCGTTCCGCTTCGGCACTGTACGGTGTCGGGGCAGCGTCCATGACCCGCAGCAGGATGATGCTTGCGTCTTCTTTGGTGAAGTCCACCGGCGCCCCTGGGGCGATGCGCGTGGCGATGAGGAAGCAGAGGCTGGGGATGCCGCCTACCTTCTGGCGGTAGAAGTCGTTGATCTGCACGGTCGCCGTCTCATAGCTGATGGCATAGACGTCGCCGACGTACTGGTCTGGCTGGATGAGCGTCGTGAAGTGTTGCCGGGCAACCTCAGCGGCGGAGCGCGCCTGGTCTTTGCGAAAAATAGGGTCGAGCATGATCGTCAGCTTCCCTCTGTTGTCCTCACTGCTTCTTTTCGCCTGAGCGCGTCGCGCGCGCCGGGGCGGATGCAGCCCAGTCCAACGTATCGGGCGTGATGTGGCGGTAGTCGATGCCGAGCGCGTCAAAGTGCTTCGCGGCGCTTGTAATCTTGCGCGCCTCGTGCGGGAATTGCAGCCTGGCAGTATCCGGGCTGCCCTTCGTCTCGCGCACCAGTTCGAGGATGACGCGGTCGTCGTCGGAGCGGCGCACGATGCCCCAGTCCGGGTTGTAGCTGCCGATGATGCGCGGCAGCGGCACTCTGAAGGCAGGCGGAAACTTGAAGAAGAAGAGGACGCGGTCGTCGCGCCGAAGTCGGTCGCGCACGAAACGCACTTCCACATCCGAGTCCTGCTGCACGTAGTCGTACAAGCCGTGTTCGCCCGCCTCGACGAGTTCCTTCTGCGGGAAGCGACGGCTCGGCGGGAAGAGTTCGTCGAGGTCGATCCCGGCCCCGTCAGTCAGCACGTCGAACTCGATACGGTCGGCAATGTGATCGGCGAGCGTTTCGCGCACCGTCGTGATGAAGACGTTGGCGAAGCCCTCTGGATTGTCGAGCAGGTGCGCTTTCGTCGCCGCGCTGAGCCCGCGAAAGATGGCGTTGACCGTCGGGCGGGTCAGGCCCGTCTCCCGCGCTGCCCGGTCGATCAGGTTGAAGACGGGGTAGCGCCGCGTCTCGACCAGCTCGGCGCGCTGGCGCTGCCCGACGGCGACGCTGTCGAACGTGTATGGGACGCCCTGGCGCAGGACGACTTCGTTGGCAAATGTCACTGTTCCGCCTGCGGCGTCTGTCTCGATGCTCATCACCTTGTAATCGCGCAACCGAACATCGCCCGTCTTCTTGGCGATCACGTCCCCCGTCTTGTAGAGTTTCGTATCGCTGCTCGTGTCGCCGTTCGTGCTGACCGCCTCGACTGTGATGCGCGCCTGCCCGCCGCTCACCGCCTCCAGGCGCAGGGTGAAGCGGGTGACGACGTATTCCCCGCTTTCGATGACGATTATCGGCTGCGGAAAGTGCGCGCTGTCGAGCCTGTCAATGCACGTTTCGATCAGCGCAGCGGTGTCGATGTTGATCCGGTAGCGCGTCCGCCGCGCCAACTTTTCCCAGAACGCGCGAAACTCGGCGCTGGTGAAGTGGGCGTCGTTGCGCTTCGCCTCCGCCCGGCGCGCCTGGGTCGGGGGCGGCGGGGCTTCAGTCACGCCGTCCTCGGCGTATTCGCGCTGGAGGTTATCGACGTAGGAACTGTAGCTCTCGTTGGCGATCACGGTCAGGATGTTGACCGTTTCGTCGAACAGCCGGTCGCCGCGCTGATCGATGCACAGGCGCAGCCCGCGCCCGATCTCCTGGCGCTTCTTGACCTCGGAGACGGTCTGGTTGAGCGTGCAGATCTGGAAGACGTTCGGGTTGTCCCAGCCCTCTTTGAGGGCGGAGTGGGCAAAGATGAACGCCACCGGCTCATCGAGACGCAGCAGTTGTTCTTTCTTCTGCATGATCAGTTCGAACGCGGCTTTTTCCGCTTTGCGTTCCTCTTCATTGCGGCCGCCCGTGTCGATCGCCTCTTCCGCACCGTCTTTCTTACGCGACTTGGCAAAGTACGCCTCGCGCACCTGCGCCGCCTCACGGTCACGGAAGAAGGGGTAGTGTCGCTTGAGCCGGTCGAATTCCTCGTCGAAGATGCGGCGGATGATGCCGTCCTCGGCGGTGTAATTCGCCACGCGGTCGATGAAGAAGAGCGACAGGACTTTGATGCCGCGCGCCAGCAGCGCCGACTGGCGCTCCATGTGGTGTTCGAGGGTGCAGCGGATCTGGGCGCGGAAGATGTCCGGGCGCGACGGGCCGATCGTCTCGTCCTTGAAGAGGCGCACGCCGTTCGTGAAGGCGATGAAGCCGCCCGCCGCGTTGATCTCCTCGACGACGTAGCCCTGATGCTCCTCGCGCCCGGTCTTCCTGAAGAGATCGTCGTCCCGATCCAGGACGACGTCCACTTCGCGCGTCCGCCCGCCGAGGCTGCTGTACGTCCGCAGCGTGGCGGTGATGCGCGGCGTGACCGAGATCGACCGCAGCGCCAGGAACGGCTGGTTGAAGTCCTCGCGCTCGGTGACGGCATCGACCTCGATGCGCTTGACCAAACCGCGCCGGAACGCTTCGAACGGCGTCAGGCGGTAGACCAGATTGGGACTCGTGCGATGCGTGGCGCTGAAGCGCAGCACGAACAGGGGGTGCAGCGTGCGGATGGCTTCCTTGGCTTTCTCACTCTCCATGTTCTGCGGCTCGTCGAGGATGACGATCGGGCGCGTCTCCTGAATGAACTGGTATGGGCGGCGCTCGCCGGGCAGCTTCTCCGACGCTTTGTAGAGATTGTTCGACTTCTTGTTGAACGAATCGAGCGTCATGATGAGGCAGGTGGGGCGCGAGTCCGTTGCGTAGCCGCGCAGCTTGCTCAACTGCGCCCCGTCATACGGCACGGGCGCGACGTACTCCCCGTCGTAGAGCGCCCGGAAGTGCGCCGCCGTGATCTGGAAGTTCTTGAGGACGCCTTCGTAGATGGCGATGCTGGGGACGACGATGATGAACTTGCGGAAGCCGTACAGCCTGTGCAGCTCGTACATCGTGCGCAGGTAGACGTAGGTCTTGCCCGTGCCCGTCTCCATCTCGACGGTGAAGTGCGGGCAGCGGTGCGTCTCGTTGCCGACGCCTTCGAGCACCATCCCCTCATCGAGCCAGAGTTCGGTGAAAAAGCCGTTGGCGCGCGGGATGCGATTGCGCGTCTGCACCGCCTCCAGATTGGCGGCCAGCAGGCGCTCGCTCAAGTCCACGGCGGGGGGCAGGTTGGGGACGATCTCGTCCATGTACGTCTGCCGGATGAGGCTCTTGGGCAAGCCGTCGAACAGGTCGGTGACGGCGCGGATTGCTTCAAGCTGGTAATCCTGATTGGGGTCGAATTTGAACTGCAAGGAAGTCGCCATCGGTCAGATCGTCCGCAGGTTGCACACGTCGGCGAGGCGGGCTTTGGCTTGATCGGTCAGGGCGCTGTCGAGGCAGACGAACAGATCGTCCGCGTCGAGCGCCAGCGCATCGATGGTCGCCTGAGCGATGGCGGCGTCCAAACAGGCGTAGAGGCGGTGCGCGTGGAAGTCGCTGCTGACGCGCACGACGGCGTTGGCGCTGAAGTCCGGCAGCGGTTCGACGCGGCTGTCGAGCGGGAAGCCGAGCTGGAGCATGACCTCGGTGAGCAGGTTCTCCGCCCGCCAGCCGTCCACCAGCGGCGTCTCGTGTCGGCTGAAGAGCGTCTCCAGTTCCGCCAGATCGTCCCCTTCGTAGTCCTGCCACGCTTTGAAGTGAGACGGGGCGAAGCGATAGAAGCGGAACCCTAGGTCGAGCGGGGCGGCGTCCGGGTCGGGCAGCCTGCCCGCGCGCTCCGCGGCGAGCTTGCGAGCGGCGCGGCGGATGCGCTCGGCGCAGATGGCGGAGATGGTCTTGTAGCCCGCCCGGTACGCCGTCGAGTCCGGAGCAGTTTCTTCCGCAAGCTGGACGAGGATGAACTGGCGGTTGCCGCCGTCCTCGGCGTTCTGCGCCATGACCGCGTGCGCCGTCGTGCCGGAGCCGGCGAAGAAGTCGAGGATGATGTCGTTATCTTCGCTGCACATCCTTATAAGTTCCCTTATTAAATTGGTGTTTTTTGGATTATCAAAATCTATTTCCACAAAATCTGTAAGAGTCTCAGATGCCAAAATATCTGACCAGTTGCTTGATCTAAGAATACCTGTGCTAGGCGGTATCCAACTTTCCACACCCTGATTTTTACCCAGTCCTTGACTGTTTTTTCTAATGAACTCTAAAGTTTTTCCTGTATATTTCCAATATTCTTCAAGTGACATCTTTCCGCTATAATTTTCTAAATACTCCTTATAGTTTTCGACAGCTTTTTTCGCCCGTTCTTGACTCCATTTCCATTGTCCAGTTTCTGGAGTCACACCAAGTAGTGTATATCGCATAGTGGGACGATCGGATGCGTTCCAAAATCCTTTCCAATATCCATCTTCTTGTCTATGTTCACTTGCAGGTCTATATACAGGGTTATAGTAGAATTCCTGACTTCGTGAGTATATAAGAACATATTCTGCACCGACATTGAGAGAACGTAACCCGCTATTCATAAATTGCCGATTAAGATTTTTATCATATCTTCGTATTATCAGAGTGTTTCGATGATTTTCTTCACCAAATAACTCTCCCATTATCATACGTAACGTAGGGAGTTCTTCATCACCGATTGATATACAGATGACGCCGTCGTCGCGCAAGAGGGTGCGGGCGAGGAGCAGGCGGGGATAGATCATGTTCAGCCAGTTGGAGTGGAAGCGCCCGCCGGTGCGCGGGTTGGTGGTGAGCGGGCGCAGGCTCTCGTCCACCTGCCCGGTGCGGCGCAGGTAGTCCTCCGCCGCCTCGCGGAAGTCGTCGCGGTAGATGAAGTCGTTGCCGGTGTTGTACGGCGGGTCGATGTAGATCATCTTGACGCGACCGGCATACGCCTTCTGGAGGAGCTTGAGCGCCTCCAGATTGTCCGCCTCGATGAAGAGGTTGCGCGTGGTGTCCTCGTCGACGCCGGCGCCGGGCACAGGGATAAGGGTTCCGCGGGGCGGCTCGCTGGCGCGGCGGCGCGCCGCTCGTTTGCCGGGCCAGAACAAGCCGAAATGTTCGGCATCCGCGCCCTCATCTTCCAGATGTTCACCGAGCGCAGCGCGCAGCGCCTCCCAGTTGATCTTGCCGTCGGCGAAGGCTTCCGGCGCGATGGCGCGAAGCTGCGCGAGGCGGTCGGCGTCAAAGGTGAAAGTCGGTCGCAGGCGTTGGTAGGACATGCGGGTCTTCAGTCTCCCAGCAGTGCATCCAGGTAAGCGTCTTCGGGCGAGGCATTGAGGTTTGCTGCCACCCAGTCTTCCGGCACCGTTTCAGCGGTGAAACTGTCATAAAAATACCGTATGAACTCGGCCAGACGCCAGTTCTGCGGGGCGCGTTGGCGGGCATAGGCGCGGTAGGACGCGCAGGAGAAGCGCGCATCGCAGTTGCAGCAGATGCGGGTGGCGAACGTCTCGCCGGGGGATGTCCATTCGGCTTTCAACTGGCTTAGGTCGGGTGGCGCGAACTGACGGTTCTCGATCCTGTCCACCACGGCGCCGAACTGGCGGATCGCCTGCTGCACGCGCGTTTGATCGAAGTCGATGGGGATGAGCGGCTGCCAGTTTTCCAGCGCGCGCTGCAGGCGCGCCCGTTCCGACTCGGTCAGCTCGTCCACCGGCCTACCGGGCGGAATGGCCTCGCGGATGTCGTCTCCGTAAGCGGTGGCGATGATGGCCATCATGTCGAGCGGCTGTCCGTGCGTCTGCTGCCAGACGTAGGCGTAGAGGTTGAGCTGCATTTCGTACAGGTCACGGTGGGCACGCACGTAATCCGGGTCGTGCGTCTTGATGTCGTACATGATGGTTCGGTCGTCCTCGCGGACGATATCGACCACGGCCTCGATGCTGAAAGTGCGCCCATCCGGCGAACGTTGATTAGGTAAGTGGATGGGGACTTCGGTATCGGTGATGCGCTCCGCCACCTGGCGCAGTTTCATCCAGTAGAGCAAGACCTGATTGAGGCCGGCCTCACGTACCTCCGGCGACAGCGAGCCGCTGCCTTCCTGTCGGAGCAGCTCAAAGTTGCGTTCGTAGATCTCGCGGATGACGGCTTCGATCGTTCGGTCATGTGTCATGAGGTCTGCCTGCGTACGATGAGAAAGCGATGGAGTTCTTCAAGGGTGCGATGAACAAGGCTGCCGAAGAACATGGTCTGCGAGCGTGACGGTGCAAAGCCGTACTTTTTGAAGATCATGTACTGGCGCGGACATTTCTGGTAGAGGAGGTAATCGCCAGTGAAGGAAAAGCTGTGCGAGAGGGTTCGGTTTTCATCGTTCGCTTCTGGCAGC
Organism: Anaerolineae bacterium; assembly: GCA_034432395.1. Lineage (GTDB taxonomy): Bacteria > Chloroflexota > Anaerolineae > Aggregatilineales > Phototrophicaceae > Flexifilum. Next base: position 8,352 of record DAOUBU010000084.1, read on the forward strand.
GTGTTGATGTCAAAAGCCGGGATGCGCGGGATGGTCGAGTCGTTCAGTAGGGCTTGGAACGGCGCATTGATGCGCTGCCCCTGCCCTTTGAAGTGCGCCAGGATGAGCAGGTTCTTGGCGCGGGAGAGGGCGACATAGTACATCCGCATGATGTCGAACTCGCTCAACCGCCCCAACGGCTCCCCGTCGCGGTCGAGCAGCGGACGGACGATCTTTTCGACTGGCTGAGGCCCCTGGTCCTTCTTGCGCAGGTTGCCCAGTACGACGACTGGGAACTCCAACCCTTTCGACTGGTGGATGGTCAGAAAGGGGATGCGTCCTTTTGGGAACGGATCGTCAGCATCCTCGTACTCGCTTTCACCGCGCCTGAAGAGGGCGTAAAGGTAAGAGCCGAAGAAGAGGCGCACGAACGATCCGTCGCGGATGCGCGATGCGGGGATGATCGGCAGATACTCATCCATGAAACGGGCTAGGTACTGGCTGATGAGGCTCAGGTTGCAGATCGGGCCTTCATCCTCGCCACGCTCGGCAAGCGCGTACATCGTTTGGAAATGGGGAAAACCGGATAGTCGATAAAAGAGATCGAGGACATTCCAGTCGATAGAGGTTGCGCGTTTGAGGACGTAGTCGAGCGTGAACGGCTCGTGCCCGTTCTTGAGGCGAGCTTGGACGAGATTGTCGAAACTCTGGCTGACGAGCGCGCGCTTGGCCCGGTCGCTCAAGCCCGGTGCAGCGTATAGGGGGCGCTTCATCGTGTCGATGTTGTAGGGTGTTTCGATTCGCCACCCGTTACGTTGGATGACGCCGAGCAGGATGTCGTAGTCTCTGGCGGAACGAGCGAGCTGATTGCGCTGCGCCTGGACAAAAGCGGCCATGGAAGGGTCGGCGGCAAGCAGGTCGCGCCCGCGCGCATCGATGGCATCGAGCCAGTCGTGAAAATCGGCGTAATCCCGTCCGGGGAACGCGCCGCGCTCCGGTCTGCCGAAGATCTGAACGAACATGCTGAAGAGATCGACCGCTTCCGGGACCTCAAGGAAGCGCCCAGCGCGCGGGGCGTAAGCGCGCAAACCGACTGCTTCTAACTCCCGGATGGCAACCTGTACGTGGGGTGACTTCAGGCTGGGAAAGAGGAAGGCGATCTGGTTCGGGTCACTCACCTTGCCCGTGTCGATGAGCCGGCGAACGAGGTGAGCAATTTCGGAGAAGACGTCCTGAGGTTTTCCCGCGGTACTGGCGACGACAGCAGCACCCTGATCACCCCGATGCGCGCGGATGACTTTCGGCACGCGATACGTCGTGCCGCCTTCTGTCCAGTTGCAGTGGGTCATGAAGTGGTTGTAGACGCTGACGATGTGGGAGCGCGACCGGTAATTGGTGTTGAGCGGAATTTCACGCGGCGCAACGCCGAGCTGCTGCTGGCAGCGGTGCGGAAACTGCACAAAGTTCTCGACTGTGGCGCCCCGGAAGCGGTAGAGCGCCTGATCGTCGTCACCGACGACGCAGATGTTGCTGTGACCGCTCGCCAGTGCGAAGAAGATCTGTTCCTGGATGGTGTTCGTATCTTGGTATTCATCGACGATGACATGCTGGAAGACGCGGTTGGCATCGGCCCGGCTGCGGATGAGCGTGAGCGCCTCGCGCTGGAGCAGCGCAAAGTCGGTTAACCTGACCGTCCCCGCCTGCAAACTGTCTTGATAGGCTCGGCACAAGCTGATCAGGTTCTGGATGCGCTTCGGGTGCGGGTAATGCTGCGCGGTGACACGCGACAGAACGGCTTCAAGGTCGAGGTTTTCTTCGGCGATACGGTTGAAGAAAGCGATGCAGTTCATGACTGCCTGATGGCGGGACGAGATGGGGGTGCGTGTCTCATCCTCGAGGAAGATCCCGTTGAGGTACTCGACCACCTCGTCCGGGTCGATGCCGAGATGGGCAGTCAGATTGCGCCAGTTGCGCGCGTTTATCAGGTAGAAGTACTGGGTCAGTTCATCCATGAGACGGATGCGCGGTGCACGCTCGCGCCCGATGGCGAACTTCCGGTCAGACAGGAGGCGCTGACAGAGCGAATGCACAGTGCCGATGTACATCCGGCCCAGATCGTAGGCGATGCCGGTGCGATTGGTGACGAGTCCGAGCAGGGCACGCAGCCCTTCCTGAAGCTGGAACGCTGCCTTCTCGGTGAAGGTTCCGAGAAAAATGGCTTCTGGCTTTACGCCGTGATGGACGATCAGGTTGAGTGTACGCCAGAGCAGCACGCGCGTCTTGCCTGAACCGGGACCAGCCGGGAGAAAGAGCGGTCCATCGACGTGCCTGATGGCTGCTTCTTGTTCAGTATTTGGAGAAAAACCTGTTTCCTGCCACAAGTCTTCCAGGGTCGGCGTGAAAGTGGATGGGAGCATCGGTAATTCAGAGCCGAACAAGATACGCAATGGAATTATAAAGCTGGACTGCGAGCAGATGAGTTAAGGTTTGGCGTTGGTTAGGGCCAGCGCTTATGTGCTTGCCAAAACCCCCGCAATCATGCACTCCCTGTGTCAGGCGATCACGGAGTATGTGCGCGGGAAGGGGGGGAATCCGTTGCACCGGCAAGGTAAAGAAAAACGTTCTAGCCCTGAGGAATTCACCGATCCGCTGTGGCAGGTGCATGACTGAACGGCGGATGCGCCCGCGCGGCGGTGCGGCGGCGGATCGATCCGGCTGCGTCTGTATCGCGGCCTGACCGTCGGGTATAATTCCGGCCAGTTGTGTACTGGCTGGATGGATCATGAGAAAAAATCTTCCGCTCATCATCATCGGCGTCATCGCGCTGATCCTGATCGTCATCGCCGCCACGGCGCTGCTCGTCCCCGCGCAGACCAACCCGGCGTTCGCCGCCGCGCTCGCCTGGGCCAATGCTGCGGCAGTCGGGGAAGAGGCCACCGCCGTCGCCCATGAGGGCGAGGCGCTGCGCGCCTGGGCGGCCAGTAACTGCCCCAATGGCCGCGTCTCGGACTGCGTGCAGGCGCTCTTCCCACCGGAATGGGGGGACTTCATCAGCATGGTGTACCGCCGCGCCACGCCCGATGGCGATCGCGCCTGGGACGTCGATCTGATCGGCACGTTCCGCGAAGGGCAGGGGAGCAGCGGCATCTGCCTGTACACCCGCGTCGAACAGGGCGATGATGGCATCTGGCGCGTCGAGGCTTACGCCGGCTGGATCTGGTGCGGCGACCCGGCCTCGCGCAATATGGCCCGCAATCCGGACGCGCCCAACCGCGCCCCATGATCCCGGCCCGCTCCCTGATCGGGCTGGCGCTGCTGATCGGCGCGTGCGTGCCGCCGACCGCGCCGCCGCATCTGGCCCACACGCCCGGCCCGCCGGTCATCATCGCCGGCGATCGGGTGACGGCGGGCGGGTTGCGCGTCGAGACGCCGCCGGGCTGGCGCGTCATCACCGGGGCGGCCAGCGCCCCGTTCACCCTCATTTTCGCCGCGCCGGACGGCTGCGGGATCATCATCCTGGCCCGCCGCCCGGTCGAGCCGCCGCCGACCGACTGCCCGGAAACGGCCTGGACGGACTCCGCCGCCGTGCCGCTCTCGGCTGGCCGCGCCTACGCCGCCGTCCGCCTGGCGGATGCCAGCTCGATGCCGATCTGGGCGGCGTTCCGCGCCAGCCTCGTTGAGGTCGATCCGGCCTACCGCGACTCCGTCCCGCCGGACAGCCGCTGACGGTACGACGGCCCGTCGAACAGCGCGCGCGTGGCCCGGGCTTCCGCCAGCAGATCGGCATCGAGCAGGCCGAGATGCTCGCGCGCGGCGGCGGCCAGCCGCAGCGAACCGGTGACGACGATCAGCGGCTCCTCCGCCCGATCAAGCCCGGCCTCCACCGACGTGCCCACTTCCGGGCGCGCCGCCCGGAACGCATAGGCCGCCGCCAGTTCATGCGCATCCAGCCCGCGCGCGCCGGGGAGCGACACCAGTTCGACCGTCCAGCCCGGTCGATCGAACTCGTGCAGGAATCCGGCGGCGTCTTTGTCGCGCAGCATGCCGATCAGGACGCGCCCGGTGGGCGCATCCGCCAGCGCCCGCGCGCGCACGTAGCGCGCTGCGCCGGGGGTGTGCCCGCCGTCGATGACGATCGTCTGCTGCAAGCCGTTCCGCTGACGTTCGACCGGTTCCAGCCGACCGGGGAACGGCGGGGCGGCGCGCGCGATCGGAACCGAGCCGAGCACGGCGTGCGCCGCGGCGGCCAGATCGTCGGTGATCAGCAGATGCGCATGTTGGCGCCGGGCTTCGGCCTCCAGCACCCCCTGCACGACCGGATCCTGCGGCACGGTCAGGGCGATCCCGCCCGGCGGGATGATCCCGGCTTTGTGCCAGGCGATCGCCTCCAGCGTGCCGCCGAGCATGGCGGCGTGTTCCAGTTCGATCGGCGCGATCAGCGCCAGGGGAGCCGCTGCGACGTTGACGGCGTCGAAACGCCCGCCCAGCCCGATCTCCATGACCGCCCGATCGACGCGCTGCTCCGCGAAGTAGAGATAGGCCAGGGCGGTGGTCGCCTCAAACGTCGACGGGGTGACGCCCGTCCGATCGGCGGCGGCCCGCACCCGCTCCGCCAGCGCGCTGAAATCGTCGCGGGGGATGGGGTTTCCCGCGAGGCGGATGCGTTCGCGGAAGCTGTGCAGGTGCGGGCTGAGGTACAGGCCGATCCGACCGGGGAGCTGATGCGCCAGCCGCCAGGCGGTCGAGCCTTTGCCCGTCGAGCCGGCGATCGCGATGGCGCGCACGTGCCGCTGCGGATCGCCCAGCGCGGCCAGCAAAGCGCGCAGCGGTTCCAGATCGGTGGGCAGCGCCGCCGCCGGGATCGGCTGGATCAGGCGGTCAAGGGCGGCCAGATAGGCGCGCAGCGCGGGATCGGAGACGGCGTCGGGCTGGATCATCGTTGGCAAACCGGGTGGATTGTGCTATGCTTTCCCATAAGGTTACGATCGACCTCAATGGAAATGCAACAGGCAAACGAAGAACCCGATCCTGACCCTACCTGGGGAAGGCCCATCCAGTATCGGGCCGCCGAACAGCGTTTTCGGCAGGCAGAGGGTGTTTTTGTCGGCGTTCACGAACCCGTCAGGCGGATGCGGCTGGCGGGTTTTTTCGTTGGCCCAGTGAAAGGCTAATCGGGTGCAGGATACCGCCGTTCGTCTTGTGATCGTGCTGCTGCTGGTGGTGGCGCATGGCTGGATCGAGTTTGCGCACGCGGCGCTGATGAACGTGCGCCGCGGCCCGCTGCGCGAACGGGCGGAGGCCGGCGATCGTCAGGCCCGGCGCATGCTGCGGCTGCTCGACGATCCGGCGGCGCTGATCGTCACCAAACAGCTCGTGCTCATGATCGTGCGCGTGGCGATCGCCGCGATCGCGGTGCTGACCGTCTTCACGGCGCTGCTCACGGCGGCGGACTGGGATCCCGGCCTGCAAGTCGTCGTCCTGATCGCGGAGGTGCTGCTGATCGCCGTGATCACCTACGTGCTGGGCGATCTGATCCCGTCGGCGGTGGGCAGCGCGTATGCCGAGCAGAGCGCGCGTTACGCTTTCGCCGGACTGCGCCTGCTGATCGTGCTGCTGCGCCCGCTGACCGCGCTGCTGCTCAGGATCGATCGCTTCGTCAACCAACTGACGCACCGCGAGGACAGCGGCAAGGCGATCACCGAGGAGGAGATCCGCACGCTGGTCGATGAGGCGGAAGACAGCGGCACGATCGAAGACGAAGAGCGCGAGATGATCTACTCCGTGCTCGATTTCGGCGAGACGCTGGCCCGCGAGGTGATGATCCCGCGCCCGGATATCGTCGCGCTGCAGTGCGATGCCACGCTGGAGCAGGCGCTGGGCACGTTCATCACCAGCGGGCACTCGCGCGTGCCGGTCTATGACGAGTCGCTCGACGACATCAAGGGCATCCTGTACGCCAAGGATCTGCTCGTCCTGTGGAAGAAAGGGGCGAGCATGGAGACGCCGATCCGCCCGATCCTGCGCCCGGCCCATTTCGTGCCGGAGACCAAACGGGCCGATACGCTGTTCAAAGAGATGCAGACGAGCAAAGTCCACATCGCGATCGTGATCGATGAGTACGGCGGCACGGCGGGCCTGGTGACGATCGAAGACCTGATCGAGGAGATCGTCGGCGATATCCGCGATGAATTCGACTTCAACGAAGAGGCCGAATACACCGTCATCGGGCCGGATGAGTGGATCGTCGATGGGGCGATGAACCTGGGGGATTTCAACGATCTGGTGGGGGTGAACCTGCCGACCGATGAGAACGACTCGATCGGCGGCTACATCTACGCCAGCCGGGGGCGCGTGCCCGAAGTCGGCGAGACGCTGGACGATCCCGAACACGGTCTGATGCTGCGCGTCGATGTGCTGGAGAACCGGCGCATCCGCAAAGTGTACGTCCGCCGCTACGAGCGCCCGATCGCCGATGCCGATGCCGATGAGACCGTCCGCGGGCGTGGGCGGCGTGAGGACGACAGCGCCGATCTGCGCGCGGAGGCCGCGGCGCTGCGCGAGACCGGCGAACGCGAGAGCGCCCCGAAAGAGCACTGACCTCAAGGTCTATCCGTGCACACAAACGGACACGGCGTCGGGGAAGACGCCGTGTCCGTTTGGGGATACCGTTGGGGTCGCCGTTCAGGCGCGGACGCAGGCCGCCCAGTGCCCCGGCGTCACCTCCACCAGCGGCGGATCGGGTTCCTGGAAGCACACGCCCGGAATGGCGACCGGGCAGCGCGTGTTGAAATTGCAGCCGATCGGCGGGCGGGCCGGGCTGGGCACATCGCCGGCCAGGATGATGCGCTGGCGCTGCTTTTCGACCACCGGATCCGGTACGGGCACTGCCGAAAGCAGCGCCTGCGTGTACGGGTGGATCGGGTTGTCGTACACTTCGTCCGTCGGCCCGATCTCGACGATCTTGCCCAGGTACATCACCGCGACGCGATCGCAGATATGGCGCACCATGCTCAGGTCATGGGCGATGAAGAGGTACGTCAGGTTGAGATCGTCCTGAAGTTCCTCCAGCAGGTTGACCACCTGCGCCTGGATCGACACGTCCAGCGCCGAGATCGGCTCATCGGCCACGATGAAGCTGGGGCGCAGGGCCAGCGCGCGGGCGATGCCGATGCGCTGGCGCTGCCCGCCGGAGAATTCATGCGGGTAGCGGTTGACGAAATACGGGTTCAGGCCGACTTTTTTCAGCAGTTCGGCCACGTATTCGGCCATCTCGGCTTTGTTCTTCATCACCCCGTGGATGCGCAGCGGCTCGGAGATGATGTTGCCGACCGACATCCGCGGGTTGAGCGACGCGAACGGATCCTGAAAGATCATCTGCATGCGCCGCCGCATGCGCCGCAGCTCCCCGGCTGGCATGGTCGTCAGCTCGCGGCCTTCGAACTCCACCGATCCGGACGTCGGGCGGTAGAGCTGGAGCACCGTGCGCCCGGTCGTGCTTTTGCCGCAGCCCGATTCGCCGACCAGGCCCAGCGTCTCGCCTTCGTAGACATCAAAACTGATGTCATCGACCGCTTTGACCGCGCCGACCTGCCGCTGCAGGATGATGCCGGCGTTGATCGGGAAGTACTTTTTCAGATTGCGCACGCGCAGGACGACTTTGCGTCCGTTGGCTTCGGGGGTTCCCGCAGCGCGCTGGGACTCAACAACAGGGCTAGACACGTTCGGTGACTCCTTGTGACGCTGCACGCTCGGTCGTCAGCGGTTTATTGGTGCGGACATCGACATGGCACGCCTTCAGATGATCGGGATGGGCATCCGGGCCGGGGATCAGCGGCGGCATGACCTCATCGCAGATATCGATCTTGTAGACGCAGCGCGGCGCGAACGGGCAGCCGCGCGGCAGAAAGCGCATATCCGGCGGCGAGCCTTCGATCTGCACCAGTTTTTCGTTCTGCTGACGGGTATCGTGGCGGGGCAGCGACTTGAGCAGGCCAAGCGTGTACGGATGGCGCGTATCCTTGAAGACGTGCTGCACCGGCCCGCGTTCGACGATCATGCCGGCGTACATCACCTGCACCGTATCGGCCAGGCCGGCCACGACGCCCAGGTCGTGGCTGATCCAGATGATCGCCATGCCCAGTTGATCGCGCAGGCGTTTGATCAGGTCGAGGATCTGCGCCTGGATGGTGACATCGAGCGCGGTGGTCGGCTCGTCGGCGATCAGCAGTTTGGGGTTGCACGACAGCGCCATGGCGATCATCACGCGCTGGCGCATGCCGCCGGAGAACTGGTGCGGGTAATTCTTCAAACGGCGTTTGGCATCGGGGATGCCGACCATGGTCAGCAGTTCGGCGGCGCGCTCCTCGGCCTCGCGATCGTTCATGCCCTTGTGCAGCTTGAGCGCCTCGGTGATCTGCGTGCCGATCGTCAGCACCGGGTTCAGGCTGGTCATCGGATCCTGGAAGATCATGGCGATCTCGGCCCCGCGGATCAGCCGCATTTCGTCGTTGGAGAGCTTGAGCAGGTCGCCGCGCCCGCCGAACAGCACTTCCCCCTGCTCGATCTTGCCGGGTGGGGAGGGGATCAGGCGCATGATCGACAGTGCATGCACGCTCTTACCGCTGCCCGACTCGCCGACGACGCCCAGGGTTTCGCCTTCATTTAATTTATATGAGACGTCGTTGACGGCGTAAACCGTGCCTTCCTGGGTATAAAAGCGTGTGACGAGGTTCTTCACCTCCATTAAGACGCCCAAAGTCTATCCCTCCTGGTGCGCGCGGCTGAACGCGCGCATGCTGCAACAGATCGATACGATCGACGCCGGGAAAAGCGGTCTGCATCTGCAGTCAAACCCGCGTGAACGCTGCGGCGGAACCAGCCGAATATCGGAGAGTTTGCCCGCTGACGGAGATTGTGTCAAGATCGCCCCGGCGGCGGCGCGGTCAGCGCCTTCATCCTGTCTATAGATACTGCGGGGACGGCCAGAATGTTCATTATCGGGCGCCGATCTAGCTGTCACGCGGATCGGCGCCCGGCTGGCTGGCTGTTCCTGAGCCGATGCGGTATCACTCGGCGGCGGCGGTCATCGGCGACTGCTGGTTGACGACGATCATTTTTCCGAGCAGTTTTTCCAGCGCCATGGAGTGACCGCAGACGTGGCGGCTGTGGAAGAAGGCGCAGGTGCAGTCGAAGTCGCCATCGGCGAAGGTGATGCGGTGGTCGTCGTTATCGCCCTGGAAAGAGGCGTCGAACGCCAGAACGTGGATGCGGTCGGTCTCCTGGGCGTAGCGGTTGGCTTTCTCCACGTCGCTGACGACGTTCTGGCCGGGGCCGTAGGGCAGCGGGGGGCGTTTGATCATGGGCTTGAAGATCATCTCCAGCGCCATGATGTGGGGGCACAGGTTGTGGGCGTGGTAGCCCGGGCAGGTGCATGACCAGCCCTCAGGGGTGAGCAGCACGGTGTAGGTGTTGTTGTCACCGGCGAACTCGACGGTCAGGCTGCTGAACGTGATGCGTTCCGGTTCACGGGCGTAAAATCTGGCTTTTTCGATCTTGCCGATCATACCGTAGTCCATAATCGGGCTGCTCCTTCACTCTATCGGACTGCTGTAGAAAAAACGATGCAGCATATCAACTGCTTTCGAGCCTGCAAAAATGAACACGCGGCGTTCGTGGAGAACCGCCGCGTGTCAGTGCGCGCTGGACAGCGTGTCTTTGATGCTCTTGTCTGCCTCCGGGCGCATCAGTCGTCCGACCTCGTTGTATTTTCCGTTCATTACTGGCTAGTTTATGTCCAATTTATGGTGATGTCAACGAGTTTTAACGTGATGGATGTCACCGATCCGGGGGGGCAAAAGTGAACCGATTCGTCGTCCTGGTGGCGCTGGCCAGCGCGCTGCTGAGCCTGATCGGTCGGGCGCTGCTCACCGCGGCGGGGGCGGTCTCGTTCCACGCGGATGAGGCCGTCGTCGCGCTGATGGCGCGGCATATCCTGGAGGGGGCGCGCCCGATCTTCTTCTACGGGCAGGCCTACATGGGCGGGCTGGATGCGTATCTCACCGCGCTGGGGTTCGCCGTGCTCGGCGAGTCGGTGATGACGGTGCGCCTCGTCCAGATGATCCTGTACGCGCTGGTCGTGCTGGTGAGCTGCGGCCTGGCTTACCGCCTGACGGGCAGCCGCGGCGCGGTCACTATCGTCGGCGTGCTTCACGGGTTCGCCCCTGCCCTGCTGACGCTGTACAGCACCGCCACGCTGGGCGGCTATAACGAAACGCTGCTCTTCGGCGCGCTGCTCCTCTGGCTGACGTTCGACGTCACCGGGGAATATCCCCGGTCGCGCTGGCGCTGGATCCTGCTCGGTCTGACGGCGGGCATCGGCTGGTGGACGAACTTCCTGATCGCGGTCTACGCCCTGCCCGCCGCCGTCCTGATCGCACAGCGGCTGGTGCGCGGCGATCGCCGGGCCGTCGTGACGGGCAGCGGGCTGGCGCTGGGGGCCTTCATCATCGGGTCGCTGCCCTTCTGGGATTTCAACCTGCGCGAGGGGTTCGCCAGCTTCGGCTTTCTGTTCAACCTGGGCGATCCGTCGCGCTTCGCCAGCCTGGGCGCGGCCAGCCCGCCGCCGCTCGAACGGTTGATCGCTTTCGCCTTCATCGGCCTGCCCGCGCTGATCGGGCTGCGCTTCCCCTGGTCGGCGGGGTACTTCCTGCTCCCGGTCGGCGTCCTCGTCGGCGCGCTGCTGACGATCGGCGTCGTCTTCGCGCTGCGCTCCGCCGCGCTGACGGCGCGCACCCGGTTGACGCTGGGGGTGTGGCTGGGCGGCTTCGCAGTCATCTTCCTGCTGTCGCGCTTCTCCGCCGATCCGACCGGGCGCTACTTTCTGCCGATCTACCTGCCGCTGACGATCGCGTTCGCCGTATTCGCGCTGTCCGCGCGGCGGGCGATCGCGATCCTCCTGACCGGCGCGCTGGCGCTCTATTTCACCGCCGGGGTGATCGCCGCCGCCGCCGCGCCCCCCGGCCTGACGACGCAGTTCAACCTGATCGAGCATCTGCCTAACGAGGACGATGCCGCACTGATCGCCTTTCTGGACGAGCAGGGCATCACCGCCGGCTACAGCAGCTACTGGATCGCCTTTCGCATCGCGTTCCTCAGCGGCGAGCGGATCGTCTTCGATCCCGTCCTGCCGCCCAAACCCGATCTGGCCTGGACGCCGTTTTACCGGCGCTACCCGCCCTATGCCGAGCGCGCCGCCGCCGCGGAGCGCAGCGCCTATGTGACGGCCAACGTCCCGGAGGTCGAAGCGGCCCTGGAGGCGTGGTTCGCCGGGCAGGGGATCACGTACCGGCGGACGACGATCGGCATTTACGTCGTCTACCATGATTTTGCGCCGCGCATCCCCCGCCCGCCGCTGCCTTTCGTCCGGCTGGACTGAACGACGTCCCCGGCGCTGAGGCGAGCGCTAATCCCCATCCTCGTCGTGCGCCTCGTCCGCGCGCCGCTCGCCCCGGCCAGACAGGCTGGCGTAGAAGCCCTGCACCAGGGTCTGCCGTCCGTCCGCCGTCAGGTTGGCCTCCGGGTGCAGCGGCAGATAGATGGCCGGCGGCATCTCGCCTTCCAGGACGACTTCCGCCAGCTCTTCCGGATCGATCTGGCTGGCTGACTGGGTCGAAAAATTCAACGCCCGGCGCCCCTCGTTGACGTCGCTGTTGATCAACCACGAGATCGGGGCGATGGAAGCGTAAAACGGATAGCGCGTTTCATTGCTGTGGCAGTCGTAACAGGCCTGGCGGACGAGCCGTTCGACGTCGGCGGAACTCCACGCGATCTGGCTGGTCACCGGCTGATCGTACCGTCCCAGATCGCGAGCGAGGAGCTGGATCGGAAAAACTTGCAGGGCGATCACGCCGATGCCGACCGCGGCCAACCCGATGAGTACTTTTCTGGATAGACGAGGCATAGGCAAGCATCCTTCTTCCTTGAATGAGAGAGACAGGCTGAAGCAGTCGATCTGTCTATACCGTTTATACCGTTGTCAAATGCGCCGTCAGGTTATGCCCGCAGGATGAATGTCAGTAAAAAGAGGTGACAAATGTCACCCCTTTCCGGTCAGATGAGGACGACCTATTCGCGGATCAGCCGTTCCAGGCCCAGGTCTCTTCCAGATCCTCGAAGTGCACCGTCAGGGTTTCCTGCACCAGCTCGCTGGAGCCAGTGTCGAAATTGGAGTAATCGATCTCGGTGATGTACGCGCCGCGCAGCGTCCAGCGGCGGGTCTCCACCCCTTCATCGAGCGCGACAACGGCGATGGTGCGCAGCGGACGCACCAGATCGGCGCGGGCGGCGATCGTCTCCTGGATCCAGCGGCTGAACGGCAGATTCGGATCGCGCTGCACCAGTTTGACGATCCGGATCGGCTCGCGCACCACGCGCGCTGCGTCGGACGTGCGTTCCAGCTTGAAGGTGACCAGCCCCTGCACGGCGAGGATGCCGGGGGCGCGCTGGCCGTCGATCTCAACGGCGAACTCGTTGGCGCTCAGACTGTCGAGCAGATGGGCATACGGGCTGGGCTGCGACATGACATCCCCTTTCCAGATTGTGAACGATCACCGGTTGATGATGCAGCGGAGTATACCGTGATCGGCGGGATCTGCCAGCCGCGGGCCGTGTCCGACGTTGGGGGGACGCCCCGGCTTCGGCCCTCATCCGGTCTGGCCGCTTCGCAACCATGCAGGGCGTGCGCCGCCGGAATGCGCCGGGACGCGCTATAATCAGGCTGACATGCTGACTGGAGTCCGGTTCGTTGACCCGATTTTCCCCTTTTCTGATCGCGCTGCTGCTGCTGGCGCTGACGGCCTGCCGTCCGGCGAGCGCTTCGCAGCCGATCGTCATCCCGACGCTGGTGCGGCTGCCATCGGCCTATCCGCTGGAGAATGCCGAGCGCGTCGCGCGCGAGTTTTTGCAGAACTGGCAGGATGGCCAGTACGACTGGATGTACGATCTGCTCACCTTCGCCAGCCGCGAAAGCTACACGCGCGAGCAGTTCATCGACCAGTACCGGCGCACCGCCGAGGCGCTCGCGCTGACCGATCTCGCGATCCAGCCGACCGGGATCTACCGTCAGCAGGATGAGATCGCGATCTTCACCTACGAGCTGACGCTGCAAACGGCTTTCGGCACGTTCAACGAGGGGGAGCGCGCGCTTCAGCTCGTCGTCGATGACCTCGGCGGCGACGATCGAGACTGGCGCATCGCCTGGACGCCGGGCGCGATCTTCCCGGAGCTGGCGGACGGCGGTTCGATCCGCGTGACGCGCGTGCCGCCCAACCGCGCCAACATCTACGATCGCGATGGGGACGTGCTGGGCGATCAGAACGGGCGGCTGGTGGCGATCAACGTCGTGCGCGCCAGCGTCCCGGCCTACCCGGAATGCCTGACTGCGCTGGCGCGCGCGCTCGATCAGCCAGCGGAGGCGATCCAGGCGCGCTGGGAAGCCCGCCCCGTCAGCGAGCGCGTCGAGGTCGGCACGATCGACGCGGTGCGCTACAGCGAAACCCATGCCGATCTCGAGGCGCTGTGCCGCGCCGAATTCGACGCCCGGTCGGCGCGGCGCTACCCGGATGGCACGGTGATGCCGCACATCCTCGGCTATGTCGGCTTCCCGACCGAGGAGCAGATCGAGGCGCTGCGGGCGGCGGGTTTCTCCTCAGACAGCATCATCGGTCGCGCTGGGATCGAAGCGACGTGGGATGAGACGCTGCGCGGCGTGCCTTCGCTGCGCGTCCAGCTCGTCGGGCCGGCGGGGCAGGTGCTGCGCGAGCTGGCATCCGTGCCGGGGCGCGCCGGGCAGAGCCTGTGGCTGACCTTAGACGCCGCATTTCAGGCGCGCGTGCAGCGCATCGTCGCCGATGCCTTCACCGTGGCCAAAGACACCTGGGCGCGCACGTCCGGCGGGGCGTCGGTCGTCGTCATGGACGTCCACACGGGCGCGATCTACGCGCTGGTCAGCTACCCTACCTTCGATAACAACGCCTACACCGCCTACCCGCTGATGGGACGCCAGGAAGCCGCCCGGATGATCGCCGAGTTCCAGGCCGACCCGCTGCGCCCGGAGGTCAACCGCCCGGTGCAGGGCGTCTTCACGCTGGGGTCGGTGATGAAAACGATCGCGGCGGCGGCGGCGGCGGACAGCGGCGTGTACGCGCTGGATCAGCGCTATACCTGCACCGGCGTCTGGAACCGGGATATCACCCGCTACGACTGGCTGCCCGGCGGTCACGGCACGCTGACGCTGCCGGGGTCGCTCACCCAGTCGTGCAACCCGTACTACTACGAACTTGGCTACAACCTGTACATGGCCGATCCGTGGATCCTGCCCGATTACGCCCGACGGCTGGGCTTCGGCGCGCCGACCGGTATGACCGATCTGGTCGATGCCGCCGGCTTCATGCCCGATCCGGAGTGGTTCCGCACCACCTTCGGCACGGAGATGCCGTTCAGCGAAGAGGTCAACATGGCCATCGGCCAGGGCTACGTTCAGGTGACGCCGCTGCAGGTGACGCGCTGGTTCGCCGCGATCGCCAACGGCGGCGATCTGCCGCGCCCGTATCTGGTCGAACGCACCGGCCTGATCGGCGGCGAGCTGACGACGGTGGCGCAGGTGCACCTGACGCCGACCGGCCTGCGCCCGGAGGTCATCGACATGCTGCACGACGGGCTGTGCGCGGTGACGACCGAGTCCTACGGTACGGCGGAATTCGTCTTCCGCAATTCGCCGCTGCAGGCGCTGGGCGTGTGCGGTAAAACCGGCACCGCGCAGACCGGCGGGCCGGAGACGCCGTCCCACGCCTGGTTTGCCGCCTATGCGCCGCGCGTCAACCCGGAGATCGCCGTCGTCGCCCTGGTCGAGACCGCCGGGCAGGGATCGGAGATCGCCGCGCCGATCGTGCGGCAGGTAATGGAAGCGTACTTCAACCTGGGGAACTGAACAGCCGCGAGGAGGCAGCGTGCCCGTCATGATCAGCCGTCACATTCGCCTAATGACCGCACTGCTGCTGGCGCTGCTGCTCGTTTCGGCCTGTGCCCCGGCGGTCGCGCTGGTGCAGACGCAGTTCTCCATCCCGCTGCGCAATCGCGACGACGCCCCGCCGAC
This sequence comes from Anaerolineae bacterium, assembly GCA_034432395.1. GTDB lineage: Bacteria > Chloroflexota > Anaerolineae > Aggregatilineales > Phototrophicaceae > Flexifilum. The sequence goes on from DAOUBU010000084.1 coordinate 23,482, forward strand.
CGAGCGTCTGACCCTGGAACTGCGCTCGCTGCTGGAGCAGATCGCGGTCAGCGCGCTGCCTGCCAACAGCGATCGCCTGCTGCATGTGGAAGCGGAGCACGCCTTCCCGCTTCAGGTCGTCGATGAGGGCGATGTCGAGCGCACGGTGCGCCTGATCTCGCAGGATGCGCCGTCCAATTTCAGCTATGTGGGCGATCCGCCTGCGTGGGCTGTCACCCTGCATCCGGCCTTTCCGGTCGATCTGCGCGTGCGCAGCGGCGCGGGCGATCTCGATCTCACGCTGGCGCAGTTCGCGCTCATCGGCCTGCGCGCCGAGACGTCCGGCGGCGCGATCCGCGCGGCGCTGCCCGCTGCGGACAGCCCGTATCCGGTGAGCGTGCGCTCGGTATCCGGCCCGATCACCCTGACGCTGATGACCCGCAGCGCGGTGGATCTGAACGCCGCCGTCGAAAGCGGCGCGGTGCAGCTCAACATGGCGACGGCCTCCGCCGTCAGCGGCGCGATCGCCAGCGCCAGCGGCGCGATCGCCGTCACCACGGCGGCGCAGGCCTCCGGTGAACTGCGCCTGCGCACCGAGTCGGGGAGCATCGTCATCGATGTCACCGACAGTGCGCCGGCCCTGCGCGTCGAAGTCCGTCAGATCGGGACGGGCAGCATCGCCATGCCCGCGTTCATGAATTACGAGAACGGGCCAGCCGATCAGGGACGCCAGGGCGCATGGCAGAGCGCCGATTACGCGGCGGCGGAGCGGCGGCTGCTGCTGATTGTCGAAACGCAGAGCGGGGCGCTCACCGTGCGCTGATGCGGCGGCCCTCAGGCGTCCTTGCGGGCCGGGATCTCGCGCGTCAGGCAGTGGACGGCCCCGCCGCCGTTGGCGGCATACCGGCAGTCGATCGGCACGATCGTGTGATCGGGCAGGGCCTGCCGATACACGTCCAGCGCGCGGGCATCGGTTTCGACCCCGAACACCGGCACGAGCACCTGCCTGACCCCGCCGCCGACCACGGTCAGCGCGTTGGTGTAGCTGCGGAAGATCGGGAATACCCCCCAGTTGAGATACAGCGGCGGCGTCGGCAGTTCGAAGACGCGGTAGGGGCTGCCCGCCGCATTCGTCTCCCGGCGGAACCGGTCGATCGTGCGCGCCAGCCGGTCGCTGTTGGCGATCAGCGGCGGCGCGCTGACCAGCACGACGTCGGCGGCGGCCAGCTTGCACACCAGATCGACGTGGCCGGTCTCTTCATACGCCAGCGCCGGGGTGATGATCAGCTTCTCGAACGCGAACGCTGTGTGCAGCGCATCCATGAGCCGATCGTCGGTCAGCCCCGGATTGCGCGCAACAATGTCTTCGCTCATGATCAGCGTGCCCGCGCCGTCCGACCACAGGTTGCCGCCTTCGGTGTGCAGGTCGAGCTTGCGGAACGGGATGCCCGCGTGGGCGCAGTAGCGGGCGGCCATCGCGTCATCGCGCCGCTGCGGGTAAGCGGGCAGAGGATCGTAGCGCGCGCCGACCGCTGCACGCCGCCCCTGCGCGTCGTAACCGACGATCGGGCCGTAATCGCGCACCCAGATATCGTCCGTCGGCAGGCTGAGCAGCCGCACCCGGTCAAGAGCGGCCCGCCCGCGCCGTTCGAGCAGCAGATGGATGGCGCGCGCCCACAGGGCCGCCGGCACGAGCACATCGACGCGCACGGCCCGCGTGATCGCCTCGATCATCTGGAGGTGGGTCTCCCACAGGGACGGGTAGAGCACCGGGAAGGTGACGACGACGGCCTCGAGCGGCTCCCACTGCGCGGGCAGGCGCAGCGGCCCGCTGACCGGTTCAACCGGTCGATCAAGGACGACGACCGGTTTGATCGGACTCGTTTGCAGGGCGCGGCGGACGTCCGCGGCGGACATGCCGGCGGGCAGCAGACGCCAGCGCGTCAGCAGATGCGCCAGCTCCGCCGCTGATGCGGGCGGCTCGCTGTCGTGCCGGGCGGCGGCGGATGCGGCAAAGGCCAGCCGGGCCAGCGGGCGCACCGGGGCGGGGTAGCGCCGCCGCCACAGCGGATACGGAACGGGATCGAAACGCAGCATACGCGCACACCTCATCGCCTGAACCCCCGGCGCGCAGCCGTCGAGCGCGGCGGGGTCAACTCGGATCGCCGGGGCCACCGGGCGAGGACGTCACGCCGCCCCCGGATGCGCCGATTGTATCGCCTGTGGCCGGCGGATGGTATGATCGGGGGCATCGGTTCGCATCGGCGCGCGATCGGGTCTGTCCCGCCGCATTTGAGGATGGTGCTATGCCCCGCCTGGCTGTTTTCTGGATCGCCCTGTTCGGCCTGCTGGCCGCCCCCGTGACCGGGCTGGAGGCCCAGAGCCTGCTCGACCCGGCGGCTGAACCCGACCGGGCGATCGCGCTGCTGCCGGGCTTCGCCCCGGATCCGCTGCGCCTGTCGGCGCTGCAGGGGGGCGGCTCGATCGACGCCACCGGGCGTGGCTTGGGGGCGGACTGCGTCGGCTTCGTCAGCAGCGCCCCGGATGTCCGCGTCGATCTGGGCGGGGCGCTGCCGCTGCTGCGCCTGATCTTCATGGCGGACACGATCACGACCGATACCACGCTGATCGTCCGCGATCCTGCCGGGCGCTTCCTGTGCAATAACAACACGCGCGGCCTGTTCAACCCGATGGTCGATATCCAGCCCGCCGTGCCGGGGACGTATGCCATCTGGGTCGGCGGCTTCACGCCCGGTTCGCCGGTGTTCGGCGCGCTCTACCTGACGACGCATCCCGGTGTGACACCCGGTACGACCGATCTCAACGTGCCGCTCATGACCGCCGTGCCGACGCCGACGCCGGAAGTGCCCGTCCCGGTTCCGCTGGCGCTGATCGCCACGCCCGAGCCGGCCAGTCCGCTGGATGGCTCGCTCGCGCCGCAGCATGGATCGGCGAGCCTGGCCGCCAGCTTCCAGCCCGATCCGTTCTGGGCGGTCGTCATCGCCGGCGGATCGATCGCCGTCCCCGCCGGGCTGGACGCCCGCCCGTTCGACCCGATCAACCGCAACCCCGAAGTCGGCGCGCTGGTCGCCGGGGGCGGGTGCGGCGGGTACGCCGAAGCCGCGCCCGATTACCGCATCATCTGGGGCGGCGGTTCGACGCGCCTGCGCTTTCATCTGATCGGGGCGCAGCCGCAGGACGATCTGGCCCTGATCGTGCGCGCGCCGGACGGGCTGTACACGTGCAGCCGCGATTTCGCCCCCGGCTTGCTCAACCCGTCGATCGAATTCCTCGACCCCGCCGCCGGGGAATACGCGATCTGGGCGGCGGCTGAAGCGTCCCCCCTGGCGCGCTCTGTGGCGACCCTGTACGTGACCGAACTGCCGACTTCGCCGGAGACGGTCGTCCGTGCGGAGACGCGGGCGCAGCCGGAGGTGATCGGCCTGACGCCGCGCGACAACGCCGCCGTCCCCGTCGTGCTGGATGCCAGCGCGCCGGAACCGCTGATCGTGCCCGGCCTGTTCGCCGGCGGGCCGGTGGATGTCGCCGCGCTCAACCCCGTCGCCGATCCCAATCAGGGCTGCGAGGGCTTCTTCCCGGCGGAACCGTCGGTGGTGGTCAGCATCCCGCAGCCGCTGCCATTCCTGCGCGTCTTCGCCATCGGCGCGGATGACGCCGCCGATCTCACCCTGGCGCTGCGCCTGCCGGACGGGACGTGGTACTGCGCCGATGACTCTTTCGGCACGCTGCAACCGACGATCGACGTCATCGGGCGGCTGACCACCGGAAGCGCCTCCGTCTGGCTGGGCAGCTACCGCCCGGAGGGCGCGTTCGCCGCGCTCTATCTGTCGCGGACGGGCGGCCCGTCGCCGGTCGATCCGGCGGGGGCGCCGCGCATGGTCGATCTGGATGCCGCCGCGCTGACGGCCTTCATCCCGACCCCGACGCCGCTGCCCCCGACGCCGCTCGACGCGGTCGCTTACGCGCTGACCGTCACGCCGCCGCTGCTGGATGCCTCGCTGTACATCGCGACGCCGATCGCCGGCGCGCAGGCGGGGGCCAGCCCGATCGTCGCTGGGCTGGATGCCGCCGCCATCCCCAATTACGGTGAGATCGTCGGAACCGGGCAGATCCAGGCGATCGCCGGCGGCTCACTCGATGCGGCGGCGCTGGGGGCGGGGTGCGCCGGCTTCGTGACCGCCGCGCCGGACGTGCGCATCCAGTGGAACGGGGGCGGGCTGCGCGTCGCCTTCAGCGCGTTCGACGGGGGCGATGCCACGCTGATCATCCGCCGGCCCGACGGCCTGTTCGCCTGCGCCGATGACACCGGGACGTCCTTCGACCCGCTGATCGAGCTGCTCAATGCGCCGCCGGGCAGCTATGCTGTCTGGATCGGCAGTTTCAACGCCGGCGCCGCCGTCCCCGGCCTGCTGACGGTGGACAGCCTGTTCGCAGGCGCGAATTGAGGAAGCGGTCTATACTGAGTATGAAGACAGGAGGATTCGATTGGGCCGGTCGCACGACCGGGAGGGATGTTATGCGTAAGTTAGTCATTGTGATCTTACTGGTGCTCAGTCTGATGATGGTGGGGGGGATTTCCGCTCAGCTCGATTACACCCGATCGCCCAATTACGGGTCGATGACGTTCCAGGCGGGGCAGTCCGCAGTGCCGCTGTCGGTGGCGGTCACAGCGGGCGGGCCGGTCGATGTCGGCGCGCTCAACCTGGGGACGAACTGCCGGGGCTACGCCACATCCGCGCCCGATTACCGCGTGCAGCTCCTCACGCCGATGACGGAGCTGCGTTTCTATTTCGTCCCCAACGCCGCCGGGCAGGACACGACGCTGATCGTCAACACGGCCAGCGGCGCGTGGTCATGCAGCGACGATGCCGGGGGGACGCTCAATCCGCAGGTCGATTTCAGCAATGCCCAGCCGGGGCAGTATGATATCTGGGTCGGCACGTTCGCATCCGGTCAGTTCATCTCCGGCACGCTGTACGTCACCCAGAACCTGAGCTTCGGCGTCACCAACCCGGCCCCGTCCAGCGGCGGCGGCCTGCAGATCAACCCGAACGTCATCCTTCAGGTGACGATCGCGCCCCCGGTGATCAATCCGGGTATGATCCCGACGATCGCGCCGCCGGTGATCAACCCGGGCATCATTTCGACGATCGCGCCGCCGGTGATCAATCCGGGCGCGATCCCGACTCTCCCGCCGCCGCCGCCGGTGATCAATCCGGGCGTGCTCCCCACGATCCTGCCGCCGGCGATCAACCTGCCGAATGTGATGGCTCCGGATTACAACCTGCCGCGCATCTACGGCGATGTCACGTATGTGGCCGCCCAGTCGCCGATCCCGCTGGAAGTGCCGGTGATGGCGGGCGGCCCGCTCCCGATCGCCGGGCTGGGGCTGGCGCCGGGCTGCAACGGTCATGTGACGCAGGCGGCGCTGCTGCGCGTCACGCTGGGGCCGAATTCGAGCGGCCAGATCCCGACCCGGATCCGCTTCTACTTCGTGCCCGATCAGCCGGGCGCGGATGCCACGCTGCTGGTCAACACGGCGACCCGAACCTGGATGTGCAGTGACGATGCGGACGGCACGCTCAACCCCCAGATCAGCCTGGAAGCGCCGCCCCCCGGCGCGTATGACATCTGGGTCGGCTCGTTCGCACCGGGGATGTCGATCGCCGGCACGCTGTATTACACCGAGAACTTCGGTTTCGGCGTCACCAATCCGGAGCCGGGCGGGTCGAGCGGCGGCGGAAGCGTGCCCCCCTTGCTGGTGACGCTGCAAATCCCGCCGATCCAGCCGATGATGACGCTGCCTCCGCTGGCGATCACGCCGCAGGGGCCGCAGGGCGGCGGCGGGCTGGGGCCGTGCCCGGCGGTCGGCAGCGTCACGGTCAACCCGTTCACGCCGCCGCTGCACGGATCGGTGGTGTTCGACCCCGCGCCCAACGGGGACAGCCTGATCTACACCGATGTCCTGGCCGGCGGCTGCAACAAGATCGGCCCGAATTCGTTCAACGTCACACCCGATCTCGCCTGTGTCGGCTACTATGCTGGCGCTCCGACGCTTCAGGTGGGCTGGTTCAGCGGCGGCCCGAACCTGCGCTTCTACTTCGTCCCCGTCGATCCGACAAGCGATGCCACGCTGCTGATCTACGATCCGGCGGGCGGCGTCCACTGCAATGACGACTCGTTCGGCACACTCAGCCCGACGGTCGATATCGCCAGCCCGGTCAACGGGATGTACACCATCTGGCTGGGGAGCTACGGCCCGGGCAGCGTATCGGGTGCGCTCTACATCGTCACCAACGACAGCACCCCGGTGGATCCGTCGGATTAAGCCGCCCCGGCGCTGTTTCACTTCCCGCTTTCCGCCCCCGGACGATCGCCCGGGGGCGGTGCTCTATACCCCCCGATCGATCGTCAACGATCGGCGCGGCCTGCGCCCATCTATAATGCAATTTAACAATCTTGCGGTGGACGCTTCCGCAGGGAGCGCCATCCGTTCTCATGTTGATCCGTCATTCATCATTTGAGGCTCTTATGACGACCCTGCACCTTCGCTTCACCCCCGATGGCGCGATCCTCATCGGCGCAGGTAGGGATGAGATCCAGGTCTGGCATGTGCGCGAGCGCCGGCTGCTGCACCGCCAGGAGGGCCACCTGATCGGCATCGACCGCGACGGCCACACATTTTTAATGGAGACGCCGGAAAGAGACGTGCAGGCCCGCGCAGTCTATTCCGGGACGCCGCTCGCGCTCGACTCGGTCGCCGCCGACGACTACCCGCCGGGGCAGCGCTGCCGGGTGCGGCGCTTGCAGCGCGCGGTCGAGATCGTCGATGTGATCACGGGGCGGGCGATCCGCTCGATAGCGCTCAGTGAGCTGATCGACACGCTGTCGGTCAACGCGCAGTTCAGCGCGGCTGTCCTGTCGCCGGACGGGCTGTATCTGGCCGTCGCGGTCAGCGACAGCACCTGGGGGGAGGTCGCCCGCGGCTACTGCCTGCGGCTGGACGGCAAGGCGAGCTTCGCATTCAACGTGAGCGGTCTGGCGGCCCGTCCGGTGCTGCGGATGGCGGCGGGCCTGCTGCTGGTGGAGACCGCGCCAGCGGCCCGCACGGTGTTCGACCGGGCCACCGGCGCGCCGGTGCAGCGCTTCACCCTGGCCGATCCCCGCAGCGGCGGTCAGTTTTTCGCCGTCAACGAGGCGGAACGCCCGCCCGTGATCGCTTTCCAGGCGGAGCGCAGCCGGATCATGCTGGCGCGGTCGGCGGTGACGCTGCACAGCATCGTCGATGCGCAGGCCATCCTCGATGCGGCGTTCCTGCCGGATAACCGGCATCTGGCGCTGCTGCTGGAAAGCCGCACCGTCGTGTTCTACGACTGGCGCAGCGAACAGCGCGTCGGTTCGCTGTTCCTGATGTGACCGGCGGGCGCGCCGCCCGGTCACTGCGACAGTTCGACGAAGCGGATCGCGGCGATGTTCCAGTCGCAGCGATCCGAGGTGCGGAACGCGAACGGGGGCGAGACCGCCGTCCCGGTCGGATCGAGAAGCTGCACGGTGAAGCCGCGGACGACGGCCTGCCGCCCGATCGGGTATTCGAAGCCGCCCGGGCCGAAGCCGGGCGCTGACCCCGTCGTGACGATGACATCGACGGCATTGTCCCCGGTATCGTCGCTGAGGATGCGCACGCCGAAGCCGTTGACCGGTTCGCCATTGCGATCGGTCACGGAGCCGGCGATGCTGCTCCAGGCGCAGCCGCCGCGCCCATCCGGATTGGTCAGGTAGAGCGTGCGGTTGTTGACGACGCCGTAGCGGTACGCGCCCGGATCGAGGATCTGCACGCCCTCGGCGGTGGGCGTCGGCGTCAGGGATGGCGTCGGCGTCTCGCTGGGGGTGAGGGTGGGCGTCGGCGTCGGCGTCGCGCTGGGCGTCGGCGTCAGCGTCGGCGTGAAAGTCGCCGTGATGACGATCGGCATCGGCGTCAGCGGCGGCAGGGGGTTGAGCGCCGAGTACGGGTTGTTCCAGACCGTCAGCACGAAGCCGAGCGCCAGGATCGTGCCGATGAAGAAGAGCAGCGCCAGCAGGTTGTACAGCGCGCGGCGACCGGAAGGCGGCGCAGCCGGTCGTTCCGCCGCCGCCTGGGCCCGCGCCTCGGCGAAGGCGCGGGCGCGGTCTTCGCGGGTTTCCTCGCGTCCGACGGCTCGATACGAGCCGGTCGTCCGGCGCGCCGGGCTGGCGGGGGCCTCTCTGAGCGGGACGCGGGCCGCCTCCAGTTCCGCCGTCTCGTGCGGCAGCGGCGGGAAGCGATCGACGGGCGGGCGGAAGCGGGCATCCGGATCGACCGCCTCCGGCGTCACCGGCTGCACCAGGCCGCTGTCCAGCTCGTCGATCAGGCTGGCGACGTCATCGGTGATCGGATCGGGCCGGGTGTCGTCACTGTCCGGTGTCGGGGCATCGGCCTCCACATCGAGCCGGGCCGACGCGGCAACCTCGCGCAGCACCGCCTCCACGTCAGCCGGCGCGGGGATGTCCTCCAGCAGCGAGGCCGGGGATGCGGCTGCAGGCGGCGGATCGCCCGCCGGCCCCGGAACTTCGGGCATGCCTTCCGGCAGCGGGGGCAGCGCGGCGAACGGATCGGGCTTCGGCGTCAGGCGGACTTTGCGATCGCGCTGGCTGATGCGGCGCACGCCGGGCACTTCCGGCGGCGCGTGTTCGCCGGTATCCGACGCCGTCACCCGGCCAGCGGGCAGCTCCGGCTCGGTCGGCGTCTCGCTCTCGGACGGGGTGACAGGGCGCTGCTCGTCGGACATCGCGTTCAGAAGGGCCGTGTCTGGATGAAATTGACGAGCGCCAGGTTGCGACCGCAGTCCGCCGGGAAGACGAGCTGCACCTGCGGCGAGACCAGCGTGCCGGTGCTGGTTTGCAGTTCGACCAGGTAGGCATTGGTGCTGACCGTGTTGGCGAGCTGGATCTCCCAGCCGGACTGGCCGTAGAGCGTGTTCGAGCCGGAGACGGCGTAGGCATCGACGCCGCTGCCGAACACGTGGACGCGGATGCCGGTCAGCGGCGCACCGTTGAGGTCGAACACCTGCCCGCCGACGCCCTGCCACAGGCAGCCGGCGCTGTTGGCGAAATTGGCGGTGAAGATGACCTGATCGCGCAGCGCGAACGGGAAGGGCGACGGCGTCGGCGGCAGCGGCTCCTGCGTGATGATCGGCAGCGTCGGGCTGGGGACGGGCGTATCGGTGACGACGGGCGTCAGCGTGGGCGTGATCGTGTCGGTGATGGTCGCCGACGGCTCGATCGTCGGGATCGGCGTCTCGCTCGGCGTCAGCGACGGGGTGAGCGATGGCGTGAAAGTGGCCGTGGGCGGCACGGTCGGCAGGGTGAAGGTGGCCGTGGGCGTGAAGGTCAGGGTGAAGGTCGGCGTGAAAGTCGGCGTGAAGGATGGCGTGAAGGTGAAGCTGGGCGTGAACGTCGGGGTGACGGAGGGCAGCTCGACCAGCGTCGGCAGCGCGGCGACGGGCGTGGCCGTGACGGCGGGCGGCTCGTTGAATTTGATGCCGAAGAAGATCAGCGCGCCGATCGTCGCCAGCAGGAACACAACCGCGAGAACGTCATAAACTCGGCTCATTATGCGGACTCCCCCGATTTCAGGCCTGTGCAAACCGGTCAGACAAAGATCTGGATCCGCGCGGCGGCGGCGAGGTTATCCAGCCAGGCTTCAAAGCGCGACTGCGCCAGCAGGGCGCGCCGATCCTCCTCAACGGGGCGCTGTTCGCGCCCCAGCACTTCGAATACATGATATCCCAGCGACGACTGGATCGGCGTGCCGATCAAACCGATGTCATCCTGGAAGGCCGCCCGATCGAGCGCCGGCTCCAGCAGTTCGCCGGGCAGGAACCAGCCCAGTTCGCCGCCGTTCTGGCGCGTGGTGATATCCAGCGAGTACTGGCTGGCCAGCGCGGCGAAATCGGCGCCGGCGCGCAGCCGCTCGATCAGCGCCTGCGCCTCGTCCGCGCTGGCCACTAGGATATGGCGGGCGCGGGCCTGCAGCCACAACCCGTTGAGATCCTGGGTGACCGCGTCGCGCATCAGGCCGGTGAGCAGCGCATCGCGCAGCGTCTCGCGGAATTCGCTTTCGGTGTAGCGGTTCTGCGCCAGCCAGGCGGCCCAGGCTTCATCGCTGCCCGCCAGCTCGCGGGCGCGCCTGACTTCCGCATCGATGACCGCATCGCTGACGGCGATATTCTGGCCGGCGGCAGCCTGTTCGATCAGCGCCTGCTCGATCAGCATGTTGAGGACGAGGGCGCGCAGGTCGTCCGGGTTGGATGCTCCCATCTGCATCTGGAAGCGCTCGTAGGCCCGGTTATACTCGGTGCGGCTGATGATCGCCTCATTGACGACGGCGGCGGCGGGCTGTCCGTCCGGCCCGATGGGCGCGGCGGCGGGGTCGCCCGCGCGGGCATTCGGCGTGCCCATGCTCGACACGGCGGCGGCGGTCGCCTCAACAGCGGACTGCGTGGTCATAGCATCGATCGTCGGCTGCGAGATCACGGACGTGGGCGGGGCATCCGTCGGGGAAAGCGCCGCCGGGGCCGGCCCGGCTGCGGTCGCGGCATCGGTTGAAGCGGCAGGGGCGGCGGCATCGGGGCCGCCGCAGGCGGCGATGATCACGGCGACCAGGGCGCTGGCCGACAGCATACGCAGAGCGTTCACACAATCGTCCTTGATGACGCAGGCAGAGACACAGGCCGCGCCAGATCGACTGGCGCGCAGTTTCGATCGCGGTCATTATAACGAATGACGGGCATTTGTGCAGCGTTGGGGACACAGTTCGATCAAGCGCGATAGTGGCTAACTGCGGTCATATCAGGTCACAATAGAGGGGACGCACCATACGATACCGCTGTCGTTTGATCGATCGGGAGAAACAGGATGTCTTTCGATATTGATGCTTTACTGGCCCACGAGTTCGAGCCGATCGCTTTCAGTTATACGGAGCGCGATGTCAGCCTGTACGCGCTGGGGGTGGGCGCGCCCGCCGATCCGCTCGATCAGGACGAATTGAAGTTCGTCTACGAGCTGAGCAGTCACGGGTTCGTCGTGCTGCCCGGTTTCGCCGCGTTGTTCCCCGGCAAGATGATCGACGTGCTGCTGACGGGCCGCCTGCCCGGCGGTCTGACCTACAACCCGATGATGCTGGTGCACGGCGAGCAGGTCATCGCGCTGGATCGTCCGCTGCCGACGCGCGCCACGATCACAGCGCGGCCCCGCGTCTCCGCCGTGTATGACAAAGGCAGCGGCGCGGTCGTCGTCACCGACGTGCCGTGCTACGACGAATCCGGCCAGCGGGTGGCCTTCAACCAGATGTCGATGTTCATCCGCGGGATCGGCGGCTGGGGCGGCGACCGCGGCCCCTCGACCGGGGATGCCTATCAGCCCCCGCCGCGCGAGCCGGATGCCGTCATGACCGAGGCGACCTCGCCCAAACAGGCGCTGATCTACCGGCTGAGCGGCGACATCAACCCGCTGCACGCCGATCCGGCGATGGCCGCGCTGGGCGGCTTCGACCGACCGATCCTGCATGGGCTGGCGACTTTCGGCTTCGCCACGCGCGCGGTGATCAAACACATGGGCGGCAACGATCCGGCGCGCTTCAGGCGCGTGCGCGTCCGCTTCGCCAATCCGGTCTTCCCCGGCGAAACGCTGCGCACCGAGATGTGGCGCACCGAGGCGGGCGTGATCTTCCGCACTACGGTTGTCGAGCGCGACGCCATCGCGCTGACCCAGGCGCTGGCCGAGGTCGATTAGGCCGGGCGGAGTGCCGCATCCCGTTCGCGCCGGAGCGCGTCGCGGATGGCGGCGGCCTCGCGAATCGGGTTGACCTTCTGCGCGCCGTGCCGGGTCACGCCGGGCGGGAGCTGCATCAGTTCGACCGCGATCGTCCCGTCGTAGCCCGCCGCCAGGCTGACCTCGATCAGCCGGCGCAGATCGAGCGCGCTCTTCTCCAGCGGCGTTTGCAGGCGTCCGCGCGCCGCGCCGCGCACGTGCATGTGGCGGGTGTGCGGCAGCAGCCGGACGATCTCGTCCAGCGGGATGTTCTGGCAGGCCAGCTCCGCCCAGTCAAGCGTGATCGTCAGGCCCGGCACGGCCTCGATCAGGCGCAGCGCCCGGGCGGGCGTCGGCGCGATCGAGTCCAGATGCGGCTCGATGCTCAGCCGCAGGCCGGAACTGCGCGCGGTCTCGTGCATGGCGCGCAGCGCGTCGGCGGCGCGGTTGAAAGCGAATTCCTCCGCGGAAACCGCCGGCGCGCCCGCTTCCGTCGGGCTGCGCGGCTGGCTGCCGCTGGGCGGCTGGACGGGAGGGGCATCGGGCGGCGGGGCCAGCCCGGGCGAGACGGTGATCCCGTCCGCCCCCAGCGCCAGCGCGAACGGGATCAGCGTGCGGAACAGTTCCAGCTCGCGGGCGCGCCGCTCTGCATCCTCCGGGGTGGCGGCCAGCGAGATGCGCGGCAGCATCAGGTAGACATCGCTGACCTGAAGCGCGAAAGTCGCCAGGTCGGCGCGCAGATCGGCGGCCAGCCGGGCCGGATCGCTGGCAGCGCGGGCGGCATTGAGCGCCGCGCCCGATCCGATATCGACGTGGCGAAAGCCCAGCCGGGCGATCAGCCCGAACGCTTCAGGCAGCGTCAGATCGGGAAATGACCAGGTGTGGCAGGCAAAGGCGATCATGGTTGTATGGGATCGTCTTTCGGCGGATGCCATCCCGCCCGCCGCCAGAGCGATCGGGCGGTCAGCAGAGCTTCACGATTGATTTTCAGGCGCTGGATCGTGGCGCGAGCCGAAGGAGTCTGGCCGAGAAGCACCAGCCCCGTGCTGCTCCAGATGAAGTGTTCACTCCAACGTTCACGGGTAGGATGGAACAACATCACCTCGCGCCCGGTCAGCGGATCGACAGCGGCAGTGGCATCGCCCTTAAAGCGATTGCATCCAACACAGGTGAGACACAGGTTATCCAGTATTGTCGCCCCTCCGGCTGACTCTGGAATGATATGATCGATTTCCACAGCCACGACGATTGCCTGCCGTGTATGACAGTACTCACACAATCCACGGGCACGGGCCAGCACCTGATCGCGCAGCGCAGCGGGGATATGCGCCATGAGTTACCCGGTCAGCTTAAGATAAGATGGGATATCGTATCCTCGCTCCTGCAGCAGACTGAAAGCCTGAGACCGCACGAGCATCAGCGCGTCAATCCGTTCCACCAGCGCATCCAGTTCTGCGGCCTCCTCAACGGTCAGTTGACCGGTGCGATTGGCTTCCAGAAGCGCCTGCCGCCGGATCTCATCCGCTTCAGGCAAAGGGCGCCGGACAATTTCCCATAACTGTTCATCGCTGAAAGCGGCCAGAAGATCGCGTTGGACGGAGAGCAGCCGGTCGGAGCGCACCAGGGACTGCACGGCATCGATCACATAGCTTTCCACCGATACGTGATGCTCACTGGCCAGTTCACGGACGCGCTCGAACAACTCAGACGGCAGATGGAGTTCCAGAATGCGATCGGTCATCGATCACCGCTCCTCGCAGCTCAATACCTTCATTATAACGAGAATGAGCGGCGATAGCCGGCGGTCACGATCCGGGTTTGGCGTCCACCGGTCTGATGAGTATAATGCCTGCACTCTCACAACAACCAGATGATCAGATCAGGGGGAAGGGCGGGAACCGCCCACAGTCATGAGCGAACAACCGACGGATCGTTTGCAGCAGTTGCGTTCTCAGATCGATGAGATCAATTTGCAGCTTCTTGAGCTGCTCAGCCGGCGCGCCACCATCGTCAGCGAGATCGGCAAAGTGCTGACCGACATGGGCCAGGAACATTACGATCCGGCCCGCGAGGCGCAGATGCTGACCGCGCTGGAAATGGCCAACAAAGGCCCGTTCAGCAACGAGACGATCAAGGCCCTGTTCCGCGAGATCTTCCGCGCGTCACTGGCGCTGGAAGAGCAGCAGGCGCGCGCCAAGATCCGCGTGCACCGCAAATCGCCCGACGAGCGCACAGTCATCACCCTGCCCGACGGCGTGACGACCATCGGCGGCGATACCTTCCAGGTGATCAGCGGCCCGTGCGCCGTCGAGTCGTTCGAGCAGATGGACGAAGTCGCGGCGGCGCTGGCGCAGCGCGGCGTCAAGATCCTGCGCGGCATGGCCTACAAACCGCGCACGTCACCGTATGAATTCCAGGGCATGGGCGAACCCGGCCTCAAGATCGCGCGCGAGGTGGCCAACAAGTACGGCATGTTCATCACCAGCGAGATCATGGACAAGAGCCAGATCGACATGATGATGGACTACGTCGATATCTTCTGGGTGGGGGCGCGCAACATGCAGAACAGCTTCCTGCTCAAGGCGCTGGGGCGCATCAACAAGCCGATCATCCTCAAACGCGGCCTGTCGGCCACGCTGGAGGAATTCCTGTACGCGGCGGAATACATCGTCAGCAGCGGCAACCCGAACGTGATCCTGATCGAACGCGGCATCCGCACGTTCGAAAAGGCGACGCGCAACACGCTCGATATCGGCGGCGTGGCCGTGCTCAAGCTCGAGTCGCATCTGCCGGTGATCGTCGATATCTCGCATTCCGCGGGCCGGCGCGATATCGCCAAACCGCTGGCGCGCGTCGCCAAAGCCAGCGGCGCCGACGGCCTGATGGTGGAAGTGCACCCCAATCCGCCGGTGGCGATGAGCGACGCCAAACAGCAGCTCTACATCCACCAGTTCCACGAGATCATGGACGCGATCCAGGATAAGCAGTTGACCTGAGCGTCGTTTTCAATTTCGACGGGATCGCACGGGGCGAGCAAGCGCACTCGCCCCGTGTTGTTTCCCCGCCAGATATCCGCTCTCCCCTTCCCTCGACCTCGATCGCCTTATTTTTATCGAAAAATTACACAAACGATCGGTTTGTGTCACATATACTGCTGGATAACCGATCGACAACGTTATCGTGCAGTCTGTAATCTAACGGATCCGGCCATGGCTCAGATCTTCGTCAGCTACAGCCGTGTTGACAGCGCGTTCGTCGAAAAGCTGGTGAGACGGCTGCAGCAGGCGTTTCCCCAGCACACCATCTGGTACGACCAGGCTCCGAACGGTCTGATCGGCGGTGATGACTGGTGGGACGAGATCCTGCGCAGCATCGCCCGATCCGACGTCTTCATTTACGTCCTGTCCAACGAGTCGGTGACCTCGCACTACTGTCAGGCGGAATTTACAGAGGCGCGCCGCCTGCAAAAGCGGATCGTCACCATCCAGGCCCGCGATCGCACCCGGCTGACGGACGATCTGGATGA
The DNA here is from genome assembly GCA_034432395.1 of Anaerolineae bacterium. Lineage (GTDB taxonomy): Bacteria > Chloroflexota > Anaerolineae > Aggregatilineales > Phototrophicaceae > Flexifilum. The sequence goes on from DAOUBU010000084.1 coordinate 38,834, forward strand.
CATCCAGTTCATCGACATGAAAAACGGCCCGGACGATGCGGACGCGCTGCCGCGCCTGTTTGCGGCGATCGCCAAACAGATCGAGCTGGCTCAGCTTGTCCCGTCACGGGCGCTCTGGCAGCCCGTCACCCCCAGGCCGGACGTCGCACAACTGTGGGCCGCGCGCCCGGCCAACGCCCCCGATATCACGACACCGCCTCTGGGGCTGCCTGCGGCGGAGCTTGAGACGATGACTGTTGAGCGAGTCAGGCGGCGCCCGCGCTGGCCGATCGCGCTGACGGCGGCGCTCGGTCTGATCACCGTTGTTGGCCTGATCGCAGTTAACGTGTTGAACGGCTCGGTCGGCAGGCTGCTCAATGGCAGCGCGCTGGAGCGCAGTGTCGAGTATTCGTCAGCGGGCACGGGATCGGTTCAGGATGCGGTCACGCGTCCGCATGAGACGCCAGCGGAGATCGTCACGGCGGCCGCGTCCGCGCCGGAAACAGCACCCGTCATGACAGCTTCACCGGATCCCACGCCGGCTCAAACAACGGCCCCCACAGCGACCGGTACAGCGGAGCCGACGCCGATCGCCGCGGCCACTGCTGTGCCGGCGCTGCCGCCGCTGGAAGCGGCGCTAGCGGCGGCGCGCGCCTTCACTGGAGATAATCACGACTGGTCTGCCCTCTATCCCGGTGGTTTCCAGCACGCCTTCGCTGACGGAGTGACGATGGTGCTCGTTCCCACGGGGTGCTTTCCGATGGGTAGCGCCAGCGGCTATCGCGATGAACAGCCGGTGCACGAACAGTGTTTCGCCGAGCCCTTCTGGATCGATCGGACGGAAGTGACCCGGGCTGATTTCGTCCGATTGGGCGGACGGGCCGAAAACACCTCGGATCTGATTGGCGATCAGCGCCCGATGTACCAGATCACCTGGTTCGAGGCGCGCGATTTCTGTGCCCTGCGCGGCGCGCGACTGCCGACCGAAGCCGAATGGGAATACGCAGCGCGCGGCCCCGACGGCTGGATCTACCCGTGGGGTAATGAGTGGGATCCGGCTCGCGCGATCTGGGGGTGGCGGCCCGAACAGGGATCGGCGGATGTGGGCAGCATTCCAACCGGGGCGTCATGGGTGGGCGCGCTCGATCTGAGCGGCAGTGTCTGGGAGTGGACGAGTTCACTGTACCAGCGTTATCCTTACGATCCGACCGATGGACGGGAGGCGGATACCGGCAGTCAAACGGACGTCGTGCGCGTGCTGCGCGGCGGATCGGGGTTCAACGCCAGCGAGTTCGACCTGCGAGCTTCGGCGCGCATCCGCTTCCATCCGGATCACTGGAACATGTACCGCGGCTTCCGCTGCGCCCGTGCCAGTTGAGGGCCGCGCGTCTATCACACGTTATGGGATGAGGCCGGGGACGGATGCCGCTGGAACTGTACTGGGATGATGAGGCGCGCACGACCCTGCTGCTGGAAGTGCGCGGCGCGTGGACGTGGGATGAGCTGATGCAGACGATGCACCACGTCAAGAAGGTGACGGACAGCGCCGAGCATGAGATCAGCGCCATTCTCGATCTCAGCGAGGGGCTGCACCTACCCGGTGGCACGTGGCTGAGCCGCGAAGCGCTCAATGTCGCCCGCAATCTGCTCAGGCTCGGCCAGGGCGGCACGGGGCAGGTGGTCGTCGTCGGCGTCAGCCCGGCGATCCGCGCCATCTACAACGCGCTGCTGAAGATGGATCGCCGGATGCTGGGCGGTGTGACGTTCGCCGCCACCACAGACGAGGCGCGCGCCATTTTAGCCAGCCGGCGGGACGGAGATGGATCCGGCGGGGCGCGGTCGTAGTCGGGATGCGGGGCGCGCTCCGTTCGCCGCGCCCCGCCGCCGGGCGGATCACAGATCGATGCGCCGCCCCTCGCGCGCTGACTGGAGCAGCGCGTCCAGAATGCGCATGTTGCCCAGGCTGTGCAGCGGGTCATAGGTGACCTTGCGCCCGGTCAGCACGGCATCGCTGAAATCCTCGATCATCAACTGATACTGGTTGACGGCGGGCGAATGGATGATCTCCGAGTTGTCGATCGTCTGCCAGAACTCCCCGGTCTCGCGGCGATATTCGATCACTGTCGGTTCGTTCTCGCGCGGGCGGAACGCCGCTTTGACGGTGATGATCCCGTCCGTGCCGATCAGCGAGTACGTCTGCCGCCACGAACCGCGCATGCCGCAGTCGAAGGCCGCCAGCACCCCGTTGGGGAAGGCCAGCGTGCCGACGAAGGCCTCATCCGTCCCCGTCTCCGGGCCGATGAAGACCTGCCCGGTGACGCTGGTCGGCTCGCCCGCCATCATCCGGCACAGGTTGACGCAGTAGCAGCCGACGTCGAGCAGGCCGCCGCCGCCCATTTCCGGCTTGAGGCGGACGTTGGACGTATCGGACGGGGGCAGGGAGTAGGTGAAGCCGGCGGTGATGGCCGTCAGCCGCCCGATCTTGCCCTCGTCGAGCATCTGTTTGACGATGGCGTGCTGCGGGTGATAGCGATACATGAACGCCTCGGCCAGCAGGACATCGGCCTCGCGGAAGGCGTCGATCATCGTCTGGGCTTCGGCGGCATTGAGGGCGATCGGCTTCTCGCACAGCGTCGGTTTGCCGGCGCGGGCCGCGGCGATGCTCCACGGCGCGTGGCCGTCGTTCGGCAGCGGGTTGTAGACGGCGTCGATATCGGGATCGGCCAGCAGCTCGTCGTAGGAACCATAGCTGCGCTCGATGCCGTTCTCATCGGCGTAGCGGCGGGCGCGGGCCGCATCGCGGCTGGCCACGCCCAGCACGACGGCATTGCGCGCGGCTTTCGCGGCGGGGATGAAGGCGTTCTGGGCGATCCCCGCCGTCCCGATGATGCCCCAGCGTACTTTTCGGTCGGTCATCAAAAAATCTCCCTGTGCATGAAATGAACATGAAAATGAAAAAGAAACAGACGCGCAAGTGATCCGAACTGGTTCCGACTGCGGATCATATCCGGTGCGCACGCGCCGGCAAAGGGATCAATGGCAGGTGCAGGTCTGACTGCCTCGCGGGCTGCGCCGGGGCCGCCGCGATCCAGCCGTTTTTCCGCGGCATTGCACGTCCCGCCCGGATCGGGCATGATTGTGATCGATGACGATGCACTCTGTCCCTCCGGGGAAAACGGCGATGACCCTGCATGTGCGAACAGCGGCACTGGATGATACAGCGGCGATCTGCGGGCTGTTCTGCGCCTCGGTGCGCGTCTGGCAGCGGCTGGACGAGAGCGGCCACGTCAGCGATGTCGCTTACGAGCAACTGACCATTTACGAGCGCTGGCTGCACGGTGGCGTCTCCGGCCCGTGGATGAGCCTGGAGACCAGCGCGATCTGGCTCAATCATCTGCTGCTCGATGCCGGTCTGCCGCTGGTGGCCGTCGATGAGCGCGGACGCATCGTCGCTTACGCCGAGGCTTACCTGAACAACGAACCGGCCCCGTTCGAGACGCACATCCACCTGGCCGCGCTGATCGCCGCCGCGGATGCGCCGCCGGAGGCGGTTGACGCGCTGATCGATGCGCTGGTGGAGCGCGCCCGCCGGCTGCGCTGTCGTTACGTCACGCTGACGCGCATCAGGCCCGATGCCGTCGATCCCGTTCTGCGCTCGGCGGAACGATTCCCGCTGATCCCGCTGTCCACCGTGCGCCGCTTCTGGCTGCGCGCCGGGCGCGGGCAGGTGTTCTACCAGGCGGTCGAGCATCCCGATGCGGATGCGATGCAGATCAGCGGCTGGGCCATGCCGATCGGGCGGCTGACATCGGCGCGCCACCACTGGGAGACGCTGTGGACGCCGCTGTGGAACAGCCTGCCCGCCATCAAGGCGCGCCCGACCAACCGCCTGCACCTGACGGTGACCGGGGCCACGGCGCTGGTGCTGGCGCAGGCCGGCCTGTACGATCCCCGCCTGGCCGAGATCTCGCTGTGGACGCCGAAGTGGATCACCCCGCCGATGCTGACCGCGATCAGCGACTGGGCTTACCGTGCCGGCTACCGCACGCTCTCCCTGGTGGCCACCGACGAAACCGCCGCAAAGGCCTTCGGGCCGCAGGCCGAGCGCGACGCCTTCCAGCAGGAGACGGTCGGCATCGACGTGGATGCCGCGGGGCAGGCATCATGAGCGTCATCGACCGTCCTTGAAATGGAGCATTGCCGATGCCGGTCTATCATCCCCACCGGGTTGAATACGCGATCACACAGGGCCGGGTGACGATCATCCGCGACGACGGCGCGCCCCTGCCCGCTTACTGGGCGCAGCCGGCCCTCAGCGGACGCTTCCCCGGCATCGCGCTGATCCACGATTGGTGGGGCATCACCGGGCTGGAGCGGCGGCTGGCGCACCTGTTCGCCGGGCTGGGGTACGTCGTCATCGCCCCCGATCTGTTCAACGGGCGCACCGCCGTCAGCGCGCGCGAGGCGCTGCTGCTGGTCGAAGCGCTGGGGAACAACGGGCTGACCGGGACGGACGCCGCGCTCAAGGCGCTGGAGAATCACGCCCGCGTCAACCTGAATGTCGCTGTGGTCGGCCTCGGCCTGGGCGGCGGACTGGCGTTCGAGGCGGCCATCGCCCGGCCCGACCTGGAAGCCGCGGTCGCGTTTTACGGCTTCCCGCAGCGCGTCTTCGGGCGCATCAGACAGGCGCAGGCCCCGATCCTGGCCATCTACGGCGAACGCGACCCGTTCATCAGCAGCATCGATATCATCCGGCTGCGCGCTGAACTGGACGAGTCGCCGCTGGAACACGAGGTGCTGGTGCTGGAGCGCGCCGCGCGCGATTTTCTGGCCGAACCGCTGATCGTGAACGGCGATCAGGCGGGCACGCAGGCGCTGGAACACGTCCTGCGGTTTCTCGACCGGCATCTGAGCGGGGCGCCGCGCCCGCCCGCGGCATCGAGGTGAGGCGATGCGCCGCTGTGCCATCCTCCGGCTGGGACTGATGCAGTACGATGATGCGCTGGCGCTGCAGAACCGCCTGACGGCGGCGCGCGCCGCGCCGGACGGGATCGACTACCTGCTGCTCGTGCAGCATCCGCACGTGTTCACGCTGGGGACGTCCGGCCACGAGACCAATCTGGTGTGGGATGAGGCCGAGCGCGCCCGGCGCGGCGTGATCGTCCGGCGCGTCGATCGCGGCGGCGATGTCACCTATCACGGGCCGGGGCAGATCGTCGGCTACCCGATCGTCCAGCTCCCCCGACCGGGCGAACCCGGTTTCCGCCTGGGCGCGGTGGATCACGTGCGCGCTATCGAGACGATGATCAGCGGCGTCATCGGCGAGTTCGGCATCATCGGGACGACCATCCCCGGCCTGACCGGCGTCTGGGTGGAGACGCCGCGCGGCCCGGAGAAGATCTGCGCCATCGGCGTGCGCGTCAACGTCCGGGCTGTGACCAAGCACGGCTTCGCCCTCAACGCCAACACCGATCTGACTTACTTCACCGGCATCATCCCCTGCGGCATCCACGATAAGGGCGTGACCAGCCTGGCCGCGCTGCTCGGCGCGCCGGTCGATGAAGGCGCGGTGACGGAGGCGATCCTCCGGCACTTCGCCCGCGTTTTCGCCTACGACGAGCTGATCGAGGTCGATCCGGCGTCGCTCAGTTCATAGCAGCGCCCGATCGGGACGCGGTCGGCAAGCGGCGGGCGGAGCAGTACCCCCTCCGGTTTCGCTCGCCAGCCCCTGGCCGGGGCGTTTTGCCAGTTTCGCCATTTCAGTGTTAGATATTTATAGACAAACAGCGAATTATGGAGCAGTGCGATGAACAGCCCGACCCCGAAGCCGACCGTAGTCGTCGTCATGCCCGCTTACAATGCGGCGCGCACGCTGGAGCGCACTTACCGCGATATCCCGCTCGATCTGGTCACGCATGTGATCGTCGTCGATGATCACAGCCACGACGACACCTCGGAACTGGCGTCTCGGCTGGGGCTGCGCACGCTGCGCCACCATCGCAATCTGGGCTACGGGGCCAACCAGAAGACCTGCTACCGCGAGGCGCTCAACCTGGGGGCGGATGTCGTCGTCATGGTGCACGCCGATCATCAGTACGATCCGACGCGCATCCCGCAGCTCGTGCAGCCGATCCTGGACGGTCAGGCGGATTTCATGCTCGGCACGCGCATCGCCGATGGCAAAGCGCTGGAAGGCGGTATGCCGATCTGGAAGTTCATCTCCAACCGCATCCTGACCACGTTCGAGAACCTCGTCCTCGGCCAAAAGCTGACCGATCTGCACACCGGCATGCGCGCCTACAGCCGCCGCCTGCTGGAAACAGTGCCGTGGTGGCTCAACAGCGACGATTTCGTCTTCGACAGCGAGATGATCGCCCAGGGGGTGGCGTGCGGCTTCCGCCTGGCGGAGACGCCGGTTCCCGCCCGCTATTTCGACGAGGCCTCATCGGTCAATTTCAAGGTCAGCCTGCGCTACGGGCTGGCCACCGTCGGCGTGATGCTGCGCTTTCTGCTCCACCGGCTGGGCCTGCGGCGCAGCGATCAGTTCGTGCCCGCCCGGGCCGATGCGCAGCCGCCCGTCGCCCTGGCCGAACGCTACGAGGTCTATTCGCCGAAGGCGTGATGCCGGGCGCGGCGCGGGGGGACATTGAGACTTAATGGAAAGCCGGGTATCATCAGGCTGCGGTTCCCTGAATGACCTGAAAACGGGGGGAAACATGTCCCAGGTGATCATGATCGACTTTCCATCGCAGGCCCATACCGTGCAGGAAGCGGTGGACTGGGTGAAGAAACTGCCCGGCGTGCACATTCATCACACGGCGCTGCTGGCCAAAGCCCGCGACGGCGAGACCACCATTTACGAAGACGACATCAGCCCCAATGAAGGCGCGATCGCCGGCGGGACGCTGGGATCGCTGCTGGGGACGATCGGCATCGCCGGGCTGGGCGCGCTGATGCTGCCCGGGGTCGGCGCGGTGCTGGCGCTGGGCGCGGGCGGCCTGATCGGCGGGCTGGTGGGCGGCGCGATCGGCAACCTGACCAGCCGCGTCATGGATTTCGGCATCAAGGATGAGCATCTGGAACGCCTGGCGCGTGTTTTACAGAATGACCGGATCGCGCTGGCGCTGCAGATCGACGCCAGCGAGGAACAGCTCGCTCAGATCGAAGCGTACGTTCGCGCTCTTGACGGAGAACTGGTGCGCCTCCCGGCGCCAAAAGCGGGTGATGCGCCCGCGGAGTGACCGCGCGCACACGCAGCCAGAGTGTAAGCCGCCGATCGATACTGTGTGACAGAGGACACCCCATGCAGCGTGAAACACAGGGCGGGCACGAGGTGCTGATCGCCGTTTTCCCGTCGCGCGATCTGCTCACCCGGGCGCTCGACCATCTGACCGAGGTGCAGACCCATTCGAACACTGTGATCGTCGATGGCGCGGTGATCGTGGCGCGCGCCGCCGACGGTGAGATCGTCGTCATCGATGATGAGATCGGCCCCGATGAAGCGGGGATCGCCGGGGGGACGCTGGGCGCGGCCATGACCGCGCTCGGCATCGTCCAGTTGGGTGCGCTGGCGCTGCCCGGCATCGGCCCGCTGATCGCCATCGGCGCGGGCGTGCTGACCGGGGGATTGGTCGGGGCGGCGGCTGGGCGCTTCGCCGGGCATCTGCTCGATCTGGGCTTCCGCAACGACCAGGTCGAGGCGCTGGCCAATCAACTGGAGGCCGGTCACCCCGCGCTGGTGCTGCAAGTCCGCCCGCAGCCGGCGGTTGACGCGCTCGCCTGGCTGCGCCGCGAGCTGACGCCGTTCCGCGCGGAACTGGTGGAGCGGATGCGCGCCGATGGCCGGCTGCGCCGCCGGACGCGCATGCGCGTCTAGCAGCGCGTTTGGCGGCGTCTCAATCCAGGTGGAGCGCGGCGGCCAGATCGCGCCAGCGCGGTTCTTCGGCCAGCATGGCGCGCAGACGTTCGCGCTGGGCCGATCCCGCATCCGCCAGGGCCTGGGCGCACAGCGCTTGCCCGGCGGCGGTATCGCCCTGCGCCCACAGCATCATGCCGCGGGCGAACGCGATCGTCGCATCGCCGGGGATGAGGTCGGCGGCGGCGGCGTAATCCGCCTGCGCCAGCGCGTACTGGCCGGCGGCGGCGTAAGCCTGCGCCCGCTTCAGGTGAAGCTGCCCGCGGTAATTGACGATCAGCGCGGGCTGATCGGGGCGGGCGCTGAGCGCTTCCAGCGCCCCGGTGAATTCCGCGATCGCATCCTGCGGCTGGCGCTGGCGCAGGCGGATCTCGCCGCGCCACAGACGCCAGCGCCACGCGCCGGGCTGGCGGGCCAGGATCATCCCATCCAGCAGATTGAGCGCCTCAGCCAGCCGACCGAGCCGCAGCAGCAGATCGACGCGCCGCTCGACCAGATCGGGCGCGAACGGGCGCAGGCTGAGCGCCGAGCCGATCGCCGCCGCCGCGCCGGGCAGATCGCCGCGCGCCTCCAGGATGATCGCCTTTTCCACCCAGTCCGCCGGGGTGAGCGCGGTCAGCCGGGCGAGATCGTCCAGGGCGGCGGCCAGCGGATCGTCCGGCCCGCCCGGCGGCTGACGGCGCAGCAGCGCGATGCGCGTGCGCCGCGCGTCGTCGTCATCCGGGTGATCGGTGAGGTAGGTATCGAGCAGGGCCAGCGCCTCGTTCAGTTCGCCGGCTCCGATCAGCGTGTCGATCAGTTCCAGTGGGTTCATCGTCAATCGGTGCGAGCCAACCCGGTCATCAACGGGGAATTATGCGGGGTGAGGCCGCGGTCAGGCAAGGCCATCGATCCGCGATCGCCCGATCGACGCCGGTGCGAAAGCGGATGAAGTCGCGATTTGTCTTTTTTGACCGGTCACGTTAAGTTTAGACAGTACCAGTCCAGATAAAACATTTGGGTGAAAGACACGATCATGCCAACGATCCATTTAGTGACCCCTGTCCCCGGCCCGAACAGCATCGCCCTGGCCCGACGCCGTGAAGCGGCGACCTCGAAAGGGGCGGCCAAAGCCTCGCTGATCGGCATCGAACGCGCCGAAGGCGCAGTGCTGACGGATGTCGATGGCAATACGCTGCTCGATTTCGCTGGCGGCATCGGCGCGCTGGCGGTCGGCCACTGCCCGCCCAATGTCGTCGCCGCGCTCAAAGATCAGGCGGAGAAGCTGATCCATTTCTGCGCCATCGTCGGCACGTATGAACCTTACGTGCGGGTGGCGGAGCTGCTCAATGAGGTCACGCCGGGCGACTTCCCGAAGAAGACGGTGCTGCTCAACAGCGGCTCGGAGGCCAACGAGACGGCGGTCAAGATCGCCCGCGCGTATACCAGGCGCCCGGCGATCGTGGTCTTCGAGGGGGCGTATCACGGGCGCACCAATCTGACGCTGGCCATGACCAGCAAATACGCGCTCTTCAAGAAGAACTTCGGCCCGTTCGCGCCGGAGATCTACCGTCTGCCGTTCCCGAACGTCTACCGCCGTCCGGCGGGCATGACGGAGGACGAGTTCATCGATGCCGCCATCGCCGGGCTGGATAACGCCCTGATCGCCCAGGTCGATCCGGAGGCGATCGCCGCCATCGTCATCGAGCCGGTGCAGGGTGAGGGCGGCTTCATCCCCGTCCCGCCGCGGTTCCTCCAGCGCATCCGCGAGATCTGCACGCAGCACGGCATCGTCATGATCGCCGATGAGGTGCAGAGCGGCTTCGGGCGCACCGGTCGGCTGTTCGCCGTCGAACATTACGGCATCGTGCCCGACCTGATCGTCAGCGCCAAATCGCTGGCAGCGGGCATGCCGCTGGCCGCCGTCACCGGGCGCGCCGAGATCATGGATGCGCCGCATCCCGGCGGCCTGGGCGGCACGTACAGCGGCAATCCGCTGGCCTGCGTGGCCGCCATCGAAGCGATCCAGATGATCAGCGATCCGGCCTTCCTGCAGCGGGCGACCGAAGTCGGTCAGCGCCTGAACGCCCATCTGCGCGCGATCCAGGACAGCGTCGCGATCGGCGGCGATGTGCGCGGGCTGGGGGCGATGCAGTTGATCGAATTCGTCACCGATCGGGAGAAGAAGACGCCGCTCGACCCGAACGACAACGTCAAGATCGTGCAGGAAGCGCTCAAGCGCGGCGTCGTCTTCATGCGCGCCGGGCTGTACGCCAACTGCATCCGCCTGCTGCCGCCGCTCAACATCACCGATGAGCAGATCGACGAAGGCATGGGCGTGCTGGCCGAGGCGGTGCGCGTCGTCGATGCCGAGATCGCGGCGCGCGCTGTGCCCGCGATGGGCCGTTGAAATCAGCGGCGCAGCGGCATGAAAAAACGCCGGGGGACGCGCGGCGATCCGCACTGTCCCCCGGTGTATCCTCTGTGCCGGCGTGACGTCACGCCGGCACTGCGACGAAAGCGATCTCCAGTTCGACCTCTTCCTCGACATTGGCGACGCCCGGCACGGACGGGATCGTCAGGCCCCAGTCATTCCGATTGATGACGGCACGCGCGCTGCCTTCGATCCGCGTCTCGCTGACCGGCGTCACGGTGACATCGAACGTGATCGGGCGCGGCGTCCCCAGCACCGTGAACGTCCCGCTGATCTGGAAGCTGAACGGCTGGCCGATCGTCACGGTCTCCGGCAGGCCGGTGATGCTCTGCGGCACGAAATCGCTGAATTCGTTAGCCGGCTCCGACGTGCGCAGGATCTGGCCGCGGATGGCGCGGTTGCGGAACTCGTTATCCGTGGCCAGCGTGCGCATGTTGATGCGGATCGTCCCGACTTCGGACGCCGCCGGATCGGCGAAATTGACGCGGATCTGCCCGGCCACCTCGCGGGTGGTGCCGACCACGGTGATGCGTTCGCCGCGCAGATCTTCATCGAGCATGAAACGGACTTCCGACTCCGCCGGGACGATGGCGAAGGTCACCGCCCCGCCCGCGTCAGCCGCTGCGGCCTCTCCTTCCGCGGCGGCCGTCGCTTCAGCCGCCGGGGGCAGGGTGGGCGCGCTGATCGGCGCGGACGCCTCGCCCGAACCGCCGCTGAACCAGAAGAAAGCGAACGCGCCCACAGCAATACCCACGACTAAGAGGATCACAGCGAGGATCACACGAACGGTTTTCGACATCGGTTTTCTTCCTTTCTCTCCCAGAACACTCAGCTTACCGGGCAGTGCCCGTGTCATAATAGGGGGTGTTCCCATGAAATTCCGTGAGGCAGTTGTAAAATTTGTGTAAAACTGACTCCGGTTGATCGGTGGACAGGCCGATGAGTGAAACCCGCGCCGCGCGCATCGCTGCCGCCCTGCGCGCCGCCATCCAGGACGGACAGTATGCCGGGGGTGAACGCCTGATCGAGCTGCATCTGGCGCAGCAGTTCGGCGTCAGTCAGACGCTGATCCGCGAAGCGCTCGCGCTGCTGGAACAGGAAGGCTGGGTGAGCAAGCAGGAGCGGCGCGGCGTCTTTGTCCGCACCTTCACCCCGGATGAGATCCGGCAGATCATCGGGCTGGCCGCCGCCATCGAAGCGGAGATCCTGCGCGGCTGGATGGCGCGACCGGCATCGACGCAGGAACGAGCGCTGGCCGGGCTGCGCGCGCACTGGCAGGCGGCGCTGATCGCCCAGCGCGATGATCCGGCATCGGCCTTCCTGCGCCTGCTCGACCTGCACGAGGCCATCAGCCAGCCGGGGACGATCGCCGCGCCGCTGCACCGCAGCCTGATCAACCAGCTCCGTCTGATCGAGCTGCACACCCAGGCGGTGCGCCCGCGCCCGATCTGGGCGCTGGACGCGCACATGCAGGGGCACGATCACGCGCTGGCCGCCCTGCGCCAGGGGGATCCCGATGCACTGCCCGAAGCGCTGCGCGCCGTCAGCGGGGATTATCTGCACCGCTGATCAGAACCAGCCGCGCCGCTGGAAGCGCTGCTCTTTGAAGGGATCGCCGTCGTTGTGGTAGCCGCCCTGCTCCCAGAAGCCGGGTTTATCGACCGCGCTGAATTCCAGGGCGCGCAGCCATTTGGCCGATTTCCAGAAGTAGCGTTTGGGCACGAGCGTGCGCAGCGGGAAGCCGTGTTCGGGATCGAGCGGTTTGCCGTCGTATTTGTACGCCAGCATGACATCGTCGTCCAGCATCACCTCGAGCGGCAGATTGGTGGTGTAGTCGTTTTCGCAGTGGGCGATGACGTATTTGGCCGTCGGCTTCAGGCCGCACAGCTTGGCGAATTCCCTGAACGGCACGCCTTCCCACACGGTGTCGAACTTGCTCCAGCGCGTCACGCAGTGGATATCGACCGTCTGTGTTTTGGTCGGCAGTCGGGTGAATTCGTCCCACGTCCAGCGCAGGGGTTTTTCCACCTCGCCGAAGACGCGCAGATCCCAGGTGGCGAGATCGACCTCCGGCACGCTGCCGTAGTGCAGTACCGGGAATTTGAGCGTCAGCGTCTGGCCGGGCGGCAGGCGGCCCGCCTTTTTCATCGCTTCTTCTTCACGACGGCGCGCCATCATGTCGTCGAACATGGCTGCTGTCCTCATAGGGATTGATGATCATGTCGTTAGACGACAGTATAGCGCGTTCGCCCGCATCCACAGCTAAACTGTCGATGAGCGTTGGCGTCAGGCGAGCTGTTCGAATACGCGCGGCGCGATCAGCCAGACCAGCGTCCCGCGCAGCGGCTGGTAGTCGAAAATATCGACGCGCGCCAGCCCGCCTTTTTTCATCTCGACCGAGCCGCCGCCGATCAGCGAGGAGATCGTCTCGCTGAACGTCGGCTCGTGGCCGACGAACATCACCTCGGCATCATCGCCGAGATCGCGCGTGAGCGCTTCGACCGCCGCCTGGCTGAAGTCCCAGCCCAGTTCATCGCGCACCTGCACCGCCACGCCCAGCGTCTGGCCGATGATATCCGCCGTCTGCCGGGCGCGGATCAGCGGGCTGCTGAACAGGCGGTCGGGCTGGATCGCCAGCGCTTTCATGACGCGCGCTGCCTGGCGCACGCGCTCCGCCCCTTTGAGCGTGAGCTGGCGCTGCTGATCGGGCAGCCGGCCCTCGGTGTTATCCTGAGCGATACCGTGACGGAAAAAATACAGGCGCATGGTCTGTCCATCCTCGTTCATGCTGTTCCCGTCCCTGTGCGATCGTCGTACCCGCGCGGATGCGTCCTGTGCCAGTTCCAGGCCGTCTCGATGATCAGGCGCAGGTTGTCGAATTCCGGTTTCCAGCCCAGCTCCGTCCGGATCCGGGTGCTGTCCGCTACCAGCACGGCGGCATCCCCGGCCCGGCGCGGCGCGTTGACCACCGGGATCGGGTGACCGGTCACCTGGCGGCAGGTTTCGATCACCTCCAGCACCGAATATCCGTGCCCGTAGCCGAGGTTGTACGCCCGGCTGACGGGATCGCGCACCAGCGCTTCCAGCGCCAGGATGTGCGCATCGGCCAGATCGAGCACGTGGATGTAATCGCGGATGGCCGTGCCGTCGGGCGTCGGGTAATCCGTGCCGTAAACCTGAATGTGATCGCGCTGGCCGAGCGCGACCTGTAAGACCAGCGGGATCAGGTGCGACTCCGGGTGGTGATCTTCGCCGATGTGGCCGTTGGGGTGCGCGCCGGAGGCATTGAAATAGCGCAGCGCCACCGATTTGATCCCGTACACGCGATCCATCCAGTAGAGCAGGCGCTCGGCGAAGGCTTTGGTCTCGCCGTACACGCTGCCGGGGATGATCGGCTCGTCCTCATCGATCGGGATGCGGTTGGGCCGGTCGAACAGGTTGGCCGTCGAGGACAGGATGAAGCGGTGGACGCCGTGGTGGGCCGCCGCCTCCAGCACGTTCATCACCGTGCCGATGTTGTCGCGCAGATATTTGAACGGATCGGTCATGCTTTCGCCGACCAGGATGTGGCTGGCGAAATGCATGATGCCGTCGAAGCGGTGCGCCCGGAAGGCGGCGTCCACCGCGGCCTCGTCGAGCAGGTCGGCGTTGATCCAGGTGGCCGCCGGCGGGATGGCGGCCCGGTGACCGGCGATCAGATTGTCGAAGACGACGACGGAGTGACCGCGCTCCAGCAGCAGTTCGACGACATGGCTGCCGATGTAGCCCGCTCCGCCCGTGACGAGGATGTGCATGACGATGACGCTCCCGTTGATTCCAATCCGGCGGCGGATCGCCGCCCGCTGATTGTACCAGAGCGTCGGGTTCTGGCTAAGATCGGCGTGACGGGGCGCGGGGCTTTGGCCTAGTATTCATCGCGCGTCTGGTAGAAGAGCGCGCGTTTGAGGTTGGGCAAGGTGTAATCGAAGCCGCAGGACTGGAAGAAGCCTTCGCTGGCGGTGATCGCCATGACCTCGAAGATGCCATGTTCGCGCGCGCGCTGGATGCAGGCCTCGACCAGCTTTTTCCCCACCCCGCGTCCCTGCGCTTCGCTGCTGACCGCCAGGCTGCGGATCTCGGCCAGTTTGGGCGAATAGATCTCCAGCGCGGCGCAGCCGATGATCTGCCCCTCGCCCAGCGCATCGCCCGCTTCGGTGACCGCGACGAAGAAATTGGGCAGCAGTTCATCCAGCTCATCGTAGGTGCGGCGCAGCAGCAGTCCTTCCTGCACGAACGGTTCGATCAGCCGGGCGATCTGCGGGATATCCTCGGCGCGGGCGGGGCGGATGAGCATGGTCGACTCCGGCGGGGTCAGGGAGCGGGTTTGCGTCTCCATACCTGGAAAGTGCCTATCTGAGCTTCACGCTCGTAATTATAGATCAACCAGTCGTTCAGTTCCTCATATTCCTGCAGCAGCATGGCGGAATCGGCGTCGCGCCCCGTCACCCAGGGCAGAAAATCCCCCTGCACGACCAGCACATACGGCGGCAGAGCCGCCCACAGCACCTCGACGGCCTGCTGCCGCCATGCCGCGGGATACCACGACCCGACCAGCGGGAACTGAAAAATGTAGCGCGTGGCCGGGTTGAGATCGGCCAGGTAGTAGATCTCCGGGCGGAAGCCCCAGATGAACAGCGAGTCGCCCGGCGTGGTGCGCTCGCGCAGATAGGCGGCGACGCGCAGCGACTCGGCGGCGTCGAATTCCCCGGCGACAAAGCGGATCGTGCCCGTCAGGACGGGCGGCCAGACGCTGAGCGCCGTCCCGGCGATCAGCGCGATCACGGCCCCGGTCACCAGCATCGGGCGCAGTGCCGTGCCGATCCAGCCGGCGATCCGCTCCAGCCCGGCGGCGGCGATCAGACACAGCGGCGGCAGCAGCGGCAGCCAGTGATAGTCGTAGCCTTTGGCCTGCACGAGCAGGATCGCCGCGCCCGCCAGCGCCCAGATGACGTGGATCGCGCTGGCCTGGCGGCGGGTGCGCAGATCGTCGGCCAGCGGACGTGCGACCGGGATGATCGAGGCGATCAGGCCGACCCCGGCCAGCACGAACAGCAGCCCCCAGTGCGACCAGCGGAAGCCGAGCGCCGTGCCCAGCCAGTCGAAGACCGCGCCGCCCTCTAAGCCGAGCGCGGCGTAGCCCGCGGTGACGCGCGCCGACTCGATCAGATCGGCCCAGGCCCCCTGTGCGATGAGCACCCCGGCGATGCCGCCGCCCGTCAGCGCCAGCCCGCCGATGAAGCTGGCCGCCGCGGCCCGATCGACCCGCTCGGCAGTCCAGCGGCGCAGCAGCAGGTAGATGATCGGCAGCGCCGCGATGAACAGGACGAACGGATATTTGAACCAGAAGGTCACCCCGGCCAGCAGCCCGGCGATCGCGGCATGGATGCGCGCGCCCCGCTTCCCGCTGCGGCTGCGCGCCGCCTCGATGGTGGAATACAGCGCGCCGGTCATCGGCACGAGCGCGAGGCCGTCGTTCTGCGTCAGCGTCCAGAACGTCTCGGTGAAGTAGAACAGGCCGAACAGGGCCGCGGCGATCCAGCCAATGCGCCGCCCGACCGACTGGCCGAACAGGCGCAGGCTGATCACGTACAGGCCGATCATGACCAGCGGCATGAGCGCCAGATCGAGCGCGCGCAGGCCGATGGTCGAGCCATCGCCCGCCAGCGCGATCGCCGCCGCATAGACGTAGAACACGGCGGGCGGCTTGGGATTCCACAGATCGACATACGGGATGCGCCCGTTGAGGATGCCGCGTCCAATGGTGGCGAATTCGCCCTGATCGCGTCCCAGCGGGTAGACCAGCGTCGGCGCGGCGGCGATCACGATCAGGACGACGATCAGCCCGATGCCGATATGCGGACGCCAGACGCGCATAGCGCTCACACCAGGCCGATGGCGCGGGCGGCGGCGTAGGCCACCCCCAGGGTGACGAGCAGCAGGACGACGAACACAGTGCAGCCGCCCGTCTGCGCGGGCGACAGCGCTTTCTCCTCCACCGTGACATTGCCGAGCAGATCGACGTAAAAATCGAGGTTGATCGATCCCCGGCTCAGCCGCGCCATGTAATCATGACCGGTCACCAGCACCCAGCCGCTGTCCTCGTCCTGCCAGTCCGGCCCGCAGCGGCGCGCGATCGCGGCGTCCAGCAGCGCGCGCGCCTGATCGGGCGAGATCGGTTCGATCCGATCCGCCTCCGAGGTCGTTGGTGCTGAGTGCATGTGGGGGTCGTTCATCATGCTTTGATTCTAAAAACAATTTCAGCGCCGGACAATCCGGAACTCCGGCGATCCGGCGCTGATGCGGGGGGATGCGGGCGGGGGCGGGCGCAGGGGGTGGGCGCAGCGCGCTGCGCCCCTACAGTGCGCCCGTACAGATTGTGCTGTCGGTTAGGGGGTGTGCAGCCAGGCGGCCCAGCCGCCGGCGGGTTCGGGCGTGTCGGTCATCGCGCCGAAATGCAGACCCGCGCCGCGCAGCAGCGTGTTGGCATCCGTACCCAGGCCGATGAAGGTGAAGCCGTCGGCGCGGCGCGCCTTGCCCGCTGCGCCATCCCCGGTCAGGATGCCCAGCGGCAGGCCGCGCGCCTGGCAGCCCGCCCGGACGCGCTCGACCGCGTTCAGGAACGCCGGTTCATCGCTCCAGTAGCGCGGTGGCAGGCCGTAACTCATGTGCAGATCGTTGGGGCCGATGAAGATCAGATCCAGCCCGGGCACATCGAGGATGGAATCGAGGTTGTCGATCGCCTCGCGCGTTTCGATCTGAATGCCGACCAGCACTTCACGGTTGGCCTGCGCCGAGTATTCCGCCCGGTTGGTGGCGTAGCTCAGGTGCGGGGCGAGGCCGCCGCCGCCGCGTTCGCCCTCCGGCGGGAAACGGGAGAAGCGCACGACGTCACGGGCTTCCTGCGCCGTGCTGACCATCGGCACGAGGACGCCCTGCGCTCCGGCATCGAGCGCCTGCTTGATGTGATGCATCGTCCCGGCGATGACGCGGCAGAGCGGCGTCACCCGCCCGCCGCTGACGTCGGCGATGGCCGTCAGCATCCGCGCCGCCGTTTCGATCTCGACCGGGCTGTGTTCGAGATCGACCAGCAGCCAGTCGTACAGGCCCTGCGCGGCCAGCATCCGCGCCGCGTTGACGCTGCCGAGCTGTAACCACATCCCCAGGGCGGGCTGGCCGGCGCGCAGCCGCGCCAGCGTGTGATTGCTGCGCATGATCCGCTTCATCCTTTGCGATGGTGCGGGTGAACCGCCGGACTTCTTGCGCCGGACTCAGGGTTCACCAACGCATTTTTTATATGATAGGCCTATGCTGGATGGTAACGAAAATCCCGTCGCATAGCGAATTCACCCGAATCGGGATATAACAGAGCCTCAAACAGAGGTGGCAAAGCCATGATGCGATTTGATCGATTCACCGAGCGCGCCCAGGACGCAGCCGCGCGCGCTTTTGAAGTCCTGCAGCGCTACGGCCATAACCAGGTCGATACCGAGCACATCCTGCTGGCGCTGCTGGAGCAGACCGACGGCGTCATCCCGCAGGTGCTGGAGAAGATCGGCGTCGATGTCGAGGCGCTGCGCTACCAGCTTGACGAGATCCTGCGCAAAAGTCCGAAGGCCGCCATTTACGGGCAGGGGACGAACCAGGTGTTCATCACGCCGCGGGTCAAGCGGATCATCGACCAGTCGAACGACGAGGCCAACCGCCTGCGCGATGAGTACATTTCGACCGAGCACATCTTCCTCGCCATCCTCAACGGCGAGAAGAACACCGCTGTCGCCAAGATCCTGGCCGAACACATGATCACCCGCGATCGGGTGCTGGACGCGATCCGCGAGATCCGCGGCGGCCAGCGCGTCACCGATCCGCAGGCGGAAAGCCGCTACCGCACCCTGGAAAAATACAGCCGCGATCTGACGCGCATGGCGCTGGAGGGCAAGCTCGACCCGGTGATCGGGCGCGATGCTGAGATCCTGCGCGTGATCCAGGTGCTGTGCCGGCGCACCAAGAACAACCCCGTCCTGATCGGCGAGGCCGGCGTCGGCAAGACCGCCATCGTCGAAGGGCTGGCGCAGAAGATCGCCTCCGGCGATGTGCCGGAGATCCTGCTTGGCAAGCGCGTCGTCAGCCTCGATCTGGGCGCGATGCTGGCGGGCAGCCGCTTCCGCGGCGAATTTGAAGAACGGCTGAAATCGACCATCGAAGAGGTGCAGCGCAGCGACGGTGAGATCATCCTGTTCATCGACGAGCTGCATCAGGTGGTCGGCGCGGGCGCGGCCCAGGGTGCGCTTGACGCGGGCAATATGATGAAGCCGGCGCTGGCGCGCGGCGAACTGCAGTGCATCGGCGCGACCACGCTGGACGAATACCGCCAGTACATCGAGAAGGACTCGGCGCTGGATCGACGGTTCGCCCCGGTCTACGTGGAAGAGCCGAGCGTTGCAGACACGATCGAGATGCTGTTCGGGCTGCGCGACCGCTACGAGGCGCACCACAAAGTGACGATCAGCGATGAAGCCGTGATCGCCGCTGCGCGCCTGTCGGATCGCTACATCAGCGATCGCCGGCTGCCCGACAAGGCGATCGATCTGCTGGACGAAGCCGCGTCCAAGCTGCGCGTGCGCCTGTATTCGCTGCCCCCGCGCCTGAAAGAGATGAAAGAGGCGATCAGCCGGCTGCAGGCGGACGAAGAAGCGGCGGGCATGGCGCGCGAATACGAACGCGCCGCCGACTTCAAGACCCGGCGCTTGCAGCTTCAGGCCGATTACGAGGCCGAGCTGATCGCCTGGCAGCGCGAGAACAGCGTCGATGAAGTCGTCGATGGCGATGATATCGCCGCCGTGCTCGCCCAGTGGACGGGCATCCCGGTCTCGCAGGTGCTGGAGACGGAGAGCGAGAAACTGCTGCGCATGGAAGAGGCCCTGCAGCAGCGCGTCATCGGCCAGGAAGCGGCGGTGACGGCCATCGCCCACGCCATCCGCCGCGCGCGCAGCGGGTTGAAGCACCCGAACCGCCCGATCGGCTCGTTCATCTTCCTCGGCTCGTCCGGCGTCGGCAAGACGGAACTGGCCAAGACGCTGGCCGAGTTCCTGTTCGACGACGACAAGGCGCTGATCCGCATCGACATGAGCGAATACCGCGAGCAGCACACCGTCAGCCGGCTGTTCGGCGCGCCGCCGGGCTACGTGGGTTACGAAGAAGGCGGTCAGCTCACCGAGGCGGTGCGCCGCCGCCCGTACCGCGTCATCCTGTTCGACGAGATCGAAAAGGCGCACCCCGACGTGTGGAACGCGCTGCTTCAGATCCTGGAAGATGGCCGCCTGACCGACGGGCAGGGCCGGGTGGTCGATTTCACCAATACGGTCATCATCATGACCAGCAACCTCGGCACGGAGTTCGCCCGCAAAGGTGGGGCGCTCGGCTTCGTCCAGCCCAATGACGAGCAGGCGATCGCCGATCATCAGAAGATCGAGCGGGCGATGCGCGAGACGTTCCGACCGGAATTCCTCAACCGCATCGATGAGATCATCATCTTCGAGCCGCTGTCGCTGGCCAATGTCGAGCGGATCGTCGATCTGCAGATGCGGGATATCGCCGAGCGCCTGACCGAGCAGGGGATCCAGATCCACCTGACCGAGCCGGCGCGGCGCTGGCTGGCCCAGAAAGGCTACGATCCGCAGTTCGGGGCGCGTCCGCTGCGCCGGGCGCTGCAGCGCTACATCGAGAACGAGCTGAGCACGCAGATGCTGCGCGGCGAACTGCGCAGCGGCGATCTGGTCGTCATCGATGAAATCGACGGTCAGCTCGTCTTCGAGCATCACCAGAACGCCAGCACCGATTACCTGCGCAATACGCCCCTGCGCCACGACGAGTACGTCGAATAGGCGCGTCTCCCCCCGCTGAGGCGAGCGCCCCGCCGGCCTGCGACGATCCGGGGTCGGTGGGGCGCTTCACAGCGCGAACCCCGTCAACTCGCGCACGCTTCGCGTGACTGCACCGGGAGCGCGATGGTGAACGTCGTCCCCCGGCCCGGTTCGGACTCGACGGCGATCTGGCCATCGTGCAGCCGGATCACCTGGTGCGCGATGGTCAGGCCCAGTCCTGTCCCCGGTCGCTCGCCGACGTTCGCCCCGCGGTAGAATGGCTCAAAGACGTGGGCCAGGTCGGCAGCGCTGATGCCGATGCCGCTGTCGGTTATGCTCACCTGCAGCTCATTTCCACGGCACGCCAGCGCCACCTGAACCAGGGCATCGGGCGGGGAGTACTTCAGCGCGTTGTTGATCAGATTGGCCAGCGCATGTTTGAGCAGGCGCGCATCTCCGCTCACACGGGCGGCGCGCACCGCCGGATCGTCGATGCCGATCAGCCGGATGCGCTGCTGCGCCGGCGGTGTGCCGGGCTGGCCGCTGTAATCGACGACCTCCTTCAGCAGGTCGGCCAGCGGGATCGCTTCCCGGCGGACGAACTGGCCGCCCAGTTCGGACTGCACCAGCACCTGCATATCCTCGATCAGATGGTTGAGATCGGCGACGATGCGCTGAATGCGTTCGATCCGCTCGCGCCGTTCGCGTTCGGACATCTGTATGCTGTAGCGCAGCAGCATGTCAAGCGCCAGATTGATCGAGGCCAGCGGATTTTTGAATTCATGCGACAGCAGCGATACGTAGCGTTCCTGGAAGTGGCGCAGGGTGGTCTCGTGCGCCAGGGCGGTGCGCAGCCGCTCCTGTTCGAGCAGCGCATCATCGCGCTGTTTGCGCTCGGTGATATCCAGCGTCAGGCCGAACATGCGCACCGGGGTATCGTCTTCGGTCAGGATCACGCGCGCGCGCTGGTGCACCCAGCGCACCTCGCCGGAAGGTCGAATGAGGCGATGATCCAGCGAGAACGGCACTCTTTCCACGAGCGCCCGGTTGAGCGCATCGAGAAAACGATCGCGATCCTCAGGATGGATCGGCATCAGTACCGTCTCCAGCGTCGGCTGGAATTCCGCCGGATCGACGCCGTAGATCCGGTAGAGATTCGGCGTCCAGGTGATCGTAACTTGCTCGTCGATGCCGACGATCCACAGGCCGATGTCAACAGCTTCCTGAATCTGATCGAGCACCGTCTGCGTCATCATCAGCGCTTCTTCGGTGCGCAGCAGCCCGCTTTCATCCTGGATATCGATCAGGCAGAAGCGGCGCGAGCCGACGGTGGCGGGAAACGCATTCTTGCGCACGTACAGGATCGCGCCGCTGCGGCTGCGCTGCCGCCAGCGCCGGAACACTTCCGACCCTCTGAAGCTGGAAACCGCCGCGCGCTTCAGATCGGGGATCTCCTCAGCGGCGTAGAGATCGCTCAGGCTGCGCCCGTGCAGTTCATCCTTCGTCCAGCCGTAAAAAGCCGCCGCCGCTGCGTTGACCTTGATGATCGTCAGCGTATCGAGGTCGATCAGCAGCAGCGGACGGGGCATTTCGTCGAACAGATCACCCCAGGGGAGCTGGCGCAGCACGGCGCTGCGATGAAGCCGTTTTCCGGATGGATGGGCGTAGATCCGCTTGCCTGCGGGGGTGATCCAGATCATACCAACGCTTTTCAGTGTGCCGCTGATAAAGGCATTCACCGGTCTGCGGTTCGGGAGCCGCTGTACTGCCAGAGCCGCCATGATAACCCGTCTCCAGCGTGAAAAATATCGATCGAGCCGGCCGCGCCGGAAAAATGAAAGATACAGTGCTCAGTTGCAAAGATAGGTTGAGACAGTAAAATCATAGGACATGAGCCGAAAACGAGAGAGCAAATACGTTCGCTTCGCCCGTCTG
>DAOUBU010000085.1:0-12790 GCA_034432395.1 Anaerolineae bacterium
CAGCGGTTTTATTTTCTCCCACTGCGCGTCGGTTAATTCATGTCGTTTGGTCATCCACCCATTTTAACCGAGTTTGCGGACACACCCTAATCACCCCTGTCTCCAGCGGATCGATCGTGCGGCTGATGATCGTCTGCAGTGCGGTGATCAGATGCGCAGCGCACACCACGGGATCAATACTCATGTGCGGTGCAGCCGCATGTCCTCCTTTGCCGGCGATCTCAATCGTGAATATCGAGGATCCCGCCATGACGGGGCCATCAGCGACGCCCAGCGTGCCAACGGGCAGGTTATTCCACAGGTGCAGCCCCAATGTGACATCCGGTCGTGGATTGTCCAGCGCGCCGTCAGCTATCATCGCCCGCGCCCCTTCGCCGATTTCTTCAGCGGGTTGAAAGACAAATTTGATGCGCCCGTGCAGTTGCTCCCGTTTCGCCGCCATCACCCTGGCGACTCCCAGTGCAATCGCGGTATGGCCGTCGTGTCCACAGGCGTGCATGACATTCGGCACTCCAGAAGCATAG
Organism: Anaerolineae bacterium; assembly: GCA_034432395.1. Taxonomy (GTDB): domain Bacteria; phylum Chloroflexota; class Anaerolineae; order Aggregatilineales; family Phototrophicaceae; genus Flexifilum. The sequence continues at coordinate 525 of DAOUBU010000085.1, forward strand.
TCCAGTCCCGTCGCTTCTGCGATCGGCAGGGCATCCATATCGGCGCGGATCAGGACAGTAGGCCCATCATGTGCCCCTTCCAGTAACCCGATCACTCCGGTTCTGCCGACGCCAGTTTGTACCTCTAATCCGAGTTCAGTGAGCGTTCTGGCGACAATCCCGCCCGTTCGGAGTTCTTGAAAGCTTAATTCTGGGTGTTGATGCAGATCTCGGCGCCACCTGATCACGTCTTCTTGGATGAGACGTGCTGCGTTCTCTAATTCGTTGATGATCATTTTCATCCTTCATTTCAGATTGACTACGCGAAACAACTCGACGTAACGCGGCGCATCGACAGGGGCTTCGGGATCGATCTGGTTGCGCAGCCGCGCGGCCATCGCTTCCATATCGGGGATCTGGCTCCGGTGCTCTCGCAGGGCAGCGATTTTGGTTTCAAGATATGCCGTGACATCCACGCGCGTATTGGGGCTGGCGGTTCCGGCGATATACACCTGGCGAACTTTATGCGGCAGCAGGCCTTCATGCTGATCGAGCAGCAGAAAATTGAGCCGATCGCGCGCCGTCGGATAGACAGCGGCCAATGTCGCCTCACCAATGGCGCGATGGTCGGGATGATTCAGACCGCGTCCCTCAAACCAGAATACCGTCGGGTCCAGTGTGACGACGATATCGGGCTTCTTCAGGCGGATCAGGCGCACGATCTCCCGGCGCAGTTCCAATGACGGCGTCAGTTCGCCGTCCGCAAAGCGCAGAAAGATGACATCGCGCACGCCCAGCACACGAGCCGCGGCTCGCTGCTCCGCCTCGCGGATCGCCATCAAAGCTTCAGAGGTCATATCCGGATCGGAGCTGCCCTTATCGCCGCTGGTCGCCAGGACGAGCGTGATCTCAGCTCCTTCAGCGGCCCACCGGGCGAGCGTCGCCCCGGCGAAAAACTCCGGATCATCTGGATGCGCAAAAACGCCCAGCACGGCTTTACCGGCTTCTGTTCGGTCGGATTGAGCGCTTTCCATCAGCACTTCAATCCTCACTGTCCGCATCATCTTCGGACGGCTTCGCCGCTTTTCCGGGTTTTGCGCCGCACTCGCAGGGGCCATCGCCGTGTTTGGTACAGGGTTCCTTCGCTTTAGCCGCAAGCGCTTCCAGTTCTTCCAGCGGCGTCAGGTCTTCGCGCCTGACTGTGTGGACGACGTCATCGACCAGAACTAGCACGGCATCCTGCAGCGGCAGGACATCGACGACTTTCCCCTCGCCATGAGGCGTCCCCACCCGTTTATTGCGTTTGGGGAGATGCTTGCGCGCTTCAACATACTGCTCATACTCATAGACCAGGCAGCAGCGCAGGCGACCGCACATCCCGGTGATCTCCGTTGGATTCAACGAGATCCCCTGCATTTTCGCCATTTTGATCGAAACCGGGCTGAAATCGGTCAGAAACGTCGAACAGCAGCGCAGTTCGCCACATGCGCCGTAGCCGCCGAGCAGTTTGGCCACATCGCGGGGGCCGATCTGCCGCAGCTCGATCTGCGCGGCGAACGTCTTATTGAGTTCATTCCACAGGCGGTTCATGTTGACGCGCTCTTCTGTGGTATAGAGAAAGGTCAGCAGTGAACCGTCATAGTTGTAGACAGCGGCGACAAATTTGCACTCACCATATCCACCGAGCTGCTCCGCCTGCTGTTTGCACACAGCCAGAGCGCTTTCCTGCTGCATCTCCCAGTACTGCTTCAACACCAGATCGCGCGGGGTCGCCATGCGCAGGATCGGTTTGTATTCGCGTTCTCCGGGTTCAGCCGGGCTGAACCCCATGACCTCCCCCATCTGCCGCCCGCGCGCCGTCACCACAATCACGAAATCATGAACTGCGAGATCGGGAAACTGGCTGTAGTCGAAATGATAAAGTTTTCCCACGCGATGGAAGCGAATGCCCGCCACCAGCCGCTCTTGTATTGGAGCCTGTTCCTGTACGGCCATAGATGACCTCTCGATATCCAGATCAAACGGAGATGTTGAGCGCCCGGCCTCAATCTACCGTCGAATTGTCATTTCAAATCGGCATCAGCGATTGCGAACTGATACACATTGCAAAGTATTGACAAAATTCAACCAAAATGCTAGTTTGAGTTCAAGACGGCATCCTTCAGGCAAGAACCGTTGCAGCGCGGGGTAGCACTCGCGCTGACATTTTATACCGGGCCTTGCACTTCAAATAGAAGCCATGACGACTTCTGTCATGAAATTTGGCGGTTCAGCACTGGGTATGACTGTCGGTCTGACCCAGATGCTGGGTATCGTGCTTCATGAATACGAGCTGCGCGCTCGTCTGCTGCTGATCGTGAGCGCGCTCGACGGGGTCACCGATCAGTTGATCGAGGCCGCCCGACTGGCCGAACTGACCCAGCGGCGCGGTTTCCGCCGGATTGTGGCCACGCTCCGTCAGCGTCACCTGAGCCTGATCGAGCATCTTCCCCTTGGGCAGGCCGAGCGCTCAACCCTTCAGGCGGATATCGATCGCCTGCTGTTCGATATGCTGGACGCCTGTGAAAGCCTGTCAGAACATCCGGCAGGGACGACGGAACGCGAAGCACAGATCGATGCCATCGTCGGCGTCGGCGAACGTCTGGCGGCCCGTATCGTCGCCGCACTCATCCGCGCAAAAGGGTTGCGCGCGGTCGCTATCGATACGATCGACCTGATCATCACGGACAACGTTTACGGGCATGCCACGCCCAATTTTCAGTTGACGCGCGAACGCCTTCTCGCTCAACTCACGCCGCTGTTGGAGCGCCAGATCATCCCCGTCATCACCGGCTTCATCGGCTCCACCCAGACCGGTCGTCCGACCACGCTTGGCCGCGGCGGCAGCGATCTGACGGCCTCCCTGGTGGCCGCCAGCATCCAGGCTGATGAGGTGTGCATCTGGACGGATGTGGACGGCGTCATGTCCGCGGATCCGCGCGAGATCCCGGATGCGCATGTGATCCCGGAATTGTCTTACGATGAAACGGCTGAGCTGGCTTACTTCGGCGCCAGGCTGCTCCACGAACGCATGATCGAGCCGCTGCGGGCAGCCAGAATCCCCCTGCGGGTGCGCAACATTTTCCGTCCGCATGCGCCGGGCACAGTGATCCGCGACCATACGCGGACGGGTCCAACTTCCGTGAAAGCCGTAGCATCCACGCTGGGGTTGATCTGCCACTGCAATCAGCGCAGCCCACTGCATCCGATCGCCGCGCTGGTCGATGATGCCCTGTTCGATCTGACGGGTGCGCGGGCTGATGTCCTGATCACGCTCCAGTCCTCGTCCCAGTCTCTGGCTGCATTTGTCATCCCGCTCAGCGCCGGCCCGGATGCCCTGCACAGCCTGCAAGATCGCGTCACCGACATGCTGGAGGCGCAGGGGCTGACGCACTGGTCAGTGGGCCATGTCGCTGTCATCACAGCGGTCGGGGCTGGAATCGGCGATGACGCGCCCACTATCGGACAGATCAATGCCAGACTGCGCGGCATCCCGATCCTGGCCATGCGCGGTGGGCGGGGTGTGTGCAGCTACTCAGTGCTCGTCGATCCGGCACATATCGAGCCGGCGCTCACCCAGATCCACGATCTGATCGCCTCAGGTACACAAGGGTAGGCGCAGGCGCGCTCACTCAGTAGCGCGTCAGATATCGCTCCAGTTCCCACGCGGTCACCTGCTGGTGGTACTCCGCCAGTTCCTGACGTTTCGCCGCCAGATAGCGGTCGCTGATGAACGGGCCGAGTGCCCCCAGAATGACATCATCCTGGGCGAGTTCGTCGAGGGCTTCGTCCAGGGACGCGGGCAGGGTTTCAAGCTGGCGCAGGCGCGATCGATCCTGACGGAGCAGCGACTCATCCAGGGCATCCGGAAGCGGCAGTCGATTGCGAATGCCATCCAGACCGGCGGCCAGCATGACGGCCGCGGCCAGATACGGATTGGCCGCCGGATCCGGACAGCGCAGTTCAAGACGGGTATGGTCTTCTCTTCCGGGAGCGATATGCGGCACGCGGATCACCGTCGCCCCGGCCCGGTTCACATGGCCCCAGGCGACGTACTTCGGCGCTTCAAAACTGACCCCCAGACGTTTATAAGAATTGACCAGTGGGGATAAGACCGCTGACATCGCACGGACGTGCGCAAGCTGACCGGCAAGGAAGTAGCGCGCTGTTTCCGAGAGGCCGTATTGATGAGCAGTATCGGCGAACACATTCGCCCCACTCGTCAGATCGTGCAGGCTCTGATGCGTATGCATGCCCGACCCCGGAAGGCTCATGCTGGGACGGGGCATGAATGAGGCCTGCATCCCGAATTCCTGCGCCACGCGCTTGATGATGAACCGCGCTGTCAGCAGTTGATCGGCGGCCAACAGCGCATGATCATAACCGAGATCGATCTCAAACTGCCCCGATCCGATCTCGTGATGCATCGAGTCGACCCGGATGCCCATCTGCATCAGGTACGACATCATCTTCTGGATGATAGACTGCTGAACGTCGCTGGAAACGTCAAAATAGCTCGAACTATCCACCGGGTGCAGCCCGGCAGAGTCCGCTCCACGGTCATGAAACAGAAAGAACTCCAGTTCCATGCCGATCTTAAAAGCAAATCCCATGCTGCTGGCTTCAGCCAGAACACGCTGAAGCACTGTGCGCGGATCGCCGATGAACGGTTCTCCGGTCAAAGTCGTGACGTCGCACACCATGCGCGCTGAACCGCCGTCGGCATGTTCCCAGGGGAACACAGCAAAGGTTCCGGGATCGGGTTTCAAAACCATATCGCTTTCGGCCACGCGGGCGAAGCCCTCGACCGACGATCCATCAAAGTGGATGCCGTTGTCGATCACTTCCTGCGCGCGCTGCCGCGGGATAGTCACATTTTTGACGATCCCGGTGATATCGGTGAACCAGAGATCAATGAACTGTATTTTGCTATCAGCAATTGCCTGGGACAGAGCCGATGTTGCGTCCATAGTCTGGTTCAATCCTGATGCTGCAGAGCTTCCAATCCAGTGAGCCGCGCCGATTTAAACCACTTGGCAAGCCTCAGTCTACATCGGACAGGCTCACCTGGTTTTGAGTACAGACAACCAATATTCTTGTAAATCTCTTAGCGATCTTGACCGACATGTCGTTCGCGATGAATGACGCCGAGATGCCCCAGGAGCGCATCGACGCCGAGCAGGTAACTGCGCCAGCCGAAACCGGATATCTGGCCGATGCAGACTGGCGCGATCAGTGAGGTGTGACGAAAAGTCTCGCGCGCATGGATATTGGACAGATGCACCTCGACCACGGGCAGGCCGATTGCGGCGATCGCATCGCGGATGGCGATCGATGTATGGGTATACGCCCCGGCATTCAGGATGACGCCATCCGCCCAGTTGCGCGAGATATGCAGGATATCCACCAGCGCTCCCTCATGATTGCTCTGCTCGGCGCGCACTTCCGCCCCGTGACGGGCGGCGTGCGCCGTCACGAGCGCGTTGATATCCTCCAGCGTCATGTGGCCGTAGATTTCCGGCTGTCGGGTTCCCAACAAGTTCAAGTTGGGGCCATGAAGAAGCAGGATCCGTTTCATACATCCATCCCCCATCACTGACGCAGGCTCACCAGAACCTCCAGCACCGCTTCCCGCGGCACGTTGACCTGGATGACAGGCTGCCCGATATCGCGCAGCAGGATGAAACGCGATTGTCCGGCGCGCCATTTCTTATCGGTGGCCATCGCAGCCAGCACCGGTTCAGCGTCAAAGCTCATGCGCGTTGGCAACCCGGCAGCGCGCACGATCGCTTCAACTCGATCGGGCAGTTCCTGCTGGCATAAGCCCAACGCCGCTGACAGGCGCGCCGCAGCCACCAGACCGATGCCGACCGCTTCCCCATGATACCAGTGATACTCACTGACCGTCTCGATCGCATGACCGAAGGTATGCCCCAGATTGAGATAAGCGCGGATATTCTGTTCGAACGGATCCTGCTGCACGATATCCACTTTGACCTGAACGGCGCGCCGCACCACAGCGGTCAGTTCATCCGGGCGCTCAGCGGCGCTGCCCAGCCCGGACGAAACCAGGGATCCGACTCGATCGAGCAGATCGGGATCCGCCAGCAGGCCATGTTTGATGACTTCAGCCAGACCGCACGAAAACTGTCGGACTGGTAAAGTCGCAAGCACGCTGACATCGATGATGACCAGGTCGGGCTGTTTGAAAGCGCCAACCAGATTTTTGCCTTCGGGCAGATCGACGCCGACTTTGCCGCCAACGCTCGAGTCGACCATCGCCAGCAGTGACGTCGGCATCTGCACCAGCCGGACGCCGCGCATATACGTTGCCGCAGCAAAACCGGCTGTATCCCCCACCACACCGCCCCCCAGAGCGGCGACCGTGCTGCTCCGATCGAGGCCGGCTTCGACAAAACGTCGATACAGATGAGCGACGGTATCCAGCGTTTTGTACTGCTCCCCTTCAGGCATTTCGACCAGCACGGAGTCGGGCAGCCCCTGCACGACCCGATCCCCATACAGCCGGGCGACGTTCGCATCGGTGACGACCGCTGTACGATCAGCCAGGCCGAAAGCCCCGGCATGATCCGCGATCTGCATCACCGCACCGCGCTCAAACAGAATGGGGTATGTCCCCTGTGGATGGATCACTTCAATGCGGTCTGCCACAACGCGATCACCTCATCAACAATTTGCTCAGGTGACTTCTCATCCGTATGCACATGATATGCGATCGCCGCGTAAGCCTCACGGCGCGCTTCCAGAAGCGCCTGCCAGTGGGACGCCAGCGGTCGATCTACTGCGTCTTGCAAACGCTGGGCGATCGTCTTCGCACTGGCATCGAGGCAGATCAGGATGCCGCTGCGCGCGAGCAGATCGCGGTTGGACGGATCGACCAACATACCGCCGCCGGTGGCGATCACAAGCCCGCGATGCTCTGCCAGTTCCGCGGCCAGTTCGCGTTCCAGAGCGCGAAAAGCGGCCTCCCCGTCCCGGGCGAAAATCTCCCTGACCGAACGCCTCTGTCGCTGAACGATCACGGCATCGGTATCGACGAATGGACGCGCCAGGCGCTGCGCGGTCAGCATCCCGATGGTCGTTTTGCCGACGCCCATGAAGCCGGTGAGCACGATATTCGGCAGGGTATCGCCGCTAATCGGGATAACCAAAGCGCCACTCCTGATCGTCCATCGGCAGATCATCCACGTGCGCGCGCCGCAGCGCATGGAACCGTGGCAGCATCTCCGAGAGACTGTCCCCGCCGAGCTTCTCCAGCAGGGCATCGGCGATGACAAAAGCCAGCATCGCCTCGCAGATCGGGACAGCGCGCGGCGTCGCGCAGAAGTCACTGCGCTCGTACACGGTCAGCTCTTCCTGACGGGTGGCCAGGTTGACTGAACGCAGCGCCTTCATGACCGTCGAAATGGGCTTCATCGCGACGCGAGCGACGATCGGTTCCCCCGTCGTGATCCCCCCTTCAAGCCCGCCGGCTCGGTTCGTCCGCCGACCCAGCGTACCATCTGGCGCAATCGTGATTTCATCGTGGACTTCGGAACCGCGCTTACCGGCGTTTTCAAAAGCCGGGCCGATTTCAGCGCCTTTCATGGCGTGAATGCTGACCAGCGCCGCGACGATGCGGGCATCAAGCCGTCGATCGAACTGAACGTGCGACCCCAGGCCGGGCGGCACACCGAGCGCGACCACTTCGATCACCCCGCCAAGCGTGTCTTTATCCACTTTTGCCTGATGGATCGCGGCATGCATCCGTTCGGCAGCTTCAGGCAGCGGACAGCGGACATCCGATGCTTCAGCCGCCGTCAACCGTTCTGCATACGGCATGTCCGCGGGGAGGTCAGCGATCACATCGCCGATCTGGACGACGTAACCGCCGATCGTGATCCCGAACTGGCTGAGAAGCTGTTTGCAGATCGCCCCGACCGCCACGCGCATTGTCGTCTCGCGGGCGCTGGCGCGCTCCAGCGCGATGCGCAGTTCGCGATAGCCGTATTTGATCGCGCCGGTCAGATCAGCGTGACCGGGACGAGGCGTCGTCATCGGCGGGATGTCCTTCTCCCGCCAATTCTTGTAATCCCGGTTGACGACGGTCAGCGCGATGGGCGCGCCCGTCGTTTTACCCGCTGCAACGCCCGCTGTGATCTGCACCCTATCCTGCTCGATGTTCATCCGCCCGCCCGATCCATAACCGGTCTGGCGGCGCGTCAGTTCATGATTGATCGCATCGATCGACAGTTCCAGGCCGGCTGGCATCCCGTCCAGGACAGCCGTCAGCAGCGGCCCATGCGACTCGCCGGCAGTCAAAAATCGCAGCATCTCTCATCCCCGTTTCAGAGCAGCCCGTGCGGCTGCAAACATCACATCGATCGGAGCGTTCTGCCCCGTCCAGAGTTCAAACGCGGCTGCCCCCTGTCGCACCAGCATCCCCAGGCCATTGATCGCACGTCCCCCGGCGGCGGCGGCCTGCTGCATCAACCGCGTCACGGCTGGCCGGTAGACCATATCGTAGACGATCACCCCACGCGGGAGCGGCACATCGGCTGGCCACGGACTGACTTCGACGTCCGGAACCATGCCCGCCGATGTCGCATTGACGATGAGCGTGGGGTTTTCCGCTGCGGCTTCCGCCGCCGTCATCACGCGCGCGGGTATCAACAGATCTTTCACCATCGCCTGGGCGCGTTCGGGCGTTCGGTTGACCACGATGACAGCCGCCCCCTCGCGCGACAGCCCGTAAACCGCTGCGCGCGCTGCACCGCCTGCCCCCAGCACGACGATCGTTTGCCCTGCAATCGGGACATCGTTCGCCTGCAGATCGCGCAGCAGCCCTTCAACGTCCGTATTTGTCCCCACATTGGTACGAAAATCGATCGTATTGACCGCCCCCACCCGCTGAGCGATCGGATCCGGTTTACAGGCGTACAGCGCTTCCTGTTTGTGCGGCACGGTGACGTTGATGCCGATGTAGCCGTGATCGCGCAGTTCACGGATGCTCAGGCGCACGATATCGGGCGGTATCGGGATGCGCTCATAATGCCAGTTCGTCATGCCGAGGGCGGCAAAAGCGGCATTGTGCATCACCGGACTGAGGCTGTGCTCAACGGGCCAGCCGATCACCCCGACTCGGTTTTCAACCCCCGTCATGACACCCATTCCCGCTCTTCGACATCCGCACCGAGTCGATGCATGATGTGCGCAAAACCGGGGAACGAGTCCGCTGTGCAGCGCGCATCGAGCACTGTGCTCTCACCATTCGCCATGAGCGCGGCCACGGTCAAAGCCATCGAGATGCGGTGATCGTCATGGCCGTAGGTCGTCGCTGCGGTGAGCTGCTGCGGGCCGTCGATGATGAAGCCATCATCCGTCTCGGTGATCGCGGCCCCCATTTTGCTCAGCTCTTCCGTCATCACCCGGAGGCGGTCGGTTTCCTTGACGCGCAGTTCCTGCGCATCGCGCACGACCGTGCGCCCTTCGGCGAACAGCGCCAGCACCATGAAGATAGGGAATTCGTCGATCATGCGCACCACGATCTCACCGCCGATCTCGACCCCCTTCAAGGGGCTGTGGCGCGCGCGGATCGTACCTACGGGATCGCCAGCCTCCAACCCCGTCTCGTGCACCTGAACGTCCCCTCCCATGGCCTGCACGGCGTCAAGAATGCCGGTGCGCGTTGGGTTCAAACTGACCCCCTCAATGGCGATATCGCTTCCGGGGATCAGCAGCGCCGCCGCCAGCGGAAATGCCGCCGAGGAGAGATCGCCCGGAACGGTGAAATCCATCGCCCGCAGAGGCTGACCGGGGCGCAGTTCGGCACGGCGTTCATCGACGATGAGATCCGCCCCCATCGCCTTGAGCATGCGCTCCGTATGATCGCGCGCCGGGCCGGGCTGAGTGACGATCGTCGGGCCGTCGGCGAACAATCCCGCCAGCAGGATCGCGCTTTTGACCTGCGCGCTGGCAACGGGCATGTCGTACTGGATGCCTTTCAGCGCGGCAGGCTGCACGTAAAGCGGAGCGCGATCATTGGTGCCCTGTATCTCCGCCCCCATCAGCCGCAGCGGCTCGATGATGCGCTTCATCGGACGACGGCGAAGCTGCTCGCTCCCGTCGAGGATCGAGGGGAACGGCTGACCGCACAGGATGCCGGCCAGCAGCCGGATCCCGGTTCCTGCATTGACCAGATTGAGCGGCTCCGCCGGGGGATGCAGCGCGCCCCCGTGGATGATCAGCTCATCCGCCGCCGGACGTTCGACGGGCACGCCCAACGCCCGCACCGCCCCCAGGGACGCCAGGGTGTCTCCTGCGGGAAGCCAGCCGCGTACTCGCGTCGTGCCTTGCGCCAGCGCGCCGAAAAACACTGCTCGATGGGAGATCGATTTATCTCCGGGAACCCGGATCGTGCCGTGCAGCGGCGTCCCGGGCCGGACGACGAAACAATCGTGTGCGTTCATGCCGTTTTCTTCGTCCTTCTCATTGCTTTGCTCAGGATGACTTCAATTCAGTCGAAACCGGGCGCGCCCCGGCCAGTGCATGCCCATTTGAGCGGTCGTGTCGTCCGGCCCAGGCGATGCGCGCATTGCGGATCGGCTCCAGCAGTTCCAGCAGCGATCCATTTTCCTCCGAGATCAGGCGCGTCTCCAGGATCGCCAGATGCATGCGGAACTGCGCCAGCAGCGTCGCCACAGCCTGTCGATTCGTCCCCAGGATATCGTTCATCATCTTGAGATCCTGGGCGGCCAGCCGGGACATGTCGCGGAAACCGCCGGCGGCAAGCTGCCAGACGCTGTCATCCTTTTCGGCTTCGTGGGCGACGGTGGCCACCAGACTGACGCTGAGCAGATACGGCAGATGACTGATCGCCGCAACCACCCGATCATGCCGGTGCGCATCCATTTCGATCGGGATCGCGCCGAGCGCTTCAACGAACGACAGCGCGCGCAGACGGGTGGCCGGCGTCGTTCGGCGCGTCGGGCACAGCACAAACGGACGCCCGCGATACAGTTCACCATCGCTGGCTTGAACGCCGCTGGCCTCTTTCCCGGTCATCGGATGGCCGCCGATCGCCTGAATGCCGACGGGCAGCGTTCCCATCGCGGCGCAGATATCCTCTTTGGTGCTGCCGATGTCGATCAGGAACGTGTTTGAGCGCAGATACGCACCGATGCGCCCGCGGACGGTCTGGATGATCGTTCGGACTGGCGCGCACAGAACCACCGCATCCGCCTCCGCGACGCCGCTGCGCAGATCATCTGTGGCTCGATCCACCAGACGGTGCTGGAGAGCATATTCCCGCGCTGTCGGATCGGGATCCACGGCCACGATCGTATCCGCAAAAGATCGGAGCGCCAGCGCGATCGATCCCCCCATCAACCCCAGACCGACGATCGTCAACTGGTGAAAATGCGGTCTGCTGGTGCTGGCGCTCATGGTGTATCCACCCGTCCAGAACTGGTCGTCATCTGTTCCGGGTTTTCTTCAACCACTCGCTTGTTATCGGGATACAAATCGGGACGTAGGGTCAGCGTTTCTCGATGATACACGTGGCGGATCTGATCGAGGGTCTTATCGGTATTCCAGTGAATGAGCACGCGGATGCAGCGTGGAATGCCGTTCGGGACATCCATCTCCTGCGCGCCCAGCAGCGCCGTTCGTCTCCAGCCCAGATCGCGAGCCGCCTTGGCGGGAAACGTCGCGTTCAGATCGGGCGTGGTAGTGAAGATGATGCTGGCGACATCCTCTTCAACGATCCCGTTTTCGGCGATCAGTTCCTCGAGCAGAGCGCGTGTCGCGCTCAAAATCGCTTCCGGAGAGTTGCTTTCAGCAGTTGTCGCTCCGCGAACTCCACGAAACTTCATCGTCGTCCCCGTCTGCACCTGGTTCATCGACCTTACCCCATTTTGCCCACACACAAGTAAAAAAACAGGCGCGGAGTTTGCAGCTCTGCGCCTGTACAGTCATGCAAAGTGTGCGCACTAACATGCACGGGCCAGAACGCCGATCGCGCCGCAGACACCACGATAACTAGCGTAATAAACGCTCAAGACTGGCATGCTGGCAATACCTGACTGTAACAACCGAAATGGATTGTCTGCAAGCATACATGCGGCGCATCCGCTTGTCAACCAGCCGCATCGGGCAGATCAGGGCTATCGCATCAAATTGGGCAGAGCAACTCCAACAAGAAAGTATCATCGAGTGCGGCACGGAAACGTTTCCGTTTCAGGCTCTGT
>DAOUBU010000086.1:0-11287 GCA_034432395.1 Anaerolineae bacterium
ACAGAGCCTGAAACGGAAACGTTTCCGTGCCGCACTCGATGATACTTTCTTGTTGGAGTTGCTCTGCCCAATTTGATGCGATAGCCCTGACCTATCGCAGCCCATGTGACCGTCATTCTACCCCCTTGCCCCGCGGCGCGCATTAAGACCGAATCCATTGAGGCCAGGCTGCCAGTCGGTTGACGCTGCGGACGCAGATCTGTAAGCTCATGGCTGATCAATCCATTTTGCTGTGTACTTACGCCATCTCCGATCTGATCTGAAAGGAAGACGCAAAAAAATGGCTCTCAACCCCCAGCGCACGATCGATGAATTGAAAGAACTGCGCGCCCTGACCGGCGATGAGAACGGCGCGCAGCGCGTCGCCTTCACCGACACGTGGGCCAAAGCGCGCGCCTGGTTCCGCGAGAAGGCCGCCGATCTGCCGGTCGAGATCGAAACTGACGAAGCCGGCAACGTCTGGACGACGCTGCGCGGCGAGACCGACGATGCCCTGCTGATCGGCGGGCATCTTGACAGCGTGCCCAACGGCGGCTGGCTCGACGGCTGCCTGAACGTCATGGCCGGGCTGGAAGTGCTGCGCCGCTTCGCCAGCGAGGGGACGCCGCCCGTCACCATCCGCGTGGTGGACTGGGCCGATGAGGAAGGCGCGCGCTTCGGGCGCAGCCTGTTCGGATCCAGCGCGTGCAGCGGGACGATGAACCCGGATGAACTGCGTCACCTGGTCGATCGCGACGGCATCCGCCTGGTCGATGCGCTGGCGCGCTTTAACATCGACCTTGACCACGTCAAAGAGGCGCACAAGCAGCTCGCCACCGCAAAGGCCTATCTGGAGCTGCACATCGAGCAGGGGCCGGTGTTGGAGAGCCTCGATCTGCCGTTGGGGGCGGTGCTGGGCACGTTCGGCGTCGAACGCCACGCCATCCGTTTCGTCGGGCAGGCGGCCCACTCCGGCTCGACGCCGATGGACAAGCGGCGCGATGCGCTGGGCGCGGCGGCCAAGCTGGCGCTGGAGATCCGCGAGATCGCCAAACGCGCGGGCGGCGGCGGCGTGTGCACGGTGGGCCGCGTCGAGACCAAACCGGGCATCGTCACCGCCGTGGTCGGCCAGTGCGACATGACGCTCGATCAGCGGCATCTGGACGCCGAAACGCTGGCGCGCATGTACCGCGAGGCGGTCGAGGCCAGCCAGCGCTTCGCCGAGGAAGAGAAGGTGACGGTGGAATGGAACAAGATCTGGGATATCCACCCGATCCTGTTCCACCCGCAGTTGATCGACTTCTGCGATGAAGCGATCCGCGAGACGTGCGGCGTCTCGCACCGGCTGCCCAGCGGCCCGCTGCACGACGCGGCGGAGGTGGCGCGCGCGGGCGTGCCCACGGTCATGATGTTCGTGCAGAGCCTGTACGGCATTTCGCACAACAAGATCGAAGACACGAAAGAGGAACACATCGCGCTGGCGGTGCAGGCACTGGATAAGCTGGCGGAGAAGACGGTCGCCTGGATCCGCGCCGGACGCCCGGCCTGATCGCTGCGCGGCGGCTCCGGGCGGAGGGATTTCCGCCCGGGGCGCGTTCCATTCAAGCAAACACCGTGCATCACGCAAAGCCCCGCTCGTACTGCACCGGAACCGGGGCTGACGCCCCCAGCGCCGCCGCCGCGTGCAGCGCCCAGTAGGGATTGCGCAGCAGTTCCCGCCCCAGCAGCACGATATCCGCCTGCCCCGCTGCGAGGATCGCGTTGGCCTGTTCCGGCGTCGTGATCAGACCGACCGCGCCGGTGGCGATCCCGGCTTCAGCGCGCACCGCCTCCGCCAGCGGGGCCTGATAGCCCGGCCCGACCGGGATACGCACGCCGGGGACGATCCCGCCGCTGCTGCAATCGATGAGATCGACGCCGTCCAGCCGCAGCCAGCGCGCCAGCTCGACCGTGTCGGCCAGCGTCCAGCCGTCGTCGCGCCAGTCCGTGGCGGAGACGCGCACGAACAGCGGCCCGGCCCATTCCGCGCGGATGGCGTGGACGACGCGGCGCAGCAGGCGGGCGCGGTTCTCCAGTGAGCCGCCGTAGTCGTCCGCCCGCTGATTGGCCAGCGGCGACAGAAAACTGTGCAGCAGATAGCCGTGCGCGGCATGGATCTCGATCACGTCGAAGCCGGCGGCGGCGGCCCGGCGCGCGGCCCCCGCGAACGCCTCGACGATCGCGTCGATCGAGCCGGCGGTCAGCGCGCGCGGCGTCGGGTAGCCCTCCGCAAATGGCACGGCGGACGGCCCGACGACCGTCCAGCCGAGCGGTCTGCCGCCGCGCCAGGGCAGATCCGTCCCCGCTTTGCGCCCGGCATGGGCCAGTTGAATGCCGATCGCCGCGCCCTGCCCGTGGACGAACGCGGCGATCCGCGCCAGCGGGTCGATCTGCTCGTCGCTCCATAGGCCGAGATCGCCGGGGCTGATGCGCCCGTCCGGCGTGACGGCGGTCGCTTCCACGAGGATCAGGCCGACCCCGCCGACGGCCCGCGCGCCCAGATGCGTCAGATGCCAGTCGGTGGCGCGGCCATCGTCGGCGGCGCAGTACTGGCACATCGGCGACATGGCGATCCGGTTGCGCAGCGTCACGCCGCGCAGGGTGACCGGGGTGAACAGCGCTGAGGACATCAGACCTGACCCGACTGGCGAAAATGCGGGATCACGGCCCGCCCGATGGCGCGCACGGCCTCGATCGGCTGCGCGCCCAACGGCGGGCCGAAGCTGAGATGCCGGACGCCCAGCCGCACCAGTCCTTCCAGCCGGTCGATCAGGTCATCCGGCGTGCCGACGATGCCGATGCGCAGCATGGCCGGGGTGACCAGCCGTTTGGCCGTTTCGCTGTCGCGTTCGACCATGATCGCGCGCTCGATCGGATCGAAATCCGCGCGCGTCAGGCCCAACCGATCCCAGATCAGCGGGCTGAGCGCATGGCCGTAATAGGCGATCTTCTCGCGCAGGGCGTCTTCAGCCGCCGCCCGATCCTCTCCGACGGAACACCACACACAGGCGGCGATATCGAGATCGTCCACCGAGCGCCCGGCGGAGGCCGCGCCCTCGGCGATCAGCGGCAGCACGGTCTCGTAATGCTCCGGCGGGAAGAGCAGCGGCAGCGCGCCATCGGCCACCGCCCCGGTCAGCCTGAGCATGTTCGGGCTGAGCGCGCCGATGTAGATCGGCACGCGCCGCCGGGGCGTGAAGCGCAGGTAGGCCTCGTCCGTCCAGCGCAGAAACTGCCCGTCGGACGGCGCGCGCTCCCCGCTGAGCAGGCGGTCGATCGCCGCGATCGCCTCGCGCAGGGCGGTCACCGGTCTGTCCTGCGGCACGCCGATCCATTTGAGGAATTCCGCCGCGCCCGCCGCGATCCCCAGGTTGAAGCGCCCGCCGCTGATCTCATCGAGCGTGGCCGCCAGCATGGCGATCTCAGCCGGGTTGAGCGTGTACGGGTTGACGATGCTCGTGCCGATCGCGATGCGCGTTGTGTTCAGCGCGACCGCCGTCAGGATGACCGGGGTGCTGCGCAGAAACAGGTCGTGGCTGACCCAGAACTGATCGAACCCGGCCTCCTCAGCGGCCCGCGCCAGCGCGATGTAATCGGCGACGGGCAGATCGTTATTCAAACGCAGGCTGAACTTCACGACCCCGCCCCGATCAGCGCATCGACTTCGATCTCGACCAGATGCGCCGGGCTGACCAGCGCGCTGACGCCGATCAGCGAATTGGCCGGGCGGATGGCGCCGAAGATCTCGCCGTGGGCGCGGGCCACCTCCTCCCAGCGCGCCATATCGGTGACGAAAATGCGCGTGCGCACGACGTCGCGCAGGGATGCGCCGGCCTGTTCGAGCGCGCGCTCGATCTTGCGCAGGATGTAAATCGTCTGGCCGTAAGCATCGCCGGGGGCCTGCACGGCCCCGGTCTCATCGCTGGCCGTCGTCCCGCTCACAAAGACGTGATCGCCGATGCGCACGGCGCGGGAATAACCGGCGATCTGCTCCCACGGCGTCCCGCTGGAGATACACTGTCGGGCGGTCATGCTGTCCTCACTCGGTTGATCGACTGCTGATAGATGGATCGGTCGATGACTTTACCGTCTTCGCCGCGCCGTCTCAACATTTGCCGGCCCTGCGCGATCAACTGTTTGCACGCAAATTGAAGATCACGTTAAACTATGGAGCAGTCTGCCTGAACCTTGTGCCGGGTCAGACTGTATTTACAACAACGTTACCTGTGTTCTGGAAAGGAAAAACGGATGCCACACCTTAAGAAGTTTTTTGCAGTGATCGCGATGCTGGCGCTGGCGCTCATCCTTGCGATCGCGCCGGCTGCGGCACAGGATGCGACGACGCTCGTCGTCGGCTTCGCCCAGGAACCGGACAGCATGAACGGCTTCTACAGCAGCATGGCGTTCGCGCAGTGGGCGAATGACCTGGTTCAGGCCAGCCTGTGGGATATCACCGATACGCTGGAAGCGCAGCCCGTGCTGGCCGCTGAAGTGCCGACGATCGAAAATGGCGGCATCAGCGAAGATTACCAGACGTACACCATCCGCCTGCGTGAAGGCCTGCTGTGGAGCGATGGCACGCCGCTGACCTCCGCCGACCTGGTCTTCACCTATCAGATGATCATGGATCCGGCCAACAACTTCCTGCAGGGCAGCGCGATCCGCGATGCGCTGGTCTCCGTCGAGGCCGTCGATGATCTGACCTTCACCCTCAACTTCAACACGCCCAAGCCGTTCCCCGAAGACATGGCCGGCTCGCCGGGTCTGTCCACCATTCTGCCCAAGCACATCTTCGAGCCGATCTACCAGGCCGAAGGCACGATCGAATTCGCCCCGGAAAATCAGGATCCGACCGTCTTCAGCGGCCCGTACATGCTGACGGAATGGCGGCGCGGTGAGCAGATGCGCTTCGTGGCCAACCCGAATTACACCATCGGCCAGCCGTCGATCCAGAACATCATCATCCGCTTCTTCCCGGATACCAACGCGGAATATGCGGCGCTGGCCGCCGGTCAGCTCGATTTCGTGCCCAACGTCAGCGAAGGCGATATCCCGCGCGTGGCGGCCAGCCGTGACGACATCGAACTCGTCACCGTGTTCGGCGGCTACATCGAGAGCCTGTGGCTCAACCTGCGCACCGATGCGCATCCGCAGGCCGGCCACCCGGCGCTGCAGGATGTGCGCGTCCGTCAGGCGCTGCGCCTGGCCATCAACCGCGAGGCGATCACCGAGCAGCTTCTGGCCGGGGCGACCAGCCCGACCGACAGCATCTATGCCCGGTCGCCGTTCGAACTGGCCGATCTGGGCGTGACCCCCTACGATCCGGAAGCGGCGGCGGCCCTGCTCGACGAAGCCGGCTGGGTGGACAGCGACGGCGATGGCACGCGCGACAAGGACGGCATCCCGCTGGAACTGCGCTACAGCACCACCACCGCTGCGTGGCGTAACAACATCCAGGCCGTCATCCAGCAGCAGCTCGCTGAAGTTGGCGTGTCGGTCATCCTCGAAGCCTACCCGGCGTCGGAATTCTTCGGGTCGTTCGCCAATGGCGGCATCAACGCGACGGGCAATTACGACATCGCGGAATACGCCAACAACACCGCGCTGACCAACCCGGCCAACGTCACCGTGTACGAAGCGCTGGCCTGCAACCAGATCCCCAGCGAGAGCAACCCCGGCGGCCAGAACTTCACCGGCTTCTGCAGCGAAGAGATGGATGCCGCCGCTCAGGTCACGCTGACCTCGCTCGATCCGCAGGAACGCCTGGAGGCCGCCTACACGATCCAGCGCATCATGCGCGACGAAGTGCCGCTGATCAACCTGTTCCCGCGCGGTGACAATTACGCCTACATCAGCACCCGGTTCGCAGAGCCGCCGCGCATCGGTTCGGGCGTCGGCAATACCTGGTTCGATATCCTGAACTGGCGGCTGGCGGGCTGATCGCGCTGATTTTGCCTCAGCCGGATCATGCCGGCTGACATGGTCTGCAGGGGCGCGCCTGAGTCTGGTGCGCCCCTGCACCGATACTGAACAGTTCCCTGTCCCGTGGTCATCGCGTTCGGATACCCCTCATGATCAAATATGTCGTGCGGCGCATCTTGCAAGCCATCCCCCTGCTCGTGATCATCAGCTTCGTCCTGTTCACCTTCGCCAACGCGCTGGGCGATCCGCTGGCGGTCTTCGCCGAGTCGCGCCAGCGCCCGACCGCCGAGCAGCGCGAAGAGCTGCGCCGCCGGCTGGGGCTGGATCGCCCGCTGCTCGAACAGTACATCATCTGGCTGATCGGCAATGACTGGATCGTGGTGAGCCAGGATGCGAACGGCCAGCCAGTCTACGGCACGCGCGAAGGCGTGCTGCGCGGCGATCTCGGCATCTCGTATGTGACCCGCCAGCCCGCCTGGACGCGCATCGAAGAGCGCCTGCCGATGACGCTGACGCTCATGGTTCCCGCCTATCTGATCACGGTCATCCTGGCGATCGGGATCGGCGTGTATTCCGCCACGCGACCTTATACCTTCATCGACAATCTGATCACCGGGGCGTCATTTTTCTTCTATTCGATGCCGATTTTTTTCATCGCGCTGCTGGTGATCTTCATCTTCGCCGTGCAGTTCAACCGCTGGGGCCTGGGCGGGCTGCCGATCGGCGGCACGGGGAACGGATCGTTCGGCGATCTGCTCGTCCACATGATCATGCCGGTCTTCTGCCTGGTGGCGATCCAGCTTGCCGGCTACGTCCGCTTCATCCGCTCGTCGATGCTGGAAGTGCTGGGGCAGGATTACATCCGCACGGCACATGCCAAAGGCCTGTCGGAGGGCAAAGTCGTGCGCCGGCACGCGCTCAAAAACGCGGCGCTGCCGCTGGTGACGCTGATCGGCCTCGATCTGCCTTTCCTGCTGGCCGGTGCGGTCGTCACCGAACGCATCTTCTCCTGGCCGGGGATGGGCCGGCTCTTCATCGAGAGCTTCGAACGCGCCGATGTGCCGGTCATGATGGCCATCCTGATGCTCCTATGCGTCCTGGTCGTGGTCTTCCAGATCCTGACCGATATCGTCTATACCTGGCTCGACCCCCGCATCCGTTACTAGAGAGATCGATCGATGACAGCCGTTCAATCGACATCCGCGGGCACGATCCCGCAGCTCAAACCGGTCAAGGGCGTATCCAATTTTCAACGCAGCATGCGCCGCCTGCGCCGTCACCGCATGGCGCTGATCGGGGCGGGGCTGCTGCTGTTCGTGTTCCTGTTCGTCCTCATCGGTTCGATCGTCATCCCGGAGCGCGAGTCGATTTACAACGATCCTGCCCGCGCGCTTCAACCCCCGTCGCTGGAGCACCCCTTCGGCACGGATGTGATCGGGCGCGATATCCTGGCCCGCGTCGTCTACGGCGGCCAGATCTCGCTCTTCGTCGGCGTCACCGCCGTCATCGTGCAGATGCTGGTCGGCACGCTGGTCGGGCTGATCGCCGGCTACGTGGGCGGCGTCGTCGACTCGGTGCTCATGCGCCTGGTCGAAGCGATGCTCAGCATCCCCCAGCTCTTCCTGGCGCTGATCACACTGCGCCTGTTCAGCGATCCGCGCCAGTTCCCCGATTTCACCTTCCTGGGGCGCGAGTACAGCAGCACGATGATCGTCATCGTCTTCGTCATCGGCCTGACGAGCTGGATGCGCGTCTCGCGCATCGTGCGCTCGGTGGTGTTGTCGGTCAAAGAACAGGAATACGTCATCGCGGCGCGCGCGGTCGGGGCGCGCGATCGACGCATCATCTTCCGCCATGTGCTGCCCAACTGCTTCGCGCCGATCATCGTCAGCGCGACGCTGGGCGTGGCCTCGGCCATCCTGCTCGAAGCCTACCTCGGCTTCCTCGGTCTGGGCGTGCGCGCGCCCACGCCGACGTGGGGCAACATCATGGGCGGGGCGGTCGATTACATCAACCAGTGGTATTACTGGTTCTTCCCGGCCCTCTTCATCATGCTGACGACGCTGGGCATCAACTTCCTCGGCGACGGCCTGCGCGACGCCTTCGACCCGCGCTCGCTGCGCTGAAACGCCCTCAGGCGGTCGTCCCTGGCCGCCTGCCTCATCCGCGTGGATCGATCCATTTCCCGCGCCTGCGCGCGCAGATGCGCTATGCTCGGAGCCAACGAGAGCGTCTGTACGTGCGTCCGGGCGCACACGCTGATTGAGGAGAAATCGTGCTATGGTTGACTACACTATCCAGCTTGAAAAGATCGAACAGGCCGTCGGCATTTTACAGGAACTCGATATCGATGCCTGGCTGACGTTCGTGCGCGAGACCGCACACAACGCCGACCCCGCCCTGCCGCTGATCGCGCCGACCCATGTCACCTGGCACACCGCGCTGATCATCACCAAGACCGGGCGCAAAGTCGCCATCGCCGGGCGCTATGAGATCGCCAATTTCCAGCGGATGGGCATCTGGGACGAGACGATCCAGTACGATCAGAGCATCCAGCCCGCGCTGATCGATGCGCTCGATCGGCTCAAACCGCGCCAGATCGCCGTCAACTACTCCGAGTCGGACACAGCGGCGGACGGGCTGTCGCACGGCATGTACCTGACGCTTCAGCGCTACCTGGCCGGCAAACCCTACGAGCTGATCAGCGCCGAGGCGCTGCTCAACCCGCTGCGCGGGCGCAAGACGCCGGGCGAGATCGCCCGCATCCGCGCCGCGGTCGCGCTGACGGATGCGATCATCGACCGCATCACCGCCTTTCTGCGCCCCGGCCTGTCCGAACTGGAGATCGCGCAGTTCATCCACGAGGAATATCGCAAGGAAGGCGTCGTCCCGTCATGGGATGCCGCGTACTGCCCGACCGTCACCTGCGGGCCGGATTCGCCGGTCGGCCACGTCTCGCCCTCGGCGGACTACATCGCCCGTCCCGGCCAGCTCGTGCGCATCGATCAGGGCGTCATCCTCAACGACTACATCAGCGATATCCAGCGCGTCTGGTATCTTCAGCCCGCCGGGGTGAGCGAGATCCCGGCCCCGGTGCAGCGCGCCTTCGACGCCGTGCGCGGCGCGATCCTGGCGGCGAAAGCGGCGCTCCGGCCCGGCGTGCAGGGCTGCGTCGTCGATGATGCGGCGCGCAGCTACATCGTCAATGCGGGCTATCCAGAGTATCAGCACGCCGTCGGGCATCACATCGGGCGCACGGTGCACGACGGATCGACGCTGCTCGGCCCGCGCTGGGAACGCTACGGCAAAACGCCCTACGGCATCGTCGAGGCGGGCAACTGCTTCACGCTCGAGCTGGGCGTCCACGTGCCCGGCTACGGCCTGGTCAGTCTGGAAGAGGACGTGCTGGTGACCGACAGCGGCGTCGAATGGCTGGGCAAGCCGCAGGAACAGATCATCGTCGTCCCGGCGTGAGCGCGCCCGGGCGAACGGCTGACGCGGGCGCGCGTTCAGCGCGGGCGCACGCTGAGATCGAACACCGCCGAGCGCAGCCCCTCGTTGCTGACCAGGAAGGTGTACGACGGCGCGCCGGTCGAGATCGGTACATCCTTGAGCGCCTCGAAAGTGTCGGTGACCAGCGTCCCGTGGAGCGAGTCCGGCTGGCGCAGCACCAGCCGGGCGCGATCCATGGCCAGGTGGATGACGAATTCGGCGGTGGTGCGCCCGGTGGCCGTGTAGTACGACGTCAGGTTGACGGTGAACGTGCGCGACTCGCCCACCGGGATGGTGATCGTCTCGCCGACGACGGGCTGGCACTGCAAGTCGAGGGCGTAATGGCCGGGGTTGATCTCGGTCGCGTAGCCGGAGAAGAACAGGCACTGGAACTGCGGCGTCGCCTGAAGGGCGAACAGCGCCGCGGGCGCGGCCAGCAGGGCGATCAGCAGCAGGATGAAAGCGCGGCGGGGCGTCATCGCGATCGGGCCTCGTACAGTTCGAGCAGCACGCCGCCGGTGCTGCGGGGATGCACAAAAGCGTAGCGCGTCCCGTCCGGGCGGACGCGGGGCGTCTCGGTGATCAGCTCGATGTGGTGCGCGGCCAGCCGGGCCAGCGCCGCATCGAGATCGGATACGTTCAGGCACACGTGGTGCATCCCCGGCCCGCGCTTTTCCAGGTAGCGGGCGATGCCGCTGTCCGCCGTGAACGGGGCGATCAGCTCGATCTCGCCGGCGGCGGTGGGCATGAAGGCGATATCGACGGCTTCCTCTTCATTGTGTTCGACGTGAGCCACCGTCAGACCGAGCGCATCGCGCCAGAAGGTCAGCGCGGACGGTACATCCTCGACGACGATGGCGAGATGATTGATGGTGAAATCCAACTCACTGGACATATCCCCTCCCCCCGTTTGTGTCTATGATTATAGCGGGTTCATGACATGGGCGATCGCCCATCCGGACAGGCACGATGACCGATTTCAAATCGCTCAGCCGCGAACGCTTCGGCGCTTTCGCGCAGACCTACGTCACCTCAGCGACGCATGCTAACGGCCCCGATCTGGAGCGGGTGCTGGCGCTGGCCGATCCGCAGCCGGAGTGGCTGGCGCTGGATCTGGCCACCGGCGGCGGGCATACCGCGCTGTTGATCGCCCCCCATGTGCGCGCGCTGATCGCCGCCGATCTCGCCCTGCCGATGCTGGAAGCGGCGCGCGGGCATGCGGCGGCGCAGGGCATTGCTGACATCGCCTATGTCGCGGCGGATGCCGAGGCCCTGCCGTTCCCGGATGCCGCGTTCGATCTGATCACCTGCCGGATCGCGGCCCACCATTTCCCGGATGCGTTCGCCTTCATGCGCGAGTGCGCCCGCGTCCTCAAGCCGGGCGGGCGGCTGGTGATCCAGGATCACGTCAACCCGGACGATCGCGCCGCTGCGACCTGGCTGGACTCGTTCGAGCGCCTGCGCGACCCCGCTCACCACCGCATCTACAGCGAAGCGGAGTGGCGCGGGCTGTTTCTGGATGTCGATCTGATCATCGATCAGGTGGAGATGCTGCGGCGGTCGGCGCATCTGCTCACCTGGGCGGCGGCGCAGGCGTGCCCGCCGGAAGTCGTCATCCGGCTGCAGGTGCTGCTCAGGCAGGCCCCGCGCCGCGCCGCCGAGTGGATCCGCCCGCGCTGCGTCGGCACGGACGATGCCAGCTTCGACCACGTCTACATCCTGCTCAGCGGGCACAAACCGCGCTGATCCAGCCCGGGGCTGGCGCGGCTAGAGCGTGTTATGAACTTTTGACGGTAGAATAAGGGGTATGAATAGAAAACCGTACCCCACCGACGTGAGTGACGAAGAATGGGCA
>DAOUBU010000087.1:0-26786 GCA_034432395.1 Anaerolineae bacterium
AACCGGTTTTTTGGGCCGTTTCCAACCCCTGAATCACCGCATCACCACCTGTGATTTTCATCACAGATCCCTTAAATTGGCCAAAGTCCAGGAAGTGACCGCCGGACAGCGGTCACTTCGCAGTTTCTATCTGGCTGGATGTCTGCGTGCTACTGGAGGGCGCGGCGGAACTTGTAGCCGTACACGATCACGCCGCGCGGGCCTTCGGTAGTCAGCTTGCGCGTCACCATCTCGACGCGATCGCCGATGGCGATCTCCCCGTCGAAATCGGTGATCTGCGCCGTCAGCATCGGCCCCTCATCCAGCTTGATCAGCGCGACGACATACGGGGCCTGATCCTCAAACCCCTCCGGCGCTTCCGTCACCGTGGTGAAGGAATAGACCGTTCCCAGGCCGCTGAACGTATAGCGCTCGTTCATAACTGCCTGTCTGCGCTCTGTCGTATGGTTCGCCATGCTGTCTATTCCTCTCTGCTCCTGTCTACAGCGCACACAGGCGCGTTAGATCGCTTCGCTACCCGTCAGCGCGCGGCGGCGGCGGTGCGAACTGCCGGGGCGCTGGTCTCGGTCTGGATCTCCGGCTGCTGCTCGATGACGATGCGCGGCTGGAAACGGATCTGACCGTTGTGAGCGCGGCTCCCCTCAAGGCGATAGCGCTGAGCATTGAGCCGCCAGTGACGTGAAATCTGCATGGTTTCAACCTCCGTTTATGCTTGTCCGTCGTGCAGTGCGTGCATGTGCCTGGCACATGGTATTTCACATTGGATCGCTGCAGAACCTGCGCTGCGAATTTGTGCACGATTGCACAAAAACCTGCCATAAAGATAAAAGCCCAATACTCTCAAAAACTCTCAAAACACGCGCTGAGAGGCTATCAGAGAGCTATCATGAGGGGAGTCTCATCCCTCATTTGCGGGGGCCTCATCTGGGGGACGCTCCTATACTTACTGTGGTGACAGCGGGATATCGCATACAGTGAAGGGGCTGGATCGATGCGCTCGTGGTGGTTGTACGCCGCTTTCATCGGTTTCGCCGGTTATCTTCCCGGTCTGCCCGGTGAGCTGCGGCTGTTGAATCTGCTGTTTCTCTATCCGCTGATCCGCGCCATCTTCAACCGGCAGAAACCGTCGGCGGTCTCCACAGCGGCGCATCCGCCCGCGCCTACCCTGCCGCTCTCCCCCGCCGCCGGGAGTCATCTGCTCGTTGGGGCGCGGCTGATCGCGGCGCAGATCGGCATCCTGCTCGTCCCGACGATGTGGCCGCAGGTGATCCGCCAGATCGCCGGCCAGAATGAGGCGCAGCCGCGCGCGGTCGCCGCGCCCGACGCTTACCAGCAGCGTGTACGCTACCGCCTGCCTTTCGATGGGGAATGGTACATCGTCAACGGCGGCATGACGCCGGACACGTCGCATTCATGGGATGTCATCGCCCAGCGCTACGCCTGCGACTTCGTCATCGCCGATGAGACGCTGCGCCGCTGGCGCTCCGACGGCCGCACGGTGACGGACTATCTCTGCTACGGGGTTCCCATCCTGGCTCCGGCGGCTGGCGCAGTCGCCTGGGTGCGCGATAACGTGCGCGACGCACCGGGGCCGGGGACGGGCTGGCTCGACGTGCTGACGCCGTTCTTCCCCGGCTGCACAGTGGTGATCCAGCATGCGGAGGATGAGTACAGTTTCCTGGCGCACCTGCGCCCCGGCAGCATCATCGTCCGTCCGGGTGAACGGGTGGAAGCGGGCCAGCCGATCGGCCAGTGCGGGAACAGCGGCCACTCCACAGAGCCGCATCTGCATTTTCACATTCAGGATCGCGCTGATTTCTGGACGGCGGCGGGCCTGCCGATCGCCTTCGACGGGGTCAGTGTCGATGGGCAGGCCGCCGCAGATGACGTCTACCTGATCCGGGGGACGCGGGTCAGACCGTCAGCACATGGGTGATGACCGTGCTGGCCAGCCCGCCGTGATTCTGGATCAGCGCGGCGCGCGCATTGGCCACCTGATTCGGGCCAGCCGCGCCGCGCAGTTGCAGCACCGCCTCAACCGCCTGATACACCCCGGTCGCACCAACGGGGTTGCCCCGCGCCTTCAGCCCGCCGAACGTGCTGATCGGGTGACGCCCGGTCAGCGCGATTGCGCCGTCGGCGGCCAGCCGCCAGCCCGCGCCGCGCTCCGCCAGCCCCAGCGCCTCCAGCGCCAGCACCGTCTGGATCGTGAAGCCGTCGTGCAGCTCCAGCAGATGGATATCCGCCAGCCCCAGGCCCGCGCCCGCCAGCGCCCGCTGCGCCGAAAGGCGCACTGCCTCGAACGCCAGCAGATCGGCGCGCTCGTGCAGCGCCAGGGTGTCGGTCGCGGCCCCGCTGCCCGCGATGCGCACCGGCTGCGGGACGAGATCGGCGGCTCGGTCGGTCCGGGCGATCACGACGGCTGCGGCCCCATCACCATCGGGCGCGCCGTCGAACAGCGTGACCGGATCGGCGACCATCGGCGCGCGGGCGAACGCCCCCGGCTTGATCGTGTTGCGGTACATGGCGTAGCGGTTCAGCCTGCCGTTGTTGTGGGCGTTGATGCTGAAGCCTTCGAACGCGCTCAGCTCGACGCCGAATTCGGTCATGTAGCGGCGCATCAGCATACCGGCCAGGGCTGGCAGCGTGGCCCCGTGGATCGCCTCGTAATCGGCATCCAGCGTGACCGAGCGCGCGCGGATGCGCGCCGCCCCAACCATGTCGGTCGATTTTTCCACGCCGATGACGAGCGCGGTGTTCACCAGCCCGCTGGCCACGGCCATCACGGCGGTGCGCAGCGCCGCCCCACCGGCGGCCTCGCCCGCCTCGACGGCAAACGCCTCGACGCCGTGCAGGCCGACGTAGTCGGCGATCAGCGCGCCCAGATGCGCCTGACTGCTGATCGGGCCGCCGTAGGTATTGGCGACATAGAGCGCATCGATCTGGTTCGGGGCCAGCCCGGCGTCGTCCAGCGCGGCCTGCACGGCCTCTCCCGCCAGATCGCGCAGGCTCGCGCCCCAGTGTTCAGCGACCGGCGTCTGCCCGACGCCGATAACAGCGCAGTTGGTCATCGTTTCTCATCCTCGCTGATTGATCTTCTAGGATACCGGTCTGTTCTCTCAACCTCAGACGCGCAGCAGATTGCGGTAGCGGCAGTACGTCGCGTAATCGATCACCGTGCGCCGGGCGATGTAATCGCTCGTCTTCGGGGCGCGATCGCGCCCCTGCAGGATGCGCTCGGTGACGACCAGATCGAACGCATCGGAACCCGCGCCGCTGCCATAGCTGACCATCAGGATCCGATCGCCGGGCTGCGCGACATCGAGGATGGCCGTCAGACCGATCATGCTCGATCCGCTGTAGACATTGCCGATCCGATCCACCAGCAGACCGGTTCTGAGCTGCTCATCGGTGAAGCCGAGCATCGCTGCCGCGCGCTGCGGGAACTTGACATTCGGCTGATGAAACACCACATGGGCGTAGTCCGGGGCCGATGACCCCATCAGTTCCATCAGTTTCGACGCCGCCGACAGGACGTGGTTGAAATAGGCCGGCTCGCCGGTGAACCGTTCGCCGTGGCTGGGGTAGCTCTCGTCGGCCCGCCGCCAGAAATCGGGCGTGTCGGTCACGAAACTGTAGCTTCCCTGGTAGACGGCGACCGCTTCTTCCGCCGGGCCGATGATGAAAGCCGCGCCGCCGCTGGCCGCCGTGTATTCGAGCGCGTCGCCGGGCCGCGCCTGGGCGGTATCCATGCCGATGCTGAGCGTGTACGTCCCCATGCCGCTGCCGACGATGCCGATCGACGCCTGGACGGCCTCCGTCCCGGCCTTGCAGGCGAACTCCCAGTCAGCGGCCTGAATATTGACCGATGCGCCGATGCTTTCGGCCACGATGGTCGAAGTCGGCTTGACTGCGTAAGGGTGGCTTTCGCTGCCAACCCAGACCGCGCGCAGCGCCTGCGGATCGATCCCGGCGCGCGCCAGGGCATTGCGCGCCGCCTCGATCGACATCGTGGTGACGTCCTCATCCGGGCCAGCGACCGCTTTCTCGGTCACCGGGCTGGCGTTCAGTCCCCCCGTCCAGACGCGGGACACCTCGGAGCCGGGCAGGCGGTAACGGGGGACATACGCGCCGTAACCGACGAGGCCGACTTTGCGGTCGGAACGCATCAGCAGGTTCTGGGCGAGCGGCGATAGGCCGTTGAGCGATTGCGACATCCTGTTCCTTCCTCCTTCAGGTCTTCAGGCGGGCGTTCAGCGCCCGGTCAGTTCCTGCACGATCTCGCGCGCGCGTTCGGCGCGGATACTGCCTTCTTCGATCATCTGCTGCACCACGCGCCCGACCAGGTGCGCGGGTGCGCCGGCGGCCACAGCGAGCTGTTTCGCGTGCATCCGCATGTGACCGCGCTGGATGCCGTCCGTCGCCAGGGCGCGGATGGCGGCGAAATTCTGCGCCAGCCCGACCGCGGCGATCACCTCCGCCAGCTCGCGCGCGCCGGTCACGCCCAGGATCTTGAGCGCCACCTGCGCGGTCGGGTGGACGCGCGTCGCCCCGCCGACGATGCCCACAGCCAGCGGCAGTTCGAGCATCCCACGCAGATCGCCGTTCTCATCCTGCCACCAGCGCGTCAGGCTGCGGTACTGCCCGTCGCGCGCCGCGTAGGCATGCGCGCCCGCCTCGACGGCGCGCCAGTCGTTGCCCGTGGCGATGACGACCGCATCGATCCCGTTCATGATGCCCTTGTTGTGCGTGGCCGCGCGGTACGGATCGGCTTCGGCGAACACGCCGGCCTCGACGATCGCGCGCACGACCTGCTCACCGGTCAGCGTCTCGGTCGCCAGTTCGGCAGCCGGGACGCGCCCTTCCACCCGCGCCTTGCGCTGATCGGTCAGATTGCTCAGGATGCGCAGGTTGACGCGCCCGCCCGTGATCGCCTCGATATGCGGGGCCAGATGCTCGACCGCCGTGTTGACGGCATTGGCGCCCATCGCATCGCGCACATCCATGATCAGGTGGACGATCAGCATCGGCCCGACCGGCGACTCGCTCAGCAGGCGCACCTGCAGATCGCGCGCGCCCCCACCCCGCCGGACGATGCTGCCGCCGACGCGATCGGCTTCCGCGAGCAGCATCTGCTTCTGGGCCATCACCGCGCCCGCCGCCACGTACAGATCGGCGACATCGAGCACCTGGATCTGGCCGATCATGAGCGGCTCGTCGCTGCTGGTTGTGAAACCGCCGCCCGCACGGAACGCCTTGGCCGCATTGCTGACCGCCGCCACCACCGACGGTTCCTCGATCACCATCGGGATCAGGTAATCGCGCCCGTTGACCAGAAAATTGGTCGCCACCCCCAGCGGCAGACTGTAAACGCCGATGACATTTTCGATCATGTGATCGGCCTGGGCGGCGGTCAGCCCCGCCGCGCCGATCATGGCGGCCTGTTCGGCGGCGCTCAGCCCCGCCCATTCGGCGACGACCGCGGCGCGCTCGGGCAGGCTGCGCCGGTAGAAACCCGGCAAACGCGATGTATGCTGATCGGGACGCTGTTTTTCGCTCATACGATTGCTCTCATCTGATGCAGCAGTCTAATCTCCAGGGCCTCTCAGAATCTCTCAAAACGTGAAAATACGCACAAATGCTCATGCGCCGCTAAAATTTGAGAGCTATCAGCCGCCGGGGGCCGTCCTCACTCCGGCAGCCAGAGCGTCGTCGAAACCGCGGACAGATCCTCAGCCCCGATGAGCGCGATCGGGCCGAAGCCGGGCGCGGGCAGGCGCGCCACGAGTTCGCGGTTGATGTAAAACGCGCTGCCGCGCTCATCCACGTGCAGATACAGCTCGTTGCGCCAGCGGCTGACATGGGGGAACTCGCGCCAGTCCGGCGCGCCGTCCCCGGCGTAGACATAGCCAGCCGGGTGCACCAGCAACCGCAGCGGGCCGCAGGCGATCCCCCACGGTTGCGCCGAACGCCCGGTCGCCGCACCGACCGCCAGCGTGAACTCAGCGGCGGCCAGCGCCGGCGGAAACCCGGCCCCCTGGCTGATCAGCCGGGGATGGCGCGGCAGATCGGCCCCGCCGTTCGCCAGCCACATCAGCAGCGCGATCGCGCCGCCGACGGCCAGCAGCCCGGCCAGTTTTACACCGCGCCACACCCCGATCGCAAAAGTCATGATAGTGTAGAGAGTGACAGTGAATCGTCTGTGGGGGCAGTGAGCATGAACATCGGCTTCTCACGGCTGATCAGCGGCTGCGCTGTGCTGTGGCTGGTCATCGGATCGGCGGCCTCGGTCGGCCAGCCCGACAGCGCCGCCCCGGATACGCCATCATGGGACGGCACTTACCGCCGCATCCGCGTGCCGATCGTGATGTATCATTATATCAGCTCCCCGCCGGACGATGCGGATGCCTACCGACGCGATCTGTCCACCCCGCCGGATGCGTTCCGCGCGCAGATGGAGTACTTATTCTACCAGGGCTACAGTGCTATCGCGCTGGACGATCTCGACCGCGCCCTGCTCACGGGGATGCCCCTGCCCGCCAAACCGATCATCCTGACGTTCGACGATGGCTACGTCGATCAGTACAGCCACGCTTTTCCGATCCTGCGCGAATTCGGCTTCAGCGGCACATTCTTCATCATCACCGCGCGGGCCGATGCCGGCGATCCAGCCTATCTATCGTGGTCGCAGATCGCGGAGATGGCCGCCGCTGGCATGCACATGGAGTCCCATACCAAAGATCATCCCGATCTGCGCGGGCGCGACTACGACTTTCTGGTCTATCAGATCCTGGGCAGTCTGGAGAGTCTGGCCGCTTATACCGGGCGCATGCCGGATGCTTTCGCCTACCCCGCCGGTCAGTACGACGATGCGGTGCTGGCCGTGCTGGAGACGACCCCGGTGCGCCGGGCTGTGACCACGCAGCCGGGGATGCTGCACACCACGGATAACCGGCTGGAACTGGCGCGGCTGCGCATTTCCGCGGGGATGACGGTGCGCCAGTTCGCCGCGCTGATCGGGGAATGAGCCGGGTTCAAAACGAAACCGGGCACACGTGCGCGTGTGCCCGGCGGCTGATCATCCCCTGGCTGATGACTAATCAGGCAGGATGCGTGTGTCGAGGAAATAATCGAGCCAGACGACGAAGATCAGGCTCAGCGGGAAGGCCGTCCAGAAGAAATACTGGATACCGTAGCGTTCGATCGTGATCGGGTTGCCATTGTTCGGCCCCATCCACGGCAGGATCGCGGTGACGAACACCGCGGTGATCGTAAAACCGAGCGCCAGAGATACCACCCACACAATGATACGCTTGATCGTCAGCGCCGACATTGTCGCTTCCTTGCTCCCATTGACCTGAACATGGGCTGATCCGCCCCGGTGTGCTTTTGTGAATATTCTAACGGATCGAACGCAGAATGCAAGCGATATCCCGGCCCGGAGCGCATCCAGCAGCGGGCGCGGCGCGCCGAGGACTGAGCGGCGGACGGACGCCAAATTCCACCGCCTGCGCCGCCCGAACCCCGCGCTTTCCGGATCCGCCGCGCCGCGCTCTACCCGCCGCCTTCGTTCAGAAAAAACTAAACGTTTATAACATTGCCGACGACATTTAAATGAACTACAATTTAGTTCATCTTTTCATCAACGGCTCATCTCTGGCGCAGCACCCGCGATCGAGCGTGCTGACTGCCTTCAGGTGGGGTTAGATTCATCGGCACGACCCTGAATATGACTGCCGGGGCACTGATCGTCCCGATTCGGCAGTGAGTATCGAGAGAGGATTTCCCGGTGGGAGACTTATTCGACAAGGTTCACTCGTTCACCTACGCCAGAGACGCGATGGCGGCGGGGATCTATCCGTATTTCCGCGCGCTGAGCGATACCGAGGGCGCGGTGGCGCACTTCGAAGGCAAAGAGGTCGTCATGATCGGGTCGAACAACTACCTCGGCCTGACGACCGATCCGCGCGTACGGCGGGCCGCCATCGAGGCCGTCGAGCGTTACGGCACATCGGTGACCGGGTCGCGCTTCCTCAACGGCACGCTCGAGCTGCATCTGGAGCTTGACCGCCGCCTGGCCCGGTTCGTCAACAAACCGGCGGCGCTGGTATTTTCGACCGGCTATCAGACCAACGTCGGCACGATCACGGCCATCCTGGGCAAGAACGACTACGTGATCATCGACAAGGACGATCACGCCAGCATCGTTGACGGCTGCATGATGTCGCGCGCGGAGATGAAACGCTTCCGCCACAATGACGTCAGCAGCCTGGATAAAGTCCTGTCGGAGATCCCGGCTGAGGCCGGCAAACTGGTGATCGTGGACGGCGTCTACAGCATGGGCGGGGATATCGCTCCCCTGCCGGAGATCGTCGAGATCTGCAAACGCCACGGGGCGCGCATCATGGTTGACGATGCGCACGGCATCGGTGTGACCGGCGGCGGGCGCGGCACGGCCCATCACTTTGGGCTGACCGATCAGGTCGATCTGATCATGGGGACGTTCAGCAAGTCCTTCGCCTCGATCGGCGGCTTCATCGCCGGTGACGAGGATGTCATCCACTACATTCAGCATCACGCGCGTTCGCTGATTTTCTCCGCCGCGCTGACCGCGCCGAGCGCCGCCGCCGCGCTGGCCGCGCTCGATATCATGGAGACCGAGCCGGAGATCGTGCAGCGGGCGTGGGATAACGCCGAATTCATGCGCAACGGCCTCAAACGGCTGGGCTACAACACCGGCAGGAGCAACACCCCGATCGTGCCCGTCATCATCGGCGATGACTTCCGCACCGTCATGGCCTGGCACGCGCTGATCGAAGAAGGGGTGTACACCAATCCGGTCGTGCCGCCGGGCGTGCCGCCGCGCAGCAGTCTGCTGCGCACCAGCTACATGGCCTCGCACACGCGCGAACATCTGGAACGCGCGCTGCACGCTTTCGAAGTGGTCGGCACGCGGCTCGATCTGGTCAAGGACGCCCCACAGGCGGTCGAAGTGTAGCGATCCGCGCACAAACGGCCATCATAAAATCCGATCGAGATGGGGCGCGCCCACCAGGACGCGCCCCGTCTGCTTCCGCTGACCAGGGATCGACGAGCCGGAAGAACGGCCCCGTTGGCTAGTCGCCTGCGGCGGCGGCCCTGGCGCTGCGCAGGCTCACCGCGCGCATCACCGCTTTGTGCACCGGTGACAGCAGCATATACGCGACCGGCACTACGATCAGCGTCAGCAGGGTGCTGCTGAACAGACCGCCGATCACGACCGTGCCCAGCTCGGAAGCGATGATCGCCCCTTTCGACAGCCCGATCGCCAGCGGCGACAGCGCGCCGATCGTGGCCAGCGCGGTCATCAGGATCGGGCGCAGACGCCGCTGACCGGCCTCCATCAAGGCCTCGCGCACTTCCATACCGCGCTCGCGCCGGTTCGTCTGGACGCGGTCGATGAGCACGACAGCATTGGTGACGACGATGCCGATCAGCATCAGCAGACCGATCATGGCTGAGATGCCGAGCACGCGATCCGTCAGCGTCAGCGCGATGGCCGCCCCGACCGGCGCCACGACGATGCTGAGGATGATATCGAGCCAGTGCACCACCGAACCGAAGGTGATCATCAGGATGACCACGACGATGGCGATGGCGATGCCCATCGCGACGAACAGATTGGCGAAGCCCTCGGTCTGCAGACGCGACTCGAACCCCTCGCTGATCGTGATCGTGGGCGGCAGATCCGGGATCGAGGCGACCGCGTCTTTGGCCGCCGCCGTCACGCCCAGGGTGTTGTTGGTCTCCAGCTCGCCGGTGAAGCGCACCGCGGACTGACGGTCGATGCGGATATACGTCACCGGGCCGTTGTCCCCGCCGCCCCCGGTCAGCCCGCCGATGTTGCTGCTGACGTTGGTCAGGCCGGGGACTGCATTGAGCGTTTCGATCACGCGCGCGTTGACGGCCTCCAGATCGGCCTGCGGGCCGCTCAGGACGAGGGCGAAACCGCCGAAGCCCTGTTCGCTCAGCGAAGCCGCCGAGACCGTGACGTTGTCCGCCCCGAAGATGCCCTCGGCGGCGGCGCGCACTTCGGCGGTCAGGGCGTCAAGCCGGGCGGGGTCTTCCACACCGATCGTGACGCTGGCGACGTTCTCATTGACGCGGCTGTTCCCCAGCAGCAGGTTCTGGAAATTGAAGCCGCTGCTGCCGATGATGACCTGCACCGCTTTGATCTCGTCCTGCGGCAGTTCCGTCGCGATGAAAGCCTCCAGTTCCTCGACCAGCCGGTTCGTCTCCAGGATCGAAGTGCCGGACGGCAGATTGACCGCCACGCTGATCTGCGGCTCACCGAAAGACGGCAGGAACGCCTGCGGGCGGCTGGCGAACAGCGCCCCGCCGATCACCAGCGAGCCGAACGCGGCCAGCAGGACGATCGCCCGGCTCAGCGGCGTGCTCAGCGCCCAGCGCAGGGACGGGACATACAGCCGCTCCAGGAAGCCCTCGCTCTCGCCCGCGATCTCGCTGCGATCGAGCATCAACCAGGCCATGACCGGCACGACGGTGATCGCGACGACGAACGACGCCAGCAGCGAATACGTCACCGCCAGACCGAACGGCAGGAAGAATTCGCCGATGATGCCGCCCGTCAGGCCGAGCGGCAGGAACACGACGACGGTGATGACCGTGGCGGCGAAGATCGCCACCGACACGTCGCGCGTGCCCTCGATGATCGCCTTGCGTTTGTCCTCCCCTTCCTGCACATGGCGGAAGATGTTCTCCAGCACCACGATCGAGTCATCGACGACGCGCCCGATCGCAACCGTCAGGCCCGACAGCGTCATGATGTTGATCGTCAGCGCGGGCGGGAACAGGCGCAGCAGGAACGTCAGCAGGGGCGATCCTTCCGCAGCCGGGGCGAGCAGTTCATTGACGGCGGGCGGGATCCAGCGCATCAGCGCCAGCGCCATCAGCACTGACAGCGGGATGCTGACGCCGGTGACGATGGTGCTGCGCCAGGCCGGGCGCGGCAGTTTGCCCGGCCAGATCGCGATCAGCGCGCCGATGACGATCCCGGCGATCAGCAGCACGCGCACCACGACATCGGTGGCATCCCAGCCCGCCTGCAGATCCCCGCCGAAGGCCGCGGCGTTCGTCGTGACCAGCAGCGCCAGCCCGGCCCCGAAGATGACGATCAGCACCAGCCCGGTGATCAGGCGCGGACGCCGCGACCAGGCCCCGCTGCTGAGGAAGATCAGGATGACGACGACCGCGAAGACCGCGCCCAGGCCGCCCTCGC
This sequence comes from Anaerolineae bacterium, assembly GCA_034432395.1. Classification (GTDB taxonomy): domain Bacteria; phylum Chloroflexota; class Anaerolineae; order Aggregatilineales; family Phototrophicaceae; genus Flexifilum. The sequence continues at coordinate 11,279 of DAOUBU010000087.1, forward strand.
GCGCCACCCCGCCGATCGACTCTTCGATGAAGCTGGCCTGTTCGAACGAGACGCCGATGACGATGTCCTGATTGGCTTCGTCGATGCGGCGCATGACGTCCTCGGCCTGATGATAGGCCTCAACCGTGTTCGCATCGCGCGCTTTGAAGATCGTCACGAACAGACTGGCGTTGCCGTTGGTGCGGGTGACGGCATCCGTCGGCACGAACGGCTCGGCCCCGCTCGCCAGTCGTTCCTGCACCGGCGCGGGCATGGCCGCCGCCGCCTCCGCCGTCAGAAGCTGAAGCGCTTCCAGACGCAGGTTGTCGAAGACGGTCGCATCGCGCCCCAGCATGTAGCGGACGACTTCCGGCGTCCAGCCGCCGAACAGATTGGGCGCAAACGACACCCCCTGCGCCGAGTCGAAGAAGCTGTTGAGGAAGCCGGTCGGATCGGGGAAGAAACGGAAGAAGTCGTCGGCGCTGTCCAGTTCGACGCCGATGAAATCGCCGATGAACTGCCAGTCAGCGGTCAGCGTCGGCGCATTCGGATCCGCCGGAGGGACGTCGGTCGCGTACAGCGCGGCGAGCTGCTCGTAGGCCGAAGGCTGCTCTCCGGCGGCGATGGCGCGCACCTGCGCCGCGACCGCTTCCGGCAGCCCCGCGAGGACATCGTCGGGCAGCGAGGCCAGCGTTTGCGGCGACAGCTTGAGCAAAACCCCCGTGTCGAGGTTGGCGAAGAACCCCGGTTCCTGCAGCCGCAGCGAGCGGATCAGGGCCGGGCTGAGGCTGTTGAACAGCCGGGTTTCGTAGCCGGCGAACTGCTCCGGGATCGCCGCTTCGATGGCATTGAGCACAGTCGAGGCGCGGCCATTCCCGATCGCCAGCAGATCGCCCGCCGTGCGCAGCGGACGGTCGCGGAACTGCGGCTGATTGGCCAGCGCATTCCAGACCGGATCCAGCGGCGGGGTGACATTCGGCAGGGCCAGCACGGCGTCGGAAAAGGCCTCGAAGACCGCCGGCTGAAGCTGCGCGACGAACGTCGGATCGTGTTCGGCCAGGTAAGCGATCGCCTCCGGCGTGAACGAGCCGATGATGGCGGCGGCATCCACCGGGAACGGCAGCGCGGGCGCGCCGGCGGGCAGCCGCTCCGGGTCGCCCAGCAGAGTCAGGAAATTGAGGAACTGCGCTGCGCTCAGCGAGTCGCCGCCGAACTGCGCCGCCAGGTTCTCCGGCAGCCGCAGGTCGATCAGATCGTCCGCGGTGTTGAGTTCAGCGCCGAGGAAGCGCCCGAACAGACCGAGGATCTGCGGGATCGGCGGCCCTTCCGGCAGCGCGGGCCGCTCCGCAGCGACTTCAGCATCCCCCACCGCCGTCGGTGGATTCGCCGCGGCTTCGGCCCGGGCAGGGGCCGCCGAATCGGAACCGACCGCCACAGCGGCGTTGAGGCCATTGCCGCTCACGGAGAACGTCGCCAGCGGCAGATCGTCGAAACTGAAGGTGATCAACTGCGGCGGGCTGATGCGCCACGGGGCGGGCAGATCGACCGGGGGCAGATCAGCCGCTTCGCCGGTGATCGCGCGGGCCAGCGCTTTGGCCGCCAGTTCGTCGCGGGTGAAGCCATCCAGCCCGGCGATGAAGTCCTCAGGCAGGGCGGCGAACACCTCGTCGCTCATCGCGACCAGATGCTCCGCCTCGAAATACTCGACCATCGTCGGGTCGATCGCCACCATGCGCGCGATATCGTCGGGCGTCAGATCGTCGGTCTGGCCCAGCGGCCCGGCGATCGTGCCCGTCTCAAGAAAATCCGAGAAGATCTGGCCCAGGCCGCGCGTCAGCGAGCGCATCTCGACCAGATCAGTGGCCATGCTGAAATGCGGGAACTGCCACGACGGCGGCAGAGCCGGCGGTTGGCTGCGCACCGGCTGCGTGAATGGGACATCGGCCAGCGCGGCCACCGCCTCCGGGCCGAGCGTCGTCGGCAGGCCGGCTTTGGCGCTGACCACCGACCAGACCTCCGGCGAAAGCTGGAGCAGCAGGCTGCGCGGCGCCCCGGAGGGAACCGGCGTCGGCTGGGGGGCGCCATCATCCGGCAGCGCCTGGCCACCGCTGACCGAAACCGAAGCGACGACGTCCAGATTGAGCAGCGCCGGGGCGATCTCCTGATCGATGAGCTGGCGCAGCGCCCCGCCCGCCCCGCTGGTCTCCTGCGTCCGCGAGGCGAGGTAGGCCAGCGTTGTGCGCACCGCATCATCGGAGAGCGCGGCCCACACCTCTGGCGTAAGCTGAAACAGGAAATTGGCATCGCGCGAGGCGAGATAGATGAGCACATCCGCCGGCAGATCGGCCAGCAGACGGCGCGCGAAATCCGGGCCGGCCTCGCCGGCGGGTGGAGCGATACGCCGCCCCGGCAGCCAGACGCCGTCGAGCGCGGCGCGGATGCTGGCGCGGATCCGTTCCTGATTCTCGCCGAAGTTGTTACGCGCCGTGATGACCGTCCCGAATGCGCCTGTGGTGGTCGACTCGAGGTTGACGATCTGCGGGATCTCGTCGAGCGCGGCCTCCATCCGCTCGGTCAGGATCGTGCGCACCTGCTCGCTCGTCATCCCCGATGCCTGAGCCAGGATGATCGTCTGCGGGAAAGCGACCGGGGGGATGAGTTCCTGCCGGAGCTGCGTGATCGCGATGACGCCGAGAACCGAGATGATGACTGCCAGTGCCAGGGTGATAAACCACAGCCGCAGCGACGCAGCCGTGATGGCGCGGAAAAGAGCCTTCATCGGAAGCAATCTCCCCTTAACGCGATGCAAAGTTGTGCTGCACTTGTGACGCGGTTCACAACACGATCGTGTATCGTAACAGAGACCGGGCGATCCGGGTAGCGTCGCCGGGATCATCTCATTAAATGATAAGCTAACGCACTATTCCCCAGAATCACGCAGCGGCGCCCCAGTGTCACGAGACAGCAGCCGCTGACTGATCAGAACGCTCCAGAGCATCGCATTGAGAAAACAAAAAGTACTGGCAGCAGCAGCAATTGTCGTATTACGATCTCTAAAGCATCTCTGTAGTACTTTATGTCTATAACAGCGTATAGAATAAATGGTGTCGTCAAAAAGCCGCATCGCCGGTCAAAGTGGACGAGCGCCCAGCCTCACACCGTGAGAACTGCGCCCATGTCCCCGCAGAGGGGGGGGCGGCCCCGGATCGACCGGCCCACTTTCTCCGCATCTCCGATCTTTTAAGATCGGATCGTACCTGGCGATACCTATTCATTGAGATTGTATTGAGAATACGCAGTTTTCAGAAGATAAAATAATCATAATATTATGTAATATAAATGATTGGATTCGGTACTTTTGCATTACCCTGATCGAAGATCGACTCAACGGGTGACAGTGTCCCCACGGAGTTCAACAGGTGTCATCAATGCCCTGGATGCGCAGACTCAACCTCCGAAACCGAATTCTGCTCGGTTTCTTCATCACGCTGGTCGTCTTCGGCCTGATCAGCCTGTACATCATCGTCGCAGTACAGGACAGCCAGCAAACCGCGGCTCAGATTATCCAGCGCTACCTGCCGATCAATGGGGCGCTGCTCGAATTCAAAACTGACGCGCTGGAAGTGCTGTCGTCAACGGTGGAAGTCAGCCTGCTGACCCTCAACGGAGGGGATCCCAGGCAGATCGACGAAGAAACGGAGCAGCTCGTCGCGGCGCAGGCCGCTGCCAGCTCCCGGTTGGAGCAGATCCAGCGCGATGTCACGGAGTCCTTCCCCGCGCTGCAGCCGCAGTTCGAGACGATCCAGACGCAGTACGCGGAGTTTCTGGATCTGGGGCAGGCGCTGATCGAGACTTCGCGCTCCGACTCCGCTCAGGCTGAATTTGAAGAAAGCAAAGAGGTCTACGAGGAAGCGGAACAGCGTCTGCTGGAGTCCATCAATGCCGTTCTGGCTTCCCTGAACGCGGATATCGAGAGGCTGAACACGGAGTTCGCCGAAATCAGCGTCGTCACACCGACGACTCTGATCGCCACCCTGCTCGTCGGCCTGGGATTCAGCGCGCTGGGCGCTGTGGCCGGCTCGCGCTCGATCGCCCGCCCGATCGAGGAGTTGAAAACTACCGTGACCCGGATCGCGCGGGGCGATTACTCGCAGCGCGCCCCCGCGGAGACGCAGGACGAGATCGGTATGCTGGCGCGCAGCTTCAACGACATGGCGGAAGCGGTCGAGCAACGCGAGCATCAGCTCAAGCAGCAGATCGATGAGATCCGCGCCAGCCGCGACGAAGCCGAACGCGCCAACCGCGTCAAAGATGCCTTCCTCGCCAGCATGTCGCACGAACTGCGCACCCCGCTCAATGCGATCATCAATTTCACGCGCTTCGTCGTCGATGGCGATACCGGGCCGATCAACGAGCAGCAGGCCGAGCTGCTCACCGACGTCGTGCGCAGTGGCAAGCATCTGCTCAACCTGATCAACGACGTGCTGGACATGTCCAAGATCGAGGCCGGTTCGCTCAATCTCTTCATCGAGGATGACATCGACGTCGCGGCGTTGATCCGGCAGGCGGTCGCCACCGGTCAGGGTCTGCTGGGCGATAAACCGGTGGTGCTGCGCGCCGAGATCGCGCCCGACCTGCCCCATCTGCGCGGGGACAGACAGCGCATCCTGCAGATCCTGCTCAACCTGATCAGCAACGCCTGCAAATTCACCGAGGAAGGGGAGATCGTCGTCCGCGCCGAGCGCAAAGACGATCAGCTCATGATCGCCGTTGCGGATACCGGGCCGGGCATCGCCCCGGAGGATCACGCGCTGGTGTTTGAACCGTTCAAGCAGACCGAGACCGGCCTGCGCCAGCAGAGCGGGACGGGCCTGGGCATGCCGATCGCCCGGAAGCTCGCCGAGGCGCATCACGGGCGGCTGTGGCTGGAGAGCGAACCCGGCAAAGGGGCGACCTTCTACGTGGAACTGCCCGTGGCGGCACTGGAACCGGTGCGCGCACCGGCCTTCGCCTGAGGATCGGAATCGAGTTGATCATCCTGCGCACGAGGATTTGAGTTCACATGCACGCCAATCATCAGCAGCCAGTAGTTCTGTATGTCGAGGATGACCCGCACAGCCGCAAGCTCATGGGCATGCTGCTGAAAGGGCGGATGAAACTGACGCAGGTCACCATTCTGCAAGACGCGCAGAACTTCATCCAGATCGTCAACGCGCTCGACCCGAAGCCGACCGTGATCTTCCTCGATATCCACGTCAAGCCGCTGAACGGGTTCGAGATGCTGGCGCTGCTGCGCGCCCAGGAATGGTGCGCCCGCGTGCCGGTCATCGCGCTGACGGCCAGCGTCATGAACGAAGAGGTGCGCCGGCTGGAAGAGGCCGGTTTTGACGGCTGTCTCTCCAAGCCGATCGACATGGACACCTTCCCCGGCACGCTGGAGCAGATCCTGGCGGGTGAGCGGATCTGGCGCATCGTCACCCACTGAGAGGGGCGGGCGCATCATCTGTGCTGATCGGGACAGCGGCTGCAACCTGTTGAACGAAATGGATTGTGAGGTATGACTGCATTGAATGAACGTCTGATCGCCGCCATTCGGGGCAAGCGGATCTTCATCGTCGAGGACAAGCTGGAAAACCGGGTGGTGTTCCAGATGATCTTCATGAAGTACGGCGCCATCGTCACGTTTGAACGCTGGGGCAAGAACACCCTGCCCAACCTGCGCGCGATGGGGCCGGTCGATCTCATCCTGCTCGATCTGATGCTGCCGCAGGGCGTCTCCGGCTTCGATGTCTTCGACCAGATCCGGGGCCTGCCGCGCTACGATCAGATTCCGATCGTGGCTGTCTCCGCGATGGATCCGGCGGTCGCCATGCCGCAGGCGCAGGCAAAAGGGTTCAGCGGGTTCATCGCCAAGCCGATCGACGCTGATCGGTTCGCAGAGCAGATCGCCTCAATCCTCGCTGGCGACCGGGTATGGTATGCTGGTCATGATTCATCGATCTACGCCAGCAAGTGACCCGCAGCGGAGGAGGCGTTCGCATGCCAAAAACAGCTTTGATCATCGACGATAACCCGGCCAACTCCAAAGTATTGGCCCAGCTTCTCGCCCGATCGGGCGTGGGCAGCATCGAAGTCAATGACCCGCGCCGGCTCGACCTGTCGCAGTTCACCCCCGGAAGCGTCGATGTGGTCTTCCTCGATCTGGAGATGCCGGCCATCAGCGGCTACGAACTGCTCGGCCAACTGCGCGCCGCGCTGGGCGCTGTGCCCATCATCGCCTGCACCGTCCACATCAGCGAGATCAACGTCACCCGCGAACTCGGCTTCGACGGCTTCCTCGGCAAACCGCTCGATCACGACCGGTTCCCGACCCAGCTCGCCAACATCCTCAGCGGTCAGCCCGTCTGGGAACGCATCTGATCGCAGCGGACTGACAACTCAACCGATCGATTTCAGCCCGGCGCGGCGGCCTGTCGCACCGGGCTGTTTGCGCGGTTCGGCCCGGTCGCCCCGGGCCGGGCGGATTTCGCCTGTCGTGGTTCTATACTTACCGAACAGAAATATACGTTACAATGAGGATTATTGTCTGAACCGCGCATCATGCTCACGAAAGTGTCTTTATGGTCTCTTCAGCCGCCTGCTGGGTCTGCGATCGCCCAGCCAACGCCGTTTGCCGCTTCTGCGGGCGCATGGTCTGTAAAGATCATGCTTCGAAACTCCCGTTTACGTATACCATTTTTGTCGGGGCCAACAACACGCCCAAAGCGCTGATCGTGGCCGACGCCGTCTGGTGCGGGGTCTGCCGCCCGCTCAGCGAACCGATCGAACTGCCAGAACTCTATTGATGCGTTTCTTAAGGATAAATCATGCCCGGGTTATTTGAGCGCTTACAACAGCGGTTGGGAGACGATGAGCCGGGCGGGATCACGCCGCTCGATCTGGCCGATCTGCCGCCCGACCAGAAAGCGGTCATGCTGACGCTGCTGCGCGATCAGGCGGGCAGCGCTCAGGGCGTCACCGGCAGCGCGCTGCGCAGCAAACTGGAAGCGCGCGTGGCCGATTTCGACACCGTCCTCAACGATCTGGAGCGGCTGGGCTGGTTGATCGTCAGCGGGGAAGCCCCCAACCTGCATTACCGCATCAATTTTCGGACTAAACGCCCCGGCCAGAGCGGATCCGTCAGCCTGTGGGCGGTTTTATCGGATCGGATCGCCAAAGACATCTAAGGCGGCCCACACCGGGATCGCCTCATTGAGTGAGCGTGCATGGAGCTTGATACAGGGTTACGGGCTGAACTCAGCCGCTATTTACCGGTCGATCTGCTCGATCGTCTGCCAGAGCGCGCGGCACTACGCGAGGCCATCAACCACCTGACCGGACTGCAAGCGGCCGTTCGCAGCTTTCTGCCGCTGTATATCGCCGAAGATGAAGACTTGCTGGAACGCGACTACAGCGCGCTGCGCGCCGGCTCGTTTCTGTTCGCCGACGTCTCCGGCTTCACGGCGCTGTCGGAAAAGCTTCAGCAGCACAGCGGCGCACACGGCACGGAGACGCTGACCGCCGTCATCAACGACTTCTTCGCCACCATGCTGGAGATCCTGGCCAAATCCGACGGCCAGCTCCTCAAGTTCGCCGGAGATGCCCTGCTGGTCTTCTTCCCGGCATCCGACGAGGGGCACGATGTGAGCGATGCGCTGAAAGCGATCCGCACCGGCCTGCGCATGCAGCGCGCGATGCGCGAACGGTTCCAGCCGGTGCGCAGTGAGCCGCTCATCGCGGTGCTGGGCAGCGATCATACCGCGGCGCTGACGATGAGCATCGGCATCGCGCGCGGGCGGCTGTTCGAAGCGCTCGTGGGCAATCCGGTGCAGCGCGATCATCTGATCCAGGGCGACCTGCCCGGCCTGGCGATGCAGGCTGAAGCCGTGGGCGATCGCGACGAGGTCATCATCGACGAGGCCCTGGCGCAGACGGTCGCAGATCACTTCCGGCTGACCCCGCTCACCGACGGCTTCTATCAGGTCGTCGATGATTTCGGCGATCGCCTCGATGATTACGAGTTCGAGCTGCTCAAGCGCCGGCGGGCCAAAGTCGGCGCGCTGTTCGATCTGGATACGAGCAGCCTGCTCGACGATCTGGCGCAGCTCGTCCGGCGGGTTGAGGTGGTGTCGCGGTATGTAGCTCCGTATGTGCTGCACGATCTCGTTCACTCGCAGGATTTCCACCTGAAGAGCGAGAACCGCTTCACCGTGACGATGTTCTGCCACGTCACCGGTTTCGCGGAGATGCTCCGGGACTGGGGAGATGCGCAGCTCCAGCGGACTGCCGGTTTGCTGGGGCGCTTCTACAACATCGTCCAGCGGATCATCACCGCGCACGGCGGCACGCTGGCGCGCACCGATCCGTACAAGCTCGGCACGAAGTACCTGGTGACCTTCGGCGCGCCGATCGCCCACGGTGACGACCCGGAGCGGGCGGTCGCCGCGGCGGTTGAGATCATGGAGCAGACGCGCCAGTTCAACCAGCGGTTGAACGATGAGCTGCCCCCCGACCTGCGCCGCGACCGCTATGTCAGCGTGCGGATCGGGATCACCCAGGGCGAGACTTTCGCCGGGGAAGTCGGCTGGAAGCAGCGCCGTGAATTCACCGTGATGGGCGATGACGTCAACCTGTCGGCCCGGTTCATGGCCAACGCGCAGCCCGATCAGATCCTGATCAGCGCCCGCGTGCAGCAGCGAGTCGCCCAGCGCTTCGAGCTGACCGAGATCCCGCCGCTGATCCTGAAGGGCAAAAGCAAGCCGATCCCGGCATTCATCGTCGAACGCGAGCAGGTGGAAGCCGCCGCCCCGCTCGCATCCGATCAGGATCTGCCGTTCATCGGCCACGACATGTTCATGCTGTCGCTGCAAATGGCCCTGCGCCAGGCGGCGCAGCGCCGCCGTCGCGCCGCCGCCCTTGTCGGCGATGCGGGAACCGGCAAAACGCGCATCGCGCGCCAGTTCGCCCGTTCGGCTGCCGCCGCCGGCTTCACTGTGGCCTGGGCCAACTGTCATCCGCGCAACGACCGCAAGACCACCTGGGCATCGCTGATCGCCCAGCTTTTTGCTATCGACCTGCGCCATAAAGCGAGTGACGCCGAGCGCCGCAAACTGACAGCCGCGCTCGATGCGCTGGACATCGGCTATCTGGAACCGGTGCTGAGTGAACTCCTGTTCGATCTCACGGCGGGAACCGCGCATCTGGCGGCCAGCCCGCCGCCAGCGCCGCCGGCTGCGGCGTCCCCCACCGGGGATGGGGACGGGGATGGGCAGGCCCGGCGCATCGCCGATATCTTCGCCGCTGTCCAGAAAATGGATCTCAAAGAGAAGCAGACCTCCGGCTTTTTCGGGATGATGCGGCGGGCGGCGCAGGCGCAAAGCCCGGCGGCGGACGGGCCAACCGAAGAAAGCGGGATCTACCGGCGCGTGCGCGAGCGCACGCATCTGGCCGATGCCCTCGCGCAGACGCTCAAAGCTTACGCTGAAAAGCACCCCACCGTTCTGATCATCGACGATCTGCACGTGGACAACCCGGCTGCGCTGGAGACGCTCAGCCAGGTGCTCGAACGGACGGCGCAGGCCCGGCTGGTGATCGTGGTGACCTACGAGCCGGCCAGCGCGCTGCCGCTCACCATCCAGGAATTCCCCATCCCCGACCTCACCCGCGACGAGACGATGCATATCGCCGAGGCGCTGCTGCGCGTCAGCGAGATCGGGCCGCGGCTGGCCGCGCTGCTGTGGGAACGCACCAGCGGCCGACCGCTGTTCATCGAGTCGCTGCTGCGCACCCTGCTCGATCACGATTTCATCGCGCTGGACAGCGGCATCGCCGATCTGAAGCCGGATGCGGATATCGATATGCTGCCGGAAAATGTCCGCGAACTGGTCATCAGCCGGGTCGATCAGCTCTCCGCCGATGCCCGCCAGGTGCTGCGCGCCGCTGCCGTGCTCATCGAAGATTTCCGCCTGGAGGCGCTGAAAGCGCTGACCGGCTGCGCCGACGCAGCCCGATTGAAAACCGTGCTCGACGAATTGATCCGCGCTCAGATCCTTGAACAGCGCGATGAAACGCATTACGATTTCCGCCACGGGATGACTCAGCGCGTGATCTACGAGACCCTTTCGCGTATGGAACGCATCAGGATGCACCGGATGGCGGCATCTTACCTGCGCGAACTGGATTTCAGTGTGCCGCGCACGCGCGAGCTGGCCTATCACCTGAGCAAATGCGGGCTGCTCCCGCAGGCGATCGAGGTGATTGTGGACGGCGCCCAGCATGAGGAACAGCGCGGCGCTCTGGAAAGCGCGATCGAGCTGTACTCGTTTGCGCTGACGCTGTTCCCGGATGAGAAGAGCATCCAGTCGGAATTGAGCCGTCTGCAAACGCAGGTGCAGCAGCCATCAGGCTGAAATGGCCCTGTGACCCCGGTATGCTGTGTTTTCGCTCCCGATCGGGCGGGTTCATAGGGCATCTCTTACAACTTTGCAGCACATTTTGGCCGGTGCTGACGACATATCTCGTAAGGACGCGCACGTATGTTTCTGGATGCCAGCGACGAACAATTGGCCAGGAAGGCGCAGTTGGGCAACCGAGAGGCGTTTCAGGCTCTGTATCAGCGTTATTTGCAGCGCGTCTACAATCGTGTTCGGAGCAAGGTGCCGCCGCAGGACGTCGAAGACGTAACGCAGGAGATCTTCATCGCCGTTGTTCGTTCGCTGGATAGTTATGAACAGCGCTCGCGCTTCAATACCTGGTTATATACGATCGTCAACCGTCAGATCGCGGATTTTTACCGCCGCCGCCAGCGCAGCCCGCGCAGCGTGGTTGAACTGGATGACGATGGCGCTAAAGAGATCCCGGTTCCTGCCGATGTGGAGGGCACAGAGCAGCGCGTCGTGCTGCAGCGCGCCCTGCAAGCCCTGCCGGAACATTACCAGGAAATCATCCTGCTGCGCTTTGTCGATGGTCTGACCTTTGCCGAAATCGCGGAACAGCGCGGACAGTCGCTCGAAGCTGTCAAATCATTGTACCGGCGGGCCATCCAGGCGATCCGCGATCGATTGGACGGAGCATGAGACAGAGCAGCACAGGTGGGGCGAAACGGCCATGAGTGAGCACGACAACGACCGTCAGTTAGATGAAAAGTTGGCTGCGATGACTGATGTCTTCCTGCGCAATCCAGATATGACTGCATCGTCTGTCCCTGGCGATCTGCGCCGCTATGATGAGATCGTGCGCGGTCTGCATGCCTTCCTCAATGAAGCCGGCCCTCCGGCGGACTTTGAACAGCGGCTGGCGCGGCGTCTCGATCATGAATGGACGCAGCTCACTGCCCGGCGCGCGGAGCGCCGTGCATCGACGGGCTGGAACCGACCAGCGCTCAGAGTGCTGGCGGGCGCGGCTGCGGCGGTTTTCGTCATCGCTTTTATACTGCTGCTGCCCCGCGAAACCAACCTGACCGGCACAGCCATCGGTGAATTTGGCACGGGATTTCTGACGGGCGCTGCCATCGTCGCCGTGCTCGCTGCGATCCTGTTCATCATCATCTGGCGCCGACGCTGACCGCTGCTGAATTCACCCCCTGTTTTGCGTTCGCGCGCAGATCGACCATAATCACCGATTGTAATCATCGATTGCGGTTTTCTGACCGGCAGATCGGCCATCTGACCGTGGCAGTGAGCCGGGGAGGGTGTGCGTTGCCCTACCACCTGAACTGTCACCCTGAGGATATGAGCGATGCAGCCAGAACTTGCCTTCATCATCGCGGCCATTGTGGCTCTGGTCGTGCCATTGATCTCGCTCTACATCATCCGCACGCTGGATCTGTTCGGCACGACGCGCCTCTCCACCCTGATCGTCTGCGTCATCTGGGGGGCCGTCGGGGCGTTCGGCGGCGCGTATCTGATCAATAATGCGACCCTGACCCTGCTCACGTCCGCCGCCGACCTGACCCGCCCGGAAGCGCTGCGCTGGATCACCGGCCTGTCCGCGCCGATCATCGAGGAGATCCTCAAGGCGGCCCTGCTCTGGTATCTGATCCGCCGCCCGGATTTCCGCTATTTTGTCGATGGCGCGATCTACGGCTTCTGCGTCGGCATCGGCTTCGCGATGGTCGAGAACCTGTTCTACATCAGCAGCAGCGGAAACGCCGCGCTGACGCTGGCGGCCAGCCGTTCCCTGTCCACCTCGCTCATGCATGCGATGGCCAGCGCCCTGGTCGGCATCTCCCTGGGGGTGCTGCGGCGCGCGCCGCGCAACCGCGTGGCGGTGCTGCCGCTGATCGGGATCGGCATCGCCATCCTCATCCATATCGCCTACAACAACATCGTCAACAGCATCGAAAGTCAGGTGCTGCTGCTGCTGATCGCGGTCAGCATCGGCCTGGGCGGAGCCGGCCTGATCGGCCTGTTCATCGACCGGGGCTTGAAACAGGAGAAACGGACATTTGATGAATCGCTGGGGCTGGCGCTGGATGTCTCGTCTGGCGAGCGCATGGCGATCCAGCGGCTGGGCGGAGCCGGCTTTGAAACCGTGCTCGAACAGCTCCGCCAGCGCATCGGCGATGAGAACATCGCGCTGATCCGGCGCATGATGATCTTGCAGGCCAATATCGGCATCCTGCGCAACAACCTGAACGCCGGCAGCGTCAGCCCCCGGCTGCGGCAGGCGTGGGAAGCCGAGATCGCGGAAAAACAGGCTGAAATCCAGCACATCCGCAAAGAGCTGGGCCGCGCCGTGATGGGCTACATGCAGACGCTCTTCCCGACGGAAGACGAGGCGATGTGGCGCTGGATGCAGGACGAGATGGGCAGCACCGACCCGACGATGGTGCACACCTTCGATATGTTCATGCGTCAGTCCGGCCTGTCCGCCAACCTGACGCCCGAACAACTGGAAGCGCTGGCCGACCGGCTGCACCAGATCGAGATCTTCAAAAACGTGTCGCTGGCCGACCTGGAGAACCTGGGACGGGCGGTGGAGACCGTCACCTTCGAGCCGGGGGAGATGCTGTTCGATCAGGGCGATGAGGGCAGCGCCATGTATCTGATCGTCGAGGGCGGCATCACCATCTACTCGGTCGATGGCGGCCAGGAGAAGAAACTGCGCACCTTCGGGCCGGGCGCTGTCGTGGGCGACTTCGCCGTGCTCGACGGTCAGCCGCGCTCCGCCCGCGCCCGCGCCGAAGGCCGGCTCACCGCGCTGGTATTGCAGCGGCAGATGTTCAAGATGTTCATCCAGAGCCGTCCGCAGGTCATCCTGGCCGTGCTCCAGGTGCTGGCGGAGAAAGCGCGCTACACCACGCGCGTGGTCGAGAACAGCTTGCAGCGGATCAGCGCCTGCGCCCACGGAAACTACGATCAGGTCGTCGCGGAAATGCCCCTTGCAACCGGGCAGATGCGCGCCGCGCCGCCACAAGCCGCCCCTCAACCTGACGTTCAACGACCGGCGGACGCCCCCGCTGCGACCGAATTGACCGGGGATGTGCACGTCGGCCTCGATCAGGCATTCACCCGGCTGGCCCGGGCGCTGCGCGGCTCGCAGGAAGCGCCGGCTGGCCGTTGATCCGCTCACAGGACGGAGAAGGGATTGGCAGCATGACCGTCGCTGAAGAACTGAAAACCTTCGGTCTGTTCCGCAACGTCGATCGGGCTGACCTGGAGGCGCTGGCCGCCATGATGAAGCCGCAGTCGTTGGCCGCCGGTCAGCCGCTCTTTCGCAAAGGCGACCCCGGCGACTCGATGGTGTTGATCCGCCGTGGGCGCATCCGCATCTACATCACCGATGAACAGGGCAACGACATCATCTTCCGTCACTACGGTTCGGGGCAGCTCGTGGGTGAATTCGCCCTGATCGATAACCAGCCGCGCTCGGCGTCAGCCGCCGCCGTGGAACCGACCGATGTGCTCGTCCTCCAGCGCGATGACTTCCTCAAGTATCTGCGCGATCGCCCGATCCTCGGCGTCGAGATGATGCGCTCTCTGGCCGAACGGATCCGCTACACCACCCAGTATCTGGAGAAGCTCGAGAAGGCGATCACGGCGCTCTCCAACAGCGATTACGATCGGGCGCTGCACGAGATGACGCTTTCAGCCGGCCAGGACGAAATTCAGCCCCTGATCAATTCGTTTCTCGAGATGGTGAAATCGGTACGCGAGCGCGATCGCCGTTTGCCCCCCGGCGACTGACCGCCTCAGAGCATGGGCGGCTGAAGTCCGAAAGGTTGGTATTTCGCTAACTACACACGACTTCCCCACTTTCATCTGTGAAAAACGTAAATTATCCTCCTGAACACGCCCCGGATCGCCGCAAAAGCTCGACAAATTTAATGAACTGCGTCATAAACAGATAGGTAGGGGGGATAGTTATGAAAAGCCGCAGGTGGATCTTTCTGATCGCGGGCTTCGTTTTAGGTCTGGTGACAGGCCTGGCCCTACTCGGCAGCAGCCGGGCGCTGTTCGGCACGGCTGGCCTCAATCCAACCGCAGATCCCGCCTACTTCCTCGCCGACATGGACGCCACCCGCAACTGGCTGGTGGAACTGTATCCGGAGGAAGAACAGCCGCTGACGGCGGCCTTCGCCAACCTCGTCCCGCTGACCGACCCGATGGCCAATTTCCGCGAGGTCATCCGCGCGGCCCAGCCGGATGTCGATTATCTCGTCAACCGCGCTTTCATCGGCTTGACGGGTACGCTCCCCGAACCGATCCCGACCAGCGTCCCCACCCTCACCGCGGACAGGCTGCCCGCGCCGCTGCTGCGTTCCCTGGCGGATGGCGATGTGACCACCTGTCTGGGGATCGACGAGAACCCCTACAACATCGAAGGCTACATCCTCTATCTCTACACCGAACTCCCGGTCACCCAGATCGACAGCCTGCCGGCGACCTGGGAGCGCCTTGACGAACCGAAGAGCAATGATCTCTACTGGCAGCGGCTGGCATGCCAGTCGCTGACGGTGGGCACTCCCCCGCAAAGGAGGTGATGCGCACGGGAATAAACCCTATCCGCCGGTTCGGGCGGGCCGAACCTCAGTTTCGATCGCGCGCGGAGTAGGCGCGCTCAGTCGTTATTGGTGACCACTTGCAGCGAACAGGAGTTTAGCTATGCAAGGGAGAGGTCTGAACAGGCAGGTTGTGATCATTGCCGCCGTCGCCCTGGTCGTCCTGGTCGTCGGCGCGATCATCCTGTCCGGAAACGGAGTCAACCTGTTCGGCACTGCGGTCGATGACACCGGTCAGGACACCACCGGTCAGCAGGTCGCCCAGGTCCCTGACGACGATGGGGATGGCATCCCCAACGATCAGGATCAGTGCCCCAGCGAACCCGGTGACGGCTGTCTGGACAACGACGGGGACGGCGTCCTCAACCGGGACGACCAGTGCCCCAACGAGGCCGGCCCGGTCAACGGCTGCCCGGACAGCGACGGGGACGGCATCGCCGATGCCAATGACCAGTGCCCCAACGAAGCCGGTGACGGCTGCCTGGACAA
>DAOUBU010000088.1:0-9591 GCA_034432395.1 Anaerolineae bacterium
AACCGGTTTTTTGGGCCGTTTCCAACCCCTGAATCACCGCATCACCACCTGTGATTTTCATCACAGATCCCTTAAATTGGCCAAAGTCCAGAGACACGCTGTTCAAGCGTGTCTGCAGTTGCAGGCTCAGCCTGTCCCCTTCGGGGGACTGAAACTTGTACACATTGGGCATGGCAAAGCGCTGCCAGTTCGTTGCAGGCTCAGCCTGTCCCCTTCGGGGGACTGAAACATATAATTCCCGGTCCGTTTCTTTCTTTCCAGGAGTTGCAGGCTCAGCCTGTCCCCTTCGGGGGACTGAAACATGTTCCCCGAATCTTTCCCGTGCGCCAGGTAAGTCAGTTGCAGGCTCAGCCTGTCCCCTTCGGGGGACTGAAACCTTTGACCGCGGCGCTGCGCGGCTTGCTGAGCTGCGCGTTGCAGGCTCAGCCTGTCCCCTTCGGGGGACTGAAACACTAGAAGTGTTCCCTCTTCATCCTCGCCCACAATGTTGCAGGCTCAGCCTGTCCCCTTCGGGGGACTGAAACTCCGTTCCCCCCGTCGCACCGGGGAAAGTGCTGAAGTTGCAGGCTCAGCCTGTCCCCTTCGGGGGACTGAAACTCCACCGAAACGCACCCACCCGGAACCAAGCAGTTCGTTGCAGGCTCAGCCTGTCCCCTTCGGGGGACTGAAACGAGAAAGCCTGACCACACTCTCCGCCCTGGCCCCGCGGTTGCAGGCTCAGCCTGTCCCCTTCGGGGGACTGAAACGATGTACCGGATAGAACGCGCCGCAGAATAGATGTGTTGCAGGCTCAGCCTGTCCCCTTCGGGGGACTGAAACACGTAACGCTGATCCAGCCACGGATACAGCTTCGGAGTTGCAGGCTCAGCCTGTCCCCTTCGGGGGACTGAAAGGCCAGAACGACAACGGCGGGCGCAGCGCGCTGTGCCCCTACCGCCCTCTGGCGGTCTGACGTCCGCGCCTTCCCCCATGCCCCGGCCCGCTTGACAGCGCTCGCCATCCATCCTCATAATGAAAACGGAAGTGCGATGAGCAGTACCCTACTTCAGGAGAGCAGCGCATGATCAAACAGACCGATGTTCAAGGGCGTCTCAGTCTTCTCCGCTACGGGTTAATCGTGGTCGTCGTCGTCACTTTTCTGGTCGCTCTGCTGGCCCCGTACACCGTGGCGGCCCCGTGGGCGGCGGAACTCAACACCGTCGCCGATGCGCTGGAAGCCGCCGGTGGGACGAATGTTCCGCGCGCCAGCGTCGCGATCACCGATTTTCTGGGTCAGGCCGTGCTGTACACCGTCATCGTCGCGGCCATCTGCGTCGTGATCTACTTCGTGTACGCGCGCATCGTCAGCAGCAAGGCATCCACCTGAGCGGCATCCGCTTGCGGCGGATCAAAAAAAACGGGGCGCAGTCCAGAGCGCCCCGTTTTTGCTTGCCCATCCGCCCGCCCGTCACACATACTCGACCGCGACCGGCTCGATGACCGGACGCCCACCTTCCACCGGACGCAGCCGCCCCGCCGGACGCAGCGGATCGTGCGGGAAGATGAGCAGCGCATCGGTCTCCAGCGCCCAGGCCTGCCAGGCGCGTTTGGTCTCCAGCGTGATCAGCGGTTCGACGTCGTAGGCGGTCATCCACGCCAGCCGCTCGAAGTGCACGGCGTAGCTGGCCAGATCGCAGACGAAAGCGGCGTGTTCGCCCCGGCTGCTCAGGCGGATGCTCATGTGCCCCGGCGTGTGACCGGGCGTGACGACGCCGGTGATGCCGGGGAGCAGTTCGGTATCCCCGTCGAGCAGGCGCATCTGACCGCTCTGCACCAGCGGATGGAAATTATCGGCGATGTACGTGGCGCGTGTGCGTTCGTTGGGATGCATCGCGTCGTCGTATTCGCGCCGCTGCACGACGTATTCGGCGTTGGGGAACGTGGGGCGGATGCCGCCCTGCGCATCGAAGCGGGTGTTGCCGCCGCAGTGATCGTTGTGCAGATGGGTATCGATCACCAGATCGATCTGATCAGGCGTCACGCCCAGCCGGGCCAGCGCCTCGATCAGCGTGCCGCGCGGGCGCTCGTGATGGAGCTGCTCGCGGTATTTGGGCGTGATCTTGTCGCCATATCCGGTGTCGATCAGGACGTGCCGCCCCCCCGCGCGCACGTAAAGGACGTGCTGCGTCATCGGCACGAGATTGTCGTCGTCGAAGGGCATGTACTTGCCCCACATGACGCGCGGGATGAGGCCGAAGGCCCCGCCGCCATCGACGTGCACCGTGCTTTCCAGGATCAGGTACAGTTCAAAATCGCCCAGCCGGATCATCCTACCCCCTGCCAGCCTGCATCGAGCCGCGCCAGCACCGCCGCCCGCTCCGCGTCGTTCAGGAAGGCCGCCTGCGCGGCGTGAAAGGTCATCGTCTTGAGATCGAGCGGGGTCAGGCCGATGCCGAGCACCGCCCGGGCCATTTCATCCGTCAGCGTGATGCCGCTGATGAGCGGGTCATCGGTATTGAGCGTGGCGCGCACCCCCGCCGCCAGCAGATGCGGGAGCTGATGCGCCGCCAGGGAGGGGCACACGCCGCTGTCCACATTGCTGCTGGGGCACACTTCCAGCGTCACACCACGTTCCAGCAGCAGATCCAGCACCGCGGGATCTTCCGCGGCGCGCACCCCGTGGCCGATCCGCCCGGCGTTGAGATCGAGCACCGCCTCCCGGACGCGCACCGCCCCCGCCCATTCGCCGGCGTGCACGGTCACGCCCAGCCCTTCGCGGCGGGCGCGTTCCAGCACCGACGTGAACGGCGCGGCGGGAAAATCGGCCTCGCGCCCGGCCAGGTCGATGCCGACGACGCCGCAGCCGCGCCGCGTCAGCGCGGCATCGAGGACGCGCTCGCCGATCTCGACGCTCTCGTGCCGGTTCATCGAGACGATCAGGCGCACCAGCGTGCCGTATTCCGCCTCAGCCTCGCTGACGGCATCGCACATCCAGGCCACCACGGTCGGGAAATCGACGCGCAGCAGGTTGCTCAAGGCCTGCGGGGTGAAGCGCAGTTCCAGGTAGACGACGTGATCGGCGGCGGCATCGGCCACGACCTCGCGCGCCATGCGCCGGATGACCGCCTCCGAGCAGAAAAATTTGCGCAGCGTGGTGAATTTGCTCAGGAACATATCCGGCGTGCGCACATCGCCGGGCATGACCTGCACCAGCGGGCGCAGGGCGTCAAGGGTGCGCGGCGCATCGAGGTCATATTCCTGCGCGATCTCGACCAGCGTCTCCAGACGCAGCGCCCCCTCCAGATGGCGGTGCAGATCGATCTTGGGCAGGCGCGGCAGGTGGACGCTCACGAATTCCGACGGCGGTAACACTGCTGAGAGGCTCAAACCGGGTTCCCTGAACGAGTCGATAAACGCATGCGATCACCGTGTACGGGCAGAGTGTATGCGATCTCCCCCGATCCCGCTACTGTCGGGCACATGCGCCCGCGCCCGGACTCACCGCCGGACGCGGGACAGGTTCACGATCCGCCGCGTCCCGGCACGAACGGGAGGGTCGGCACGGTGCTCGGCCCGGCGGCGCACAGGTTCTCCTCGCACGGGATGCCGTCGCCATCCGGGTCGAGCGACAGGTTGCCGGCGTTGAACAGACAGGCGCGCGCCTGATCGCACGAGGTGAGCTGCGCGCAGGTGAACAGCGCATTCGGGCACGTCACCGGCTGCTGGACGATCGGCCCGCCCGCCTGCCCGTCGGTGGCGATCACCGGCTCTAGGATCGGGTTGACGATGACCTGACCGGTCGCCTCATCCAGCCGCAGACCGGGGGCCAGCCCGGTGGTGAAACCGGTGACATTGGTGAGCAGCAGCGCCAGATCGCCATTGGGGAGCGGGCGGCTGTCGTCGCCGAAATCGTTGAGGACGATCAGGTACTGTCCGGTCTCGGCGATCGTGATGTTGGTGATGGCCAGGTACGCATCCTCCGCCGCCAGCCGGCCCGCCGCGATGAAGCTGGTCGGGCTGGCGAAACTGGCGATCAGCACCTGCGGGCGGAGATTGCCGGTGGCGCGCACCAGCTCGAAGCGGTAGACCTCGCCCGCCGTCCCGTCGAAGCACAGCCCACGCACGTACTGGCGTTCCGGCCACGTGATCAGGATCGCCTGACCGGGGATGAGCCGCTGGACGAGTTCGCTGTTGTTGTTGAAGCTGAACAGGCATTCGTTGTCGGTCGGGGTGCGGTCATCGGGGATGAGCGCCAGCAGCCGGGCACGCAGATCGGCGAAGCGCGCATCGGCCTCATTGACGGCCTGCAGGCCGACCGCCGCGCCGCCGACGCCGATCAGCCCCTGCGGCGGCTGGCTGGTGCTGCACGCATCGATGAACAGATCGATCGCCTGGCGCACGAACGCCATCGCCTGGTTGAAGTCGGTCTCCAGCGGGCCGAGCGTCCCGTTGAACGCCGAAAGCAGCGGCAGCGGGATGTTGTAGTCGCTCGGTCGCGGCGGGTAATCGCCGCACCGGGCCTGCCCGCCGAGCGCGATGGCGTTCCACAGCTCGCGCATCCGGTCGATCGACGGCTGGGCCAGATCGAGGCGCGCCAGCATCAGCCGCAGCGTATCGACGTAGGCATCGCCCGTCGGCAGGCTGACGGGCAGCCCATCGGCGATGATGCCGTCCACCGGCAGGTTGAACGCCTCCGGAGATGAGATCTCCTGCACGTAGCGGGCATCGACCCAGCCGAGCGTGCCCTCAAAGTTGACCTGCCACCAGGTGTTATCGGCGGTGCGGCCCAACAGTTGGAAAACGGTGTAGCGCGGCGCATTGGCCAGCACGGGGTAGGCCCGGCCCGGCCCGCCGCGCACGCGCAGGCCGCTCTCCACCAGCCGCCCGGTGATCCCGCTGGTGACGCTGGTGATGCCCGCGCGCGGCTGCTCGAAGCCGCCGTAGGGGATGGTGCGCGGGTCGGCCACCGGCAGCGCGTTGATATCCGCGCCGTTGAGCACGGTGACCACCGGCGCGCCGATCCAGCCCTGCTGACCGAGGAAATCGACGCGGAACCACTGGTTATCGCCGCTGCGCGCCTGGACGTTCTCGAACACCGTCCCGGCGTTGACGTAGCCCAGCACCTCCGCGCCGATGGCGGGCAGCAGGCGGACGTTGACGTTGTCACGGTTGACGACGAGGCTGATCCCGGACGGCGGGATCGGGATCGCCTGCCCGGCGTTGGCCGGGCGCGGCAGCGGCGTGCGCGTCGGCAGGGGCGGGATGAAGGTGCGCGTCGGCGTGATCGTCGGCAGCGGGATCGGCGTCAGCGAAGGCAGCGGCGTCAGCGTCACCGTCGGCGTCGGCGAAAGCGTCGGCGTCGGGGTGTTGGCCAGGATGGCGAACGACTGCGGATCGGTGGCGCTGTCGTTGGCCGGGTTGGCATCGAACACGCCCGGCGCGGGGATGGTGCTGGCCTGGATCACCAGCGGGCCGGACTGCGGCGTCGCCGGCGCAGTGACATCGAGCGTGAGGGTCTCGGTCACGCCGGGGAGGATCGGCGCGCCGGTGTGCTGGCACGAGATCACCCCGCTCAGGCCGGTGCAGGTATACGCGCCCAGCGGCGCGCTGGTGGTCGTGCCGCGCGTCAGCCCGCCCGGCAGCGCGATGATCAGCGTGTGCGACAGCGTCGCCGCCGTCAGATTGCCGAGGTTGGTCACGGTGACGACCACCTGCCCCGTCGTCCCGACGATGAAATTCGCTCCGGACGTGCCGGTATGGCTGACGGCCACGCTCAGATCGAGGCCGAGCACGTTGAAGATGACCGGATCGGCCAGCAGATTGGCCGAGACCGGATCGGTATCGCCGCCGCCGGCCACCTGCACGACGAACTGATGGATGTTGGACGGCGCGCCGATGACGTTGAAGAACAGCGTGATCGACGCAGTCGCGCCGGGGGCCAGCGTATCCGTCGTGGTGCACAGCACCAGCGTGCTGGTCGAAAGCGAGCAGCTAAACGTCTTGGCCGCGCCGACATTCTGGATCGTGGCCGAAAGCGAGCCGCCGGAAGCGCCGAAGCGGAAATCGGCGCCGTCCCCCGTCGTGCCGGTATGCGCGACGCTGATCACGGCCAGGTCGGGATCGCCCGCCGCGAAGAGGGGCATGCCGGAGAGCAGCAAGAGCAGGATGACGATCGAGCCGGTGATCGCGGCCAGCCGTGTTCGCCGACGCAGCGAGGCAGCCAGCGCAGGGGCGGGTTGGTCAGCGGCACGATAGTTCATGTCCACCTCACACGGAGCGGTACGGCCAGTCAGACTATCATCAACTATAATCGACATCGGCGGTTTCGCAAACAGGCGGATGGTATGTGCGGCGCCCCTACCCGGTTCAGCGGCCTTCCAGCGTGCGCTGCTCGCCCACCGCTTCGACCACCCAGCCGCTCAGGCCGGCGGTCTCGCCGTCCAGCGCGGTCACCTGCCACCAGCGGTAGCCCTCCGCATCGATCGGGCCGCCGAGCACCTGCACCGTCACCCCGTTGAGGATGCGCCCCAGCAGCGCGCCGCCCGTGGAGGCCGTCGCGCGGACATTCAGGCCGGCGGGGTTGATGACCAGCGCCGTCCCGCCGACGCTGACCGGGCTGACCAGCGGCGGGATCGGCTGCGGCTGGACGCCGGGCGACCCACCGCCCGCGCTCTGCGGCAGCGGGATGCCCGACGGGATCCACTCGACCGCCAGCACATCAGCGACCTGATCGGCGGGCAGTTCGACCGGCGTGCCGCCGCTGATGCGGGCGACGAAATAGCGCTCGCGGTCACCGTCCTGGGTGACGACCAGCACCGCCTGCCGGTTGGGACTCCACTCGACGCGGATCGGCGCGCTCGTCCCGATTGGCCCGGTCAGCGGGACGCCGCGCCCGTCGCACAGCGCCAGCGGCGCTCCGCGGCCCGCCCCGGTGCAGAGCATGAAGATGCGCCCGTCGAGCGCCTCGACCGCGTCCTGCACCCACAAACCGCGCGCGCCCGCGTCGAACAGCACGGTTTCCGCGCCGTCCGCCGGATTGACGCGAAATACCCCCACCTGACCGGATGGACTCGTCCCGCTGGCGATGACGGTCTGGTTGTCGATGCTCCACGCGGCGCTGTCGTAGCGGTGGACGCGCGTCCGCTGGCCGGCATTGCCCGGCACTGTGGTGACGGTGAAGGCGGCGCGCCCGCCCTCCTCCGGCAGCGTCAGGCGGACGAGCAGGGCGTTCGAGGCCAGGTTCCACTGGAAGGACTGGCTGTGCAGGCGCTGCGGCTCGCCGTCGATGTTGGCCAGGCAGACCGCTTCCGGGCGGCAGTCGAAGATCAGCGCGAACGCGCCCCCCGCCGCCGGATCGTAGTACCACAGGCCGTCGTCGGGGTTGCTGTCGTTGCTGCTGCCGCTGTCCAGCTCGGTATCGACCAGGAAGGCCAGGTAGCGCCCATCGGGCGACCAGGCGATCTGCCCGACCGGGGCGTTGTTCTCTTCCAGCGTGCCGCCGAACGGCGTGAACGGCGACGTGGTGAGCGGCGATCCGCCGAAATTCGGCCCGGCGTTGAGGTACAGCCGCCCGGTGTCATCGACGCGGGCATACAGCCCCGTCTGCGGGTTGAGGCTGAAGCGCCACGCGCCGCCGCTGAGGGCGAAGCGCGCGCCCAGCGGGCCGTCGGTGGTCAGGGCGAACGAGAACGTGGTGTTCAACCCCGGCGCGAGCTGCGGCACTTCCGGCACGTTGACGACCAGCGTGATCGCCGTCGGGATCGGCAGGGACGTCGGGGGCGGGATCGGGCTGGCGGGCACGCCGCCGGGGACGGGGGATGCCTGGGCCGGGAACGGCGTCAGCGTCGGGAAGGGCAGGACGATGCCGCCCGGCGTCGCGGTGATGAAGACGGGCGTGACCGCCAGCGTGGGGATCAGCGCCAGATCGAGGGTGGGCGGCGGGGCCGCCGTCGGGATGATGACGACCGTGGGGGGCGGCGTCGCCGTCGGCGCGAGGGTGGTCTGCGTCAGCGCGCTGGCGACCGCGGTCGCCGTCACCTCGCGGCGGATCTGGTCGATCGTGGCCTGCGCGCTGATCAGCGTGGCGGTCATGTCGCGCGCGATCTGATCGATCGTGGCCTGGGCGCGCGTCGCCTGGGCCGCCGTGGCCTCGACCGCCGCCGCCGTGGCTGTGATCTCGCGGCGGATCTGGTCGATCGTGGCCTGCGCGCTGATCGCCGTGCCGGTGAAATCGGGCGACGGCGTCAGCGTCGGGCTGGGCGTCAGCGTCAGCGTCGGCGTGTTCGTCGGGACGGGCGTCAGGGTTGCCGTCGGCGGGATCGGCGTCAGCGTCAGCGTCGGGGTCGCCGTCTTGGTCGGGAGCGGCGTCCAGGTCGGCGTCTCGGTCGGAACCGGCGTCGGCGTCTCCGTCGGGACGGGCGTGTTCGTCGGGCCAACCGTCGGCAGCGGGGTCGGTGACGGCGGCGGGGTTGGCGTATCAGTGGGCGTCGGCGTCTCGGTTGGAACCGGCGTCGGTGTCTCGGTCGGGACGGGCGTGTTCGTCGGGCCAACCGTCGGCAGCGGGGTCGGTGATGGCGGCGGGGTTGGCGTATCAGTGGGCGTCGGCGTCTCGGTTGGAACCGGCGTCGCGGTGTCCGTGACTGTGGGTGAAGGCGTCGGTGACGGCGTATCCGTCGGCGTGGCCGTCGGCGTCGCAGAGGCCGTCTCCGTCGCCGTCGGGGTAACTGTCGGCGTGACCGTCGGCGTCGCAGAGGCCGTCTCCGTCGCCGTCGGGGTAACTGTCGGCGTGGCCGTCAGCGTAGCAGAGGCCGTCTCCGTCGCCGTCGGGGTAACTGTCGGCGTGGCCGTCGGCGTCGGTGACGACGTGACCGTCGGGGTGGCGGTGAGAGACGGCGTGACCGTCGGGGTCAGCGTCGGGGATGGGAGCGGCGTCAGGCTGGCCGTGACCGTGGGCGACGGCGTCAGCGACGGGATGCGGGTGAAGGTCAGGATCGGCGTCTGCGACGGCGGCAGATCGGTACGGGTCGGCGGCAGCGTCGGGGTCACCGCCGGGACGCTCAGATTGCAGCCCGCCAGCGCCAGGAGCGCCAGCGCGGCGGACAGCCGTAGTGCCCACCTCAATTGCTCGTTGACGCGCACGCCCCACCCCTCCTGTGCTCCCAATCCGGATTATACGCCAGTCGGCGCGGCGGACGGGACATCACTGGCCGTTCGTCATCCGGCGCGATCCCGGCGGCTGGCGGGCGCTGTCCACGTGACCTATTGACCAGGGGGCCAGCGCTCCGAATCGGGCATGATCAGGTCACTTCAGGCGATAACGCGCCATGGCGTTCGCGCAGATCGAGCGATGCGGTTAGAATACCGGTGCATGCATCCAGGAGTGAAGCGTATGTTCACGAGACGCCTGTTCACCACCACGTTTGTCCTGCTGATCGTCAGCGGCGCGCTGCTGGCCGCGCTGACCGTCTCCGCGCAGAGCGGCTTCGGCACGGGCTGGACGGTGCAGTACTTCAACAACAACGCCCTGTCCGGCACGCCGATCCTGACCGAGACGCTGCCCGGCGGCATCAACTTCACCTGGGGCACGGGCAGCCCGAACCCGGCCGTCCCCGC